>JAEUJY010000115.1 GCA_016794525.1 Myxococcales bacterium
CCGCTCCACGATCTCGGGATCCAGCATCGGAACGACCATCGTCCCGACCTCGTTTTCGTGCGTCTTTCTCATCGCTTACCCTCCCCAGGGGAGGGGTCAGTTTTAGTGGCGCGCGGGGGTCATTTTACGTGGCGCCTGACACAAGTCCCCAACTTGCCGCGCGGCGTGGGTCGCCCGTGACCGGTGGACAAAACTCGCAATCGTGAAGTCCGCGCGTGACTTGGGTCGGTGCGTGCTCGATCAGTCCGGCGAGGCGAGGCACCAACTCCGCGGGCACATCGCCGGTCGGGAACACGTGCCCGTGTGCGAGCCACCCGACGTTGACCGCTGGTGCCTCGGGACGCTGGCCGCGCAGGTAGGTGTAGGGGCTGAGGTCGGCGTACCAGGTCATCGAGTCCTCCAGCTGCGATCCGATCGGTTGCGACCCAGTTGTCGGAGCCGGCTCGTATACCACCGCATCGCCGCTTCGCGGGCCACGGGGAAGTCGCCCGACTTGATCGTGTGGGCCGCCCAGACCGAGAAGCGCGGGAACAGTGCGCTCCGCTCGGTTACGACCCGGTTCTCTGAGGACACCTCGAACTCGCCACCTGAGATCGCCCCCCCCCGCAGCGGCGATTGACGCTGCTTCGCCAGCCGCGTACCGTCTGCAACAAGGGAGGGCCTTGTGCGGGACCAGATCGTACGCTTCGCGCTGCTCGTCGGACTCTGGGCGTGCAGTCTCGATGCCCCGCACTTTGTGGGAGTCGATGCACAGCTCGCTGAGGATTCGAGCCCGCCGGCGCCCGACGCTACCGTCGACGCGGTGGATGCCATGCCCGTCGGAACCGATGCCGCACCTGACGCAGCCGCGACGGTTGTCCTCGACCTTGTCGCGGGCGACAGCGTTCGCGCCGGCTTGCCGACCACGGTCCGTTGGAGTGCTACCGGGGTCGCTAGTTGTACCGCCGCTAGCGGTGGGGCTGTCCCGGATTGGGACGGCCCCTTGCCGACAATCGCTGGTGAACGCCAGGTCGTGTCGCCCCTTGGGATCCAGACGCTGACGATCGCCTGCGATGACGGCGGCGCTGGCGTCTCCGCCATGGTGGTGCTCGCGGCGATGCGCCTCGATGTGGGCACCGAAACGTTGATACGTCCGGCCAACACGACGCTGGACTGGGAGGCGCCAGGAGCCGCCGACTGCGCGGGCATCGCCGCGCCTCAGGTCAATGGCGGGTTGAGTGCGGGAGGCGCCTACGCGGCATCCGGGCACTTCATGTACTTCGGACCGCTCGGCACGTCGGATCAGGGCTTCGTCTGCCGAGACGCCGCGGGCAGCCAACTCTACCGAGCCGTCGTTCACATGGTCGTGCAAGGCTGACGTCCACCTCGACCGCCCCGCACGTCGCGATCCGATCGGCTGCGACCGCTGCGACCCGATCCCGCCGGCCGCGCGATCGTCGACGGCGTCTTCGGCAAGGCGCTCGCGCTGTACACGGCGGTCCGCCTCTACGCGTACGACGCCCCGAGCAACCACCTCTTGCGTGCGATCCGATCGGTTGCGACCCGGTTCTTGGGGCGGCGCTTGGGGCGGCGCCGTTGGTCTTGCGCCGTCGGCTTCTTGGGCTACGGCGTCAACGTCGCAAAGAAGTCGAAGAGGTGAAGCTCAATAAGTCGTTCCGGCCGCCCTCCGGAATCCCGTTCGCGAACCATGTCATTTAGCTCAGCATCGCTAAACAGTACGATGAGCTTCCGAAATTCCAACCAGCTTCGGCGACGCGCCTTCAGCGCTGCTTCCGATGCTGGCCGTCGACTCACAAGGATTCCGAATGATCTCATGGCGTGGCTGTAAAGATACTGCTGTAGCGACTCCACCTCGGTCTGTCCGGGCGCCTCTGCGAAGTTCTTGCATTCGACGACGACGAACCAAGAGTTCGTGGCTGCTCGAACCCAATCCCAGAAGGCGTTTCCAACGAATATCGGGTACACAGCGTCTCGAACGTCCAACCCATCATCACTGCGAGATTGAACTCTTGGCGTGTCCAGCGGCGGACAGAGTGCGTGATTGATCGCTCTGACGGCAGTCTCCTCGAACGTTCTTGAGCTGCTCTTGCCTGATGGCAGGACTGCAAGTTCGGCGATGATGCTGGCGCCAGGCGCGGCGGCCGCTCCTGGATCAGCTTGAAGGACATCGCGGCGCGCCTCTACAAGACGTAACCAGCGTGCTGCTAGAGCGGGGTGGTGCCCCACTTGGCTGATAATATCGTCCGCGTCTACTACAATTAGCCAGGGTGTCTCGGACGTCAGTTGTTCGCGCCTTTGCGGCGGGACGCGTTGGTTTACGACGAGGTAGCCCACGTCTGCGCTCACGAAGGCCCTCGCGCGCGCAAGCGATTGGTGCGCCTCACGGAGGCCAATACCGTTCACGCCGCGGCGAAACAGCCTACATTCTACAACAACAGACCTGCCTGACGCGTCATTCCCAGCGAAATCAAACGGCGCCTCACGCACCGCCGTACGATCGAATACGAACCCCATCGCCGTCAGCAGTTGGAATACGAGCCCCTCAAATTCTGCGCTTTCTAGGGTTGGGAGGTCATCTGCGACGAGTGCCACCGCTCTATGGTGACATTCCTGCTCGAACTCCGTCAAGTCACCGGGCGTCATCTGGACTCACGTCGTCGATGCGTCAATTACACGCGATCCGATCGGCGGCGACCGACTGCGACCCGCTCCGAGGTTGCGGCCCGGTTCCCGTGCGATCCGATCGGTCGCGACCAGTTGTCCGTTCTCTGGGGCTACCCGGTAGCGAGGTCCCACGACAGCATCTCGGTCGTCGCGTCGGCGACCACGTGCAGCAGCATGCGCGCTCGAGACACGCCGACGTAGGACACCGATGAGCGACCCAGCTTCGCGTTGGGTGCCTCGAGAAGCACTACCGCGTCGGCCTCGAGGCCCTTGAAGGTGGCCACTGTGTAGAGCGGAATCGTTTGAACCCCGAAGGACCCGCCAGGCGCAATGCGCCACGACGGCGACGGCCCAAGTCCGTTCGCCCAAACGGGCATACTGAAGAACTCGGCAATCTGCGCGCCACGACGGCCTCGCTCTGGGGCAAGGCCGCCTAGGTCGAAGACGTCGGTTCGCCGGCGCCACGACAGCTTGGCATCGGGCCGCCCGGGAAAAGGCCAACGACGTGCGAACGAACATACGGCCCATATGTCGTCTTGGGTTGGATGACGCGCGTCACTCAGCGTCGGCAGCTCAGCTGGCCGCTTGTATCGACGCAGCTCGGGCTGTAGCGAGGTGAGGTAGTCGAGGACCACGCCCTGCCAGCCTTGATGGGACGGGTCGGCCATCTCGAGCCCACAGACGACGCTTGACGACACGGGGTCGGGCTCCGTGGTCAGGACGACCAGCGATGGCGGCGTATGCCGCAGCGCCTCGGTCACGGCGAGGCGCACCGCCGCACACGCTTGCGAGAAGTCGTTGATCGGAAACCACTCGACGATTCCCCGGCGCGTCAACTGGCGTTCAGGGAGCGGCGCGCATGGGTGGATGCGCCGGACTAGTTCGAACACCTGCCCGGCGTTGCGACAGTTGCGCGACAGACGGATCTGCTGCGCGATCGGCGGCCGGCCGCGGTGTGGCAGCAGGGCCTGATTGTCGTCCATGAAGACGTAGAAGTGACTGCGCTCGTCAGAGAGCGCCATTGTCACGACATCCCACCAACTCTGCCGGAAGTCTTGTCCCTCGTCGACCACCACCGCTCCGTATCGAGCTTCGGACATAGCGAGCTTGGCCTGGGCCAACTCGAGGTCGTCCGATGTCGGCTCGGCGTACTGCATCCATCCTTCGCTGATCACTACACTACCGGGGTCCACTAGCGTTCGGATCCAGTGTTCGAAATCGAAGCACTCAACCGCTGAGCCGGCGACCAACTCTCGCAGGAAGGCCGCCAGGTGCGGGCTGTGACAGATCAACAACGTGCGCAGGCCGGCGTGTGCGAACCGACATGCCTTTTCGACCGCAACCAGGGTCTTGCCTGACCCTGCACAGCCGGTCACCAGCACACGTGTCTGGCCGTGCTGGGTCATCGCGACGACGCGGTACTGGTCCTCGGTGAGGCGAGTGATCGCACCACGCAGCCGGGTCCAGTTCGTCGCGACGTTGCGCGACAGAGCGCGGGGGTCTTGCCTTAGGCTGACCCGGTTGCCGGACTGGTGGTCGTTGACAATCGATCCAAACGGGGCTATCACGGCGCGGAGTTCCTCGGCGGCGATCGCATAGGCGACAGTGGAGCCGCGGCGCGCCTCCAGCACGCCGATCAGCTGGCCAGTGCTCGGATCGATCACTGGGCCACCTGAGTATCCGAGCGCGATCTCGTCATTCGGCGTCTTGAGCCGGTAGCCGGCCGGCTGCTCCTTGTGACCTTGATACGATTCCTTTACCTGCTTCTCGATCTGACAGTGGACTTCCTCGCAAAGGGTCGCGACACCGTCGGACCGCCAGCCGACCACAATTACCTTGCAGCCAATGCCGACTCGCTTCGGCGCGAGGGGCAATGGCGTCAGCTCGGCCAGGTCGGCAACCTCGAGCAACGCAAGGTCGACGTGCTCGCCGCAGAACAGAACCTTTGCGGCAATGCCCCCGACGTAGATGGCGGTGTCGGCGGGCTTCACGACGTGTGCGCACGTCGCGATTACAACGGTGGCCTCTCGACGAGCCACAACGAAGCCGGAGCCCAGCTGCTTGCCTTGCGATCCCGTGATTAGCAGTGCGCGCTGCAACCAGTCGGTCGTCGCTTCACTAGTCATGCGCCCATCCTGCAATAGAACTGGCGCGACGCGCCATCGCTTGCGACCCGGTTCGCGGGTGGGCCTCCGTGCGATCCCGAACGGGCGCGCCCTCCGATCCGATCGGGTGCTTGCGTGCGATTCGCTCCGTTGCGCCCCACTCTCCTCCTTTGCCGCCGTCCTCGGAGCCGCCCACCCGATCGCGGAGGCCCCCCGCCGCCACGCCCGCCACCAAGCTCGAGCGCTCGCCCGCGCCCGCCTGCCATGCGTTCTGTGCGCGCGTCCGGGACCGATTTCGCCGCCGACGCCACCTTCCGCGACCGCTACCTGCGCGCTCCGAGCGTTTCCGCAAGCTCACCACCGCCGACAGCCCCGAGATCGCGGCGCACTACCCGCGTGCGATCCGATCGGTTGCGACCCGGTTCTTGGTGGGTGGGCTGCTCTGGGTGAACTTCCTCGCGCCACGGCTCGATGTCGCCGTCGGCCTGCCGTGGTTCTCGTCGCACCTGACGGCGGATGTCGGCATCTCGGCGCGTGCCGCCGTGCCCTACGCAACCAACGCCGAGCGGACCACGTACGAGTACCGTGCGATCTGGGAGTCTGACGGCAAGGTCGGCAGCGAGTTTGACTTCATCGACGCGCTCGAGATCGGCGCCGCCATCAAGTATATCTTCTGATGGCCAGCGGAACGGTGATCTCGGCGACCAGGGCGGCGTGCCTGGCGCGCAGCGCGCCGGCCGGCAGGTCGGCCCAGACCGGCAGCCACCAGGTTGGACGCCGGGGCCTGGGCCAGATTGTACCGGAGGCGCGCGATCTGGGCGGCGGCGACGATGACCGCGAATCACGCTGCCGCGGGGCTCGAGAAGACTCTGCGAACCGATCGGTTGCGACCCGGATCTGCGGGGGGCGACATGACCATCCCCGCGGTCTACCGCTCGCTCGACGAGCGGCGCCGCAACGCCCGCCGCTCGAACCCGCGCCCCGAGGCCGAGCTCGCGCACGACGTCGCGATCACGCTCGCACCGCTGCCGGTCTGGGCCGACCTCGACGCCGCCGCGCTCCGCGCCAAGCACGCCGCCCTGGTCGCCGACATCGAGGCCGAGCACGCCGGCGCCACCGTCCTCGGCGCCGCCCACCTGATCGCCGAAGATCCCACGCGACGCCCGCCACCAAGCTCGAGCCGTCACCCGCCCCCGCCTGCCACGCCTTCTGCGCCCGCGTCCGCGCGCGCTTCCTCGCCGCCTACGCCACCTTCCGCGACCGCTACAAGCGCGCCTCCGAGCGTCTCCGCAAGCTCGCCACCTCCGACACCACCGAGATCGCCGCCGCGATCACCGCCAACCACCCGCCCGGCGCGCTCGTCCGCCCCCGCTGGTACATCGCCGCCCCCACCGACCTCGCCGCCACGTGGCTCCGCGGCGTTGACAACGCCGACCTCGCGCTAGCCTGAGCGCCGCCCGCACGTCCTTGCGCTCACGCGCCACCCTCCCCGCCCCCATCGCTCGCTGCCCGGCCCGCCAGCCGTCACCCTAGCCGGTCGGGCGGCGGTGCTTTCGGCGGGCGCCGTGCGGGAGATTCGGCGACGCGATTCGCTGAACATCACGTGCGAACCGGTTGCGACCGCGATCCGAACGGCTGCGACCCGGGACTTGGGCCCGCCAGGAGTCACCCCTGGCCGGTCGGGCAAGGTGCTTTCGGCGGGCGACGCGCGGGAGATTCGGCGACGCGATTCGCCGACCATCACCCCTAATGTGCGATCCGATCGGTTGCGACCCGGTTCTCGGGGAGATTCCGCGACGCGATCCGGTTCGTGGGGAGCAATTGACTTATGGCATGATCGCCCTACACTCAATCGCGCCTTTTGAAGACGACAAAGGGCCGGACTTCGTCATCGAACAACCCAACCGGCTGGGCTGCAGTGGGAGGGGGGCGCGCCCTCCAACGGAGACTCTCCACCTATGGATCCAAAGACGAAAGGCGCGTGGATTGTCAACCATGCCCAAAAGCTCGATCATGTAACAGGCGGAGCAGCCGGTGAGTACGAGAACATCAAGCTCGCAGGAAAGATGGGACTCATGCTGTCGTCCCTCGCGGCCTCCGACGAGAGCACCTTGACGACACCGCAGGTTCACGCGCTGGCGCACGAAGTTGGTGTTAGCGTTCGATTGGAGTTGCCGACCATACTCGAACAACTCGAAAGGCAGCGCCTGATCAGCCTAAGCCCAAACGGGCTCGCAGTTCTTGGCGTGACATCGGCCATGGTGCTCAGTCACACCGCAGCAGCCTTTGACCAAACCGACCCCCAGCCACATGAACATGCCGTGCTCGATATTGCAGAAAAAGTCTCGCAGTCACCTTTGGAGTCGGAACTAGCGGCCCAATATCTGGGCGATACGTTCAAGTTAACAAAGGACGACACAACTGACTTACTCGAGCATTGCGTCGCCATGGATTTTCTCGACGGCGAAGATCTTGGTGGCGGCAAACAGCTTCTATTCAACGGTCACATCTTTCGCCGCGAATCGGCCATGAAGATACAGGCCGTCCTGCAATCTCTCACTAATGACGAATCGCGCAAGCTAGTCGAGATTGAGCAGCTGCTACGCTCACGTGGATGCCTGCCACTTGACGAAGTCAAGCGTATACTGGGCGAGCCGCTTTTCGAGAAGCTTCACGCCATCGGCATGCTCGACGTCAGCGAAGTCGCCAACGAACACGAGACTCAGCTATACGTCACGCGCCCTGGGGCGTTCACAAAGTTCAGCAATGCATTTATTGACGACGCCATGGATCTGGCAAAGGCATTCGTTGCGTGTCTTACTTATGGGATCATGCGAAGCAGTCCCGACCGCGGCCGCATCACGATGCTGACCGCATTGATGCGCAAGATGTTGACCGGCGCATGGACCGGCAATGCGACCGCGATCGGTGAAGACTATCGCGTCTTGGAGCGTCGCCGTGTTGTGGCGATTCGACCGAAGCCGGGGGGGTACTACGAAATGCGACTGCTCAAGAGGGACATCGGTGAGTTGGCGCTACAGGTACTCACGGCTGGCGACGCCTCTGAGCATAGCCTCCCGAATTTCCCTGGTGCAGCCGTCACACGCTACACTAAGCCGGAGGAGCGCCGTACGCTCACTCGACGCACACAAGCGCAGCCAAGCAAGCGGGCAACGCGCAACGTGCTTACGGCCCTGCGCACTGGGAGGCTGTGATGTCGTCTAGCCAAGCGGACAAGGGCGGGCGAACCGAAGAGGCGCTACGGGACTACTTCATGAGAGCTGGCTACTTCTCCGTCCGTGGGGTGCCCTTTCGTTTCGGTGGACACGACGTCACCGACATCGACGTGTGGCTCTATCTTCGACCGTCATCGCTGACGCGCGAACGGATTCTAGTAGATGCCAAGGACAAGGGGAAGCCGAAGGCCCTTGAGCGCGTCCTTTGGGTAAAAGGTCTCCAGTCTATTACAGGCGTTGAAGGAAGCATCGTCGCAACAACGGATAAACGGCCTGCTGTACGACAATTTGGCGAGGCCCACGGGGTGTTAGTCTTAGACGGAACGTTTTTGGGGCGACTACCTACAGTGCTCCCTGCGAGTGCCGGTGGGGAACGGCTATTTGAAGACGAGTTGTTTCAGTTGCTGACGGAGTACGATCGTCTGCTCGGGCAGTGGCGAGTGCGCCTATTGGAAGCAAAGGCACGCCTTATCGAGGCAATGGACTTCGGCGGCTGCAACGCATGGCTCACCGATACTCATTACTTCGCGAACCAGACGATTACGTCTAGCAGGCGCGAAGCTGCGTGCCGGCTTACATACCTAATGATTAGCTACTTCTTGATTGGCCTCGATTACAGCATCAGGCGCCTGGTCTTTGAGCATCTAGACGAGCGGCAACGCGCTGTGGAAGACGGATTCCGATATGGGCGCGGGGGAAGGGCCGACGTCGAGCGTTCGGTTTCGATAGCAGCGCAGTTGCTTGACAACTATGCACCCGAGGCCGGAGGTCTTGCTGGCCAACTCCGATCGAGAATTGCTCACGACTTCAGAGACATTCCAGCCGACGTCCTCTCCGAGTATTTCGTTCGACCGGAGGTCAGTCGCGAGCTCTTTGGGATGGCGCGCACCTTCGAAGCCGCAGCCTACGCTCAAACAGTAGTGCGCCCGGAACAACTCGAGCAGCATGCGCAGGCAACGCTCGGGGTGGTTCTAGACTTCTTGCGCATCGAGCGTGCCCAGTACTACGCGGCCCTGAGTTAGAAACTCTCGTCAGAGACGGGCTGGCCGCGGGACGGGGGCTCGAGACTTGCGTGGCGCCACTGTTGACGTCGTTTCACACCCGTCGCGGCTGAGTTCGTGATTCGTGACGTCTCAATAGACGCCCACATGGTGCCCACATCGTGCGCACTTGCTACCGCTTGTGCTGGTGTCCCCACAACGGTCGCACACCTCGCGGATAGCACCATATGCAAGGACGCCAAAGTCCGGAATCATCTTGGCCTGAAGATCAACCGTACCCCGCTGCTGTGGATGGCCGGCGTCCGCGTCCGGTACATCTTGAGCGTCATAGGGGAAGTCCGGTCGGGCGATCCTTGACTCTGCCATGGTCCGTGCAGGGATCGACGTGATCCGAACGTCCTTCTTCCAGACGGGATTTCTGAGACCGGTCTCTAGGGCCCGTGAAAGTTCGTCCGCGTCGCTGTAGCGATCCTTTGCCTCCTTTGACAGGCACTTCCGTATCACTTCCGTCAGCGACTCGGAAAGTCCTTCTGGCAGATCGTATTCGCCCTTCTCAACAGCGTTCATTGTCTCAGCGGGATTCACGCGCGCAAAAACAGTACGCTCAGTAAGAACCTCTAGCATCATGACACCAACGGACCAGACATCGGCTGATGGCTCCACACGCCGCGAGTCGCGAATCTGTTCCGGACTAATGTACTGAAGCGTCCCGAGGACCTGATTGCTTCTCGTCGCTGAGTCGGCGCCCACTGCCGCAACAAGTCCGAAGTCCAAGAGCCGAAGCTGACCGTCCTGCTGGAGGAGGACGTTTGACGGCTTGATGTCGCGATGAACCAAGCCGCGCTCGTGGCACATAGCCAGTGGATCAAGCAGGTCGAGGAAGATCCGCAGGGAAATGTCTTGTGACTTACCCCGGCACCAGACATCGAGGTGCCTTGCGCGTGCAACGTATTCCATGACAATTGCAAACGCTTGGTACTCCTCGCTCAAGTAGGCGTCATGTATCCTTATCAAGGCTGGATGCCCGACATCTGCGGGGACTCTCACCTCTCGACGAAAGCGCTGACTTTGCTCAGCGCGCTCTCGCTTATCTTCCGAGAATGGTATCACCTTCGCGCATGCTCTCTCGGCGGTCAGCAAATTCTCACAGTGGTAGACCTTGCCGTATCCGCCTTGAGAGAACCGCTTTCCGATTCGCCAGTTTCCGACCTCGGCGTCCGTCATCTCATCGACAGCTTCAGCGATGTCGTTGGTAGAAGAGCTGATCTCGACAAGAGACGGGTCTGCGCACGCGCCCTTCAGAAAGGGCAATATTTCCCTGTCAATGGCGCCTGCTAGTCGTTCAATTCCATTCAGATCGACGCATGACTCAGCGCTCCTTCGCAGCTTGGTCGCAATTGCATTTTTCTGTTTGGTTAGATGAAACGGCACTACCAGCGTATCCAGAAGCTGGGCACGAGCCATTGCCTCATCGCGAATTGCCGCGACAAAATCGTCTAGTGGCCCAAGTTCACGCGTGCCTCGCGCACACCGCTCTCCTAGCGATGTGACATCCCGCAGCATCTGGTTAAGCAGGGCCATGGCGTCGGAGGGAGAACGGTTGCCGGGGCTTCACGCGGTTTGTTCGAACGCCGTGAGCTACGAATAACTTGGTGTGCTTGGGCGGAAGCGAAGGCCGAGAGCCATTCGCAGCGAGCGTGAGCTTTCGTAGCGAGTTCTTCGGAGCTGACGCAAATAGGGCCCGCAACCGTTCGGAGGCGAGCCCTGCCAGGCGGACGTTCAGTCGCTTATCAGCGCGTCACGAACAGCCGCTCGTGCTCCCGCAATTCGGGCACTTGTGGCACGCGCCGTTGCGCACCATCAGCGTCCCGCACTCGTGACACGGCGGGGCGTCCGTCTCCTGCACCCAGGCGCGGTCCTTCCCGCCAGCGGCCATCTCGAAGCTCATCGCGGGGCCCTGGACGATGGCGCCGGCGACCGCGGTCACCTTCGCCAGCGCGGCCTCGACGCCGTCCTTCGCCATCAGCGGGACGCGCGGCAGGTCGAGCTGCGCTTCGCGCGCGGCCGGGTGGCGCTCGATCGGGTTGCCGTCGACCGGGAAGCGGATGCTGAGCCACCGGAAGATGTAGTCCATGATCGACGTGGCGATCGGGATCTCCTGGTTGCCGGTGAAGCCCGACGGCTCGAACCGCGTGCCCTTGAACTTGTCGACCAGGATCGGCAGCGGCACGCCGTGCTGCAGCGCGAGCGAGACGGCGGTAGCGAAGCTGTCCATCAGGCCGGCGATGACCGAGCCTTCCTTGGCCATGCGGACGAAGATCTCGCCCGGGGTGCCATCGGCGTAGAGGCCGACGGTGATGTAGCCCTCGTGGCCGCCGATCGAGAACTTGTGCGTGAAGCTCATGCGCTCGTCGGCCAGCTTGTGGCGACGCGCGACCGGCGGACCGGCCGGGCGCAGCTTCTTCTCGCGCATCGCGAGGATCATCGCGCGCTCGTCGTCGGCGAGGACGCTGAGCGGGTCGACGGTCGGGGCGATCTCGACCTCGGCGCGGCCGGTGCTGGTGGCCTGCTTGAGGTTCGTGCTGAGCGGCTGGGTGCGCTTGCAGCCGTCGCGGTACACCGCGATGGCCTTGAGGCCCATCTTCCACGCCTGGATGTAGGCGTCCTCGATGTCCTCGATGGTGCAGTCGTTGGGCAGGTTGACCGTCTTGCTGATCGCGCCCGACAGGAACGGCTGCGCCGCCGCCATCATGCGCAGGTGGCCCATGTAGTGGATCGAGCGGGTGCCGTTGCTCGAGCGGAAGGCGCAGTCGAACACCGGCAGGTGCTCGTCCTTGAGGTGGGGCGCGCCCTCGATCGTGTCGCGCGCGGCGATGTGCGCGACGATCGCCTCGATCTCCTGCTCGTCGTAGCCGAGCTTGGCCAGCGCCTCGGGGACCGTGTGGTTGGTGGTCTTGAGGAGGCCGCCGCCGACGAGGCGCTTGTACTTGACCAGCGCGATGTCGGGCTCGACGCCGGTGGTGTCGCAGTCCATCAGGAACGCGATCGTGCCGGTCGGCGCGAGCACGGTGACCTGGCCGTTGCGGAAGCCGTACTTCTCGCCGGTCTGGATGGCCTCGTCCCAGGCGGCGCGGGCGCCCGACATCAGATCATAGGGAACAAAGGCGCTATCGATCTTCTCGACCGCCTGGCGGTGCTTGCGCATGACGCGCATCATCGGCTGCTCGTTCTTGGCGTAGCCGACGAACGGGCCGGTGGCGTCGGCGGCGATCTGCGCCGACTGGCGGTAGGCCTCACCGCACATGATCGCGGTGATGGCGCCGGCGTACGCGCGGCCGGGGGCCGAGTCGTAGGGCAGGCCGCGCGACATGAGCAGCGCGCCGAGGTTGGCGTAGCCGAGGCCGAGCGGGCGGTAGTCCCAGCTGTTCTGGGCGATGCGCTCGGTCGGGTACTTGCTGTTGTCGACGATGATCTCCATGGCGGTGATCGTCGTCGCGCAGGCCTTGCGGAACGAGACGACGTCGAAGTCGCCGCGCGCGTCCTGGAACTTGCGCAGGTTCAGCGACGCCAGGTTGCAGGCCGAGTCGTCGAGGAACATGTACTCGGAGCACGGATTCGAGGCGTTGATCCGCGCGGTGTTGATGCACGGGTGCCAGTCGTTGACCGTGGTGTCGTACTGGATGCCGGGATCGCCGCACACCCAGGCCGCCTCGGCCATCTTGTGCATGATCTCCTTGGCGCGGAACGTCTGGACGACGCGGCCGTCGATGACGGCGCGGGTGCTCCACTCGGCGTCCTTGAGGACGGCCTGCATGAAGTCGTCCGAGACGCGGACCGAGTGGTTGGCGTTCTGGTAGCCGACCGAGTCGTAGGCGCCGCCGACGACGTTGAAGCCGCCGTCGTAGCCGGCGTCGATCAGCGCCCAGGCCTTCTTCTCCTCGGTGGCCTTGCACTCGATGAAGTCGACGACGTCGGGGTGGTCGACGTTGAGGATGACCATCTTGGCGGCGCGGCGGGTCTTGCCGCCGCTCTTGATGGCGCCGGCGAACGAGTCGAAGCCGCGCATGAACGAGACCGGGCCGGACGCGGTGCCGCCGCCGTTCAGGTTCTCCTGCGAGCTACGCAGGTTGGAGAGGTTGGAGCCAGTGCCCGAGCCGTACTTGAAGAGCATGCCCTCGGTCTTGGCCAGCGTGAGGATGCTCGCCATCGAGTCCTCGACCGAGTTGATGAAGCAGGCCGAGCACTGCGGATCGTCCTCGACGCCGACGTTGAACCAGACGGGCGAGTTGAACGCCATCTTCTGCTGGACGAGCAGGTGGACGAGCTCGTCGCGGAACGCCAGGGCGTCCTTGGGGGTCTTGAAGTAGCCGTCGGCCTTGCCCCACGCGTAGATGGTGTCGGCGACGCGGGCGATCATCTGCTTGACCGAGCGCTCGCGCTCGGGCGTGCCCAGGGTGCCGCGGAAGTACTTCTGGACGACGACGTTGGTCGCGGTCTGCGACCACGCCTTGGGGAACTCGACCTGGCGCTGCTCGAAGTACACCTTGCCGTCGGCGCCGCTGATGACGGCGTCGCGGAGCTCCCACTCGACCTCGGCGAACGGATCGACGCCCTCGCGGGTGAAGAAGCGCTCGACGGTGAGGCCCGGACGGGCGTCACGGATGACGCGGCTGGTGGTGCGCTTGGCGCGCTTGGTAGCGCGGGCGTCCTGGCCGTCATCGTTGGTCATGGTCGTGGTGTCCTCGTTCAGCATGGCCCCTCCTGGCGTCAGTGGAAACTGGCTTGTGCGTTCGGTCGGCTGCGGCGGCGTCTGGCGTTTGGCGACAGGGAACCCCACTGCAGATGGGGTGCATCTGCATGAATCCCCTGGAGAAATACCGATACGTGTCGTCCCGATGCCGCGCGCGTGGCGAAACGCGCTGCGGAACCCGGTTCTAGACGGGTCGCTGCGGGAGCGCAAGAAAAGAGCTACTAGATTTGGGGGGCCATGGGGGCCGACCTACTAGGGATGGTGTGGGTGCATACATGACAAGCTGTGGGGCGGGCTGTGGATTGTGTGTGGGATGCGGAGGATTGAGGCGGAAAACCGGCGTCGATTCGGGGGGCTGGACGCGGGTGTGGAGAAGGCTGTGGACGCTGTGCCAAGCCGTGTGATGCGGTGCGTCAGGGGGAGATCCCCGGGAGAAAAAAAGTTGCAGCGAGAGCGCGAATGGGTTGGAAACGGGGGTTTTGTGATCGGGCGGCGGGGGCCCCTGGCGGAGGGCGGCGGGAGTGGATCGGCGGAGGCGAGATGGCGGCGGGCGGCGGGGGGAGTGGCGATAAGGTGAGTTGGATCAGCTGGTTGGCGGCGGGAGTCGGCGGGAGGGTGACGGCTGGGGTACGCGGGGAGGGATCGGCAGCGGCGTGCTGACGCGGGGTCACCCGCCGTGTGTAGGTGCGCTCGCGGCTGTCGGGAGATCTGTCGCGCGACGTGGGGATGTCGGAAGGGCTTGCGGGGGCGAGCGGCGATTCGCCGCGGTGAGGTGGAATCCTTCAGCGATTTCGGATGGTTGGAGGGTAGGATCCTGTCCCCTTTTGCGACGCGCGAGGGGCAAAAAGTGCTTTGGTGTCGAGGGGTTGGAGGGGTAGATCCTGTCCCCGGGTGTCGGAAAGCCGTCAGGGGGCGATGGGATATTGGGGGGTTGCGGGTGGCGCAAAGTCTGCAAAGGATCGGGGTGATGTTCGGGAATCTGCAGCGTTGGGCCCTGATGGGGGCGCTGGGTGCGGCGCTGATGTCAGGGTGTGGGAACGGCCAGGCGGCGCAGTGCCCGCCGGTGGCGAAGGCGGGGCTGGAGGTGCCGCTGGACGTGAGCGCGGGTCTGTACGAGGTGACGGTGGAGATGGAGGGGGTGCAGGCGACGGCGTGGTGGGCGCGGCGCGCGGAGGCGCCAGGCACGCTGGCGCGCGAGGGCCGCGTGATGGTGGGCGCGGACCGGTGGCTGGCGCTGTCGGCGGCGGGCGAGACGCTGCGCGTGACGGAGTGCTGGCGCGGCGCGACGCCGATCGGCGGCTGCGCGGAGCTGGGTCCGCCGCGGAGCGGGACGATGGTGGTGATGCGCGACGGCGCCGAGGTGCTGCGGCTGGCGCTGGCGACGGCGAACGTCGATACGGTGGCGGAGGCGGGCTGTCCGACGCTGCACGCGGCGAAGGCGCGCTGAGCTCCTGGGAAGGTTTGTCGACAAACCTTCCCCCGCGGGGTCATGCCCCCGCGGGTCCCCCTTCCGATACGCGAGAGCCCACAGCGCGGACAGGTGTTGGATCGCGACCGCGAGCGCAGTGGGTTGACCGACGCGGCGCGTGGGCGCGGTCACGCGCGATCGTGCGGCGGCGGCGCTACGGTGAGCCCATGCGGTGGATCGCGATCGCGGCGATGATGATGATGGCGTGCGACGGCAGCGGCGCGCCCGTGGGCGACGACGGCACGCCGTGCCCGGACCCGGAGCTGGCGGGCGGCTGGTTCCCGGTCGGCGAGCAGCCGGGCGTGTACGTCGTGGAGATCGTGCAGGGCGAGACGCACCTGACGGCGGGGTTCACGATCGCGGCGCCGGAGCCGACGCCGGCGATGCCGCGCGACGTGCGCGCGTTCGTGGCGCCGGATCGCTGGCTGCGGTTGACGACGAGCAGCGGGGTGCGGGTGCAGGAGTGCCGGCGCGGCGGCACGGCGGACTGGGCCTGCGACGAGATCGGCCCGCCGCGAGAGGGCCGGCTGGTGGGGTACCGCGACGGTGTGCAGAACGTCGACCTGCCGCTGTACGCCCCGTCGTGGCCGGTGATGCCGGTGGTGGAGGGGTGCCCGCTCCTGTTCAACGGACACGTCGACTAGCGCGATCAGGCGGGCAGCGGCGCGAGGTAGACGTCGGTGACGTAGGCCAGCGCGAGCGGCGCGGGGTGCGCGGCGACGAGCGCGGTGATGGCGGCCGCGAGCGCGGGGTGATCGGGGTGGCCGGCGGCGGGCAGGTACGAGACCGAGGCGACGTAGTCGGCGAGGCCGGCGGCGTCGACGGCGTGCGCGTGCTCGAGCGCGACGTGGCGGTGGCCGGCGCGGAAGAACGCGGCGACCTTGGCCTCGCGCTGCGCGCCGACGTGGCCGAGGCGATCGTAGTCGGGCGCGAAGCGGCGAAAGATCGCCTCGAGGTCGCGCATGAACGGCGTGGTCGCGCGGCGGGTGTTCCAGGCCAGCACGACGGTGGCGCCGGGCGCGAGCACGCGGGCCAGCTCGCGGCGGGTGGCCTCGACGTCGAACCAGTGGAACGCCTGCATGACGACGGCGTGATCGGCGGCGCGATCGGGCAGCGTCGTGGCATCGGCGCTGCCGGCGACGACGGTGAGGCCGGGCGCGGCGGCGAAGCGCGCGGCGAGGTGCGCGCGCATGGCGGCGTTGGGCTCGACGGCGAACACCTGCGCGCCGGTGGCGAGCAACAGCTCGGTCGACAGGCCGGTGCCGGCGCCCAGCTCGACGACCCGCGCGCCGGGGCCGAGGCCGGCGGCGACGAGCAGGTCGCGCAGCGCGGCGGGGTAGCCGGGGCGGCCGCGGGCGTAGGCGTCGGCGCGCGCGCCGAACCGCTGGGTGGCGTCGGTCATGGCGGCGCCTCGACGAAGGGGCGCGGCGCGCGCAGGCGCTTCCAGAGGTAGGCGGCGTAGGCGGCGCGGTGGCGATCGGCGTCGGGGCCGAGCAGGCTGTCGGGGACCGCGGCGACGGCGGCGTCGAGGACGGCGCGGGTGAGGGCGGCGGCGGCGGCCGCGTCGACGGTGGTGAGCGGCGCGGCGCGGGCGGCGAGGACGTGGGGGGCGCGGGGCGCGAGCGGGCGGCGCGGCGTGGCCTCGGTGAGCGCGGGCCACGCGTAGTGGAAGGCGAGCGCGGCGCCGTGATCGATCAGCCACAGCTGGCCGTCGGCGACGAGCAGGTTGGGGTTGGCGGCGGTGCGGTCGAGGTTCTCGACGAGGCCGTCGAGCCAGACCACGCGCGCGGCGGTGGTGCGATCGAGCGCGGCCAGGTCGGCGGCGGTGGCGACGCGGGCGTCGGGCAACCAGGCCAGGCCGAGGTTGTCGCCGCCGCTGCGGCGGACGAGATCGGCGAGCTCCTGGTGCGGATCGTCGGTGGCGAGCGTGCCGGCCAGCGTGATGATCGCGCGCGCGGGGACGGCGAGGCCGAGCGCGGCGGCGAGCTCGCCGACGATGATCTCGGCGACCAGCGGCGCAGGGCCGTGGGCGTTGCCGCGCAGCTTGACCAGCCAGCGCGCGCCGACGTCGTCGCGCACGACGATCGGCCACGAGCTGCCGCCGGCCAGCGCGCGCTCGAGGTGGACGGCGGGGTGGCGCGGCAGGGTCATGGGTCGACGTAGACCGCGAGGTACTCGAAGGCGGCGGGGACGGCGAACGCGCGCAGCCCGATGGCGCCAGCGCGCAGCGTCGGCACGAGCCCCTGGTTGGCGGTGTCGACCTCGTACTTCTGGCCGGTGATCAGATCGCGGACCGAGCCGACGCAGCGGGGCGCCGGCACCTGCTCGCAGGTGAACAGCAGGCGCACGCGCGCGCCGATGCTGAAGATGACCGGATCGGCGGGCGCGGTCTGGACCAGCGCGGTGGGCCAGTCGTTGAGCACGACGGTGGGGTCGACCGCGACCGCGCCGAGCGTCGCGACCACCAGATCCATGCCGCGCGGGCGCTCGCGGTCGACGCTGTCGGGATCGATCGAGGCCCAGACGCCGATCACCTGCTTGGGCGACGGGTCGATCTCGAGGCGGTAGATCGTGTCGACGGTGACGGTGGCGCGCCCGACCTGCAGCTCGGCGAGCGCGTCGCTGTCGGGGGCCAGGCCGGAGATGCGGAGGTCGCCGTCGTTCGCCGACCAGTCGGCCTGGCCGGTGCTGAGGTCGTCGATGCGGTAGGTGAACTCGCCGGGGCGCTCGACGTCGGCGAAGCCGTAGAACGCGCGTTGCTGGTCGGGCACGCCGGGGCGGGGATCGCAGCCGTCGGGGACGCCGTCGCTGTCCGCGTCGTTGGCGCCGTCGCCGCGCTCGTCGAGCTGCGGGCACGGATCGCAGGCGTCGCGGACGGTGTCGCCGTCCTCGTCGGGCAGGCCGCCGGGATCGGTGGCGCAGGTAGGGTCGGCGTCGATGGCGGCGCCGGCGTCGCGCAGCGTGGCCGGGTCGAGGCCGAACACCTGGTTGCAGGCCGCCGCGAGGAGCGCCGGGACGAGCGCGAAGCGGCAGCGCATCAGGATCGATGGTATCACCGCGCGCCGGCTGGTCGCAGCGGCGACCGCGTGGTAGCGAGGCAGCCATGCTGCGGAACGCGCTCGCGACGCTGGTGCTGGTGCTGGCGACCGTCGCCGCGTGCGACAAGCCGGCGCCGAAGGCCGGCGGCGCGGCGCGGATCGTGACGCTGACGCCGAGCGCGACCGAGCTGGTGGCAGCGCTGGGCGCGGCCGAGGCGCTGGTGGGCGTCGACGAGTACTCGACCTACCCGCCGGCGGTGGCGGCGCTGCCGAAGGTGGGCTCGTTCGTCGCGCCGAACTTCGAGGCGATCGTCGCGTTGCGGCCGACGCTGGTGGTGGCCGACGACATCCACGACGACGCGGCGGCGGCGCTGACCGGCGCCGGCGTGCCGGTGGTGCGGCTGCCGATGCACGCGCTGCCCGACGTCGAGGGCGCGCTGGCGACGCTGGGGGAGCGGCTGGGCCGGACCGCCGAGGCGGCGGCGCGACGCGAGGAGATGGCGGCGGCGAAGGCGGCGGCCGGCAAGCGGCACGTCGGGCGCGGCCACACGGTGCTGATCGTGATCGATCGCGCGCCGGGCGGGCTCGACGGCATGATCGCCGCGGCCAACGGCACGTGGCTCGACGAGCTGGTGGCGATGACCGGCGCCGGCAACGTGCTGGCCGGCGCGGCGACGCGGTACCCGAAGCTGTCGGCGGAGGAGATCGTGCGCACGGCGCCCGACACGATCCTCGACGTGTCGTACGCGGCCGACCCGGCGACGGCGGCGCGCGAGTGGGCGTCGCGCCCCGAGCTGGCGAGCGTGCCGGCGATCACCCAAGGCCGGGTGCGGGTGCTGAAGGCGCCGTACTTCCTGGCCCCGTCGCCGCGGATGGCGGCTGCGCTGACCGAGCTCGAGGCGGCGCTGGGCCCGTGACCGGCGGCGCGCGCGTGCGCGACCTCGGGCGGTGCGGCGGACGGGCGGCCCGCGGACGCTGAGGCGATCGCGCCGGGCGTGGTACCAACGGGCGTGCTCGCGCTGGCAGACGTGACGTTCGGCTACGACGCTCGCGCGGTGGTGCGCGGCGTGTCGCTGACGGTGGCGCGCGGCGAGCTGGTGGCGCTGGTGGGGCCCAACGGCGCGGGCAAGACGACGGTGGCGCGGCTGGCGGCGGGGCTGGTGCCGCCGCGCACCGGCACGGCGCGTATCGACGGCCGCGACCCGGCGACGACGGCGCGGCGCGAGGTGGCGCAGCGGCTGGCGTACCTGCCGCAGCGCTACGAGCTGGCGTTCCCGTTCACCGCGCTCGAGGTGGTGATGATGGGGCGCTACGCGCGGCAGCGCGGGCCGGGGCTCGACAGCGCGGCCGACGAGGCGGCGGCCCGCGCGGCGCTGGCGCGGTGCGACGTGGCGGCGCTGGCCGAGCGGCGGTTCGACGCGCTGTCGGGCGGCGAGCGGCGCCGGGTCGTGCTGGCCCAGGCGCTGTGCCAGGGCGCCGAGGCGATCATCCTCGACGAGCCGACCGCGGCGCTCGATCCGGCCCACGCGATCGCGGTGGCGCAGGCGCTGGCCGACGAGCGCGCCCGCGGCGCGGCGGTGCTGATCGTGACGCACGATCTGGATCTCGCGGCGCGCTACGCCGATCGCATCGTCGCGATGGCCGACGGCGCGGTGGTGGCCGACGCGGCGCCGGCGACGGTGCTGGCCGACGCGCGGGTGCAGGCGGCGTTCGGCGTGACGCTGCACGTGGGCGCGCTGCCGGGCGGCGAGCGCTTCGTGGTGGCGCGGTGAGCTTCGTCGGTGGCGGCGCGCGGCTGACGCGCGCGCGGTGGACGCTGTACCTGACGGTCGGCGTGATCGGCCTCGCGGTGATCTTGCTGCTGGCGCCGCTGGTCGGCCCGGGCGCGCACGGCCGCGGCGTGGCGCTGATGTCGCCGCGCGCGGTGTGGGGCGACGGCATCGACGCGACGATCTTCTGGCACGTGCGGCTGCCGCGCACGCTGGCCGCGGCGCTGGTGGGCGCGGCGCTGGCGGCGGCGGGCTGCGCGTTCCAGGCGGTGCTGCGCAACCCGCTGGCCGAGCCGTTCACGCTGGGCGTGTCGTCGGGCGCGTCGCTGGCGGCGGTGATCGCGATCCGGCTGGGCGTGGCCAGCGTGGCCGGCACCGCGGGCGTCGGCGCGGCGGCGGTGATCGGCGCGATCGCGGCGGTGGCGCTGGTGTGGCAGCTGGGCCGGGTCGGCTCGACGCTGCCGCCGGCGACGCTGGTGCTGGCCGGCGTGACGGTGTCGATGTTCTGCGGCGCGGCGGCGCTGGTGGTGCAGGCGACCGCCGACTTCGCCGAGATGAGCCGCATGCTGCGGTGGATGATGGGCGGGCTCGAGTGGACGCAGCTGACGACGGTGGCGCGCGCGCTGCCGCCGCTGGTGCTGGGCGCCGCGGTGCTGGTGTGGCTGGGGCGCGACCTCAACGCGCTGGCGGCGGGGCCGGAGGCGGCGGCGTCGGTCGGCGTCGCGGTCGGGCGGACCCAGACGCTGGCGTTCGCGGCGGCGTCGCTCCTGGTCGGCACCAGCATCGCGATCGCCGGGCCGATCGGGTTCGTCGGGCTGATCGTCCCGCACGCGCTGCGCGCGACGGTCGGGCCCGATCACCGCGTGCTGCTGCCGATGTCGCTCCTCGGCGGCGCCGCGCTGGTGGTCGGCTGCGATACGATCGCGCGCGTGCTGGGCCAGCTGCCGGTCGGCGTGGTGACCGCGCTCGCGGGCGGGCCGTTCTTCCTCGTGCTGCTGGTGCGCGGCAAGCGCACCAGCGCATTGTGGCGGAGCGAGTGAGCGCGGTCGTCGATCACCTGCGCGCGTCGATCGCGCCGGCCAGCGCGGCGATGGCCGCGGCGCGCGCCGGCGATGGCGCGATGGCGGCGTGGCTCGCGGGCGCGCGGCACACGCCGACGCCGCGGCTGCTCGATCGCACCGCGCTGTGCGTGCTGCACGATCACGGCGTGGTGGCGGCCGGCGTCGACTTCGGCGCGGCGCACCCGACCGCGATCGCCGCCGGCGCGATCGTCGACGGCACCGCGGCGCTGGCCAAGGCCGCGCGCTCGGCCGCGACCGCGGTGGTGGTGATCGACGCCGGCGTCGCGACGGCGGCGCCGCTGCCGGCGGCGGTGGTGCGCGTGGCCAGCGGCGCGTCGGGCGATCTGGCCGCCGGCGCCGCGCTGACGCCGGTCGAGACGCTGGCGGCGCTCGAGGCCGGCGTGGCGATCGCGACCGCGCTGGTCGAGGGCGGGCTCGACCTGCTGGCGCTGGGCGCGATCGGCGCCGGCAGCGACCTCGCCGCGGCGGCGGTGATCGCCGCGCTGACCGGCGGCGACGCGACGCTGGCGCCGCTCGACGGGCGCGCGCTGGTGGCGGCCGGGCTGGCGCTGGTGCCGCCCGGCGCGACGCCGCTCGACGTGGTGGCGGCCGTCGGCGGCCGCGACGTCGCGGTGCTGGCCGGCGCGATCCTCGCCGCGGCGGCGATGTACGTGCCGATCGTCCTCGACGGCGCGGTGACGCTGGCGGCGGCGCTGGTGGCGGCGCGGCTGGCGCCGGCGGTGACCGGCTACCTGGCGTGCGCGCACGCGGGCGGCGGCGCGGCGGGCGGCGCCGCGCGGGCCGCGCTCGGCCTGGTGCCGATCCTGTCGGCGGGGCTGGGCCACGGCGACGGCACCGGCGCGGTGATGCTCGTGCCGGTGATCGCGGCGGCGGCGTGACGCACGCGCGGTGCGACTGGTCACGCGGCCGCGCAGCGCGGGTGGCGGTCGGCGTGCGCGGCGCCACGGCGGGCTGACGCAAGCCCGCGATCGGCGGCGCGGCGCGGCGCGTGCATCGTCGGGGCGCATGTCCGACGACGAGCTGGCCCGCGTCGACCTGCGTCCGTCACCGTGGATCATCCACCGCTGGGTGATCGGCCTGATCGGCGTGGGCTACGTGGTCTTCGCGGCGGCGGTGTGGAGCGGACCGCATCGATCGGGGCTGGAGCGCGCGCTGACCCAGGCGGCGGTGATCCTGCTCGGCACGGCCGTGCTCGGGTTCGTGGCGCTGGCGTCGGCGATGGTCGGCGTGTTCGCGCGCCACCGCCACCCGCTGCTGATGGGCTACGGCGCGACCGCGGCGATCGTCGGCGTGGTGATGGCGCTGTGGGCGCTGGCGCCGTGAGCGCGGCTACGGCAGGAAGACCAGCGGGTTGCAGCTGAGCGCGCCGTCGCAGACGTCGTCGGCCTTGAGCGTGATGAACCGGGCGACGATCGGCGTGAGCGGGGTGCGGGCGTCGCCGACGATCATGATCGTGCGCGGCTGCGGGTCGGCGTTGGCCGGCGCCACCACCAGCGCGGGCCCGCACTGATCGGTGGTGGCCGACGGCGCGGTGCCCGGCATCCCGACGAAGCCGACGTTCCAGTCGCCCTGCACCGCGCCGCCGACGACGCGCCAGTCGCAGCCGGTCCCCGGGACGCCCGGCATGCGCAGCTTCTCGAGATCGGCGCACGGGCCGGTCTCGGCGACGCCGACGTCGCAGGTCGACCGATCGACGCCGGCGCACGCCAGCGGGTCGGGATCGAACAGGCACTGCAGCGTCGCCTGCAGCGGCGCGCACTCGGCGCTGAACAGGTGCGGGAAGCCGGCGTCGACGCAGCCGCTGGGCTCGGGCGAGATGCGCCCGCTGGCGTCGTCGCACATCCGCGTGCCGATGTTGCAGCCGAGCGCGCCGCCGCGATCGATCGCGCACGGGATCGGCGGCGCCGGGCGGCCGTCGCAGTTGGCGTCGCGGCCATCGCAGATCTCGGCCTCGCCGGTGATCGGCGTCTGGCCGGCCATCTCCTCGTCGCAGTCGCTGGGGCGGGCGGCGCAGGTCAGCTTGTCCTGGCGCAGCGCGGTCGAGCCGCAGACGGTGGCGCCGCTGGTGTCGAGATCGGGATCGCGCGGCGGCTCGCCGATGTGCGGGACCTCGTCGCCGCACGCGCCGCTGCAGTCGAAGTCGATGTGCAAGCAGGCGACGCTGGTCGGGATGTTGTTGGCGGCGCGGAAGTCGTCCTCGCGCTGGCCCGGGAACACCGAGCCGGGATCGATGCGCCAGCCGTTGAGCATCACCGGGTCGGCGCCGTCGAGGCAGTCGCCGCAGTCGATGCCGTCGCTGTCGACGCCGCTGGCCATCGAGGCGTCGGCGGGGTCGAGCGGCGCGCAGTCGACCGCGTCGGGCGTGCCGTCGCAGTCGCCGTCGTCGGCCTGCCCGATGACGACCTCGCCGATGCTGCCGACGTCGAACAGCGCGCACTCGCCGTCGGGGCCGGCCGGCGTGTACGGGAACGCGAACAGGTTGATCTTCACCAGGCCGATCTGCCCGTCGATGAACGGCACCTCACCGCCGGCCACGCCGAACGCGATCGGCTCGATCGCGTCGGGCGGGACGCCGCGGGTGATCGCGGCGGCGAGCTTGAGCGCGCCGATCTCGGCGACGTCGCCGTCGGGCCGGAGGAAGTAGCGGAACGGCTCGTGGACCTCGGCGTACGGCCGCACGAGGCCGCCGTCGTTGACGACGAACCGCTGCTCGCCGGCGACGCCGGTGCCGACGTAGATCCGCAGCCGATCGGCGTCGGCCGGGATGTCGCCCTCGGTCCACTGCACCTCGACGATGATGCCGGTCTCGCTGGCGCACGCGCCGGCCACCAGCGCCAGGGCCAACCAAGGGGTGCGGGTCATGGGGCGAACACTCCCTCGCAAGTGGGGCCGTCGCAAGCGCCGTCGTCGCCCGGCTCGAGCCGGACGAAGCGGAACCGCGTGACGTCGCCGACCGCGACCTCGACGAGCACGGTGCGCGGCACCAGCGCCGGCGCGCGCGCGCGGATGCGGATCAGCGTGTCGCAGCTGGTGGCGACGGCGTGGCTCTCGGCGGCGGGATCGGTGGTGGTGACGAAGCCGACCTCCCACTCGGCGTGCTGGGTGCCGCCGACGACGCGCACCTTGCACAGCTGGGCGTCCGACCCCACGGCGCTGCGCAGCGAGGCGAAGTCGTCGCAGCGGCCGAGCTTGGCGTCGCTGCGGCAGAAGCCGTCGTCGGGCGCTGCGGGGCCGCCGGCGCAGCCCAGCGGATCGGGCGCGTGCAGGCAGCCGGTCGCCGGATCGTCGAGGGCGCGGATGCGCTGCACGACCTCGGGCGGCGGCAGGAGCAGGTTGGGCATGGTGGGGTCGGGCGCACAGCCGAGCCAGCCCTGCGCGCCGTGCTCGTCGCACGCGCGCGTGCCGAGCGCGAAGCCGCCGGCGGGCCCGGCGTCGCACGGCAGCGCGATCAGCGTGGCGCCGTCGCACGCCTGATCGACGCCGTCGCAGATCTCGGGATCGCCGGGATCGCTGGCGACGAACGGCGCGCAGTCCTGACCGTCGAGGAAGCTGTCGCAGTCGAGGTTGTCGGGGTCACCGATCGCGGTGCCGTCGCGCCCGTCGCTGGCGACGTCCCACGCCAGGCAGCGCGCGCCCTCGCCGTTGACGTCGAAGCCGCGGCCGGCCAGCGCGATCGGCACGGTGCGCACCTCGCCGGCGGCGAACCGCACCATCCCCGGCGCCTCGCCGAAGGCGCGCGGCCCGCCCGGCCCGGCGACGGTGGCGACGATCTGCAGGTCGCCGACCCGATCGAGCGCGCCGTCGGGCGTGAGCTGGTAGCGGACGCGCCCGGCGAACTGGCGGACCGACTCCTCGTAGTACGCCTCGTCGCTGCGGACGAAGTCGCCGCTGCTGGTCGGGTACCCGACGTAGATGCGCAGCTGATCGTCGGGGCCGAACGACGCGCCGAGCTCCGAGGTCCAGGTGACGTCGACGACGATCACCGCCTGGTCGGCGCACGCGGCGGCGCCGGCCAGCGCCCCGAGGAGCGCGAGCCCTGGCCAGCCGAGCACGCTCGTGGCGCGACGCATGGGGCGATGATACGCGAATCGCGCGCGCCGCGAGGCGCCACCGCGCCGGCCGTCGCGGTGATCACACGCCGAGGGCGGCGACGACCAGCGAGCGCACCAGCGCCTGGGCGCGGGGCAGCGACAGCTCGCGCTCGCGCAGCGCGTCCCACACCCGCCCACCGAGCGCGAGGTCGACCAGCTCGAGCCGATCGGGCCGGCCGGCCAGCTCGGTCGCGAACACCCGCTCGACCTGCGCGCGGCGGCGCGCGGCGTTGCCGGCGATCGCCTCGGCGACCACCGGATAGTCGGCGGCGAACTGCGCCGCCGAGGCGCGCATCGGCCGCGACCGCTCGAGCTCGCGGGCGCGCTCGGGGACGAACGCGTCGAGGCGCGCCGCCAGGGGCAGCGTCGCCGCCGGCTCGGGCGAATCGGGCCGCTCCTGGTACAGCGCCGCGGCGGCCGCGAACAGGTCGCCGCGCCGCGGGAAGTGCTGGGCGATCGACCGCAGCGACACGCCGGCCTTGCGCGCGATCTCGGCGGCGGTGGGGTTGATGTCGCCGCCGCGCAAGAGCGCCAGCAACGCCTCGAGGATCGCGGCGCGGGTGCGCACGGTGCGGGCGCGCCGCCCGTCGAGCTCGGCGGCGGCGGTCACGGATCGTCGGAGGGCGGCGGCAGGCGACCGGCGGCCTCGTTGTAGCCGTTGCGGGCGCGGGCGTCGTCGGGATCGAGGGTCAGCGCCTTCTTGAAGCTGGCCTCGGCGGCGACCGCGTTGCCGCTGTTGAGGTACGCCTCGCCGAGCAGCGTGTAGATGCGGGCGCGCTTGGGCGCGGCCTTCGACGCCTTCTTGAGCTGCGTGATCGCGGCGCTGTACTGGCCCTGCGACAGCGCGACCTCGCCGAGGCCGATGATCGCGTCGAGGTTCTTGGGGTTCGACGCCAGCGCCTTGGAGTAGTTGCTGGCGGCGCTGACCGGGTCGCCCGAGCGCAGCGCGGCGTCGCCGGCCTTGGCGTAGAACTCGGCCATGCCCGCGGCCTCGTCGTCGGGGAGCGAGCCGCCGCCGCTGCCCGAGCCGCCGCCGGGGTCGGCGCTGCCGCCGCTGCCGCCGCTGCCGCCGGTGGGGAACGGATCGCCGAGCGTGCGACCGCTGCCCGAGCCGGAGCCGCCGTGGGGCGGATCGTTCTTCGGCGGATCGTTCTTCGGCGGGTCGTTCTTCGGCGGGTCGTTCTTCGGCGGGTCGTTCTTCGGCGGATCGTTCTTCGGCGGGTCGGCCAGCGCGGTCGTCGCCGCGTCGGGCGCGACGCCGGCGTCGATCGCGGGCGCGGCCACCGCCGCGTCGACCGCGGTGATCGCCGCGACCGGCGGCGCCGGCGTGTCCTTGCCCTTGCTCTTCTTGCCGCCGCCGAACAGCAGCACCGCGGCGATCAGCGCCACCGCGGCGCCGCCGGCGATCGCGAACGGCTTGACCAGCGAGCGCTTGCGCCCGTAGTCGTCGTCGTCGGCGAAGCTGTCGCCGGGGTCGATGTACGACCGCGCGCGCTCGAGGCTGGCCGCGCCGCTGGCGCCGGGATCACCGCCGTCGCCGTCGGCGAACCACGCCCCCGACAGCCGGCTCTCCGGATCGGGCGGGGCGCTGACGCGGCGCGCGCGCGGCTCGAGATCGTCGCGCGTCTTGGGCGCGACGTCGGCCTCGGAGCCGTGGCGCACGCGCTCGGTCGGCTCGGCGACCGGGCCCGACGGCGCATCGGCGACGCTGACCGGGATCGACACGCGCTCGCTGGCGGTGGGCTCGGCCGGCGCCGCCACCGCGGCGGGGGCGACCGGCGCCGCGACCGGCGCCGCGACCGGCGCAGGTGCAGGTGCAGGTGCAGGCGCGACCGGCGCCGCCGCAGCGGCCGCCGCGGGCGCCACCGGCACGCCGACCGCGGGCGTCCCCGTCGGGCCGCGCCGCGCGGCGCTCGACGACGCGGCGTCCTCGACCGGGACCGCGCCACCGCCGCGCAGCACCTCGGCCAGCTTGGTCGCGGTGATGAAGCGATCCTCGGGCGACTTGGCCAGCAGGCGCGCCACCACGGTGTCGAGCCACGCCGGCACGTCGGGCCGACGGCTCGTCACCCGCGGCGCCACCTCGCTCACGTGACGGGTCAGCACGTCGAAGACGCGGCCGCCGACGAACGGCGGCTCGCCGGTCAGCATCTCCATCGCGATGCAGCCCAGCGAGTACAGATCGGCGCGGCGATCGGTGGGATCGCCCTTGGCCTGCTCGGGCGACATGTAGCGCGGATCGCCGAACGTCATGCCCAGGCTCGTCGACGCGGCGCCGCCGCCCTGCTCCACCAGCTTGGCCAGACCGAAGTCGAGCAGCTTGACGAAGTTGGCCTTGCCGCGGCGGACCGCGAGGTAGACGTTGCGCGGGCGCAGGTCGCGGTGGACGAAGCCGACCGCGTGGGCGTCGACCAGCGCCTCGGCCACCTGGATCATCACGTCGAGCGCGCGATCGATCGGCAGCTTGCCGTCGCGCGCCAGCACGTTGTCGAGCGTCTCGCCCTCGAGCAGCTCCATCGCGAGGTACAGCCGCCCGTCGCTGGTGCGGCCGAAGTCGTGGATCTCGACGATGTGCTCGTTGTCGATCTCGGCGACCGACGTCGCCTCGCGGCGGAACCGCTCGATCGCCAGGTCGTCGCGCGACAGCTCGTGGTGCAGGACCTTGATCGCGACCTTGCGGCGCAAGGTCACGTGCTCGCCGCGGTAGATCGTCCCGGACTTGCCGGCGCCGAGCCGATCGACCACCAGGAACCGCTCGCCCAGCACCGCGCCGATCAGCTCGTCGACGACGCCGTCCTTCACCCGGGGCGTCCCGCAGTTCGGGCAGAACAGCGCGCCGGGCGCGAGTTCGCGACGACAGCTAGCGCACGGGACCGGGACCGGGTTCATTTCGGGGAGGGGCATCGGGGCTTCCAGGGAGGGAGCCTCGTGAGGCTCAATATAGCGCAGGAGGTCCGAGGTTTCCTGACCGCCTCCCTGATGCGTGCATGTGGTGGGCCAGGGTGCGCCGCGGCCCCGCGCGGCACCCGATTCACGCGATCTCAATCAGTTCGCCGTCGCTTCAGGCGCGCGCAAGCGTGACTCGGCGTTCTCGATCACAGGAATTCGTCGACACGCCTGTCGCGATCTCATCACGGTGTCGGGGCGCGGTGTCGAGTCTCGCGGCGGGTCACGCGAGCAGCCGCGGGGCCCGCGGTCACGCGACCAGCCGCCAGGCCAGCCCGGCGATCGCGCACGGCGCCAGCAGCTTCACGCCGCGGACCTTCCAGCCCACCGTCGCGACCAGCGCCGCGCCCGCCAGCACCACCGCGCCGACGTCGACCGACGACCACACCGGCAGCTCGACCGTCCACGGCCCGAGCGCGGCCGGCGTCAGCCGCCCGAACAGCGTGTGCAGCGCGAACCACAGCGACAGGTTGGCGATCACGCCGACCACCGCGGCGGTGATCGCCGCCAGCGCCGCGTGGACGCCGCCGTGGCCGCGCAGCGCCTCGATGTACGGCGCGCCGACGAAGATCCACAGGAAGCTCGGGGCGAACGTCACCCACGCCGCCAGCGCCGCCGCCGCGACGCCGCCGGCGATCCCGTCGACCGCCGCGGCCGCCACGAACGCGACGAACGGCAGCACCAGCACCAGCGGGCCCGGCGTGGTCTCGGCCAGGCCCAGCGCGTCGACCATCTGGCCCGGCGCGATCCAGCCGAGCGCGACGGCCCGGCCGCCGACGTACGCCAGCGCCGCGTAGGCCCCGCCGAAGGTGATCATCGCGGCGCCGCTGAACATCACCGCCTGCCGCGCGTAGAGCGAGCCCGGCGCGAGCAGGGCCAGCGCCGCCACCGGCGCCAGCCACGCGATCGCGCACGCCGCGGCGGTGGCCCCGGTGATCCGCCACGACGGCCGGGTGTGGGCCAGCGCGCCCGCCGCCGCCAGCGCGCCGACCACGGTCGTGTCGTCGTGGGCCGCGGTCAGCGCCGGCGGTGCCGGCAGCGCGTCGGGGCGGACCGCGTGCACCAGCAGCCCGATCGCCGCGGCGCCCGCGACGACGACCGGGAACGGCGCGCCGACGATCGCGATCGCGACGAACGCCGCCAGCGCGACCACCTGCTGCACGGGGCGCCGCAGCGCGCGGCCGCCGATGCGCACCAGCGCGCCGGCGACCAGCGCCAGCACCGCGGCCTTGAGGCCGAACAGCAAGCCGGCCGCCCAGCCGAGCTCGCGCCACGTCACGTACGCGGCGGCCAGCGCGATCACCAGCGCCAGCCCCGGCAGCACGAACAGCGCGCCGGCGATCAGCCCACCGCGCCGCCGGTGCATCAGCCAGCCGATGTACGTCGCGAGCTGCTGCGCCTCGGGGCCGGGCAGCAGCATGCAGTAGTTGAGCGCGTGCAGGAAGCGCTCCTCGTCGAGCCAGCGCCGCCGCACCACCAGCTCGTCGTGCATCAGCGCGATCTGCCCGGCCGGCCCGCCGAACGACAGGCAGCCGATCTTGGCCCACACCCGCGCGGCGGCGCCCAGCGACACCGGCGCCCGCGGCATCACTCGCCCTTGCGCATCAGCTCGGCCAGCGCGTCGTCGAGGTCAGCCTGCTTCAGCACGCCCTTGTCGATGAGCACCTTGATCAGCGCCTGGAGCTTGAGGTCGGGCTCGGGCAGCCCGGGCAGCTCGACCAGCCGCAGCTTCGACGTCGAGGTGGTCTCGACGGTGTCGTCGGTCAGCGTGCGCGCGTGGGGCTGGGTCGCGACCACGACGCCGCCGCCGTACGGCTTGCCGCGCCGCACCACCTGCGTCGACAGCTGCTTCTCGCCCTGCTCGATCAGCTCGTCGATCGCCGACAGCGGCAGCAGCGCGACGTCGACGACCGCGCCGGTGACCCGCTCGATCGCGGTGATCGCCGCGGTGTCGGTCGGGTCGGCCATCGCCAGCCACAGCTCCTTGTCGTCGCGCTCGGGCCCGCCGCGCATCTCGAGCGGCACGACGCGGTGCTTGCGGCACAGCTCGCGCGGCACCAGCCGCAGCGCCTCGATGTCCGGCTTCACCGCGCGGGGGTCGACCGACAGGATCCGCAGCTCGCGACGAAATGCCGCAACCAGCGCCACCTCGTCGATCCCGAGCTCACGGACCACCACCACGGCGAGCGGCAGTGACCGCTCTTCGGCCAGCTCCTTCGCGCGCGTCACGTCGGCTCGGGACAGAAGCCCCGCGTCGACGGCGATCTGCGCCAGGGTCTTCGGCAATCAGCGCACCCGAGAGGATTCGAACCTCTGACCTTTGGCTCCGGAGGCCAACGCTCTATCCAGCTGAGCTACGGGTGCGTAGCTCGCTACACATACAAGGTTGGCGCTTCCCCTGCAAGGTCCCGGAGTTGGCATTGCGCGTTTGCCACGACATCGGTAGGGTCCGAGCGCTTTCCCTTCCCCTTCCTCGAAGGTTGAATCATGGAGTCCAAGACCCAAACCCTCGACCGCGTCGTGATCCGGTTCGCCGGCGACTCGGGCGACGGCATGCAGCTCACCGGCACCGAGTTCACCAAGGCGGCGGCCGAGGCCGGCAACGACATCTCGACGTTCCCGGACTTCCCGGCCGAGATCCGCGCCCCCGCCGGCTCGTTGTTCGGCGTGTCGGGCTTCCAGCTGCACTTCTCGTCGAGCGAGATCCACACGCCGGGTGACGCGCCCGACGTGCTGGTCGCGATGAACCCGGCCGCGCTCAAGACCAACCTCAAGGATCTGGTCGACGGCGGCGTGCTGATCATCAACACCGGCGCCTTCATCGAGGCCAACCTCAAGAAGGCCAACTACGCGACCAACCCGGTCGAGGACGGCTCGCTCGAGAAGTACCGCGTCCACGCGGTCGACATCTCGGGGCTGACCGTGGCGGCGCTCGACGGCACGACGCTGTCGACCAAGGAGAAGGGCCGGTCGAAGAACTTCTTCGCGCTCGGCCTGGTGTTCTGGATGTACGGGCGCGACACCGAGCCCGAGATCCGCCGCATCATGCAGCAGTTCACCAAGCGCCCCGAGCTGGGCGAGGCGAACGTGAAGGTGTTCAAGGCCGGCTACAACTTCGGCGAGACCGCCGAGGTGTTCCAGACGGTCTACAAGGTGCCGCCGGCGCGCTTCGCCCCGGGCACCTACCGCAACATCACCGGCAACGAGGCGCTGGCGCTCGGGCTGGTGGCGGGCGGCGAGCTGGCGGGCAAGTCGCTGTTCTTCGCCGGCTACCCGATCACCCCGGCGTCGTCGATCCTGCACTCGCTCGCCAAGTACAAGAACTACGGCGTGATGACGTTCCAGGCCGAGGACGAGATCGCCGCGATGGGCGCGGTGATCGGCGCGGCCTACGGCGGCGCGCTGTCGGTGACCGCGTCGTCGGGCCCCGGCGTCGCGCTCAAGGGCGAGGCCATGGGCCTGGCGGTGATGACCGAGCTGCCGGTGGTGATCGTCAACGTGCAGCGCGGCGGCCCGTCGACGGGCCTGCCGACCAAGACCGAGCAGAGCGACCTGGCCCAGGCGCTGTACGGCCGCAACGGCGAGGCGCCGATGCCGGTGATCGCCGCGCGCTCGCCCGGCGACTGCTTCTACGCCGCGGTCGAGGCGCTCAAGGTGGCCAGCCGGTACATGGTGCCGGTGATGCTGCTGTCCGACGGCTACATCGCCAACGGCAGCGAGCCGTGGCCGGTGCCCGACGTGACCAAGCTCGATCGCTTCGACGTCCACCACCCGACCGATCCGACCGGCTACCACGTCTACGAGCGCGACCCGGCGACCCTGGCGCGCGCGTGGGCCATCCCCGGCACCCCCGGCTTCGAGCACCGCATCGGCGGCATCGAGAAGGACTCGGTCACGGGCAACATCTCGTACGACCCCGCCAACCACGAGAAGATGATCCACACCCGCGCGGCGAAGATCGAGCGCATCGCGCAGGAGTGCGGCGAGCTCGACCTGCGCGGCGACACCTCGGGCGACGTGCTGTTGATCGGCTGGGGCGGCACCTTCGGGTCGCTGCGCCAGGCCACCGAGGAGCTGCGCAGCCAGGGCAAGAAGGTCAGCCACGTGCACCTGCGCTGGCTGTCGCCGCTCGAGCCGGGCCTCGAGAAGATCATCCGCAACTTCAAGCAGGTGGTGTGCGCCGAGCTGAACATGGGCCAGCTCCGCGCTCACCTGCGCGCGAAGTTCCTCCTCGACATCCAGGGCCTCAACAAGGTCCAGGGCCAGCCGTTCAAGGTGCGCGAGGTCGTCGCGGCCATCGAGCAGCTGCTCGGCGGCGCCCGGCTGTCCGAGGTCAACGTCCCCACCGCCCCCACCGCGCGCGCCTAGGAGATCGCCATGGACGCCCCCAAGCTGGTGAAGCTGACCAAGAAGGATCTCGAGACCGACCAGGACGTGCGGTGGTGCCCGGGCTGTGGCGACTACGCCATCCTGGCCACGGTGCAGCGCACGCTCGCGACGCTCGGCATCAAGCGCGAGAACACGGTGTTCGTGAGCGGCATCGGCTGCTCGAGCCGGTTCCCGTACTACATGAACACGTTCGGGTTCCACACGATCCACGGCCGCGCGCCGGCGATCGCGACCGGCCTCAAGCTGGCGCGGCCCGAGCTCGACGTGTGGGTGATCACCGGCGACGGCGACGGCCTGTCGATCGGCGGCAACCACATGCTGCACGCGCTGCGGCGCAACGTGGGCCTGAAGGTCATCCTGTTCAACAACCAGATCTACGGCCTGACCAAGGGCCAGTACTCGCCGACGTCGAAGGTCGGCACCCGCGCGGCGTCGACGCCGTCGGGCTCGATCGATCACCCGCTCAACCCGCTGCAGTTCGCGATCGGCGCGGGCGCGACGTTCATCGCGCGCGCGACCGACACCGACGCCAAGGGCCTGGCGGCGATCCTCGAGCGCGCCTACAAGCACCAGGGCTCGGCGCTGATCGAGATCCTGCAGAACTGCCCGGTGTTCAACGACGGCGTCTGGGACACGGTCAAGGACGACGCTGCCAACCACCAGCTGCCGCTGGTCGACGGCAAGCCGCTCCTGTTCGCGGGTGGCACCAAGGGCATCCGGTTGTCGAGCGACCTGGTGCCGGAGATCGTCAACGTCGGCGCTGACGGCGTCGCGCCCGAGGCGCTGCTGGTGCACCGCGAGCGTGGCAGCTCGGCCTACGCGCACCTGATCAGCAGCCTGACCCACCCGGACTTCCCGGTGCCGGTCGGCGTGCTGCACTCGCACGAGAAGGCGACGTTCGACAGCATGGCGCACCAGCAGGTCGCCGACGCCGTCGCCAAGCAGGGCAAGGGCGCGCTGTCCAAGCTGATGCTCCAGGGCATGACCTGGGAGGTCGGCGTCGACGGCATCCGCGCGTAGCCACGGCCGCGCAGGCGCCGCGGGCGCCGGGGGGGAGCAGCGATGATCGACGTGATGATCTCCAACCCGAGCTGTGCGAGCAGCTGGCACCGCTCTACCTCGACCCGGGCACGACGCTGGTCGGCCGGGCGTTGATCCTCGATCTCCTGGCCGGCGCCGGGAGCCCCGCGGCGCAAGCGGTGATGCGCGATCTGCTGGCCAGCGACCTCAGCCGCAGCGACAAGGCTGGCCATCCGGAGCTGGTGCAGCGCCTGTCGATCGTGCCCGAGGCCGCGCCCGAGACCGTCGCGTTCCTGACGACGACCGTCGCCGAGACCCCGGACGGCGACGCCCGCTGGGCCGCGGCCTACGCCCTGGGTTCGACCGCCAGCCACAGCGCCGATCCGGCGGTCGCGAAGGCGGCGCGCGCGACGCTGCGCGAGGCGCTCCCCGACGCGCGCGACGACGCCGCGCGGGCCGCGATCCTCGGCGCGCTCGGCAACAGCGAACGACGAGAACCTCGCCGCGATCCTCGAGCACGCCGGCGGCAGCGCCCCCGAGCGGCGCGCGGTGGCGACGGCGCTGGGCCACTTCGCGCCGCCCGCGGCGACGACCCGGCTGCTCGAGCTGCTCGCCGACCGCGACGTCGAGGTCCAGACTCGCGCGATCATCGCGCTGGCGAACCGCGACGTCGATGGCCCCGCCGCGGCGCCGATCGCGCAGCCGGGCGCGACCGACGTCACCGACCCGTCGATCGACGGACGGATCGTCGGCGTGCTCCGGCCTCACGTCGCCGACGCCGCGGTGCGCACCGCGCTGATGGTCATCCCGGCGCGGAGCCTGGGCGCGCCGGCCCTGGCCCACGGCATCGACGTGCTGCTCGGCGCTTCGTCCTGACGGTATCGCGGCACGGTGTCGCGGCACGGTGTCGCGGGCTCGTGCGGGACGGCTCGGCGTGCGAGTATCTCCGCGATGGGGGCGACGGATCGACGAGCGATCAACTGGGCCACGGGCCTGCTCGCGCTGGCGATGGCGGTGATGACGTTCACCGGGCCGCGCGGGCTGCTCGGCGGTGACGAGGGCGTCAAGCTGATCCAGACGTTCGGCGTCCTCGAGTACGGGCTCGATGATCCCCGGCTCCCCTACCCGGCCGGTGAGTTCGATCCGACCGAGCGCAACCAGCCCGTCGTCGCGCCCCACGTCGTGATCCACGACGGCCACCGCTACGGCATCTACCCGATCACGTTCACCGCCGCGTCGGCCGTGGCGTGGCGCGTGGGTGGGTTCTGGGGATTGCACGTGCTGCCGTGGCTGGGCGGCGTGCTGGCGGTGCTGATGACGATGCGGCTCGCGCTGCTGGTCACCGGCGACCGGCGCTGGGCGATCGCCGCGGGGGTCGCGGTGGTCGTCGCCTCGCCGGTGGCGATCTACGCGGCGCTGTTCAACGAGCACGCCCCCGCCGTCGGCCTGTTCCTCGCCGGCGTCGTCGGATGCGCGACCGCCACCAGCCGCAACGGCCAGCTCGCCGCCGGCGCGACGCTGGGGCTGGCCGCGACGTTTCGCCCCGAGTTGATCGCCGCGATCCCGGCCGTGGCGTGGTTCGTGGTCGCGTACCACGGCGCGAGCCGCGCGACGCTGCACCGCGTGTCGTGGATCGGCCTCGGCGCCGGCGCGGTGCTGGCAGCGTTCTGCCTGTACAACGTCGCCACGACCGGCGCGGCGCTACCGGGCGTGACCGCGAACCGGGCGATCAACCAGCCGCGCAACCGGATGGTGATGATGCGGCTGCTGTTCGAGCCGCGGTTCCACGGCGCGCCGCCGCCGCTCGTGGCGCTGGCGCTGACGCTGGCGGTCGGCGCGCTGGCGTGGTGGCGGCGGATCCCGCGCCCGTGGCTGTGGCGCGCGGCGGTCGTCACCGGGGCGCTGTGGTGCTGGTGTGCCGCCGCGGCGCTGGCCCGGGTCGCCCCTGGGATCGGGCCGTTCCGCACCGCGACCGGGCTGTTCTCGACGGCGCCGTTCCTGATCATCGCCGCGCTGGTCGGGCTCGTGCCCGACGCGACGACCCGCCGGCGCGCGGTGGCGACCGCCGGCGCGGGCTGGCTGCTGACGCTGGCGGTGTGCGCCACCAGCCCCGACGGTCAGGCCGGCGGGCTGCAGTTCGGCGGGCGCCACGTGCTGGCCGCCGTGCCGTTGCTGACCGTCGCGGCCATCGCGGTGGTGCGCGCGATGCCGCGCTGGACGGCGGCGCTCGCGGCGGTGCCGGCGGCGCTCGCGGTCTGGGCGACGGTGCAGAACGTCCGCGCGTGGCACGTCATCGCCGGCCACAACCAAGCGCTCACCGAGGCCGCGGCGCGCAGCCCGTCGAAGGACCTGTGCTCGAACTTCTTCTGGGGGCCCGAGGTCCTGGCGCCGCTGTGGATGGAGCGGCGCATCTCGCTGGCCGACGACATGGCCGGCCCGCTCGACCGGATGCGCGCGGCCGGCGTCACCGAGATCACCCAGGTGCTGGGTGGACTCGAGGGGTTCGCCCGCACCGGTCGGCTGGCGCCGATCGAGACGCTCGACGCCAAGCGCAACGTGATCCGCTACCGGATCGTGCGCTGACCCGCCGCTAGAGCAGCGGCCAGTCGTTCGGGCGGGTGATGACGCGGTTGTCGCTGTAGCTGTAGCGGTGCGGCCGCTTGTAGGTGTGGTGCACCTCGTTGCTGGTGTCGACGATGTCGACCAGGTCGGCCTTCGGGTACGTCTTGGGCCGCGCGACCATCACCGGGCAGCCGGCGCCGCGCACGACGGCCTCGGACACCGAGCCGAACAGCACGCGGTCGAGGCCGCGCCAGCCGTGGGAGCCGATGACGATGAGGTCGGCGCCGATCTGCTGAGCGAGATCGAGGATCTCCTTGGCCGGCTTGCCGATGCGCACGTGGACGAAGAAGTGGATCTCGACGCCCGGCGCGCTCGCCTCGAAGACCGCCTGCAGCTTGCTGGTCAGGTGCTCGTGCACCTTCTCGGTGTAGGCGTAGTCGACCTTGTTGGTCGGCAGGCCGGGGACGCGGTGGTCGTCGTCGATCGCGACGACGACGTGCAGCACGTGCTGTGGTGCGCGTGAAGCCAAGGTGATCGCCGCGGTCAGCGCAACCTCGGCGGTGTTAGAGAAGTCGTAGGCGACGACGACTTGCTGACCTTCGGAGACATGCATGGCTAGCTCCCGTTGCTGTTGCCGTCACTGTCTGCACTCGTCGTGCCGCAGCAAGAGGCATGGATCCAGGGTGGCCTCGAGCCCCACACCGCAAAGCCTGCGCGGCGACGCACGAGGGCCGCAAAGCCTGCGGTGAACTTGCCTCCACCAGGCCGGGCCGGCGTCCTATGCTCGGCCCCCATGGAGCGACTGCTGCTGGGAGCATTGGTTGGCGCGGCGACGCTGGCGGGGTGCAAGGGTGACAAGGCGACGTCGACGGGCTGCAAGATCGACAACGACTGCAAGGGGGACCGGGTGTGCGTCGCGGGGACCTGCAGCGACCCGCGGGCGCCGGCGGCGCGCGCACCGGGCCCGAGCGCCGCTCCCGCGCCAACGGGCGGTGAGGGCGCCGCCGCGCCACCGACCGCGGGCATGGCCGGGGCGGACAACGACGAGGCCGCCGCGGAGCCGCCGGACGGGGGCGGCACGCCAGCTGACGACGACGCCTGCGCCGCGGTGGTCGCGCACCTCGCCGAGGTGGTGCAGCACGACCCGCAGGTCGCCGCCAGCTTCGACCCAGACAAGCACCGGGCCGACTGCGCCAGCAAGCGCGCCACCACGAGCCACCTGAGCTGCCTGATGAAGGCCGAGACCATCCCGGCGACCGCCGACTGCGACCGCGCCGAGTTCGCCGGCGTCGAGGTGCCGACCGACGTCGGCCAGGAGTTCGGCCCCGGCGAGAGCCGTCCGGGCGGCAGCCAGGACGGCGACTACCTGGCCTTCCGGAACAGCGACGGGCGCACCTGCGGGTTCTTGTACCGGGAGCACCACTGGGCTGGCGCGATGTTCGTGATGTGCGGCGGCGCGATCATCTCGGGCCCGCTGACCAGCTCCGCCGACATCCGCAAGGTCAGCGCGCTGCTCGCCGATCAGCAGCGGAAAGAGCACGAGCTGGTGAAGTCCATCATGGACAACTACCCCTACGGCCGCGCCACCAGGGTCTACGACCAGAACGGCGTCTACCAGGGCACGCGCTACTGAGGCCCGCCTCGCGCGACGATCGGATGGGGATCGTCAGGCCCCGCGGGCCACGCGACGATCGGATGGGGATCGGCAGGCCCCGCAGCACGCGACGATCGGATGGGGATCGTCAGGCCCGTCAGGCCCCGCAGGCCGCGGCGATCGGATGGGGATCGTCAGGCCAGGCGCCCTGGCGATTTCCGGCAACCGGCGGGAGGAACGGTCGATAGCCCCGGCAGTCGCGACCATGGAGGTCGCGCGCGCTGGAGGCTTCGATGCGTCGCACGGCATGTATCACCGCACAAGGATTTGGGTTCTGGCAGGTGGAGGTGGGTCATGGGGTATGACCAGGAGCCGCGCGGGGGCGCCGGCGGCGCGGATCCGGCGGCGGCCAGCGGCGGCAGGGCGGCCGGCAAGCGCGCGCTGACCGACCGGCTGGCCCAGCGCGCCACGCAGAAGAACCCGGTGCAGCAGGTCAAGCTGGGGTTCAAGCGCGACGCGTTCTCGGGCGCGGCGGTCGACAGCCAGGAGTTCGCCCACGACGTCGCCGACAAGCAGGCGGCCCACGGGTTGAAGGTCGACGGGGTGGCTGGCCGCAAGACCGTCAAGGCGGTGACCGGCCTCGACCCGTTCGACTATCTCGACACCGGGCCCAAGAAGGGCGACGGCAAGGGGGGCAAGGGGAAGGCTGGCCGGGGCAAGGCGGCGGACGCGCAGAGCACCCAGCTCTTGACCGGGTGCTCGCACAAGGACGAGCTCGATCGCGGCTCCCGCCTGGTCGCGACGTTCGGCTTCGAGGATGGCATCAGCCCGCTCACGACGTTCCAGGTGACCGACGAGGCGGGCCACCCGATCCCCGGATGCGAGGTGTCGCTGCTCGCGATCCACGGCGCGACCACCGAGCTGCGCTGCACGCGCCCGCTGACCGTGTTGCCCCCCGACGTCTCCATCCTCGCCACCATCCCCGCCCCGCCCGAGCTCGAGCACCACGGCGACGGCTCGATCGGCGATGACCACGACGACCGCCTGGAGGCGTGACCGCGGTACGATGATCGTGGATGCAGAGCAGCGACCTGGTCGAGGCCCTCTACGCGATCGGCATCGGCATGGTGGTCGGGCTCGAGCGCGAGCACAGCGAGGTCGCCGATGGCCTCGAGGCCGGCGACATCCCGGCCGAGAAGGCGACCCGACCGGCGGGCCCGATCGCCGCCGGCGTGCGCACGCTGGCGCTCCTGTCGCTGGTGGGCTGGCTGCTGGCGTTCCTCGGCGACGGCATGCCATGGGTGCTGCCGATCGGGCTGGTGTGCGTCGCCGCGATCCTCGGCGCGCAGATCATTGCCAACCGCGACCACAGCGGCATCACGACCGAGGTCGCGGCGATCGTCGTCGTGCTGCTGGGCGCGGTGGTCCACCACGATCGCGGCCTGGCGGTGGCGCTGTGCCTGGGCACGGCGATGCTGCTGGTGGCCAAGCCGTGGATGCACGCGTTCATCGGCAAGGTGCGGCGAGTCGAGATCACCGCGTCGCTGCAGCTGCTGTTGCTGGTGGCGATCGTGCTGCCGCTGGTCCCGAAGGATCCCCAGGATCCGTGGGGCGCGCTGCCGCCGCGCAAGGTCGGCACGTTCATCGTGCTGATCGCCGGCGTGCAGTACGTCGGCTACGTGCTGACGCGGTGGCTGGGTGCGGCCCGCGGCAGCGGCCTGGCCGGCCTGGTGGGCGGCCTGACCTCGTCGACGGCGGTGACGGTGTCGATGGCGCGGGCCGCCAAGGCGAGCCCCGAGCTGGTCGGCCCCGGTCAGCTGGCGACGTTCCTCGCCAACACGGTCATGCCGATCCGGGTCGCGGTGATCGCCTGGGCGATCTCGCCGGCGGTCGGCGCGCAGGTCGCGATCGCGCTCGCCGCGATGGCGCTGGTGCTGCTGGTCGCCGCGTTCGTGACCTGGCGGCAGGTCCGCCGGCACGCGCCGACGACGCCGACCACGATCGCGCTCAAGAACCCGTTCGAGCTGTGGGGCGCGCTGGGCTGGGGCGCGATCCTGTGCGCGGTGCTGCTGGCCGCGCACTTCGCGATGGAGTGGTTCGGCGAGAACGGCCTGTACCTGGCGGCGGCGGTGTCGGGTGTGACCGACGTCGACGCGATCACGCTGGCCGCCGCCGACAGCGGCAAGACCGGGGCGATCGCGCCGGCGTGGGCGGCGCTGGCGATCACGATCGCCGCGGTGTCGAACACGATCGCCAAGGGCGCGATGGCGTACTTCGGCGGCGGCAAGGCGTTCGGCCGCCGGGTCGTCGTGGTGTTCGCGCTCGCCGCGGTCGCGACCATCGCCACCGCGCTGGTCAACGTCGCGCTGGCGTGAGCGTCGCCGCTACGGGTGGGTGAACGACCGCGTGTACTGCGACACGCCGGCCTTGTCGAAGAACTCGCCGGTGAAGCGGTCGTCGACGACGGTGACGTAGAGGAAGCCGGGGATCGTCGCGTCCTGCCAGAAGAACTGGTTGCCGCGATCGCGCAGCGACGTGACCGTCGCGCCGGCGCCGTTGACGATCAGCTCGGTGCCGCCGAGCGTGTCGGCCTCGTCGAGCCACTGCCGGCTGTGGTCGTGGCCGGCGAAGTACACCTGGCCGACGCCGGCGAGGTGGTCGTCGAAGAACGCCTTGACCTCGGAGCCGTTGAGCTGCGGGATCGGGTTGGGGATCGGGATGCCGAGCAGCTCGGGGGCGTCGTAGTTGCCGGCGTTGCCGTGCTCGCCGTTGGAGCGGTACGGGTGGTGGCCGGCGACGAAGATCCACTCGCTGCCGGCCAGCTCCTGCATCGCGGTGGGCAGCCACGCGGCCTGGTCGCCGTAGGTGGTGTTGCCCCACATGATCGCGTTGGTGTCGAGCATGAGGAAGCCGACGTGGCCGCGCTTGAGCGTGTAGTGGGTCGCCGGCATCTTCCACTTGGTCGACACCTGCGTGTAGTCGACCTCGATCTGGCCGAGGTTCCACTCGTTGCCGAGGCCGCCGACGTCGAGCCCGACGATGTTGCCGCCGTAGTCGTGGTTGCCGAGCACCGCGTAGAACGGCAGGTCGATGTCGGCGTACGGCTGCTCGAACTTGGTCTGCCACTCGGGCGAGCTGGTCGAGTCGACGCCGGAGTCGTAGATGTTGTCGCCCAGCATCAGCACGAAGTCGCAGCCGCGGGCGGCGCAGACGTCGCGCATCGCCACCGCGACGGCGCGCTGGTCGGTATTGCCCTTGCCGCTGTCGCCGATCGCCGCGAACCGCACCACCTTGGGCGGCGGGGCGTCGATCGCGGCGTCGACCGCGACCTTGGCGTCGGTGACGTCGATATCGTCGGCGGCGGGCGTGCCGCCACACGCGGCGGCGAGGCAGGCGGCGAACAACACGGAGCGGCGCATCGGCGCGGACCTTAGCCGAGGCTACGGCGCCGTGGGGCGGATTTCGCGCGGCCGCCGCCCGATCAGGGCGTCGCGGCCGGGCTGGCCGGCGCGGTCACCGCGGTGCGACCGATCACGATCTGCTCGAGGTCGAGGCCGCCGGCGAACATGTACGACACCGCCTCGGACCAGCCGTGGACCTCGACGCCGCAGGTGCCGGGGCAGTCGAGCGTGTGGGTGCCGGCGCCGACGGTCACGCGGCCGGCCTTGTAGGTGCCGCCGCCGAACGCCGCCAGCTGGCCGCTGACGTCGGTGCCATCGAGCCGCACCGTGCTGCCGGCCGGCGTGACGATCGACAGGATGTTCTCCTGGTACTGCTGCGGCACCAGCAGCGTGTACGACGAGCGGTACTGCTCGGTCGGCACCGCGAACGCCATCGACGGATCGCCGACGTCGGTGTCGGGCTGCGGCGGGATGTTCGACAGGAGGTAGTGGGCCACCGCGATCGGCTCGTTGGCCGAGACCTCGACGTCGGCCGAGGTGAACACGTCGCAGTACGCGCCGGCGGCCAGCGCGCTGGCGCACCCGGTCTGCGGCGGGTTGAACGTCACCATCGTGTTGGGCCGCTGGGCGATGACGCGCACCAGGTCGGGCACCGCGTGGGCGCGCGCCTTGGAGTGGGCGACGACGTAGACCTTGCCCCAGGTGCTGTTGGGGAACAGCTGATCCTCGAGGTGGTCGGCGCAGCACGGCGACTGCGCCTGGTTGGTCAGGTTGGTGGCCTCGTGGCCGCCGAACGCACCGCAGGCCTGGCTGCAGGTGATCGCGGTGCCGGTGAGGTCGCCGTTGCCGACGGCCTCGAGGGTGAGGGTCTGGAACTGGTTGAGCGTGAAGCTCTGGGTGGCGCCGGCGGCGATCGCCGGGACGTTCAGGCCGGCGCGGACGCCGGCGGTGGGCCGCACCATCACGGTGGTGGTGCCGGGGCCCGAGGCGACGACGGTGACGTAGCCGTTGTAGTCGTTCTTGAGCGGGCGGCGGACCAGCGTCTTGTAGCTGACGCCGGTGTAGTCGAGGTCGTAGGCGTGGGCCGGGATCAGCAGCGACGCGTCGTTGGAGAACACGCCGACGTTGTCGAGCGGGTTGAACTGGTAGGCGACGATCGGCGCGGTCGACACCAGCTTGTAGGCCTTGGCCTCGATGCCCGAGAAGTCGAGCGACTGGTCGGCGAGCCCGAGCTGCTGCGGGAACAGCGCCTTGACCTGCCCCGGCGCGACCATGTCGGTCGCGGTCTGGCCGGTGGCGCTGGTCAGCGTGACCGTCACCGCGGTCGGCTGCGGGTTCGAGACGACGATCGCGAACGGCGACTTCTGCGCGTTGAGCGCGCAGATGTTCATCGTCTGGCAGGTGTAGCCGGCCGAGTCGGCGCAGCTCATGCCGTAGTCGCACAGCCCGGCCAGCACGCCGCCCTGGTTGCACACCGGCATCGCCACCGCCGGCACGAAGCCCGAGCCGCCGGCGGGATCGGGGCAGCCGAGCCCGGGGAAGAACTCGGTGCCGTTGACCTCGACGGCGTTGTCGAGATCGACCGGCCAGTACTCGCAGCCGAGGTAGCTGCGGCTGGCCTCGGCGTCGGCGCAGGTGGTCGCGCCGCCGCCAGACATGCACTGGCCGGCGACGCAGGTCATCGGCGCGCAGTTCTGCAGCGGGCTCGGGCCGACCGTGCCGTCGGGCAGGCAGGCGTGGACCTCGGTGCCGACGCACACGTTGACGCCGGGCGTACACGTGCCGGCCGGCCCGTCGGTGCGGGCGTCGATGGTGGTGTCGTCGTCGTCGCCGCCGCCGGTGACCGAGGGGCCACAGGCGACGAGGGTGAGCAGTAGGCACGCGGGCATCAGCTGGCGCATCGGTTCCTCCTCGGGCGCGCGCACGCTAACACGCGGTCCGCGACGACCCCGAGCGCCGAACCGGGGGTGTCACTCCATGTACGAAGCGGTAAGCGCGTGACACGGCGCGGCGCGGCGCCGCGGCCTGATCACCGCTGATCAAGGCTGATCAGCCCCTCGCCTCGACACGGCGCTGACGTAGAGTGCCCGGATGTCGAGCTCGGGGCGCATGCCGCGCCAGATCCCGTTCATCATCGCCAACGAGGGCTGCGAGCGCTTCTCGTTCTACGGGATGCGCAACATCCTGACGACGTTCCTCGCGGCGGCGTTCTTCGCGCACCTCGGGAAGGACCAGGCCAACGCCGAGGCCAAGGACATCTTCCACGTCTTCGTGATCGGCGTGTACTTCTTCCCGCTGCTCGGCGGGTGGCTGGCCGATCGGTACTTCGGCAAGTACTCGACGATCTTGTGGGTGTCGATGCTGTACTGCATCGGCCACGCCTGCCTGGCGATCTTCGAGGACGAACCCTACGGCTTCTACGGCGGGCTGTTGTTGATCGCGATCGGCGCCGGCGGCATCAAGCCGCTGGTCTCGACGTTCATGGGCGATCAGTTCGATCAGACCAACAAGCACCTCGGCAAGCTGGCGTTCGACGCCTTCTACTGGATCATCAACTTCGGGTCGTTCTTCGCGTCGCTGATCATGCCGCGGCTCTTGCGCGGCGACGGCCCGGCGCGGTGGTGGGGCCTGACCCCGGCGTCGGTGGCGTTCGGCATCCCCGGCATCCTGATGGCGATCGCGCTGGTCGCGTTCTGGCTGGGCCGCAAGCGCTACGTGCGGGTGCCGCCGGCGCCGCCGGACCCCAACGCGTTCTCGCGGGTGATCGCGACCGCGCTGCGCGGCCCGCGCGGCGCGCTGCCGGCGGCGCAGGTCGTGGGCGGGCGCGCGCCGGTCGGCACCGGCGGCACGGTGCTGGCGATCGTCGGCCTGGTCGCGGCGGCGGTGGCGCTGGTCGGGTGGCCGCTCGGCACCAGCTTCGGCGGCAAGGACCTGGTGATCGCGCTGTGCCTGGCGCTGGTGCTGGTGCTGGTCGGCGTGGGCGGCGGCGCGTGGATGCAGCTCGAGCGCGCCCGCGGCCACCACCCCGACGAGGCGGTCGACGGCGTGCGCAGCGTGCTGCGGATCCTGGTGATCTTCGCGCTGGTGACGCCGTTCTGGTCGCTGTTCGATCAGAAGGCGTCGACGTGGGTGTTCCAGGCCGGCGCGATGTCGAAGCCGAGCTGGTTCGAGCCGGCGATGATGCAGGCGCTCAACCCGGCGCTGGTGATCTTGCTGATCCCGCTGAACACGGTCGTCGTGTTCCCGTGGCTGCGCCGGCTGGGCTACGACTTCACGCCGCTGCGCAAGATGGCCGCCGGCATCGCGCTGGCCGGCGCGTCGTGGGTGGTCGCGGCGCTCTTGCAGGTGGTGCTCGACAACAGCACGTTCCTCGCCAGCGTGTGGCGGCCGGCGACGCCGGGCCCGACCGCGACGTGGCGCCTCGGCGCCGACATGCCGATCGTCTGGCAGCTGCTGCCGTACATCCTGCTCACCGCGAGCGAGGTGCTGGTGTCGGCGACCGGCCTCGAGTTCGCGTACAGCCAGGCGCCCAAGTCGATGAAGGGCGTCATCATGAGCTTCTGGAGCCTGGCGGTCACCGTCGGCAACCTGTGGGTGCTGCTGGTCGACAAGACGCTGCGCAACGACGCGGTCATGGGCCACGTCGCGTCGACCGGCATGTCGATCACCGCGTTCCTGATGTTCTTCTTCGCGCTGTTCGCGTTCGCCGCCGCGGCGATGTTCGTCGCGGTCGCGCGCCGCTACAAGATGGTCGACAACTACCGCTCGGCGTGATCGGCCGAATGCGCCCCCGGCCGGCGCGCGGCCGCGATACGCTGGTGGGCATGGGGAGCAAGCTCGGCCTGAGCGCGCTGGCCGTGATCGTGAGCGCAGGGATCGCCGGGGCCGACATCCGGCCGGATCCGCCGCCGCCGCCGTCGAAGGCACCGAGCGCGGAGCCGACATCGCCGCCGACCGCGACCCAGGGTTGCGGGGCCCGCCGCGACATGGCGCCGGAGTGGATGTTCGGCCTCGGGTTGCTGGGGCTGGGCGCGTGGGGCCTGCGGCGCACGCCGCGCCGACGGGCGGCGTGACCTGGTCGCTGGCGTTCGCGCTGACCCTGGCGGTGGAGGTGCCGCTGGGGCTGCTGCTGGTGCGGCACGATGGCCGCGCCCGCGTGGCCATGGTCGTGACGGCGGGCAGCGCGCTCAGCCATCCGCTGCTGTGCTTCGTGCTGGTGCGCCGGCTGCCGGGCGGGTTCCTGGCGCGGGTGCTGATCGGCGAGCTGATCGTGGTCGCGATCGAAGGCGTGGTGCTGGCGGTCGGCCTGCGGCTGCCGCCCGGGCGCGCGCTGGCGCTGTCGGCGACCCTCAACGCTGCGTCCTATCTCGTCGGCGTGGCCTGGTTCAATGCGCCGGCGTGAACCGCCGCCGCTGCCCGCGGTCTGGCAGGCGTGGTTGGCCGACAACCTGCTCGACGGCGTGCCCGCCGACGCGCTGGTCGCGCGCCTGGTCGCGCGCGGGCTCACCGCCGCCGCGGCCGCCGACGTGATCGCCGCCGCGCTCGCGCATCCGTTCCTGCGCGCGGCGTTGCCGCACGCCGAGCGCGGGCGCCGGCGCGCGGCGATGCTGCGGATCATGGCCGAGACCGCGGCGCGGGCGCCGATCGCGATCCCGCGCCGGCCCACGCTCGACGCCGCCACCTTCGTGCGCGAGCACTACGCCCCGGGCCGCCCGGTGGTGCTCACCGCCGCGCTCACCGAGCTGCCGGCGCTGCGCCAGTGGACGTTCGCGTACCTGGCCGAGCACCACGGGCGGATCCCGATCTCGGTGCAAGCCGGCCGCACCGCCGGTGACTACCAGCGCGACTTCGCGGCGTCGTTGCAGCGCATCCGGCTGCGGGTCCTGATCGAGCGCATCGCGGCGACGCCGATGAGCAACGACTTGTACCTGACCGCCAAGAACCGGCTGCTCGACGAGGCCGGCGCCCAGGTGCTGCTCGATGACCTGACGCCGCTGCCGCCGTTCTTGCGCGCGCCCGCGACCGCCGCCGACGCCGGGGTGTGGATCGGTCCGGGCGGCACCGTCACCCCGCTGCACCACGACTGGTGCAACGCGGCGGTCGCGCAGGTGTGCGGCCGCAAGCGCTGGCGCCTGATCGCGCCCACCGACGCGCCGCGGGTCGGCAACCTCACCAGCCGCTTCGCCGATGTCGACCCCGAGGCGCCCGACCTGGCGCGCTTTCCGGAGTTCGCCGACGTCCACGTGCACGACGTCGAGCTGGGCCCCGGCGAGCTGCTGTTCGTGCCGGTGGGCTGGTTCCACCACGTGCGCGCGCTGGAGCCCAGCATCAGCGTGTCGTTCACCTGCTTCACCGAGCCCAACCAGTACCGCTGGGACGTCGACACCACGCCCTGAGCGGCACACCCGCGCGCGCGGCTGGGCGCCACCGCGCGCGACGACCGCTCCTGCGCGCCGCGCGGGCGCAGCCGCGGCCTACTTCATGAACGCTTCGGGATCGAACGCGAGGTCTTCCTCGCGCGACTCCTCGGGCGGGCGCTTGCGCCACGACGAGCACTTGCCGCACGCCATGCAGATGTCTATGTCGCGGCCGCCGGTCTTGCCGAACAGCACCCACTTCTCGACGCTCTGGAGCGCGTTGCACTTCGGGCACGGGTGCCGGAGCGGGTCCGACTGGCGGAAGCCGCGCTTGAAGATCGCGGCGCGGAACGCTTCGAGGTCGAGAGCCATGGGCCCAGGGTAGCGCAGGCGGGCGCGCCGATCTGGTCGGACGGGTGACGATCGCGACCTCGCGGCGTGGACCGGGCGCCAGTGGGCGACGACGCGCCCGAACAGTCCGTCGATACACTTCCGGGCGCGGCTGTCGTACAACGCGGCGGTGACCGACGCCGCTGCCTCTCGCGGAGCCTGGGTGCGCGCGCTGGCGCGCAGGCCGGGGGCGGCGCTGTTCGCGCTGCTGCTGGGGACCTACGCGTACTTCTACCAGGCCGGCGGCTGGAACCAGAACTCGCGGATCGATCTGGTGCGGGCGATGGTCGAGGACCACCAGCTGACGATCGATCGCTTCGAGAAGAACACCGGCGACGACTCGCGCAAGGACGGCCACTACTACTGCGACAAGGCCCCGGGCGCGTCGTGGCTGTGCACGCCGCCCTACGCGATCGTCTACTGGCTGTCGGGCTCGCCGGCGCACCCGTCGACGACGTGGCTGGGCTGGGCGGTGTGGCTGTCGATCGTGGTCGCGATCGGCGTGCCGGCCGCGATCGCCGCGGTGTTCCTGGTGCGGCTGGCGCGCGCGCTGTCGCTCGATCGCTGGCACGGCTACGCGCTGGCGCTGGTGTGGAGCCTGGCGACGATGGCGCTGCCCTACTCGACGTTGCTCTACGGCAACCAGCTGTCGGGCTCGCTGCTGATCATCGGCTTCACGCTGCTGGTCGAGCTTCGCCACGCCGGCGCGAGCGCCACCCCGGCGCGGATGCTCGCGATCGGCGGCAGCTTCGGCCTGGCCGGTGCGGTCGAGTACCCGGCGATGCTGGTGGTGATGCCGATGGCGGCCTACGGGCTGGTCGTCGTGTGGCGGCGCGCGGGCTGGCGACCGCTGGCGTGGGCGGTGCTCGGCGGCGCGGTGCCGCTGGGCGCGCTGGCGCTGTACCACACGGTCGCGTTCGGGAGCCCCGGCACCTTCCCGTACAAGTACTCGGTGTGGAAGGAGCCGTCGACGGGCGTCTTCATGGGCATCGGCGCGCCGAAGTGGCCGGCGATGAAGGGCACGTTCTGGGGCCAGCACCGCGGCCTGCTCTACGTGATGCCGTGGCTGGTGCTGATGGTGCCGGGCGCGATCGCGCTGGGCCGGCGCTACCTCGTCGAGGTGCTGCTGGCGGCGTGGGCGGTGATCGCGTTCGTGTGGCTGAACGTGTCGATCAAGCCGTGGCACGGCGGGTGGGCCACCGGCCCGCGCTACGTCGTGCCGATGCTGCCGTTCGCGGTGCTCCTGTGCGGCGGCGTGCTGGTGTGGACCCGCGGGCGGGCGCGCGCGGTGCTGCTCCCGGCGGCGGCGCTGGTCGGCGCGGCGGTGCTGTGGAGCGGCGCGCACATGTTCGCGGCGACGGTCGTGAAGCCCGAGATCGACGAGAAGATCAAGCGGCCGTACTCGACGGTGGTGTGGAAGCACTGGTGGAAGGGCGACCTGGCGATCTCGCGGCAGAGCATCGACATGGTCGGCAACCCGCCCAAGGGTCCCAAGCAGGCGTGGAACCTGGGGCAGAAGGCCGGGCTGCCCGGCCACGCGTCGCTGGTGCCGCTGTACCTGTGGTGGGCGCTGTGCGCGTGGTGGCTGGTGCGCGCGCTGCGCCGCACGCCGCGCTGACGCCGGCCCGGCCGGTCGGCTACGCTGGCCAGGTGACCGACGAGGCGGAGCTGCCGACCGTCACGGCGCCGCGCGCGCCGGCCGACGGCGACGGCGATCCGACGGCGGTGACCCAGAGCGAGCTGGCCGGCGGGCGACGGCGCGCGAGCACGCTGGTGCCCGGCACCCGGGTCGGACGCTACGTGATCCACGCCAAGCTGGCGCAGGGCGGCATGGGCGTCGTCTACCGCGCCCACGATCCGGAGCTGGGGCGCGACGTCGCGCTCAAGCTGGTGCGGGTGCGCGCCGGCGCCGACTCGCTGGCGATCGCGCGCGAGCGGTTGCTGCGCGAGGCCCAGGCGCTGGCGCAGATCGCGCACCCCAACGTGATCGCGGTGCACGACGTGGGCGCGCACGATCGCGACGTCTTCATCGCGATGGAGCTGGTCGAGGGCACGTCGCTGCGGGCGTGGAGCGCGGCGCGCAGCCGGCCGTGGCGCGAGCTGCTCACGACGCTGATCGCCGCCGCCCGGGGCCTGGCGGCGGCCCACGCGGCGGGCGTCGTCCACCGCGACGTGAAGCCCGACAACGTGATCGTCGGCGCCGACGGCCGGGTCCGCGTCCTCGACTTCGGGCTGGCCCGCGGCGCCGGCGACGGCAGCGACCTCGGCGTCACCCCCGACGGCGACCTCGACCCGGCGGCGTTCGACGGCGACACGCTGGGCGACGGCGACGGCGGCCTGGCCCCGCCCGGCGGCGACCCGATCACGCGCGAGCGCTTGCTGGCGCCGCTGACCGAGGCCGGCGCCGTGATCGGCACGCCGAAGTACATGTCGCCGGAGCACCACCGCGGCGGCCCGGTCGACGCGCGCAGCGATCAGTACAGCTTCTGCCTGATGGCGTGGGAGCTGCTGTACCGCGCGCCGCCGTTCACGGGGCGCGATCGCGCCGCGCTGCGGCTGGCCAAGGAGCGCGGCCAGCCCGAGCGACCACCGCCGGGCGCGCCGGGGCCGGCCCGGCTGCGGCGGCTGCTGACCCGCGGGCTGGCGCCGGCGCCGGCGGATCGCTTCCCGTCGATGGCGGCGCTGATCGCCGCGCTGGTGCGGCTCGAGGGCGCGGCCCGGCGCCAGGGCCTCGCCGCGGCGGGCGTGGTGGCGGCGGCGGGCGTGGCCGCGCTGGTGGCGTGGCGGCCCGCGCCGACGCCGGGGGCGCGCTGCGCGGTCGACGACGCGCGGCTGCGCGGGGTGTGGGACGGGCCGCGGGCCGCCGAGGTGGCCCGCGCGTTCACCGCGACGCACCGCCCGCACGCGGCCGGCACCGCCACCCGGGTGGCGGCCGCGCTCGACGCGTACACCCGCGACTGGCAGGCGATGCGGGCCGCGTCGTGCGAGGCCACGGCGCGCGGCGAGCAGTCGGCCCAGCTGCTGGATCTGCGCACCGCGTGCCTCGAGCGCCGGCTGGCCGAGGTGCGGGCGCTGACCGAGCTGTTCGTCCGGGATCCGGACGGCGAGGTGGTCGACCACGCGGTCGCGGCGGTCGGCGAGCTGCCGCCGCTGGCGACCTGCGCCGACGCCGCCGCGCTGCGCGACGCGACCCCGCTGCCGCCGGGCGCCGCCGAGCGGGCGCGGCTCGCGGCGCTCCGCGATCGCCTGGCGACCGCGACCTCGGCCCACGCGCTGGGGCGCTACGCGGCCGCGCTGCCGATCGCGCAGGGCGTCGTCGCCGAGGCGCGCGACCTGCGCTACCCGCCGCTCCTCGCCGAGGCGCTGTTCCTGACGGGCACGCTGCAGGACGACGTCGGCAAGAGCGCCGACGCGGTCGGCACGCTGGGCGAGGCCGCGCGGGTGGCGGCGACGGCGCACGCCGACGACCTAGTCGCCCGCGCGCTGATCGAGCTGCTGTGGACGGTGGGCCAGAGCCAGGCCAGGCCCGAGCAGGCGCTGGCGATGGTGGCGGCGACCGAGGCCGCGGTCGCCCGCGCCGGCGATCCGCCGATCCGCCGCGCCCAGCTGCTGACCCGCCGCGGCTACCTGCTCGACGTCACCGGCGACAACGCCGGCGCCGTGGCGGCGCTGCGCGAGTCGGTGCGGCTGTGGGAGACCACGCCCCGGGCCAGCCCGGTGGGCCTGGCGTCGACGCTGGTCAACCTCGGCGAGGTGCTGCGCGGCCACGGCGACACCGAGGCCGCGCGCGCCGAGTTCGCGCGGGCGCTGGCGCTGCAGGAGCAGGCGCTCGGCCCGGACCACCCCGACGTCGGCGCGACCCGCAACAACCTCGGCGCGGCGCTGTGGGCCGAGGGTCGCTTCGACGAGGCGCGCGCCGACATCGAGCGCTCGCTGGCGATCGACGAGGCGACCTACGGCCCGGTCCACCCGCGGGTCGCGATCTCGCTGCTCAACCTCGGCGGGCTGCTCAACGCGCAGGACCAGCCGGCGGCGGCCCGACCGTACCTCGAGCGGGCGCTGGCGATCCAGCGGCAGGTGCTGGCGCCCGATCACCCCGACCTCGGCAAGGCGCTGCACAACCTCGGCGTCACGGTCGCGGCGCAGGGCGACCACCCCGCCGCGCTGGCGTACTTCGAGGACGCGCGCGACGTCTTCGCGCGGGCGCTGGGGGACGACCACGTGAACCTCGCGCTGCCGCTGACCGGCATCGCCGACGAGCTGGTCGCGCTGGGCCGCCGGCGCGAGGCGCTGGCGTTCTACCAGCGCGCGATCGCGATCCAGGACCGCGCGTACGGCGATCGCAGCCTCGACACGGCGTACTCGCTGACCAGCTACGGCGGCTGCCTGGTCGACCTCGGCCGAGCGCGCGACGCGGTGGCGCCGCTGACCCGCGCCGTCGCGCTGCGATCGGCGCGGCAGGTCGATCCCCAGGAGCTCGCCGACGCGCAGTTCCAGCTGGCCCGCGCGCTGTGGGACAGCGGGCGCGACCGGGCGCGGGCCCGGTCGCTGGCCGCCAGCGCCGCCGCCGCCTACGCCAGCAGCGGCGACGACTCGCCCGACCGCAAGGCCATCGCCGCCTGGCGGGCGGCCCATGGCGGGTGAGCGGACCGCGGACCGCCGCCCCGCGGACCGCCGACCGCCCCGCGATCGACGAAAACTTGCCCGCCGCGCGCGGCGCTTGGGACGATCGCCCCCATGGACAAGGCCACCCTGGTCGCACAGCTCGTCGATCACCTGCGCGCGACGGCGATGACCGCCAAGGCGCTGCGCGACGACGCCGCGGTCGAGGCCCGCGAGGGCGCGACGCCGGCCGAGAAGCGCGAGGACGCGCGGACCGCGATCGAAGGCGGCGCGATGGCCCGCGCTCAGGACAAGCGGCTGCGCGCCGCCGAGGCCGCGGTCGAAGAGCTGACCGGCTTCCGGCCGCCGGTGTGGAAGGCCAACGCCCCGATCCACACCGGCGCGCTGGTCGAGATCGAGGACGAGGACAGCGGCGAGGGCCGCACGTTCTTCCTCGCGCCGACCGGCGCCGGGGTCACGCTGGCCGGTCCCGGGGGCGACGGCTTCCTGTCGGTCGTGACCCCGGCGTCGCCGATCGGCCGCGCGGTGATCGGGCGCCGGCAGGGCGACACCGTCGACGTCGTCATCGACGGCCGCGAGCGCGCGTGGACGATCGTCTGGGTCGGCTGAGCCGCGGCGGGATCAGATGTCGATGTTGTGGGCGGTGGCGACGTTCTGCAGACAGGTCGCCGCCGTGCCGCAATCGGCGCCGGCCGGCAGGCACGCGGTGAACTCGTCGATGATCGACGGCGTGACGTAGCAGAAGAACCCGGCGTCGCCGCTGCCGGTCGGCCGGACGCTGCACAGGTTGGCGAGCTCGGTGGGGTCGAGGCACGTGGCGAAGACGCCGCGGCACGCCGCCTCGTAGCGATCGTGGGCGGCGGTCGGCGTGCACAGCGCCTGGCACGCGTCGTTTGACGCCCCGCACGCGAGCTGGGTGGTGCAATCGACGACGTCGTTGAAGACGTCCTCGCGGATCACGCCGGTGACCGACGCGACGCACTCGGCCGTGCAGTCGGCGAGCGGCGTCGTGCTGCCGCAGTCGATGCGGTGCTGGCAGTCGGCCGCGCAGCCGTCCTGCGCGGTGTCCATCGACACCGGCCCGGTGCTATCGCCACCACCGCAGGCCAGCAGCACCGACGCGACCGCGACCCCGAGTCCGTGGGAGATCCTCATGGCGGCGATCCTCGCACGCGGCGGCGGCGCGCGCCTGTGATCGCCCCCACCGATCAGCCAGCGGTGGCGGCGGCCGCCGCCGCGGCCTCGGCCGCCTCGATCGCCGCCTCGCCCTCGCGGTAGGTCGGGTAGCGCAGCGTGACCTCGAGCTCGCGCTTCATGCGATCGGCGCGGACCCGGCGGTTGCGGTGCGCGCCGCGCGGCTTGCCCGGCTCGAGCAGCGCGCGCGACTTGGGCAGCGGCAGGCCCAGCCGCGCGCACAGGAACTCGGCGTACGCCTTCTGCGTGGTCGGCTCGTCGTCGGCGCACAGGTAGGTCGCGCCGTGCGGGCCGCGGGCCTCGGCGGCGAAGATCACCTGCACCGCGTCGTCGACGTGCAGCCGCGAGATCGCGTGGTCGCCGCCGTCGAGCAAGCGGTAGTCGCCCTTGCGCAGCCGCGCGCGCACGCCGCGGCCCGGGCCGTACACCGGCGCCAGCCGCAAGATCACCGCGCGGATGCCGTGGGTCGACGCGCGCACCGCGTCCTCGTCGGTGCGCACGCCCGCCATCGCGGTGTCGTGCAGGTCGATCTCGGTGCTGTCGTCGATCCACGCCTCGTCGTCGGGGTCGTGGCCGTAGAGGCCCGACGAGCTCAGGTGCACGAAGCATCCGATGCCGGCGCCCGCCGCCGCCTGGATCGCCTTGCGCGGCCCGTCGCCGGGCGGGATCGAGCCGATCGGCGGCACCGAGTACAGGCACAGCCCGCCGCGCATGCCCGACATGATCTGCGGCAGCTGCTTGGGCATCGCCGCGTCGAGGTACTTCACCTCGGCGCCGAGCTCGCCCAGCGGGCCGAGCCGGCCGGTCGAGCGCGCGCACACCCGCACCTGCCGCCCCGCCGCGAGGCCGGCGCGCGCCACCGCCGCGCCGATGTAGCCACAGCCGATGATGACGATGGGTCCGCTCACGCGGGCAGCATCGCACGGGGCGCCGGCCGGCGCAGCGCCGCGGCGTGCGCGACGAACCGCGACGGCGGAGCATCGAGAGGTCATGCACGACGCCGGCACGTGGTTGACGGGACGACGGCGCACGGTGCGGGCCGCGGCCCACCTGCTGTCGGGCATCACGACCGCGACGATCGCCTGGGGCTTCCTGTTCGGGATGGGGCACCGGGCGTGCAAGTGCGAGGTGCCGGAGCCGCCGACGCGGCTGCTCACCCACGGCGGCGCGGTGGCGCTGGTCGCGCTGGCGGTGATCGCGGCGCTGACGTGGGCGGGGTGGCGGTCGCGGCTGGGCGCCTCCCTGGCGATGACCGGCGTCTCGATGATCGCGTGGGTCGTGGTGGGGATCGGGTGGTTGATCGCAGGCACCCAGACGCCCGACGCCGCCGCCTACCAGGCCCGGCTCGCGACCTGGTTGCTCGGCGCGCTGCTGTTCGGGCGGCTGGTGCTCGACCTCGTGCTCGACTGGCTGCAGCGGCGAGCCGACGCGCGGCCGACCCGCGATCCGCTGCCGATCGGCACGATCCACCGCGGGTAACTCCGCGGATCGGCGGCGTCGACATCGGCCTACACCCAGAAGGCCGCAACCCTGACGGGCGGGCCGCTGTCTGGTAGCCATGAGCTTCTCGCACGCGCCGCCGGTGACGACCGTGGGCTGGTACCCTGGGACGATGGATCAACGCCTGCAGCCCCGGCGCCCGCTGCTCCGCGTGGCGCTGGCCGGCGGGCGCGCGACCTGGCACGTCGCGGTGCGGTGGGCGGTGATCGGCTGCGCGGCGCTGGCGGCGCTGCTGATGGCGACCGAGCGGCACCGCGTCTGCGACGCGTGGGGATCGTGCGACGCCAGCGACTGGGGCGAGCCGCACACGCTGGCGTCCGACGTGGGCGCGCTGCCGTTCGTGATGCTGGCGCTGGTGGTCGCGTTGCAGCTCGCCGGCTACCGGCGCGGCCTGCTCGGCGGCGTGCTGTCGGCGCTGAGCGCGGCGCTGGCCGCGGTGGTGGCGCTCGGCGTCGCCGCGCTCGCGCACTTCCTGTCGCACGTCGACGGCGGCGGCGGCGCCGTGCTGCTGACGTTCCTCACGTTCGGGCTGGCTGTGGCGCAGCTGGTGCTCGAGCCGATCTTGTTCGTCGGCATGCGCCGCGCGCTCGAGCGGGACGATCCGCGGTTCCCGCGCGCCGCGGTGGTGGCGCGCTGATCGCTGGGAGGCCGTCGACCGACCTCCCCCGCCGGGGTCACGGCCTGCGACACCTGCGACCGCGCGTGTGCGCAGGTGAAATCGACCGGGGCGCGGTGGTAGATCCGTCGCCCATGCGCATCCGCACCCTGGCAGCTCTCACCCTGGCGCTGGCGCCGACGCTGGTCGCCTGCAAGTCGAAGAAGTCCGACGCCCCGAGCGGCGGCACCGGCACCGGCACCGCGGCTGGTACCGGCACCGCTCAGCCGACGCCCCCGCCGCCGACCGGCCCGACGGCCGCCGAGGCCAAGGCGTTCATCGCCGACGTCGACAAGGGCCTGCGCGAGGTGTGGACCGTGCGCGACACGGCCGATTGGGAGCGCTCGACCAACATCACGCCGGAGACCGAGGCGCGCGCGGCGATGACCGCCGAGGCGGCCACCGCGTACCTCACCAAGAAGATCGGCGAGGCCAAGAAGTTCGAGAACGTGATCGCCCAGCTCACGCCCGACGAGCAGCGCCAGTTCCTGCTGCTGCGCGTCGCCGGCCAGACCGCGCCCGCCGACGAGGCCAAGGCCAAGGCGCTGGCCGAGACCACGACCGCGATGGACAGCACCTACGGCAAGAGCAAGGTGTGCACCGATCCCAAGCACTGCCGCACGCTCGGCGAGCTGACCGACGTGCTGGCCAAGAGCCGCAAGCCGGCCGAGCTGCTGACCGCGTGGCAGGGCTGGCACGACACCACCGGCCGCGCGGTGCGGCCGCTGTACGAGAAGTTCGTCCCGCTGGCCAACGAGGGCGTCGGCGCCGCCGGCTTCAAGGACGTCAGCGAGCTGTGGCTGTCGGCGTACGACATGAAGCCCGACGAGGTCGTCGCGATGGCCGACAAGCTGTGGGGCCAGGTCGAGCCGCTGTACAAGGACCTGCACTGCTACGCGCGGCGCCGGCTGTCGAAGTTCTACGGCGACAAGGTGGTGCCGGCGACCGGCCCGATCCCGGCCCACGTGCTGGGCAACATGTGGGCCCAGGACTGGAGCAACGTCTACGATCTGCTCGAGCCCAACAAGGGCCAGGCCTCGCCCGACGTGTCGAAGGCGCTGGTCGCGCAGAAGTACGACGCGGTCAAGATGACCAAGCTGGCCGAGTCGTTCTTCGTCTCGCTCGGCCTGCCGAAGCTGCCCGACACGTTCTGGGAGCGGTCGATGCTGGTGCAGCCGGCGGGCAAGGAGGTGCAGTGCCACGCGAGCGCGTGGGACCCGACCTACTCCGGCGACGTGCGCATCAAGATGTGCACGAAGGTCAACCAGGAGGACCTGATCACCCTCCACCACGAGCTCGGCCACGACTACTACTACCTGCACTACTACAAGCTGCCGATGCTGTTCCAGACCGGCGCCAACGACGGGTTCCACGAGGCGATCGGCGACACGATCGCGCTGTCGATCACGCCGAGCTACCTCAAGCAGGTCGGCCTGCTCGACAAGGTCGCGGTGTCGCCCGAGGCGGTGATCAACCAGCAGATGTTCGTCGCGCTCGACAAGATCGCGTTCCTGCCGTTCGGCCTCGTCGTCGACAAGTGGCGGTGGGAGGCGTTCTCCGGGAAGATCACGCCGGCGCAGTGGAACGATCGCTGGTGGGAGCTGCGCAAGCAGTACCAGGGCGTCGCGCCGGCGGTGGCGCGGGCCGCGACCGACTTCGACCCCGGCGCGAAGTACCACGTGCCGTCGAACACGCCGTACCTGCGCTACTTCCTGTCGACGATCCTGCAGTTCCAGTTCCACCGCGCGCTGTGCAAGGCGGCGGGCTGGACCGGGCCGCTGCACGAGTGCTCGATCTACGGCAACCCCGGCGCCGGCACGAAGTTCGCCGCGATGCTGGCGCTGGGCGCGAGCAAGCCGTGGCCCGACGCGCTCGAGGCGCTGACCGGCCAGCGCGACATCGACGCGACCGCGATCATCGACTACTTCGCGCCGCTCGAGACCTGGCTGCAGGAGCAGAACAAGGGCCAGGACTGCGGCTGGTAGCGCGCGTCAGCAGCCGATGCCGGCGAGCGCCGAGGTGAGCGCGTCGGTCGCGCTCTGGCAGGCCGGCTCCATCTGGGCGCGCTGCGCGGGGGTCATGCCCGCGGCGGCGGCCATCATCGCGGCGCGGGCGTCGGCCATCGCGCGCTTGGTGTCGAGGGGGAGCGCGGGGCAGGCGGCGAAGTCGACGGTGCGGCGGTAGTACGCGTCGCACAGCGGCGCGCCCTGGGACGGCAGCACGAGCGCGAGCGCCAGCGTCGGGGCCAGCGCGGTCGGGCGACGCGCGGCGGTGCACAGATCGTTGTCGGGCGGCCGGACGCCGAGCTGCAGCGCGCCGCCGACCAGCGCGACGACGTCGTGATCGGCGGCGCAGGTGGCGACGGGATGGACCTGCAAGCCGGGACAGCCGCGCGCCAGCACGTCGACCGCCTGCTTCGGGCGCGGGCGCGCGCCGAGCTTGCAGATCTTCGCCATGGCCTTGGCGGTCGCGGCGTCGTCGACGGTCAGCGTGCGCTGCGCGAAGTCGATGCGCGCGTCCCACGCGCCGGCCACGACGCTCGAGGGCGCCTCCAGCGCGTAGGCGCCCTCGGTGCGCAGCTGCGCGGCGTGCGTACGACAGGCGGGATCGCGGAACGCGTCGACCGCGAGGACCCACGTGGCGTCGGTGATCGTCGCGGTGAGCTGGGTCGAGGTGCCCTTGGTCGCGCCGGGCATGCAGGCGCTGGCCCAGGTGCCAGCGAGGTACGGCGGGCTTGGCGGCGGCGGCGGCTCGGCGGGCGCGCGCGGTTCGTCGGGCGGCGGCGACGGTGTCGCGACGGGCTCGGGCTCGATCGCCGTCGCCGCGGGCGTGTTCGAGGGAGCGGGCGGCGGCGCGTGGGCGCTCCGGCCGCACGCGGCGGCGGCAGCGATCGAGGCGAACGTGACGAGGCGGCGCATGCCGCGAGGGTAGCGGTTCGTCAGCGAGCGCGCAGCGGCCGATCCGCGCCCGCGCACAGGTTGCGGATGCGCGGCGCGCCGCGTGGTGACGTGGTCGGTGGCGGCCGGCTGAACGCCGGATCGATCGCGCGATCGATCTCGACGACCACGATCGTCGCGCGGCAGCCGATGCGCACGACGTCGCCAGCGAGCCGGGGCGGACACGCGACGATCGAGCTGAGCTTCGCGGCGGGCCGCGGCACCGGCACCATCAGCTCGACGGCGATCGCCACGCCGCCGACCAGCGCGACCAGCGCGGCGACACCCGGGCGCGGGAGGTGGACGGACGACGGCAGGGTCGGCATGGCTCTCCCGGTCAACCAGCCTCCCCCTGCCACGATTCCCGCGTTTCGATCCGCGCGAATCAGCGGATCACGAGCGCCGGCACCGATGACACCCGCGGGGTGAGCGCGGGCACCGGCGCGGGCACCGCGCAGCCGCAGGTCTCGGCCGCCCGCGGTGGCGCGGGGCGCGACGGCTGCAGCGCCAGCGCGCCCGCGAGGGCCGCCGCCGCGGCGAGGACGACCAGCGCGGTGCGACGGCGGGAGCGCAGCGGGTTCCGGAGTGACGACGGCAGCGCGATCATGCCGGTGAAACCCCGCCGCCGCCGCGCGCCTTGGGCCCGGGCCATCCATCTGCGCGGGATCACACGTCGAGAATCTCCCACGTGGGAGATCCGCTCCCCGCTGCCGGTCTCCCACGTGGGAGATCCGCTCCCCGCTGCCAATCTCCCACGTGGGAGATCCGCTCCCCGCTGCCAGTCTCCCACGTGGGAGATCCGAGGCCCCGCGGCAAGTCTCCCACGTGGGAGATCCGAGGCCCCGCGGCAAGTCTCCCGCGTGGGATCCGCCGCTCCCGCCGACCTGATCTCCCACGCGGGAGATCCACTCTCTCCACCCCATCATCCCATTCTCGCGACGCGGCCCGCCGGCCGACCGGGGCGCCGGCGATCCCACGTGGGAGATCCCGGCGCCGCACGCGCCTCAGGACACGTGCAAGAGCCGGTAGTTCTTCTTGCCGCTGCGGAGGAAGACGTACGAGTCGGTGCCCATCGAGCTCAGGTCGAGCTTGCGGTCGGGAGCGCTCTCGCGCTGGTTGTTGACGTAGACGCCGCCCTGCGTGATCAGCCGGCGGGCCTCGCCCTTCGACGCGCACAGCTCGGCGCGCACGAGCAGGTCGATCAGGCCGAGGCCGGCCTCGAGCTCGCCGCGCGCGATCTCGGTGACGCCGACGACGCCGGCCAGCGCGGCCAGGTCGGCGTCCTTGGCGTCGGCCAGCGAGCCGCCGAACATGACCGCGGTGGCGCGCTCGGCGGTGGCCAGGCCGGCCTCGCCGTGGATCCACCGCGTGATGTCCCGGGCCAGCTCGCGCTGGCAGTGGCGCTTGGCGTGGTCGCGGTCGTGCTCGGCGATGATCTCGTCGAGCTCGGTCAGCGGGCGGAACGAGAACTTCTTGAGCAGCGACGGCGCGATCGCGTCCTCGACGTTCACGAAGTACTGGAAGAACGCGTAGCTGGTGGTCTGGTCCGGATCGAGCCACACCCGCTCGCCGGTCGAGGTCTTGCCCATCTTCTGGCCGCTGGCGTCGAGCAGGAGCGGCGCGGTCAGGCCCCACAGCTGCGGCCCGCCCAGCCGGCGCGACAGCTCGCAGCCGGCGGTGATGTTGCCCCACTGATCGCTGCCGCCGATCTGCAGCCGGCAGCCGTGGTCGCGCGACAGCACGACGAAGTCCCACGCCTGCAGCAGCATGTAGCTGAACTCGGTGTACGACAGGCCGCTGTCGCGCTGCTCGAGCCGCGACTTCACCGAGTCCTTGGCCAGCATGTAGTTGATCGTGACGTGCTTGCCGACGTCGCGGAGGAACTCGAGGAACGACACGCCGGTGAACCAGTCGGCGTTGTTGACCAGCTTGGCGGCGGCGCTGCCGGCGTCGAAGTCGAGCAGCCGGCCGAGCTGCGCGCGGATGCCGGCGACGTTGGCGGCCAGCGTGTCGCGATCGAGCAGGTTGCGCTCGGCCGAGCGGCCCGAGGGGTCGCCGATCATGCCGGTGGCGCCGCCGACGACGGCGATCGGCGTGTGGCCGGCCAGCTGCAAGCGGCGCTGGATGACGATCGGGACCAGGTGGCCGACGTGGAGGCTGGCGGCGGTGGGATCGTGCCCCGCGTAGTTCGGCACGTTGCCCGCGGCCAGGGCGGCCCCCAGCTCCTCGGCGTTGGTGGTGTCGGCGATCAGTCCGCGGGCGGCGAGGTCGGGCAAGATGTCGGCCGTCATGGCGGCGGCACAGTACGTGCGCCGGCCAGGCCGCGCAATCGCGCGGCGACCCGCCGGCTCACCGCACGGCCCCGACCGGTGGGCCCGGCGTTCACGCCATGCGGACGCGGTCGCGCAACGACGCCCAGGCGGCGGCCCGCGCGTGGGTGCCCAGCTCGAGCAGGCGGCGCACCTCGGCCCACGCCGGGTGCTCGACCGGCAGCGCGCGGCCCGCGGCGGCGCCGGCGTAGATGCGCCCGAGCAGCGGCGCGTCGGCCGCCAGCAGCGGCGCGAGCGCGGCGGCGCCCTCGGCGGTGCGCGACCGCACCTCGGCCAGCGCGACCAGCAGCTGGCCGGCGTAGCCGTCGGTGGCGTCGAGCGCGGCGGCGATCCGCTTCGCGAGGTCCTCGTCGCCGCACGCCATGCCAGCCAGCAGCCCCAGCGCCAGCGCGCCGGCCTCGTCGTCCTTGCCGAGCACGTCGGCCAGCGCCTCCTCGAGCGCGGCCCGCGGCCCGGGCGGCGCGACGACGCCCGGCAGCTGATCGGCGTCGCGCGGCAACGCGATGCCCAGCAGCGGCAGCGCGTCGGGGATGCCGGCCAGCAGCGCGGCGGCGCGCTCGAGGCCGTGCGGCGTCGTGAACAGCGCCGCGGCGAGCGCGTCGACCAGCGGCGAGCCGTCGAGATCCTCGAAGTCGTCGACGCTGGCCAGCTGCTCGAGCAGCGCCACGGTCAGCTCGCCGAGCGTCTTGGTGTCGGTGGCGCCGGTGGCGGCGAACACCGCGGCGCGGCGCACGACGTTGGGATCGTCGGGGCGGCGGGTGCGGACGCGATCGGTCTCGCCGAGCTCGACCAGCGCCAGCGCCGCCGCGGCCGCGACCTCGGGCGACGGATCGTCGAGCCGTGCGAAGATCGGATCGAGGTCGCCGATCAGCGCCAGCGCGCGCAGCGCCGACACCCGGATCGGCGCCTGCGAGTGCTCGACCAGCGCCAGCAGCGCCGGGTGCGCGTCGTCGAGCGGCAGCTGGCACGCCAGCGCCGCGGCGAGGCCGCGGTCGTCGTCGTCGCCGTTGGCCATCGCGATCACCAGCTCGGCGACCGGCGTGGTGTTGGCCGACTGGACGAGGCCGTCGAGGAACGCCGGCAAGAGCGGCAGCTCGCCCCACAGCCGCTGGGCCATGCCGTGCCACTCGGTGAAGCCCTCGACCGAGCTCGGCGCGACGGCGCCCAGCACGTGGGCGGCGTACTCGGCGTGCTCCCAGTCGGGCCGCAGCTTCATCCGCTCGAGGTCCTCGCGGCCGGCCGACTGATCGATCGCCGCGAGCTGCGCGGCGAACCCGGTCGGCGCGGTCGCGTCCTTGATGCGGGCGACGGCGGCGCCCAGCTGCGACTGCGCGTGGATGCGCACCCGCTCGCCCTGGACGGTGCCGCAGCGGCCGATCGGCCCGAGCGCGGTGACCAGCTGCGCGAGCAGCGGCCGCGGCGAGCCGCGATCGAGCAGCCGCACCAGCTCGCCGATGATCGCCTCGCCGTCGGGCGTGTCGTGCAGGTGCGGCGCCCAGGCCAGCACGCGGCCGGCCTGCAGCAGCGCCTGGTGCACGGTGGCCTCGTCGGGGCCGGGCGCGCGCAGCGCGGCCAGCGCCTTGGCGCCGGCGGCCGGCTCCATCGCCGCGACGGTCGCGGCGATCAGCGCGTCGGCGCGCGGCGACCACCGCCACTTGGCCAGCACCGGCGGCAGCTCGTCGGCGCGGGCCAGCACCGGCGCGATCAGCACCGCGGCGAGGTCGTCGAACACCGGCACCATCGCGCCGGGGCCGCACGCGCGCAGCATCGGCGAGCCGGCGGCCCACGCGGCCAGGTTGTCGTCGAGCGCGAGCATCGCGCGACCCTTGGGATCGAGCAGGTACGCCATCAGCCGCTCGACCGCGGCCTCGGGATCGAGCGGGGCGATCATCCGCTCGGCCTGGAGCAGCGGGAGGAGCGCCAGCCGCTCGCCATCGGGACACAGGAGCGCGGCGCGGCGGACCGCGGTGCGCGACACAAGCTCGGTCATGCCAGGAATCCCATCTCCGCGTACTCGAACTCGGCGGCGCGGACCAGGTGTTGTTGGCGGATCGGTCCGCCGTCGGCGGCCGCCGCGGTCGCGGCGCGCACCAGCGCGTTCATGATGTTGCCGCCGGCGAGCGGGAACCGCTTGGCCAGCACCGACAGATCGACGTCGTCGGCGAGCTGCGCCTCCTTGGGCACCATGCCCTGCCACAGCCGCGTGCGCTGCGCCTCGTCGGGCGCGGGGAACCGCAGCCGGAACCGGATGCGGCGGCGCATCGCCGGGTCGAGCGCGTTCTCGCTGTTGGTCGTCATGACGACGACGCCCTCGTGGGCCTCGAGCCGCTGCAACAGGTAGTTCACCTCGAGGTTGGCGTAGCGATCGTTGCTCGATCGCACCTCGGTGCGCTTGGCGAACAGCGAGTCGGCCTCGTCGAACAGCAGCATGACCTGGCCACGCGCCGCCTCGTCGAACACCCGGCCGAGGTTCTTCTCGGTCTCGCCGATGTACTTGTTGACCACCTGCGACAGGTCGATCCGGTACAGCTCGAGCCCCAGCTCCTTGGCCAGCAGCGAGCAGATCATCGTCTTGCCGGTGCCGGGCGGCCCGGCGAACAGCGCCGACAGGCCGCGGCCGTAGGGCAGCTTGCGATCGAAGCCCCACTGCTTGAACACCTGCATGCGGTGGGCGGCGTAGTTGAGGAACTCGAACACCGGCCCGAGGATCTCGTCGGGCAAGATCACGTCGGGCCACTCGAGCGTCGTGCGCACGACGGTGGCCAGCGAACCCAGCCGGTGCGCCAGCCGGCTGCGGATCACGCCGACGACGTGCTCCTCGGTGACGACGCCGCCGCGCTGGTGGACGTAGTCGAGCCGGCCCAGCTCGACGGCGGCCTCGCCGATCGCCGCGCACGACGCCGAGTAGCGCTTGACGATCGTCTCGAGGTCGGTGCCCGGGCCCAGCCGCAAGGTCGCGGGCAGGTGGCGGATCCACAGCTTGCGCTGGGTCTCGGCGTTGGGGAACGGCACGACGAAGCGCAGGATCACGCGGCCGCAGCGCCCGAGCCACTCGACCGAGCGCTCGCACACCACCGCCAGCGGCACCGACGCCGCGCGCACCTGCGCGATCAGGTGCGGGAAGATGAACGCCTGGCCCTCGGCGTCGCCGTAGTGGTCGGCGCCCTCGAGCACCAGCACGCCTTGCTGCAGCCGGGTCTCGCGCACCAGCGGGCGCAGCGTCTCGGCGAGGACGCGGGCGTCGACCGGGATCTCGCGCAGGTCGACGACGATCATCGGGCTGCCGAGCGCGCGCGCGGCGGCGCCGACCACCGCCTTGCGGCCGACGCCGGGCGCGCCGATCACCTCGAGGACGTGATCGGTGCGGACTAGCGCGCGGGCCACCTCGTCGATGACGGTGCGATCGGGGACGATCAGCTCGGCCGCGGCCAGCGGCGTGGCGGTGAAGCGCGCGACGGTCCCGAGCACGGCGTCGCCCGGCGCGCGCAGCCCCTCGATGAAGTCGAGGACGCGCTCGGCGACCCGCAGCCGCTTGTACGCCAGCGGCGCCTCGGGCACCCAGCCCGGCCCCGACGCCAGCTCGATCAGCCCGCCGTCGACCAGCGGCGCGTCGCCGGTGAAGCGCAGCCGCACCTCCTCGGGCGTGTGCTCGACGCCGTCGGCGGTGAGCGCCACCAGGAACGCGACGTCGCTCTGCGCGGCCTCGCTCTTGTCGCTGGCCGACAGGTACGGGTTGAGCGCCGCGCCGCGCTCGATCGTCACCAGGATCGCCAGCAGCTCGAGATCGAGCGGCGACAGCCCGAACCGCTCGCGCACCAGCTCGAGCGGCAGCTCGACGCCGAGCCGGCGGGCGTAGGTGGTGCGCGCGGCGATGTCGGCGCGCGCCCGCGCCAGCTGCTGATCGTACGCGGCCAGCTCGGGGTGGTTGCGCAGGAGCGCGCGGCGATCGGCGGCGGTCACCTGCACGCGCTGCGGCGTCGCGCGGCGCACCGCGGTCAACCGCTCGATGTACAGCGCGGTCAGCGCGGCCCAGTCGGCGAGGTGCTCGCTCGACGAGTCGTAGCCGGGGCCGCGATCGGTGGCGTCGACGGAGCGGATCACGGGGGGCTCATCGTAGCTCGACGAGCGCGGCGTCGGCCATGTCGGCGAGGCGGATCAACCCGGCGGCCCGACAGGCGCGCGCCAGCTCGCCGACCAGCTTCCACGCACTGGGCGGCCAGGTCCCGACCACCGCGCCGGCGACGATCGCGTCGAGCAGATGCGCGACGATCGCGGCGTCGCCGCTGGCCGCGGCGAGATCGACCGCGGCCTCGAGGTGGAACTGCCGCGCCTCGGGCTCGCCGAACAGCGCGGCCTGGCGCAGCCGCGCGCGCGCGCCGAGCGCGTGGCTGGCGGGCGCCGGCAGCCGGGCCGCCCGGGCGGTCGCGTCAGCGGCGGCCGGCACCGCCGCGGCGGTGTCGCCGGCGGCCACGTAGGCGTCGGCCAGCACGCCGGCCGCGCGCGCGGCGAGCTCGGCGTCGTCGCGCTGATCGGCGTCGCGCAGCGTGTCGGTCGCCAGCGCGATCGCCTCGTCGAGCCGGCCGGCGGCGACGAACGCTTCGAGCGCCAGCAGGTCGACGGTGCGCGCGATGTCGAGCCGCTCGCCCAGCCGGAACGCGTCGCGCGCGAACGTGAAGCACACCGCCGCCGCGGCGTGGTCACCGCTGCCGGCCTCGACCAGGCCCAACTCGGCCAGGGCCAAGGCGGTCAGGTCGACCCGCCCCAGCGCCACCGCGCGCTGGCGGCACTGATCGAGGGCCACCCGGGCGGCCGGCAGGCGGCCGACCCGCCGGCTGGCCATGCCGCGCACGAGGTACGCAGATGTAACCAATGGTCGGCGGATGTCGTCCGAAAGGTCCGATGTCCGGAGGAGTACGGCGTCCGCGGCCGCCTCCCCGTCGCTGGCCACTCCCGCCTGGATGGTCGCGAGCGCCAGCAGCAGCTCGGCCTGCAGCTCCTCCGCGAGGTCACCGGATTCTCTCGCGAGTTCAGCGGCTTGGCGCGTCCGCAGGAGCGCGTCGGCGCGCAGCCCGACCCGGAGGTCGAGGCGCGCCAGGTCGAGCAGGCGGCTGCCCGCCAGGGCGTACTCGCCACCGCGCGCCAGGGTCGCGATCTCGGACCGCAGGCGTGCGATGGCCACTAGCTCCGCGCCCGTGGCAGTCATCGGAAACATTATAGAAACCCAGGAAGGATCCGCGCAATCGCCCCGTACTACGATGCGCTTCGATGACTGCGCATCTCGACCAGCTGCGCGCGGGCCTCGCCGACGGTGAACCGTCGACGCGAGCCGAGCTCGCCGTGCGTCTCGCCGAGGAGACGCCGATCTTCGGCAACCACCTCGAGCCCGTCCGCGCGCTGATCCACGCCGCCGGCCCGCTCGTCGAGGCCGCCGCCGATCCCGCCCTCGAGGCGCGCCTGCTGTTCCGGCTCGCCGCGATCAAGCTCGCCGAGCTCGACTGGAACGCCGCCGACGCGGTGCTGTCGTCGGCGGGCGAGCGGATCGGCCGCGAGGGGCCGCTGATGTTCGCGATCGCCGCGCGCTCGTGCCGCGTCGGCATCCGCCGCGCCGATCGCGCCACCGCCGCCGACACGCTGCGCGCCGCCGCCCAGCACGTCGCGCGCATCGCCGACCCGCGCGAGTGGGCGTGGCAGCTGGCGCTGGCCGAGGTCACCGTCGGCCTCGCCGAGGACGCGGTCCACGACGAGCCGGGCGATCCGGCGCCGTTCGACAGCCTGCGCGACCTCGTCGATCAGCTGCGCCACGATCCGCGCTGGGTCGACACGGTGTTCACCGCGCGGCAGCTGCTCGCGACCGACGCGCTGGCCCGCGGCGACGCCGCCGGCGCCGCCAACCACCTGCGCGAGGTGGTCAAGGCCGCCCACGATCACGGCAGCCCGGCCGACGAGATCGAGGCGCGCATCGCCCGCGCCGCCGCGCTCGCGGCCCGCGGCGATCAGGCCGGCACCGAGGAGGCCGACCGGGTGATCCAGATCGCCCGCGATCGCGCCCTCGAGCACGGACTCACCGACCTGCACGTCGCGGCGCTGATCGGCCAGGCCGGCCTGATGAGCCAGCGCGGCAAGACCGCCGGCGCGCTCGACCGCTGCATCGAGGTCGCGCGCATCGGCGCCGACGGCGGCAACCTCGGCCGCTACGTCGCGGCGGTCGGCCTGATGTCGCAGATCTACCAGAACCACGGGGACTTCCCGTCGGCCTACCGCACGATCGCCGAGAGCTACCACGCGCTGCGCGCGGTGCAGGGCGACAGCGTCAAGCCGATGTTCGAGCGGCTCCTCGAGCCGCTGCGCGACCGCATGGGTCGCGACCGCTTCGCCAAGATGATCGACGACGTGAGCCGCGCCCGGCGTCTGGCCGACGAGCTCACCAGCACGAGCGCCTGAAGGAGACCACCATGGCCGATCCCGCCCCCGCCGGAGCCCCTGCGAACCCGCAGGCATCGATCGACAAGTACGCTGCGAAGACGCAGGAGGGTGCGGCGGCCGACGAGGCGATCGTCCATCGCGTCGAGGGCCAGATCGCCAACTCGCCGATGGGGTGGTTGCAGGGGCTGCTCGGCGAGGCCGGGTCCAAGGCTGACTCCGAGAAGGAGCAGGCCCAGGACAAGGTCGACGAGATGAAGGACGAGGTGGCGAAGAACGAGAAGGACGCGCCACCCGACGCCGGCTCGCCGCCGAAGCCGGGCACCGCGACCAAGCCGGCCGTGCCCGCCGCCACCGCGCCCAAGGGCGGCGACGCCGCGCCGGCGAAGAAGGGCGGCGGCGAGGGCAAGGGCAAGACCCCGGGCAAGGCCGGCGGCAAGCCCGCGACCAAGGGCGGCGGCGACGCCGCGGGCGGCGCCGCGGGCGGCGACATGATCGCGACCCTGGCCGGCGGCGACGGGGACATCTCGAAGGCGCTCGACGCCTACGAGCCCAAGTCGCCCGGCACCAAGGACACGATCGCCAAGATCAAGCAGATGGGCGACATCGCCCAGGGCTTCCAGGGCCAGATCGACACGTACATCGGCTCGGCGGGCGACGGCCTCAACGGCGCGCTGGCCCGCGCGGGCAACTGGATCGGCGAGGGCAAGAACATCGCCGCGATCTGGACCAACAACCCGTACAAGAAGGCCGAGGGCTTCCTCGGCTCGCTGATGAAGGTGCTGTCGGCGATCAAGAGCATCGCCGGCGTCGTCGGGAGCATCTGCGGCAAGATCGGCCTGATCCTCACCGTCGTCGGTCTGCTCGGGATGATCTTCCCGCCGATCGGCGCCGCGGTGTCGGCGGTCGCCCGCATCCTCAACATCGTCGGCCTGATCTGCGACGTGATCTCGTTCGCGCTGTCGGGCGTGCTCACCGGCCTCAACGGCGTGCGGCTGGCGCAGCTGATCGCGTCGGGCGCCTCGCCCGAGGAGAAGGCCGCGACCGCCGATCAGATGATGAGCGAGGCCAACGACGCGGCCTCGGGCCTCATCAGCCTCGCGATGCAGTTCGGGCCCAAGTTCATGAAGGGCCTGTTCGGCAAGAGCAAGGGCATCCTGAACGGCCTGATGAAGCGGGCCAAGGCGATGCTCGGCAAGATCGCCGCGAAGATCAGCGGCAACGTGAAGAACTTCGCCGACAAGCTGTTCCGCAAGCTCGGCTTCGGCGGCGTCAAGGGCCGGCTGGTCGACGGCGTGTGGCAGGCCGAGAAGGGGGCGATGAGCAAGGCCAAGGACTTCGTCGCCGACAAGGCCAAGAAGGCCGGCACCTGGGCCGCCAGCACCAAGCCCGCGCAGTTCGTGAAGAAGACCGCGACGGCGATCGCCGAGTCGAAGCCGGGCCAGTTCGTCAAGGACACCGGCACCAAGGTCGCCGACTGGGCCAAGGACAAGGGCACCAAGATCTCGAGCTGGACCAAGGACAAGGTCGCCAAGATCAACGACTCGTCGTTCATGAAGAAGCTCGACGAGCGCGCGGCGAAGATGAACAACTTCGCCGACAAGATCGACATGGAGAAGGGCGTCGAGAACCTCGGCAAGAAGGCCGGCTCGATCGGCGAGAACTGGAAGGTCACCAAGACCCTCAACCAGGGCACGCAGTCGATCGAGGACCAGACCAAGGCGATGCAGAAGAAGTTCGCCGAGGAGAACCTCCAGAACCTCGCGGAGTCGCGCGAGGCCTGGATGAAGAAGCAGCAGCAGAAGCAGCTGGCGATCTCGGACAAGAAGCTGACCGAGGGCTCGAACCTGCCCGACTGGGACAGCCCCGAGGCCAAGAAGAAGTGGATGGAGGCCAAGGCGGCCAACGACGAGGCGCTGAAACTGAAGAACGAGGCGAGCCAGGTCGGAGCGGTCACCAAGGCCGAGGCCAAGACCGCCCAGGACGCCGCCGACAAGACCGCCGCCGACTCGGCCAAGACCGCGAGCCAGGCCGAGGCGCTCGACGAGAAGATGCTCGAGAAGCGCAAGCAGGACCCGGCCGGGTTCGCCGAGGACGCGCAGAAGGCGCGGATCAAGCGGCGTGAGCTCGAGGGTTCGCTCGGCGCGGCCGAGGCCAAGCGCAAGGAGCTGCAGGGCATCGCCGAGAAGGACCTGACGCCCGAGCAGACCAAGGAGCTGGCCGACCTCAACAAGCAGCTCAAGCCGCTCGAGGAGCTGCGCAAGCAGGACGACGGCTACTACAAGGCGCTGTCGGGCGGCGCCGAGCGGCCCACCGGGCCGAGCGGCGGCGTGATGGAGCAGGCCAAGTGGTACAAGGAGACCGGCGACAAGGTGGTCAAGGGCGGGCGCGCGGCGTCGGACCTGTGGAACGCCGGCAGCGGCGCGGTCGACGCCATGCAGGGCGAGGACGTGTCGTTCAACGGCGCCGGCAGCCAGTGGAACGGCCCGTTCGGATCGCTGGCGTGGACCCAGAAGAAGAAGCACAGCTGGGACAGCGCCGAGGAGTTCGACTTCAAGAACCCGCTCGCCTGGGACAAGGACGGCGCCAAGGAGGCGGCCAGCAAGCGCGCCGAGGAGAAGGGCAAGAAGATGGGCGGCGCGCCGGCGCTCGAGGCCCCGGCCGACAACTCCAAGCAGGAGTTCCACGACTTCGTCGTGAACAAGGCGACGCCGACGTCGATCGCCGCCAACGTGAAGAGCATGCTGTCGGGCCTGAAGAAGAAGGACCCGGCGGCGGCGCCGACGGCGCCGGCGTCCGCGCCCAAGGCCGACGCGACGCCCGCGCAGCCGCAGCAGACCGCGCAGCCGCAGCAGAACACGCCGCCGGCCGCGCAGCCGCAGGTCGACAACCCGCCGCCGGTCGCGGCCGCGCCCAAGGGCGACACGCCCGCCGCGCCGCAAGGTGGGACCCCGGCCGCGCCGAAGGGCGACACGCCCGCCGCACCGCAGGGCGGCGCGCCGCAGGCGGCCACGCCCGACGCGACGCCGGCCGCTCCCCAGGGCGCGGATCCAGCCGCCGCGAGCGGTGGCGGTGACGCCGCCGGCGGCGGTGGCGACGACGGCGAGGCCCTGCCCTACTGGCCGCACCTGCTCGCCCCCGACGGCGAGTTCACGATGGCCATGAAGGACTTCGCCTTCATGCGCAAGATCGCCATCGAGTTCAAGAAGGGCCAGGTCTCGGCCAAGCAGAAGGCCGTCGATACCCTCGCGACCTACGGCAAGTACGACGAGTACGCCGCCAAGCGGAAGGCCGAGGCCGCGACCCACAAGGCGGACACCCAGGCCGCGGGCCAGGTCACGCAGCAGAACCAGACCGCCGCCGGTGAGGGCGCGCAGCAGGCCGGCAAGGCCAACGACGAGCAGAACAAGGGCAAGGACCAGGCGGGCCAGAAGGCCGCGGTCGACATCCCCGAGCCCGAGAGCAGCGGCTTCTGGGGCCGCATCATCGGCCGCATCAAGCGCTGGGCGAAGAACAAGGCGATGGCGGTGATGGGCTGGATCCAGGAGAAGATCGCCGACGTCATCCTGCGCGGCCTGTGCGGCGTGTCGATGGCCGACATGAAGGCCTATTCCGGCGCGCTGAAGAACCAGCAGGCCCGCGCCAAGGGCGTGGCCGACACCGGCTCCGAGACCACCGACAAGGCGTCGGCGAAGCAGGACGAGGTGAAGTCGACCTCCGAGAAGGAGACCGCCGAGGCCGAGAAGTCGATCGCCGAGGCCGACACCAACATCCAGGAGGCCGACACCTTCCTCCAGGACATCAACGGCTTCGAGCAGCAGCTCAAGGCCGAGTCGACCCAGGCCAACCAGTTCATCACCCAGATCACCGCCGAGGTGCAGAAGAAGCGCGAGGAGAAGAAGGCGGCCGACGAGAAGGCCAAGGCCGACGCCGCCGCCGCGGCCGCCGCCCAGCAGGCGATGCAGGGCGCGACCGCCGACACCGACGGCGACGGCCAGCCGGACCAGAGCGTGCCGGCGCCGGCCGCCGACGCGTCGAGCAGCGACGGCGGGACGCCGGACGCGGCCAGCCCCGACGCCAGCACCGGCGATCCGGCGGCGGCCAGCCCCGACGCCGCGGCCAGCCCCGACGCGGCCAGCCCCGACGCCGCCAGCGATGACGCCGACGAGGCGGCCAACGCCTCGCTGATCAAGGACGCGGCCAACTACGCCGCGGGCGCCGCCGACCTCGGCGTGAGCCAGGTCGAAGGCAAGGCCGAGGACTACAAGAACCAGATCAAGGCGGCGACCACCAACCGCGACAAGAAGATGGCCCAGGCGATGGCGACCGGTTCGGCCGACATCGGCGACGGCGCCACCGCGATCGTCGCCGAGCTGAAGACCGAGGTCGGCGAGGCCAAGCAGCAGCTGGCCGACATCGAGGGCGGCAGCGACGCGGCCGCCGAGGCGGTGGTCGCGATCGCCAAGACCCTCGACGACCACATCAAGCACGCCAACGAGGCGCTCGACAAGGCGTTCCTCTCGCTCTACGAGAAGATCAAGGCGTCGGCCAAGACCACCGGCGCGGCCGTGATGGACAAGGTCAACGACGTGGCGTCGCCGGTGAACGACGCGGCGACCTCGTTCCTCGACAACAACGAGGGCAAGGCCGACGCGGCCTACAACGCCGGGGCCGACGTGGTCGGCGCGGTCGCCAACCCGATCGGCGACGGCATGACCTCGGCGGCGGCGTGGGGCGTCGACAAGGTGGCGCGGGTGCCGGGCGTCGCGGTCGCGGGCGCGCAGGCCTACGGCGAGTCGATGTCGCAGGCCGGACCCTACGGCGTGCCGATGATGCCGTATTGAGACGGTCGCGGTCCGGCGCCTGTCGGCGTCGGGCCGCGCGGGGTAGCATGCGCCCATGGCGATCCGCTGGCGCGTCGTGAAGGAGCGGCTCGGCACCATCGTCGTGGTGCTGGGCATGCTGCTGGTCGGAGGGCTGGTGTGGTGGAACATGTTCGGCCAGGGGCCGTACAAGGACACCTGCCGGATCAGCCTCGGCTGCCGCTCGTACCTGTGCCTCGAGCACGGGCTGCGCGGCGACGCCCAGGTGCCGGCCGACGGCCGTTGCACCAAGGCGTGCTCGACCGACGAGGCGTGCGGCGACGGCTACCGCTGCGTGAAGCTCGAGGGCCCCGCGCGCGACGACCTGCCGCCGTTCGGCAAGCCGACCAAGGCGTGCATGCGCGTGCTGGCGCCGTGACCGCGCGCGAGCCGCGGAGTACGATGCCGCGATGGCCGAGGTCCCCTCGCGGCTGCTGATCGCGCCCGACGGCAGCCTGCTCGCGCGCGTCGTCGGCGACCACATCGATCTCATCAACGGCACGACGCTGAGCGCCGACAGCGAGGTCGGCATCGATCCCGCGGCGACCGACAGCGACGTCGCGCTGTGCGGCGCCCCGCTGCGGCTGGTGGTGATCGCGCGCTACGACGGCACCACCCGCATCCACGCGGTCGATCCCCGCGGCCCGACCGCCACCGGCGAGCTGACGATCAAGGCGTCGATGCGCATGGTCGCAGCGGCCGGTGATCACCTGTGGCTCACCGGGCCCAGCGGCTCGGCGGTGCTCGACGTCGTGCGCAAGGAGCTGGTGCTGTGGCCGCTGCCGCTGCGCACGCCGGTGCACGGCGCCGGCTCGTTCGCCGGCAGCCGCTTCGTCGTGTCGACCGCCGGCATGCTCGAGGAGTGGGACCCGATCACCCGGGCGCCGGTGCGGCGGTTCCGGCTGGGTCGGCCGGCGCCGGCGCGCTGGGTCGGCGGCGGCGCGCGGCAGGTGTGGATGGTCGCCGCCAACGAGCCCGATCGCATCGACGTGATCCCGCTGGTGAACCACGGCCAGCCGCCGCGGGTCGACATCCCCGAGCCGATCGCGCGCATCGCGACCGAGCCCACCGGCGAGCAGCTGATCGTCACCGGCGAGAGCGGGACCGCGTGGCTGGTCGACCTGTCCGGGCGCGCGCCGCTGGCGCCGATCGAGGGCGTGGTCGTCGACGACGCCGGCTGGTTCGGCGGCCTCACCAGCGTCGCGGTCGCGCGGCGCGGTGGCGGCGTCGAGGTGCTGCCGCTGGCCGGCCGCGTGCCCGAGGGCCAGCCGGCGCCCCGCCCGCGCGTCGCCGTCCCCGCCGCGGCCGCCGACGCGGTGCCGACCCCGGTGGCGGCGGCCGGCGATCCCAACGTCGCCGATCGCCTGTCGGCGTGGCGCGAGCGCATGCGCGCCGCGGCGCCGCGGCCCGAGGCCAGCGGCCCGACGTTCGTCGCCCCGCCGAGCCCGCCCGGCTGGCGCGATCACGTCGCCGCGTGGGCGCGCGCGGTGACGTCGGGGACGTCGAGCGATCCGCCGACGCTCGAGCCCGGCCTGCTCACCACCGTGGCCGCGCGGTTCGCGCTCACCGACGAGCTCGCCGACGCGCTGACGTTGCTGTACGGCGCGCACCTGTGCGGCCAGGACGGCGTCGCGGTCATCGAGCTGGCGGCGATCGTGCGCCGCCGCTGGGACGAGGCGCTCGGCCGCGGCGCGCTGGCGACCCGCGGCGTCGCGCGCTGGCGGCGCGGGCGCGCGCGGCTGGCCCGCCCGGTCGCCGACGTGCTCGACGAACAGGCCCCGCGGCTGGGCGCGCTGATCGCCAGCGAGGCGGTGCTGCCGCCGGGCCCGCTGGCCGTGCTGTGCGAGGACGAGGACATCGAGCTCGCCGAGCTGGGCGCGGCGCTGGCGCCGCAGCTCGGCCCGGTGTTCGTGCCCACCGCGCTCGGCCAGGCCAAGCGCGAGGCGTTCCTCGTCGAGGCTCGGGCCCGCGGCGCCGCGCCGCTGGTGCCGTGGGCGCTGCCCCGCGTCGCGCTGCCGCCCAGCGCGATCGTGATCGTCGCCGACGAGGACGCCGCCCGCGCGCTGCGCGCGCCGGTCATCGAGCGCTGGCCCGCGCGCTGACCGGCGGTCCCGGCGGGCGGCGCGGCAGGGACCCGGCCTCGCCGAGGGGGCTCGGCGACGAGCCCCCGTAGTTCAGTTCAGCTTGATCGTCTCGCTCGACAGGCGGACCAGCTGATCCTGCAGGTCGTCGATCGCGAAGTCGCGGGGGTCGAACGCGGCGCCGGCGTCGAACGCGCTGACCTTGTAGGTGAGCGAGCCGGTCGGCAACGGCGCGAAGTCGGTGGGCAGCGTCACCGTGGCGCTGTCGTCGAGCACGACCACGCTCATCGCGCGGTTGGCGCTGCCGCCGCCGCTCGAGGTGTCGAACTCCATGACGTGCGCGCTGGCGCCGGTGACGCGCGCGAACGAGGCGTTGCTGCGATCCGACGACAGCCCGGTCGGCGGCGCCAGCCAGTCGCCGGCCGCCAAGCTCGCCGCGCTGCTCAGCCCGCGCCGCAAGACGATCGTCTCGGCGGCGGTGCCGTCGGTGGCGCTCTCGCGCGCCAGCGCGACCAGCTCGTAGCTCGAGCCCGCGAACGCGCTCAGGCTCGGCACGACCGTCGTGGTCGTCGGCGGCGCCAGCGGCGGCACCCGCAGCACCCCGGCGGCGCCGAGGTCGACCCCGGCGATGGCGAGCGTCGGGGTCAGGCCCGCGGGCGGCGTGCCGAACGACACCGACGCGGTCGTGGTGGAGCCGGCGGCCAGCGGCGTCAGCGTCACGTTGGACTGCGCCTGGTTGGCGGCGATCACCAGGTTGGGCGCGGTGGCGAAGCCGGTCACGGTCACGACGTCGTCGTCCTGCGCCGCGGTGCCCTTGGTGTCGACGTCGGCCATGATCGCGAACACCGCGACCGTGCCGACCCGGGCGTTGATGCGCCACGCGCACGGCAGCGACGCCTGCGACGACTTCACGCACACGTTCGACGGCACCTGCGAGCCGCTCGGCGGCGGCGCGAGGTCGTTGTCGTTGGCGCCGAGCTCGCGGCTCTGCGAGTACGTCACCAGCGCGGCGGTCAGGTGATCGGCCGGCGGCAGCGGGATCGCGTCCCAGCCCGCGACGGTGCCGCTGATCTCGGCCTGCGGCGGCGCGGTCGTGCTGGCCGGCGTGCGATCGAGCGCGGCGGTGACGTTGGCGCCGTCGGCCCCGACGTAGACGCCGGTGGCGTAGCCGGTGGCCTTGACCGCGATCGTCTGCGGGCCGGTGAGGTCGCCCTTGGCGACGAACAAGCCGGTGGCGTCGGTCGTGCCCTCGATGGTGCCGACCCGGACCGTCGCGCCGGCGATCGGCGCGTCGGTGTCGCCGTCGATCGCGTAGACGTTGACCAGGCCGTCGATGCCCGGATCGTGGACGCCGCCGCCGGGGATCACCTCGGGGGACGCGTTGTTGCCGTCGTCACCGCCGCACGCGGCGGCCAGGAGCGCGAGGGTCAGAGACCAAGCCAGGTTCGAGCGCATCGTTCCTCCACACCGGTAAGCCCGGGATCGGGCCGGGATCAGGGACTAGTGCACGGCACGTGCCCGAGGTCGTCCCCACGATCCTCGGCAGTTGCGCGGACCCTCGGCCCGCACCGTCGGATCATTCCACAGCTTGTGGCCGACCCCAACATCCTCGCGCGGTGCACCCGCCGGCGGCTACGGGATGGTCCAGCGGTGGGCCGTGACCTGCCCGGCGATGCCCCGGAGCTCGACCGCCATCTGCTCGGCGCCCCGGGCCGCGAGGATCGCGGCCACCGCCGGGGTCGCCGCGGTCGACGCCGCGACCACGATCTGCCCCGCCTCGACCAGGCCCTGCAGGCGGGCCGCGAGGTTCACCGCGTTGCCGAAGTAGTCGAGCTTGGCGTTGAGCCGCACCGCGATGCAGGCGCCGGTGTTGATCGCGACCCGCAGCCGGACCGGCGCGCCCGGGGCGAAGTGGCGCTGGATCGCCTCGGCGCAGCGCACCGCGTCGGCCGGGTCGGTGAACGCGCCCATCGCCGAGTCGCCGATCGTCTTGACCACCGCGCCGCGGTGCTCGGCGATCAGCCCGAACACCACGCGGAAGTGATCGCGCACGGTGACGAACGCCGCCGGGTCGCCGCGCTGCGCGTACATCGCGGTCGAGCCGACGATGTCGGTGAACAAGAGCGTCTGCTCGCCGACCGCGAGCTGCACGTCGGTGCCCAGGAACGCCTCGCTGAACAGGTCGCGGAACTCCTGCAGCGAGAACAGCCGGCCCGGGCGCAGCGCCAGATCGGCCGGCGCCGCGGCCTCGATCACGAACGTCGTCGGCGCGGCGCGGTCGTTGACCAGCGTCAGCGGCGCCCCGGCGGGCGCGGCCACCTCGTCGAGGGAGGTCGCGGCCCGCCAGGTCAGCGGCGCCGCGCCGTCGGCCGCGGCGATCTCGAGGTAGCCGGCGGGCGCGCGCTCACCCTGCAGGCGCAGCCGGTAGCGGCCCGGCGTCAGCACCGGATCGATCGCCGCGGTGGCGCCGGCGGTGACCGCGCGCTGCACGAGCACGTGGGCCTTGGTGGCCGGCTCGGCGCTGCAGTACGTGCGCGGCGTGATCTCGCGCAGCGACGGGTGCGCGCGGAACGACACCTCGACCGCCTCGCTGGTGCCGAACTCGACGTCGCACACCTTGCAGGCGCCGTCGGTGGGGATGCGATCGAGCGCGATCTCCGACTCGCGCACGCCGCGGCAGTGCGGGCACACGACGTCCCAGACCAGCTCGAGCAGGCCGACGCGGGTGGCGTGCAGGCAGGTCACGAGCAGCGCGCCCTCGTCGACGCTCCACCGCCGCGCCAGCGCCCGCACCTGCAGCCGGCAGACGTCGAGGTCGTCGCCCTGCTCGACCAGCCCGATCACCCGATCGGCGAGGTCGCGCGGCACCGGCCGCGATCGCAGCTCGGCCGCCAGCGCGCGCAGGCGCTCGGTCGCCTCGGGCCGCACCGTCCCCGGCGTCACCAGCAGCGCCGGCAGCGGCAGCGCCGCGAGCCGGGTCGCGAGCCGCGGCACCTGGCGACGGTACGCGCGGCCCAGCGCCGCGAACGACCAGCGCAGCGCCGGCACCAGCAGCGCGTGGCGCGGGATCACGCCGAAGTACACGTACAGCCGGGTGCCGTCGGCGCCCAGCGGCTCGAGGCGGTGGATCGCGTACAGCGCGCGCATCCCGCCGCGCGAGTAGATCCGCGAGAACGTGAACCAGCGGTTGGCGACCCACTCCCACGGCACCTCGCGCCACTCGTGGGGCACGCCGTTGTAGCGCCCGCTGCCGTAGCGCACGCCGTCGACCTCGCGGAACTGCATCTCGGGGTTGCCGAGCGCGCGGTTGAGCCGCGACACGTCGGACACCAGCGGCCACAGCTCCGCCGGCGGCAGCGCGACGTCGATCGTCCACAGCCACTCGAGCCTGCGGCCAGCGCCGACGTCGGGCCACGGGTGGTCGCGCAGCAGGTCGTCGATCGCCAGCGGCGGTTCGACTCGCGTCAGCGCGATCGGGTTGGCCACCTGATCAGTATCTACCCAACTCGCGCGCCGCGCACTCGCCGACGCGCGGCCGGGCAACGGCCGACGCCGCGGCCGCGACCAAGCCCCCATGCGCCTCGCTCCCCCCGCCCTCGCCCTCACCCTCGCCCTCGCCCTCGCCGCCTGCGCCCACGACGTCACCGCGCGCTTCCCGTCGACGCCTGGCCAGGCCACCGGCCGGGTCGCGCTGGTGTTCACCGACGTGGCCGACAGCGTCACCGTCGCCATCGACGGCGTGCTGGTGGTCCAGGACGCCCGCACCGAGCACGTCGTCATCACCGGGGTGCCGACCGGCTACGCCGATCTCTCGGTCGCCGTCGGCCCGACCGAGAAGACCGTCCGGGTGTGGATCGAGGCCGACCGCGAGACCGCGGTGCCGCTGGGCGCGATCGGCGAGGCGCCGCTGTCGGCGGTGCGCAGCCTGGCCATCTCGCTGGCCTCGGTCGCGCTCTACGCGCTGCTGCGGTGAGCGCGCGCCGCGCTACTCCCAGGCGATGTCGACGCCGTCTTCGCCGTCCTCGAGCGCGCCCTCGAGGAGCGCCAGCAGCTCGGGATCGCACCCGTTGTCGGAGAACAGCTCGAGCGTGTCCGCGTCGATGTAGTAGTCCTGATCTTCCTCGTCTTCTTCCTCGAGCATGTCGACGAGGAACTGGAGTTGCTTGTCGTTGATCTGGCCGATGGTCTCGCCATTATCGACCCGGTACAGGCGCGCCATGCGCCGAGTCTGCCCCCGGTCGGCGACCACGGTCAACGTGTCGCAGCGGCGGACGCAGCGACCGCGCGCGATCGCACTCGGGCATACTCCCCGGGTGACCGTCATCGACGTCCACGCCCACTACGAGCCGCGGATGCTGGACGTGCCGACGATGCTGGCCCAGCTCGACGAGCGCGGCATCGGCCGGGTGGCGCTGATCCCGTGCATGAACGATCCGCTGCCCGAGACGCCGCGCCGGCTGCTGGCGGTGGTGCGCCGGCTGATGCGCTCGCCATGCCACCCGCTGGCCCAGGTCGTCGCCGAGACGACGATCACCCGCGACGGCGACCTGCGGCTAGGCGGCGCCACCTACGCGATCTACCCGCGGCCCGACAACGCCAGCGTCGCCGCCGTCGTCCGCGCCCACCCGGATCGCTTCCTCGGCTGGATCTTCCTCAACCCGCGGGCGGCGGTCGGCCTCGACGAGCTCGAGCGGTGGCGCGGCGTGCCCGGGATGATCGGCGTGAAGCTGCACCCGCACTGGCACGGCTGGCCGCTGACCGACGCGATCCCGATCGCGCAGCGGTGCGAGGAGCTCGGGCTGCCGATCTTGATCCACCTCGGCTTCGGCGCGCGCGGCGACTGGCGGGTGCTGGCCGACGCCGCGCCGCGGCTGCGGCTGATCTTCGCCCACGCCGGCATCCCGCACTACGACCGGCTGTGGGGTGCGATCCGCGACGACCGCCGGCTGGCGCTCGACGTGTCGAGCCCGTACCTCGACGAGGCGCTGGTGCGCGACGCGGTGGCCGCGGTCGGGCCCGAGCGCGTGCTGTACGGCACCGACGCGCCGTACGGGTTCCACGGCGCCGACGGCCAGTACGACTACGGCGCGATCCGCGGCTGGGTGCAGCGGCTGCGTGCCCCCGCGCGCGACATCGATCGGATCCTCGGCGGCAACGCGCTGGCGCTGCTCGATCGCTGACTACAGCCGGTGGGCCCAGGCCGCGACCGCGGGCTCGATCAGCGCCCGCCGCGCGACGCACTGGCGCAGCCGCTCGAGCGCCTGATCGATCCGGCGCGGCGCGCCGGGCTGCCCGGCCAGCGTCGCCGCGGCGAACGCCTTCACGCCGTCCACCGCGGCGCCGTCGCAGCCCGCGGTCAGCCAGCCGATCATCCCGGCCCGCGTCCGCGCCGGCAGCCGCGCGAGCAGCGCGTCGGCGTGCGCGCGCACGAACGCCTCGGCCGCCGGCCGGGTGTCCTCGCGGCTGGTCGCGGCGGCGATGATCTCGGCGCTGTCGCGCACGTCGATCGCCGGGTCCAGCGTCAGCGCCAGCGCGGCGCCCAGGCGCGCTGGATCGGCGACGCCGCCCAGCGCGCGGGCCAGGTCGCGGCGCACGACGCGATCGGGGGTGGCGCGAAACGCCGCCAGCAGCCCGTCGTGGATCGCGGGATCGACCCGCACCGCGAGCCACAGCACCATCGCGCGGGTCGCCAGCGGCAGGCGCGCCCAGTCCGCGGCCGCCGCCACCGCGGCCTTGCGCAGCGTCGGATCGCCGCCGGTCTCGGCCAGGAGCGGCACCAGCTCGCCGCGCAGCCGCTCGCGGACGCTGTCCTCGTCGGGCCGCGGCGTCAGCCCCAGCGCGCGCGCGCTGGCGAACGTCCGCGCCACCCAGCGCGCGAACCGCGGGCGGTCGGCGGCCGGCACCCACGGCCGCGCGCCGTCGACCAGCCGCGCCGCCAGGATCTGCTCCGGCGGGGTGCCGCGCTTCACCAGCGCGGGCAGCGCCGGCAGCACGATGCCGAGATCGACGTCACCCGCCGCCACCGCCGCGAGCAGGTCGCTCATCAACGCCAGGCGAGGCGCCGGGTCGAGGCGAGGCGCCGCGGCCAGGAGCTTCGGCCACGCCGCGGCCGGCACGCCGCCGCGGTAGTAGCCGAGGCCGTCGGCGTTGGGCCAGGCCCACGTCGGGCAGCGATCGAACGACACGACCGCGGGCTGCGCGCCGAGCGTCGTGCACTGCCGCACGCGCGCGCCGCCGACCTCGGCGAGCACGCACACCGGCAGCCGCCACACCGGCTGGGTGGTCGACGCGGCCGCGCCGACCGGCAGGTAGCGCGCCTGGGTCAGCACCACCGCCGCGCGGCCCGGCGCGCAGTCGATCGTCGCGGTCACCCGCGGCGCGCCGGCCTGATCGAGCAGCGACGACATCGCCGCGGTGACGTCGAGCTCCGGCGCCTGGGCGGCGATCGCGGCCAGGAAGTCGGCGGCGGTCGCGTTGCCGCCGGCGTGGGCCGCGAGGTACGCGCGGACGCCAGCCTGGAACCGCTCGGGCCCGACGTAGGCGTCGAACATCCGCAGCACCGCGGCGCCCTTGCCGTAGGTGATGCCGTCGAAGGCCGAGACGACGTCGTCCTCGGTGCCGATCGGCTGGCGGATCCGCCGCGCGGTGGCCAGGCTGTCGGCCTCGAGCGCGTTGTTGCGCCCTTCGATCGCGTCGAGCGGCTGCGCGAACTGCGGGAACACCTTGGCGATCACCTTGGCCGGCAGCCAGCTGGCGAACGACTCGTTGAGCCAGAGGTCGTCCCACCACACCGGCGTCACCAGATCGCCGAACCACTGGTGGGCCAGCTCGTGGGCGCCGACGCCGACGTACGCGCGCTGGCGGCTGGCCGGCGCGTCGGCGGGCATCAGCACCAGGCTCTCGCGGTAGGTGATGAGGCCGGGGTTCTCCATCGCGCCGAAGCCGACGGTGGTCGGGACCGCCACCGCGTCGAGCTTGGCGAAGGGGTACGGGCTGCCGAACCAGTCCTCGAGGCCCGCGAGCAGCGGCGCGGTCGTGCGGGCCGCGAACGCCGCGTCGGCCGCGCGGCCCGCCAGCGCCAGGATCCGCAGCGGCACGCCGGCGCGGGTGGTCCCGGCGTCGACGACGTCGAACGGCCCGACGGCGAACGCCACCAGGTACGACGGCAGCGGCGGCGTCGCCGCGAACCGCACCACCCGGGTCGCGCCGCGCGCCTCCTCGCTGGCGATCGGCGCGTTGGACGCGGCGACCAGCGCCGCCGGCACCTCCAGCGTCAACGTCCACGGCACCTTGGCGTCGGGCTCGTCGACGCACGGGAACGTGCGCCGCGCGTACAGCGGCTCGTGCTGCGTGAACGCGTACCACGCCCCCGCCACCTGCTGCCGGAACGCGCCCGCGGTGTCGACCTCGTCGAGGGTGCCGCGGTAGCGCAGCGTGATCACGACGTGCCCCGCCGGCAGCGGCGTCGGCGCGGTCAGCGCGATCCGGCCGGGCGCGCGATCGGCCCACACCGTCAGCGGCACGTCGCCGCTCGCGGTGGTCGCGACCGCCGCCTCGACCGTCATGCGTTCGGCGTGCAGCCACACCGCCGGCGTACCCGCCGCGATCGTCCCGGCGATCGCGATCGAGCCGGTGAACGTCGGCTGCGCCGGGTCGATCACCAGGCTGGGCGCGTAGCTCTCGACGCGGAACGCGCGCGGCAGGCGCACGTCGGCCGGCGCCACCGGTGCGATCGCGGGCGGGGCGATCGCCGGGGCAGGCCCCACCGGCCCGGGCGCCGGCGGGCGCGGCGGCGCGGCCGCGGGATGCCCGCCGCCACACCCCACGACCATCGAGAGCAGCGCGACCGCGACCGACGACGTGCGAGCCATGGCGGCGACCCTAGCGCACGCCCCGAAAACGCCGACCCCGCCACGCGGCGGGGTCGATGACAGTCGCTGGCCGCGGGCGTCAGGGCGCGATGCAGCCGAGGAAGACGTGGGTCGGGCCACCCTGCGGGTCCACGTCGCGGCAGGTCAGGCCGGCGCGGCAACCGCCCTGGGTGTTCTCCGGACCACCGCAGCGATCCACGCAGAAGTTGAGGTCGGCCGGCGTCGGCCCGTCCCAGCAGATGCTCGACAGCGGTGCGCAGCCCTGGCTCGAGCCCGGCGTCGGGCACGGCTGGCGCACGGTGCAGAAGCCACCCGGGAGCGAGAACCCGCACCGCATGCCGACCGTGTCGTCGCACTGCGCGTCCATCGTGCAGGTGTCGCCGATCTGCGGGTGACGGCAGTACTTGCCGATCGTGCCGCCGCCGTCGACGCAGCGGTAGCCCTCACCCTGGCGGCAGTCGGTGTCGCTGACGCAGCGGTCGACGCAGATGGTGCCGGTGTTGAAGCCGGCGGTGAGCTGCGCGAGGTCGACGCAGTGGCCGTCGCCACCGGTCGCGCAGGTAGCGTCGTTGCCGATCGTGCAGCCGATGCGCCCGCACATGCCGCCCGGGAACTCGAACGAGTTGTTCTGGCACAACGAGTCTTGCGCGCACTCGCCGAAGCCGGTGCAGGCCGCGCCGTCGATCGAGGCCGCGTTGCCGGGCAAGCACGCCATCTGACCCGCGCCGAGATCCGAGCCCGAGAAGCCGGTCGCGCAGATCTGGCCGTTCGAGCAGATGCACGGATCCGCGCCGCACGCGGGCATGCACGCCCGGAACGCGCCCAGCGGATCGTCGATCGTCGTGCACTGGTTGCCGGCGCCGCAGCTGTTCGTGGTGCAGGTGTCGATCTGGTTCACGCAGTAGCCCTGCGTCGGCCAGGTGATCGAGCCCTGGGCACCGCGCAGGCAGAAGCCGTCTCCGGCGCCGACCGTGCTGTCGCACTGGGCGTCCGAGGTGCAGGTCCCGCCGACGGTGCCGGCGGCCCGCGCGGGGCAGTTGGCGTCGATCGCTGCGTCCACCGGGCGGGCGTCGATCAGCACCGCGTCGATGTCCGGGGCGTCAGCGACGGGTGCGTCGACGTCGCCCTCGTTCACCTTGCGGTTGTCGCCACAGCCGATGAGCGGCGCGGCCAGGAGGATGGCAGCGCAAGCCAGGAGGTGCCTCATTGCGGCATCCTACCCACCTTTCAGCGGCGGGTGAAATAACGGAGCGCACACGATCGCCGGGAGTGGGTGTCAGGACGTGCAACGATCTCGGTGAGTTGCAACTCTCTCGGAGGAAGGCTTGACGCGCGAGCCCCTGTGAGTAAAGTCCGCGATTCCAAACGCGCGATCGCGGAGAGATTCAATGTACGCGGTGATTCAAACTGGCGGAAAGCAGTACCGGGCCGAGCCCGGCCAGACCCTCTGGGTCGAGAAGCTCGCGGGCAACGCGGGTGACAAGGTGTCGTTCGATCAGGTCCTCCTGGTCGCCAACGACGGCAAGGTCGCGGTGGGCAAGCCCACCGTCGCCGGCGCCACGGTCTCCGGCTCGATCGTCGAGCAGGGCCTGGGCGAGAAGCTGGTGGTCTTCAAGTTCCGCCGCCGCAAGAACTACGTCCGTCGCAACGGCCACCGTCAGGAGCTGACGGCGGTCAAGATCGACTCGATCGTCGGCTGAGGAGCGAAGCGTCATGGCACACAAAAAGGGACAAGGATCGACCCGCAACGGCCGCGACTCGTTGCCGAAGATGCGGGGCGTGAAGCGCTTCGCCGGTCAGACGGTCAAGGCTGGTAGCATCCTGGTTCGCCAGGTCGGCACCAAGTACCACGCCGGCGCCAACGTCGGCGTCGGCCGCGACTGGACGCTGTTCGCCCTCGTCGATGGCGAGGTCAAGTTCGAGCGCTCGGGCCGCGACAAGACCAAGGTGGCGGTGTACCCCGCCGCCGCTGCAGCCTGAGAGGGTCTTCGCAAAGACCCTCCCCCGGCATTCGTCGGGGCCACCACCCGAAACGGCCCAGAAGCCTCTCGGGACGCTCTCCTGATCGGCGTTGACTGATCCATCGGCCCGCAGTACGCGGGCCGATCGGCGTTTTCGGCCCCGGCGTCAATCCGGACCGCCGTCGTCGCAGCCCCCTGTGTCGGCCGCGGGCTGAGCGTCGTTCCTGCAGGTTCTACCTCCCGGACCCCGGGAAGAAACCTGGCGGAAACCTCGGCCCGCTAGCGTCGAGGGATGTCTGCGATCAGCTCTGGCGACACCGCGTGGCTCCTCGTCTCCACGGCCTTGGTCATGCTGATGACCCCAGGCCTGGCGCTCTTCTACGGGGGCATGGTCCAAGGCAAGAACGTCCTCTCGACGTTCATGCACAGCTTCCTGGCCCTGGGCCTGGTCAGCCTGCAGTGGGCGCTGATCGGGTACACGCTCGCCTTCGGGCCGAGCCAGCACGGCCTGATCGGCGGGCTCGACTTCGCCGGGCTCGACGGCGTCGGCACCGACGGCGCCGGGCGAACCGTCCCGCACATCCTGTTCATGATGTACCAGGGGATGTTCGCGATCATCACCCCGGCGCTGATCTCCGGCGCGTACGCCGAGCGGCTCAAGTTCGGCGCGTACATCGCGTTCACGCTGGCCTGGACGACGCTGGTCTACGATCCGATCGCGCACTGGGTGTGGGGCCCGGGCGGCTGGCTCGGCAAGCGCGGCGCCCTCGACTTCGCCGGCGGCACCGTCGTGCACTGGGCCTCGGGCGTGTCGGCGCTGGTCGCGGCGATCGTGATCGGCAAGCGCAAGGGCTACCCGTCGCGGTCGCACACCCCGCACAACCTGACGATGACCGTGCTCGGCGCCGGCATCCTGTGGTTCGGCTGGTTCGGCTTCAACGCCGGCGGCGCGGTGACGGGCAGCGCCGAGGGCGCGGCCGGCGCGCCGGGCCTGGCGTCGCTGGCGCTGGTCAACACCCACCTCGCCGCCGCGGCCGGCGCGCTGGCGTGGGCGGTGCTCGAGGCGATGCGTCAGAAGAAGGCGACGATGCTCGGCGTCGCGTCGGGCCTGGTCGCGGGCCTGGTCGGCATCACGCCGGCCGCCGGCTTCGTCAACCCGGGCGCCGCGATGATCATCGGCGCGCTCACCGGCGCCGCGTGCTTCGGCGGCGTGCTGCTCAAGGGGCGCTTCCGCTACGACGACTCGCTCGACGCGTTCGGCGTCCACGGCGTCGGCGGCGCCGCCGGCGCGCTGCTCACCGGCGTGTTCGCCACCGCGGCGCTGACCCCGACCGGCGTCGGCGGCGGCGCGCTCGCCGGCAACGCCAACCTCGTGCTCGAGCAGGCGATCGGCTTGCTCGCGGCCGGCGCGTACGCGGCGATCGTGACGCTGGTGATCCTCAAGGTCATCGAGAAGACGATCGGCCTGCGCGTCGACGCCGAGGTCGAGTACGACGGCCTCGACAGCGCGCTGCACGGCGAGACCGGCTACGCCATCGGCGGCGGCGGCACGTCGCACCCGGCGCCCGAGGAGGCGCGGGTCGCCGAGGAGGAGCCGGCGACGGTCGGCGCGGTGGCCGCGGCCGGCGCGTAGGGCCGCGGCCGGCACCGCCGGGGCAGCAGGTTTCCTTGGCGGGACGAGCGGTTACACGATAACGGCGGAGTGTCCGTGAAAACGGATTGACGCGCGTCCGTTACAGCGGATAGAGTTCCGCTCATGCAAGGCAGCGCCGTCCGCCAAGGCAGCATCGTCCATCTCGACGACTACCGGCGCGCCCGTCACGGGCGCACCGACGCCCGTCCCATGCAACCGTCCACCGCGACCCAATCCCCGCCGCCGATGTGGGTATACTGGGTCCCGGTTTGGATCTGGTGAAAGACAAGAAGCGTCGCGTGCGCGCTGGTACCCCCACCGCCAAAGAGGCTGCGCGTCCTGCGCGCAGCAAACCCGCCGAGGTCGCGCCTCCGCCGGCACCGCCGAGCGACGAAGCGACCGACCTCGCGCCCGTCGTCGGCGGCAACCTTCGCCGGCTGCGCACCAAGCGCGGGCTGTCGCTCGAGCGGCTGTCGCAGCTGTCGGGCGTGAGCCGCGCGATGCTCGGCCAGATCGAGCTCGGCCAGAGCGCGCCGACGATCAACGTGCTGTGGAAGATCGCGCGCGCGCTCGAGGTCACGTTCTCGGCGCTGATCTCCAGCCGCACCGTCTCGGGCGCGCTGGTGCTGCGCTCCGACCAGGCCAAGCTCCTGTCGAGCAAGGACCGCTCGTTCACGTCGCGCGCGCTGTTCCCGTTCGACGAGCCGCGCCGGGTCGAGTTCTACGAGCTGCGCCTCGCGACCGGTGGCGTCGAGACCGCCGACGCCCACGCGCCCGGCACCAGCGAGAACCTGGTCGTCACCGCCGGCGTGGTCGAGATCGACGTCGCCGGCGAGACCCACCGCCTCAACGCCGGCGACTCGATCCTGTTCGAGGCCGACGCGCCCCACGCCTACCGCAACGCCGGCAAGGGCGAGGCGGTCATGTACCTGGTGATGACCTACGCCGAAGAGGTCGGGTAGCCAAGCGCAGCGAGGCTATCTGGGTCGCCGCGCCGCCGTCGCTTCTCGCTCACGGCGCGGCGCTCACGGCGCGGCGGTGCGCGTGAAGCGCATCCGCCAGATCGGCAGCCCGGTCTCCTCGGCGTTCTGCTCGCGCCACGAGCGCACGCCGAACGGATTGCCGGCGCGCCAGAACGTCCACGGCCCGGCCTGGTTCGCGTACCAGACATCGCGGCCCTCGAACGCCTCGAGGCCGGCCAGCGCCAGGTCCCAGACGTCGGTCTGCATGAACACGTCGGCGCCCGGCGCCAGCCGCGACGCCAGCCCAGTGACCAGCTCGTCGTCGACCATCCGCCGCTCGGCGTGGCGCCGCTTGAACCACGGGTCGGGGAAGTTCACGTAGACCCGCGCGACCGACGCCGGCGCGAACACCTCGGCCAGGTGCTTCTGCGCGTGGCAGAACACCGCCACCACCGGCGCGCCGGTCGCGGCCGCCTTCTTGTTCACCCAGTCGACCAGCTCGTCGCGGATCTCCAGCCCGACGTAGTGCCGGGACGGATCCTGCGCCGCGCGCTCGAACAGGAACTGCGCGTCGGCGCAGCCGACCTCGACCTCGATCGGCCGCCCGGGCTCGAAGCGCGGACGCACCCCGCGGAACGTCTCGTAGTACGTGCGGGTCGGGTTGGCGTGCTGGCGGATCCGCATCGCGGCGGACGCTTCCTAACGCGGGACGACGACCGCGTCGAGCGCCGCGAAGCCGAACTGCCGCACGTTGAGCGGCGACTCCAGCCGCGCCAGCTCGTCGCGATCGACCCACTTCCAGTCGACCAGCTCGTCGTTGGGCACGACCACCGCGTCGTCGGGCACGTCGGCGACGAAGACGAAGTTCATGTGCAGGCCCTTGGTCCCCGCCTGGTGCTCCTCGTAGCCGAGCAGCCCCCACGGCACGCCGTCGAGCGCGCCGGCCAGCGGCCCGAACCGCCCGACCAGGCCGGTCTCCTCGCGCAGCTCGCGGACGGCGGCCTCGAGCGGCGTCTCGCCGGCCTCGAGCTCACCGCCGATCGGCAGCCAGGTCTGCAGCCGGCGATGGAAGATCGCCAGCACCTCGCTGCCCTTGCGGCGAGCGTAGACCGCGACCGAGAACGCGCGACGATCGGCTGTCATGGCAGGACCTCGAAGTCGAGGGCGTTGGAGGTGCGCCCGTCGACGGTGACGTACACGCTGGTGGCGCCGGCCGCAACCTGGGACGGCACGGTCACGCGGATCTCCGCGTCGGCCCAGCTGCGGACGGGCGCGCGGACCATCGGCGGCGACAGCCCGAAGTCGACCGCGCCGGACGGCAGCGGGTCGCACGCGCCGGTGGCGGTCGCGGTGCCGCCGCACAGGTCGCGGCCGGTCAGGGTCACGGTGGCCCCCCGCCGCGCCGCCGCGGGATCGAGCCCGTCGAGCCGCGGCCCGTCGACCGGGGCGCACGCCGCCAGCGCGGCGAGCGCGGCGCCCAGGGACAGCGGACGGGCGCGGCTCGCCATGCGCCGAGCCTACTGCGGGACCTTCTTCCAGTCTTCGAGGAACCGCGCCAGGCCCAGATCGGTCAGCGGGTGCTTGGCCAGCTGCAGCAGCACCGACAGCGGGCAGGTCGCCACGTGGGCGCCCATCCGCGCGGCCTGCTGCACGTGCATCGGGTGGCGCACCGAGGCCACCAGCACCTGCGTCTCGAAGCCGTAGTGATCGTAGATCTCGAGGATCTCGCTGATCAGCTGCATGCCGTCGGTGGCGACGTCGTCGAGCCGCCCGACGAACGGCGAGATGTACGTCGCGCCGGCCTTGGCCGCGAGCAGCGCCTGGGTGGCGCTGAAGCACAGCGTGACGTTGGTCTTGATGCCCTCGTCGGCGCAGATCTTGGTGGCCTTCAGGCCCTCGGCGATCAGCGGGATCTTGACGACGATGTTGGGCCGGAGCGCCGCCAGCTCGCGGGCCTCCTTCATCATCTCGTCGCAGGTGGTCGAGACGACCTCGGCCGAGACCGGGCCCTTCACGACGTCGCAGATCTCGAGCAGCACCTCGCGGAACTTGCGGCCGGTCTTGGCGACGAGCGAGGGGTTGGTGGTCACGCCGTCGACCAGACCCATGGCGGCGGCTTCCTTGATCTCGCGGACGTCGGCGGTGTCGATGAAGAACTGCACGAGCGGCCTCCAGTTGCTTGCGCCAGCGGGCGCGGGGACGTAGCGTGGCTCGCGCGCACTCTACGCGCGGCGAGATCCGCCGGTCAACGGCGGCCCCCATCATGGCCAAGCACGTCATCGTCGGTTGCGCAGGACTCCCCACCGGCGTGGCGTGGTCGCGCTACTTCCAGCGCCTGCCCTACCTCGAGATCAACACCGTCCACGTCGGCCCGGTGCGCCCGTCGGTGCTCAAGCGCTGGCGGCAGAGCGTGCCCCGCGCCCGCGCCTTCGGCGTGGTCGCCCCGGCGCTCATCACCCACGAGCCGGGCCCGCGCGGCTTCGGCCCGCGCGGCTGGCCGGTCGCCCCCGAGCGCAAGGCCGAGATCGGGCGGTTCCGCCCCGGCGAGCACCGCGACCAGGGCGTCCACGCGCTGCGCGAGGCCTGCACCACGCTCGACGCGGCGGTCGCGGTGTTCCGCACCGGGCCCGAGTTCACCCCGTCGGCCGCCAACCGCGAGCTGATGCGGCAGTTCTTCGCCGAGGTGATGCCGGCAGGCGCGCTCGGCGACTGCGTCCGGGTGTGGCACCCGACCGGGCTGTGGGATCCGCCGGTCGCCCACGCGTTCGCCGAGGAGCTCGGGATCGTGTGCGCCCACGACCCGCTGGTCACTGATCCGACCGGCGAGTTCGCGGCCTTCTACGCCGAGCTCGAAGGCGACGACGCCTACTTCGTGGTCAGCGGCCTCGGCCGCTCGCGCCGCCACATGGCCTCGGATCAGCTCGAGGAGCTGGCCGAGATCGCGCAGCGCCACCAGCGCGCGTGGGTGGTGTTCGCCACCAACGAGCCGTTCGCCGACGCGATCCGCTTCGGCCGCGCGGCCAGCGCGCTCGACCACGGCGACGACCCAGCCGGCGACGATGAAGACGCAGACGCGTCGGCATCTCCCGATACCGACGCGCTGGAAGAAGAAGCTGAGTGACGTTGACTCGGCGCCGGCAGCGGCGAACGAGCGATCCGCGCTACAAGAAGTACGTCGCGCGGGGCACGGGAAGCTCTCCTGCGAGCTTCACTGGCTCCGGCCGCGGCGGTGGTACCGCGCGCGGGGCCGACGACTGGTTGGTCTTCTTGCTCGTGGGCTTCTCGGAGCCCTTGCGTTGTGCGGGTCGCGCAGATGGCTGATTACGCGCCATATTCCCCCCTTGGGATTGGTCACTTTCGAGGTTACGTAAGCGCGCACTCCCGAGTCAATCCACCGCTTCCTTTCCTTTACATCGAAGCGGCGGAGCCCTAGAAATGTTCAACCCTGCTGGCAGGCGACGGTAACCCATGGAATTCACACATCTCATTGAGCCCGCCCTGACCGCATCGGTCGATCTGATCGCCCTGGTGGTGTACGGGGATCCGTCCAAAGATGCGCAGTGGAAAGCCTTCGACGCGGCGCTGGGCGGGGCCCTCTCGGCAGCCGCAAAGGCCGAGAACTTCGAGGGAAAGCCGTCCCAGGTGCTGACGATGTGGAGCAAGGGGCCGCTCAAGGCGCAGCGCGTGCTCGCGCTCGGCGCCGGCGCCCGCGCCGACCAGAAGCTTCCGTCATTCCGGGACCTTGGGGCCGTGGCCGGGCAGACTGCCGCCAAGCTGGGCGCCACGTCGCTCGGCTTCGTGCTGCCGACCGCCGGGGCCAAGCTGGGCACCACGGTGCAGCTGCTCGTCGAGGGCGCGCTCCTCGGCAGCTACAAGTTCGCCCGCTACCTCACCAGCGACGACGCCAAGAAGCCGAATCCGCTCAAGTCTTTCGGCATCATCACGGACGCCAAAGGCAAGAAGCCGCTGGCCGCCGAGGTCAAGCACGTCAAGGCCGCCATCGAGCGCGGCGAGGCGGTCGCCAAGGCGGTCGCCAAGGCGCGCGATCTGATCAACGAGCCCGCGGCGCACATGACGCCGACTCAGCTCGCCCACGAGGCGACCGAGATCGCCAAGCGCCACCCGCAGCTGTCGATCACCGTGCTCGGCGCCAAGAAGTGCGAAGAGCTCGGCATGGGGATGTTCCTGGCGGTCGGCAAGGGCTCCGAGCAGGAGTCCAAGCTGATCCACATCACCTACAAGCCGGCCAAGAAGCCCAAGAAGAAGATCGCGCTCATCGGCAAGGGCGTGACGTTCGACTCGGGCGGCTACTCGCTCAAGCCGTCGAACGCCATGGAGGACATGAAGATCGACATGTCCGGCGCGGCCGCGGTCATCGCGGCGATGGACGCGATCGCGACGCTCGGCTCGGAGCACGAGATCCACGCGATCGCCGCGTGCTGCGAGAACCTGGTCTCGGGTCGCGCCTACAAGCTCGGCGACGTGCTGACCTCGATGGACGGCACCACCGTCGAGATCAACAACACCGACGCCGAGGGCCGGCTGACGCTGGGCGACGCGATCACCTACGCGCGCACCAAGATCGATCCCGACGAGATGTTCGACTTCGCGACGCTGACCGGCGCGTGCATGGTGGCGCTCGGCCCGTACACGGCCGGCGTCATGTCGGATCACGATCGGCTGCTGAAGGACTGGATGGCCTGCGCCGACGCGACCGGCGAGGACATGTGGCGCCTGCCGCTGAACCCGCGCCTGCGCGAGCAGCTCAAGAGCCCGATCGCCGACATGCGCAACACCGGCGACCGGATGGGCGGCGCCATCACCGCCGGCCTGTTCCTGAAGACGTTCGCCAAGGGGACGCCGTGGGTCCACGTCGACCTGGCCGGCCCGGCCTCGGTCTCGAACGGCCGGCCGCATCAGCCCAAGGGCGGCACCGGGTTCGCGGTGGCGACGATCATTCAGTACGTCGCGCGATCGTAACAACCGAGAATGAATAGCGTTTGTCGCGGCGCCGGGGGCCAGCGGCATTGACTCGCTCGCCCCGGCCTGCTACGCTGATTCGTCGCACGGGATCGGCGCCCCGAGGTCTACATTGAAGCAACAGTTTCAGGTTGGAGACAAGGCGGTCTACCCGGTCCACGGTGTAGCCGAGGTCGTTGCCTTCGAGAAGAGGGACATCGGCGGCGCCCAGACGAGCGTGTATATCCTCAAGATCCTTGAGACGGGTCTCAAGATCATGGTGCCGACCGCCAACGCGGGCGCGGTGGGGCTGCGCGAGCTGATCGCGGCCAAGCAGGTCAAAGAGGTCTACGCCATCCTGAAGTCGCGCGACGTGCCCCGGGACACCCAGACCTGGAACCGGCGCTACCGCGAGTACATGGAGAAGATCAAGACCGGCTCGGTCTTCGAGATCGCCGAGGTGCTGCGCGACCTGTGCGTGCTGCGGGCGACCAAGGACCTGTCGTTCGGCGAGCGCCGCATGCTCGAGACCGCGCGGGCGCTGCTGGTCAAGGAGATCGCGATCGCCAAGGGCGCGCCCGAGGACAAGGTCGGGGCCGAGGTCGACGCGCTGTTCTCCAAGCAAGCCGCGTAAGACGCGGCTTGGCGTTGTTGAGGAGGGTTTTTCGCAAAAACCCTCCCCCCACATGCGTGGGGCCCCCCACCCGTAACGGCCCGGAGGGTGGCTCGCGAGCACCCCGCCCTGCACGCGCTATCGCGGGCGCGATAGCGGGCGCGGCGGTGGGTCAGCCCATGCAGATCATCATGGGCATGCCGCCCATCATCATCATCATCGGCATCTGCATGCCCGTCATGGTCTGCATCTGGGTCATGCGCTCGCGCATCGCGTCCAGGTGCGCGGGGTCCATCGGCATGAGCTTCATCATCATGCCGTCCTTGCCCATCTCCATCGTCATCCGACACATCATCGGCATCATGCCCATCATCGGCATCATGCCCATCATCGGCATGCCGCCCATCGGCATCATGCCCGGCATCATGCCCGGCATCGAACCCATCATCGGGTTCATCATCGGCATGCCCATCGGCATCATGCCCGGCATGCCCATCTGGCCCATCATCGGGTTCATCGGCATGCCGCCCATCGGCATCTGGGGCATGGCGTTCATCATCGGGTTCATCATCGGCATGGCGTTCATCATGGCGGGCTCCTTGGAGCGCCATCCTAGAGGTGCGGGGCCGGGTCGCAAGTTCCGCGCGGGGTGAGGCGCGCTTTCCTCCGTCGACGCGGACGTCCGGTATCACGGACGCGCGCGCCGGGCTCAGCCCCAGCCGAACAGCGGCAGCGCCAGGCGCAGGCCGAGCCACACCACCGCGAAGCCGACCACGTCGAAGATGATCCCCGCGCGCATCATCTGGCCCATCGTCACGCGCCCGGTGCCGTAGGCCAGCGCGTTGGGCGCGGTCGAGATCGGCATCATGAAGCCGAACGACGCGCCGATCGTCGCGCCCAGCACCGCCGCGATCGGCGAGGTGTGCGTGGCGCTGGCCAGCCCGATCGCCAGCGGCGCCATCAGCGTCGCGGTCGCGGTGTTGCTGGTGGCCTCCGACAGCACGATCGCCACGCCGATGCACAGCGCGACCACCGCCCACGTCGACGACGCGCCGGTCCACGCCACCAGCGCGCGGCCCCAGGTGTCGGTGAGCCCGGTCGACCGCGCCAGATCGCCGAGCAGGATGCCGCCGCCGAACAGGAGCACGACGCCCCAGTCGATCCGCGTCGCCTCGTCCCAGGTCAGCGCCGGCCGCGGCTTGCCGGCCGCGCCACCGGGGAGCACGAACAACAGGCCGCCGGCGAGGATCGCGACGACCTCCTCGGTGACGTGGGCCTTGGTCCAGCGCGCGGCGGCGCCTGGCGCCAGCAGCTCGACCAGGCTCGGCGCCAGCCACCCGAGCACCGCGACGCCGAGCGCGATCGCGATCGACACCTCGCCGCGCCGCCACCGCGGCTGCGCCGGCGAACGCAGCGTCACCGCCTCGCGCTGGACGCCGAACACCGCGAACAGCACCAGCCACATCGCGATCAGCATCGCGATCGCGATCGGCGCCGCGACCAGCACCCAGTCGGTGAAGCCGACGTCGTAGCCGGCCGCGCGCAGCTGGCCGAGGCCGATCAGGTTGGGCGGCGTGCCCACCGGCGTCGCCAGCCCGCCCATCGACGCGGCCCACGCGATCGCCAGCACCATCGCCGCCTGGTAGCGCGGCGACGTGCCCGCGGCGGCGGCCAAGGCGATCGGCAGGATGATCGCGGTCGCGGCGGCGTTGGACATGAACGCCGACAGCACGAACGCGGCGCCCGACAGCGCGACCAACAGCGAGCGCGGCCCCCGGGCCAGCCGGCTGGCCGCGGCGGCGAGCCGATCGCCGAGCCCGTGCACCTTCATCGCCTCGGCGACGAAGAACGCGCCGACGAACATGAACAGGAGCGGCGAGCCGAACGCCGCGAACGCCACCTTGGGCGGCGCGAGGTCGAGCACCACCGCCAGCGCCGCGACCACCAGCGCCACCGCCGCGGCGGGCAGCGCCTCGGTCAGCCACCAGCCGATCGCCAGCGTCATCAGCGCGGTCAGCGCTGGCGCCGGGCCGTGGCGGTCGAGGATCGCCACCAGCACCGCGGCCACCGGCGCGGCGACCAGCCCGATGGCGCGCTTGCGCCGCTCGAAGCGCGCACCGGGGACATCGTCGGGCAGCTCGGGCGAGACGTCCTCGGCGTCGGTCACCGCGCGGACGCTACCGCATCTACGCGGTGTGCTGGCGCAGGAACGCCACCGCGCGATCCCAGGCGAGCCGCGCCGCCTCGGGCGCGTAGACCTCGGGCCGCTGCTCGTTCATGAAGGCGTGGTCGGCGTCGTAGACGTGGACGTCCATCGCCTGGCCGCGCGCGACGAGCGTGGCGCGGATGGCCTCGACGGCGGCCGGCTTGACCCAGCCGTCGTGCTGGGCGACGTGGGCCTGGATCGGCACGTCGACCTGGCTCCAGTCGGGGTTCGGCGGCAGGCCGTAGAACGGCACCGCCGCCGACAGCCCGCGGATGAAGCACGCCGCGGCGAACGCGTAGGCGCCGCCCATGCAGAAGCCGGTGATCGCGACCTTGCCGGTCGAGCGCGGGTGGGCCTTGAGGTACGCCGCCGCGCCGGTGAGATCGGCGAGGCTGCGCTCGCGCGGCAGCGCCACCATCTGCCGCTGCGCCTCGGCGGGATCGCGGGTCACCGTGCCGCGGTACAGGTCGACCGCCAGCACGACGAACCCGGCGGCGGCCAGCCGCTCGGCGGTGGCGGTGATCTGATCGGTCAGCCCCCACCACTCGTGAACCAAGATCACCGCCGGCGCGCGCCCGTCGCCAGGCGGCAGCGCCAGCGCGCCGCTCGCCGTGTCACCCGTGGCCGAAGGAAACGACACTCTCTCGATCATCGCCAGCTCCTGGTTCGTGCGCCGTGTTTATACTGCGACGCCATGAGCGGTACCAAGGGCGCGCGCAGCCGACGCTTCGAGGGAGGCCTGGCCGACGTGGCCCAGGCCATGAACGCGTCGGTCGACTTCGATCAGCGCCTGTTGCCGCACGACGTGGCCGGCTCGACCGCGCACGCGCGGATGCTCGCCGCGGTCGGCGTGCTCACCGAGGCCGACGCCGACGCGATCGCCGACGGGCTCGCGCAGGTGCGCGACCAGCTGGCCAGCGGCGCGCTGCCGTGGGACCCCGCGCTCGAGGACGTCCACATGAACGTCGAGGCGCGGCTGATCGACGCGATCGGCGACGCCGGGCGGCGGCTGCACACCGGGCGCAGCCGCAACGATCAGGTCGCGCTCGACCTGCGGCTGTACGCGCGGGCCGCGGTCGCCGATCTCGACGCGCGCTGCGCGACGCTGCAGCGCGCGCTGGTCGAGCAGGCGGCGCGCCACGTCGACACGCTGATGCCGGGCTACACCCACCTGCAGCGGGCCCAGCCGATCCGCGCCGCGCACCACTTCCTGGCCTACGTCGAGATGCTGACCCGCGACCGGGCGCGGCTCGCCGACGCCGCCCGCCGCGCCGCGGTGTCGCCGCTGGGCTCGGGCGCGCTGGCCGCGACGACGTTCCCGATCGATCGCCAGCAGGTCGCGCAGGCGCTCGACCTGCCCGACGTCACCCGCAACAGCCTCGACGCCGTCGGCGATCGCGACTTCGCGATCGAGCTGGTCGCGACCTGCGCGCTGATCGGCGTGCACCTGTCGCGGCTGGGCGAGGAGCTGGTGCTGTGGACGTCGCAGGAGTTCGGCTTCGCCCGGCTGTCGGACGCGTGGTGCTCGGGCAGCTCGCTGATGCCGCAGAAGAAGAACCCCGATCTCGCCGAGCTGCTGCGGGCCAAGGTCGGCCGCGTCGTCGGCGCGTGGGTCACGCTGGTGACCGTCGTGAAGGGCCTGCCGCTGGCCTACAACAAGGACCTGCAGGAGACCCAGGAGCCGCTGTACGACGCGGTCGAGACCGTCGCCGCCAGCCTCGAGGTCGCCGCCGGCATGATCGGCTCGCTCGAGCTCGACGTCGCCGTGCTGCGCGCCGCGGTCGATCGCGGCTACCTGGTGGCCACCGAGCTGGCCGACTACCTGGTCAACAAGGGCGCCGCGTTCCGCGACGCCCACGACATCGCCGGCGGGCTGGTCCGCGCCGCGGTGGCCGCCGGGCGCGAGCTCGGCGAGCTATCGCTGGACGAGCTGCGCGCCGCCGATCCACGCTTCGACGCCGACGTCGCGACCTGGCTCGACCCCGCCCGCGCGGTCGATCGCCGGGACGTCGTCGGTGGCCCGGCCCGCGGCCGGATCCTCGCCGAGATCGCGCGGCTGCGCGCGCAACTGGGAGCAACCTCGTGACGCGACCCCCCTTCCACTACCAGGACGACACCCTCCACTGCGAAGACGTGCCGCTGGCGACGATCGCCGCCGAGGTCGGCACGCCGACGTACGTCTACAGCAAGCAGGCGATCACCGGGGCCTACCGCGCCTACGACGACGCGCTGGCCGGCGTCGATCACCTGGTCTGCTACAGCGTCAAGGCCAACTCCTCGCTCGGCATCCTGTCGATGCTGGTGGCCGAGGGCGCCGGCGCCGACATCGTCTCGGCCGGCGAGCTGTATCGCTGGCAGCGCGCCGGCGGCGATCCGGGCAAGGTCGTGTTCTCGGGCGTCGGCAAGACCGAGGCCGAGATCAAGGCCGCGCTGGCCGCCGGCATCCTGGCGTTCAACGTCGAGTCGATCGAGGAGCTGGTGGCGATCGATCGCATCGCGCGCGCCGCCGGCGTGGTCGCGCCGGTCGCGCTGCGGGTCAACCCCGACGTCGACGCCCAGACCCACCCCTACATCTCGACCGGCCTCAAGCAGAACAAGTTCGGCATCGCCGCCGACGTCGCCCGCGACGTGTTCCGCCGCGCCGCCGGCATGCCCAACCTGCTGGTGCGCGGCATCGACTGCCACATCGGCAGCCAGCTCACCAAGACCGCGCCGTTCTCGGACGCGATCGCCCGGCTGTGCAAGCTGGTGCTCGACCTCGCCGCCGACGGCATCGCGATCGATCTGATCGACATCGGCGGTGGCCTCGGCATCGACTACGGCAAGGACGGCGACGCGCCGCCGCCCAGCCACGGCGAGTACGGCGCCGCGGTCAAGGCCGCGCTGGCCCCGCTCAAGGCGCTGCCGCCGATCAAGCTGCTGGTCGAGCCGGGGCGCTCGATCGTCGGCCCCGCCGGCACGCTGGTGACCCGCGTGCTGTACCGCAAGCCCGGCGAGACCAAGCACTTCACGATCGTCGACGCCGCGATGAACGACCTGCTGCGGCCGTCGTTCTACGGCAGCCACCACCCGATGCAGCCGGTGCACAAGAAGAGCGCCGCGACCCAGGTCACCGACATCGTCGGGCCGATCTGCGAGACCGGCGACTTCCTGGCCCGCGACCGCGCGCTGCCGCCGCTGGCCCAGGGCGACCTGCTGGCGATCGGCGCCGCCGGCGCCTACGGCATGACGATGTCGTCGAACTACAACACCCGGCCGCGGGCGGCCGAGGTCGTCGTCGACGGCAAGCGCTGGCGGATCATCCGCGAGCGCGAGACGCTCGAGCACCTGCTGGCCGGCGAGCGCACGTTCTCGTAGGCCGCGCCGCCGGGTCACGCGGCGCGCGTCACAGCGCCGCGTGGGCCTGCGCCAGCACGATCGGCGTCGGCGATCGCCGCGCCGTCATGGCCGCGAACGTCGCGGCCGCTGGCGTGCGCAGCGCGGCCACCGCCTCGATCGCCGCCGGCGGGACGCTCTGGAACGCCAGATCGACCTCGAGGCGCACCGCGCCCGGCGCGGCGACGTCGAGGTGGACGACGTCGCTCCCCGGGGCGAAGTCGGCGTCGTCGGCCACGCCGATCGGGATCGTGCGCGCGGCGTCGGGCGCCGTCGGATCCCAGCCGCGCGGCAGCAGGCGATCGTCCTTGCCCATCCCCCACGCCTCGAGCAGCGCGTGGGTGGGCGCGCCGGTGCGGCCGACCTGGACGGCTTCCCACAGCGCGACCTCGGCCGCGCCGGCCACGCGATCGCGGTGCGGCAGCACCACGTCGCCGGGATCGAGCCGCGCGCCGGTGGCGTCGACGAGGTGCCCCGCCGCGTCGACTCCGCCGCTCTCGAACACGACCGCGCCGGTGGCGTCGAGCGCGCGGATGTGGAGCCACATGCGGCGTCCCGGGTAGCCGGTCGGGAGCTTGTGGCCGCTGAGGTTGGTGACGCGGACGGCCGCCCGCAGCCGGCCACCGCCGACCGCCGCGTCCGCGATCGTCAGCGTCGCCGCCGCGCGCCCCATCGCGCTCGCCGCGTCGACGCCCGCCCGCAACGTCGCCGGGGTCACCGCGCTGCCGGTCCACGCCTGGTTGTCGGCGAGCAGCGCCAGCATGTACGCGTTGGCGCCCAGGAACGTGTGGCGCCCGATCGGCGCGCGCGGCTCGAGCCACGGGGGCATCGGCGACAGCTTGGCGACGATCGGGGCGCCGTCGACGTCGGTGGTCGGCGCATGACAGGCCTGGCAGCTGACGCCGGCGCGCGCCAGCCCGGACGCCCGCCACTCGAGGTAGGTGGTCTGCTCGTTGACCTCGGGACCGATCGGCTGACCGGCCGTGTCGAGCGGCCGGGTGATGACCGTGTGGCACGAGGCACACAGCTCGCTCTGCGTCACGTGCGCGCCCTCGACCGGGGTGTAGCCGACGTGGCGTCGCATCGGCATCGGGAATGGCTGGGCGTGCGGCCCCGCGAGCTGGCGGCCGCTCGTGGTCGTGAACTGGCCGTCGTAGGTCGCGGGCGTGCCGAGCCCCGCAGCCGCGATCTGGTGGCAGGCCGTGCACCCGACGCCCTCGCGCGCGAGCTGTCCCGCCACGCCGGGGTCCGCGGTGACGGTGGCGAAGTCGATCACCGCGCCGCCGCGGGTCAGCTCGCGCGCGCCCATCGGCGCGTGACAGCGCGTGCACAGATCGTCGACCACCGCCGCGCCGGCAGCGTGGGCGGCGCGCTCGCCGCTCCACACCGCGAGCCAGTACGGATCGCGCGCCGACCAGTTCATCATCGACGTGGCGTAGGCCGTGACCGGCGAGACGTCCCGCCCGGCGCGGTCGCGGATGACGCCGCCAGCCGCGCCGTGGCACGCCGCGCAGCGCTCGCCGGTCGCGAAGTCCACGCCATCCACGGCGGCGGCAGGCGGCAACGGTGTCAGCCCGGCCGCCGGCACCTCGATGGTGGCGTCGGCGTCGCGCCGCGACCCGCCGCACGCGGCGATGAGCACCAGGATCGGGACCGACGCACGGAGCGGGTGGGCACGCACGTCGTCAGGCGTAGACCCTGGTCGTGGCGACGCCAAGGCGCGCCGCCGCGGCCGGTTGTCACGCGAACGGCTTGCGCACGATCGTGTTGCCCTGCGCGTTGCAGGTCGTTTCACGGTGGGGCGTCGGCCGCGCCGCGATCACGCCGCGCGTGCGGCGGTCGCGAACCGCGCCTGCACCGCCGCGCACAGCCGGACGATCGGCTGCGGCAGCCGCGCGCGCAGCGCCAGCCCGATCTCGCGGGTGACCGCGACGTCGGCCAGCGGCCGCACGGCGATCTGCGGATCGGCGCGCACCGAGCCGGCCGGCACGATCGCGACGCCGACGCCGGCGGCGACCAGCGCCAGCGCCCACTCTTCCGACGCCGCCACCGCGACCGGCTCGACCCGCGGCTGGCGGCGCGCGAACTGCCGGGCGTGCTCGCAGTGGCACCGCTCGATGAACGGCTGGCCGAGCAGGTCGGCGGCGCGCAGCGTCGGCCGCAGCGCCAGCGGGTGTGCCGCCGGCAACGCGACGACGAAGCGCTCCGACCACAGCGGCCGGAACGTCTCGCCGGCCCGCAGCATGCCGCGGCTGATCACCCGCACGTCGCAGCGCGCCTCGGGCTCGACCAGGCGCAGCTGCAGCTCGGGCGACGCCGCCAGCGCCCGCAACAGCTCGCGGCCGCGGGCCGCGTCGAGCGCGCGCAGCACGCCGACCTCGACCGGCGCCCGCGGCGCCGGCGGCGCGCGGAACGCCGCCCGCAGCGCCTCGGCCTCGGCGATCAGCCGGCGCGCGGTCGGGTACAGCTGATCGGCGGCGGCGGTCGGCGCGACGCCGCGGCGGTGACGCAGGAACAAGGTCGTGCCCAGCTCGGCCTCGAGCGCCGCCAGCGCCGCCGACACCGACGGCTGCGAGATGTGGCTGCGCCGGGCCGCGGCGCTGACGCTGCCCTCCTCGAACACCGCCACGAAGTAGCCCAGCTCGCGCAGCTCCATAGGCACAGACTATGGCACACCCATCACATCCGTCGTTCCGCGATAGCAGCAGCGGCCCCATCGTGGTGGCCATGCGCGTCCACCACCTCAACACCGGCACGATGTGTCCCCACGGCCAGCGCTTCGTCAACGGCGCCGGCAGCCCGTTCCGCCGGGCTCGCCTGATCTGCCACTCGCTGCTGCTCGAGCTGCCCGATGGGCTGGCGCTGGTCGATGGCGGCCTCGGCACCGGCGACCTCGCGGATCCCGCGCGCCTCGGGCGCAGCTGGGTGTGGCAGGCCAAGCCGCGCCTCGATCCCGCCGAGCCGGCGCTGGCCCAGGTCCGCGCGCTGGGCTTCGACCCGCGCGACGTCCGCCACCTGATCCTGACCCACCTCGACCTCGACCACGCCGGCTGCGTCCCCGACTTCCCGTGGGCCACGGTCCACGTCCACGCGCGCGAGCTCGCCGCGGCGCACGCGCGACCGACCGCCCGCGAGCGCTGGCGCTACGTGGCGGCGCAGCTCCCCGATCCCGCCCGCTGCCACACCTACGCCGACGGCGGCGACACCTGGCGCGGGCTCGACGGCGTCCGCGCGCTCGGCGACCTGCACCCCGACGTGCTGCTGGTCCCGTTGCCCGGCCACACCGCCGGGCACTGCGGCGTCGCGGTCCGCAGCGATCACGGCTGGCTGTTCCACGCCGGCGACAGCTTCTTCTTCCACGGCCAGATCGCGCCGACGCCCCACGCGCCGCTCGCGCTGCGCTACTTCCAGCGCCGCGCCGACACCGATCGCCCCGCCCGGCGCGCCAACCAGGACCGCGTGCGCGCGCTGGCGCTCGCCCACCCCGACGTCCGCGTGTTCTCGGGCCACGATCCGGTCGCGTTCGACGCCGCGGTCGCGGCCGCCGCGGCGCGGTGAGGCGCGCGTATACTGCGCGTCGTGGCCGAGAAGGATCGCCTCGACAACCTGCTGGTCGCGCGCGGCCTGGCGCCGTCGCGGGCCCGGGCCCAGGCGATCATCCTCGCCGGCAAGGTCGAGGTCGGCGGCGTCGCCGCGCGCAAGGCCGGCGATCGCTACCCGGTCGACGCGGCGATCGCGCTGCGCGAGGAAGATCACCCGTACGTCTCGCGCGGCGCGCTCAAGCTGGTGAAGGGCCTCGACAGCTTCGGCGTCGATCCCACCGGCCTGGTCGCGCTCGACATCGGCGCCTCGACCGGCGGCTTCACCGACGTGCTGCTGCGCCGCGGCGCGCGCAAGGTCTTCGCGATCGACGTCGGCTACGGCCAGCTCGCGTGGTCGTTGCGCAGCGATCCGCGGGTGGTCGTGCTCGATCGCACCAACGTCCGCGAGCTCGATCCCGCGACGATCGGCGAGCCGTGCGACCTCGCGGTGATCGACACCTCGTTCATCTCGCTGACGCTGGTGTTGCCGCACGTCGCGGCGCTGCTGGGCCCGCCGGCCGGCAAGCCGATCGTCGCGCTGATCAAGCCGCAGTTCGAGGTCGGCCGCGACCTGGTCGGCAAGGGAGGCGTGGTGCGCGACCCCGAGGCCCGCGCCGGCGCGATCGCCAAGGTCGGCGACTGGGCCCGGGCCCACGGCTTCGCCGTCGGCGACACCGTCGAGTCGCCGATCACCGGCCCGGCCGGCAACGTCGAGTACCTGCAGCTGTTGCGCACGCTCTGATATCGTCCCCGCCATGCGCGCAGCCACGCTCCTCGCGGTGATGCTCCTGGGGTGCGGACCGGGAGGCGGCCGCGCCATCGACGGCGGCGGCGACGACGACGCGCCGCCCGCGACCGACGGCGGCGGCATCGACGCGTTCGCCGGCCCGTGGAGCGACTTCCCGGCCGCGCCGATCGTCGAGGGCGGCGCCCCGGCGAGCGCCCCCGGGCTGTTCGGCGATCCCGCCAGCGGCGCGCCGACCGGCGGGCCGTGCCTGGTCGAGCCCGAGGTCGGCACGCTCTACCCCAACAACTGGCTGCGACCGCGCTTCTCGTGGATGCCCGGCGCCGGCGAGAACCTCTACGAGCTGCGCCTCACCACCGCCAACCAGGTGAACCCGCTGGTGGTCTACACCAGCGCGACGCAGTGGACGATGCCGGCCGCGATGTGGACCGGCCTGACCGCGCACGCGATCGATCAGCCGATCACCGTGACCGTGCGCGGCGCGACGTTCAGCGGCGGCGTGCTGACCGCCGGCCCGGCGCGCGGCACCAGCGGCGACATCGCGATCGCCCCGGTCGACGCCCCCGGCGCGATCGTCTACTGGACGACCACCGGCGGCTCGGCGCTGCGCGGCTTCCACATCGGCGACGAGACGGTGCGCGACATCGTCCGGCCGACCACCGCCGGCGCGGGCGTGCGCTGCATCGGCTGCCACGGCTCGACGCCCGACGGCGAGTTCGTCGGCTTCGCCGCCAGCCCGGTGCCCGACAACGGCGATCCGACGACGCTCGGGCTGCGCTCGTCGGACGGCATGGGCACCGAGCCGGCGTTCCTGACCGCCGCGGCGCGCGCGCTGATGGCGCGGCAGGGCCAGGAGCAGCCGGCGTTCACCGACGCGCACTGGCAGCCCGGCGACCGCGTCGCGATCACGATGTTCCCGATCGGCGGCCGCTTCGAGATCATGTGGACCGATCTCGAGGCCACGTCGCAGGCCCAGGGCCAGGGCTGGGGCGTCGTCGCGCGCACCGGCGACGCCAACCCGGCCGGCTACGCGTCGTTCTTCCACACCACCGACGACCTGCTCTACGTGTCCGCGCCCAACATCGCGTCGGGCATGACCACCACCAGCGGCGACCTCGCGCGGGTGCCGTACGCCGCGCGCCAGGGCGGCGCCGCGGCGACGATCGCCGGCGCCAACAGCCCCTCGCTGAACGAGTACTACCCGACCGCGTCGCCCGACGACCGCTACGTCGCGTTCAACCGCGTCCCGGTCGGCCAGTCGAGCTACGACAACGCCCAGGCCGAGGTGTTCGTGATCCCGTCGGCGGGCGGCCAGCCGGTGCGCCTCGCGGCCAACACGCCGCCGACCTGCAGCGGTCGCACCAGCCCCGGCGTCACCAACAGCTGGCCCAAGTGGGCGCCGGCCACCGCCGACGTCGGCGCGCGCCGCTTCTACTGGCTGACGTTCTCGTCGCGCCGCGGCGCCAGCAACCTGCCCCAGCTGTACGTCACCCCGGTGGTCGACGACGGCGGCACGCTGCGCACCTATCCGGCGCTGTACCTGTGGAACCAGCCGGCCGGCGAGAGCAACCACACGCCGGCCTGGGACGACTTCGACATCGTCATCGGCAAGCGGCGCTGAGCGCGGCGGCCGCGGCTATGCCGACGTCGCGAGCGGCTGGAACAGGCCGCGGATCTCGTCGGGGATCTTGCGCGGCCGCCCGCTGCCGAAATCGATGAACGCCCACGTCGTCGCCGCGCGCAGCACCTCGGCGCCGTCGCGCGCGCGCCGCATCGCGGTGCGGCGGATGCACGACACCCCCTTCCAGGTGTCGACCCAGGTCTCGACCACCACCTCGTCGCCGACCAGCACCTGCGCCAGGTAGTCGAGCTCGTGGCGACGCACCACCCAGCCGGCGCCGAACCGCAGGTACGCGTCGTGGTCCCAGCCGAGCGCCGTCGAGTGCGCGACCGCGACGTCGAGCACCCAGCGCAGGTAGACCTGGTTCGAGACGTGATCGAGCTCGTCGATGTCGGCCGGTTGCGCGACGACGGTGATGGCGTGGCGGGTGTGGGGCATCGCGGGCGGCGTCGGTGAGGTCAGTAGGTGGGCTTGATCGACACGGCGATGATCAGCGCGATCGCCGCCAGCACGCCGCCGGCGAGCAGCGCCAGGATCGGCCCGCCGATGCCCCACATCGGCATCAGCGCGGCGACGCCGAACGGCGCGCCCACGGCGACGACGGTCCAGCTGGCCGCGGTGTGCCGGCCCTCGGGTTCGGCCAGGCGCCCGCCGACGATGCCGGCGATGCCCCAGGCGCCGAACAGGATGCCGTAGGTGATCGCGTAGCCGCCGTCGAGCATCGCCGACGCGCACACTCCGGCGCCGATCAGCGCGAGGATCCCGAAGGTGCCGGCCTTGGCCATGCGCGCGCCGTCGAGCCCGTCGGGGCGCGCGAGCAACCCGCAGATCAGCCCGAGGATCAGCGCCGGCAGGCCCCACGGCAGGCTCGGCAGGGAGCGCGCGCCGCGCAGGCTGGCGTCGCTGCCGGGCACCGGGCCCGCAGCGCTGACCAGCTCGACGGTGAGGCCGCGCAGCGTCCGGGTCTGGAGGTCGCGGTTCTGCACCTTGGGCGCGCCCGGGCTGGTGCGATCCATGCTCGGCCGCACGCGCACCGAGGTGTCCTCGAAGGTGTTCTTGATCACCAGCTCGCACGGCTGGTCGTCGATCGTCACCGGCAGCCGCGCGCCGATCGTCGGCGGGCCGTGGGCCACGACCTGATCGCGGATCGCGATCGCCAGCTCACCGCTGGCCAGCGGCCCCAGGCGCAGCTGCACGTCGGTGCCGGGGATCGTGCGCCACGAGTCCTCGCTGACCTGGGTCTCGATGGTGCGGGCCGGCTTGCCGCAGCCCACCGCCAACCCGATCAGCGCCAGCACCAGGACGATCGCGTAGCCAGGACGCTCGCTCACGCGCGCATCATGGCACCGGGCCGACGCTAGCGACAGGCCTCGGACCAGCCTTGCTCGCACGCCCGCGCGAACCGCGCCGCCACCGTCGCCGGATCGGCCGTGCCGCCACGGCCGGCCTCGAGGTTGAGGCCGAGGTAGTAGCAGCCGCCCGCCGCCGACTCACCCTCCCCCTCGTCGCACGCGCGCGCGAACAGCGCGTTGGCGCGCGCCACGTCGGCGGGCACGCCGACGCCGCCCTGGTAGCAGTGGCCGAGCACGGTGCAGCCGCCTTGGTCGCCGAGGTGGCAGGACCGGCTCGCGGTCGCGAACGCCTCGTGGGCGCCGTCGCGGTCGCTCATCAGCGTCGCCGCCAGCACCCGGCACGCGCGCGGCTCGGCGAGCGCGCAGCCGCGGCGCAGCGGCGCCAGCGCAGCGGACACGTCCTCGCCGATGCCATGGCCGTCGACCAAGCTCGCGCCGTAGGTGGCGCACGCGAGCCCCGCGCCCAGCTCGCACGCCCGCGCGTAGGCGGCGAGCCCGGCGTCGTGATCCGCGGCGATGCCGACGCCGTCGTAGACCGCGACGCCGAGGATCAGGCACGCGTACGCGCCGTCGAGATCGCAGCCGCGGCGCGCGTAGCCCAGCGCCTGCTTCTCGTCGCCGAGGCTGGCGTCCTGCAGCCACAGCCCGGCGAGGAACCCGCACGCGTCGGCGTCGTCGGCCAGGCAGCGCTCGTCGAGCGCGTGCAGCGCGCCGGGCACGTCGCGGGGCAGCCCCGCCGCGCCCTGGTAGCGCAGGAGCTCGATCGCCACGCACGCGCGCGCGATCGACGCGTTGCACGCGGGGCGGAGCAGCGGCAGCGCCCGCGCCGGGTCGGGCGGCGTGCCCTCGCCGTTCATGATCATGACGCCCTGCCAGGCGCAGCCGTCGTGCAGCCCGAGCTCGCAGGCCCGGGTGAACTGCGCCAGCGCCACCGCGTCGTCGCGGTCGACGCCGTCGGCGTGGTAGTAGCGCATGGCCACCGCCTCGCAGCCGCGCGGGTTGCCCGCCGCGCACGCCGCCGCTTGCCCCGCCTCGTCGGCCGGCACCGCGTCGGCCATCTGCAGCGGCACCGTCTCCCTCTTGGCTCCGCCACACGCCGCCAGCAGCACGATCGGCAGGATCCAGCGCATGGCGCATGCTACCGCGGCCGCGCCGCCCGCGGTCACTCGTCAGCGAGGACGATCAGCTTGTCGCCCGCGGCGACCCGCACCGGCGCGTGCTTCGGCGGGTTGACGACGACGCCGTAGGACGCCGCGGCGTCCTTGGCCTGCGCGCCCCGGCGCAGCCCGATCGCCACCTCGCCGCGCCGCAGCGCCGCCTCGACGACGGTGTGGTACGGCACGTCGGCGCCGGCGCGCACGTACTCGGTGGCGGGCTTCAGGTACAGCTCGTGGCCGCCCGCGGTGAACAGCTCGTTGAACACCTTCACCAGGTGGCGGTTCTCGGCGACCTGCGACACCATCAACGACACCAGCGTGTTGCTGACGATGAAGTCGTCGGCCTCGGCGACGCTGGCCAGGTCGCGGTTCTCGATCGACAAGATCTCGCTGGTGATCGGCACGTTCTTGCCGTGGATCCGGGCCAGATCGCGCAGGTGGAGCAGCGTGATCATCGTGCGCGCGTCGGCCATGTCCTGGGTGCGCCCGCTGGTCTCGGACAGCAGCAGCACGGTGTCGAAGCTGCCGACGTCGAGCGTGTCGAGCAGCGCGCGGTCGGTGGGATCGCCGGCGGTGGAGCGCACCGTCATGTTGGTGGTCGTGAGCTGGCCGAGCACGTCGAGGGCCTCGCCGGCGCCGACGACCAGGGTCTCGCTGCCGGGACCGACGTAGGCGTCGAGCTCGGCGAGCACGCGGGGCAGCCGCAGGCTCGCGCCCAGCACCAGCGTGCGCTCGCGTTGCCGCGCCGGCGCGGCGGCGTGGGGCACCACCGCGGCCTCGTCGGTCGTCAGGCCGCGGCCGTTGACGATCACCGTGTCGTCGTCCTCGCTGATCGCGATCACCTGATCGCCGGCCGCCATCGCCCGGTCGAACGCCGGGGGCACCAGCACCTCGCCGGCAGCCGTCACGACGCCCATCACCGACGAGTCGTCGTAGGCCAGCACGACGTCCCGGAACGACTTGCCGACCAGCGCCGGCTCGGGCCGCACGTACATCTCGACGCCGCCGAAGTCGAGCAGCTCGGTGTAGACCACCGACAGGCCCGACTGCCGCCCGGTCTGGACCAGCAACCGGCTGATCAGCGGCGGCGCGACGATCAGCGCAGCCGCCGGGCCGACCACCATCCGCGCCACGGCCTCGGTCTTCTCGTCGGACAGCTCGGCGACGATGTGCAGCGGCCGACCGGCCGACAGCTTGGTCACCGCCATCAGCACCTTGAGCACGACCGTGTCGGCCTCGTGGCCGGCCAGCAGCGCGCCGTCGGGCGACGTCTCCGGCGCCAGCACGATCACCGCCTTGGAGTGGGTCAGGCTCACCAGCTCGAGCGCGGCGATCGCGGTCGGGCTGCCGCTGCGCGTGACCACCCGCAGGCGCAGCCCCAGCTCGGCGATGTGCTCGTCCATCGCGACCTTGTCGCGATCGGCCAGCACGACGACGCAGGCGTCGCGCTGGTTGGCGTTGGCCGCGGCGAGCTCGGACAGCAGCGTGTCGATCTTCGGGCTCCAGCCCAGCAGCACGACGTGGTCGTGCTCGATCACCACGCTCTTGCCGCGGCGCAGGTTCTCGATCAGCGCGCCGAAGCCGTTGTTGAGGATGCCGATCAACGCCGACAGCACGAACAACCCGCCGACCGTCACGAACAGCATCACGAACAGGAAGGTCCAGCTGCCGGCGTCACCGCCGACGGCGCCGGCGTCGAGCGCGTGCATCAGCGCCTTCCACAGGAGCCGCCCGAACGAGTCGTGCGCGCCTTGCTCGTCCGCCGGCACCACGCCACACACCACGATCGCCAGCGCGGTGATCCCGACCAGGATCAGCGTCGTGATCGTGAGCAGGAGGATCTGCGCCCCCGTGCCCCGCGCCATCAGGTTGTCGAAGCGATACCGGACCCGCTGCCGAAGGCTCGCCATGCCCGGACGCTACTCCCATCCTATGACCGTCCCGCCGGCGGCGCCGATCGCCGGCTCAGCGCCAGGTCGTGAACAGCAGCTCGACGAGCGCCCCGGCGTCCTCGGGTGACGCCGCGCAGCGGCACGTGATCAACGCCGGCGGCAGCTGCGCGCGCAGGTACGCGTCCTTGGGTCCGCCCGCGGCGACAGCGACGCCGCCCAGCACCTCCGCCGCGGCGGGGCAAGGCCCGAGCATCGGGACCAAGGCGGCGGCGGCGGTCGCACCTCGCTGCGCGGGTTCCGCCGCCGCGACCTCGGCCACCGCCTGCGCCAGGCGCTTCGAGACCCGGGCCAACTCGGCGGGCTCGCGCGGCGCGGCCAGGTGGGCGCTCATCCGGGAGACCCGCGCGGCGCAGGTCGGTTCTCCTGACCGGCCGCACGCCACCACCACCACCGCGACAAGCGCCATCGTTCGGATCATGCCAGCGAGTATCGTCGCGCCGCGCGCCCGGCGGAAGTCCGCACGGATCCGTGCCATGCGCCGGGGGCGCAGCTTTCGACCGAGCCTCGCGCGGTTCAGTAGCGCAAGAACGCGCTGGCCCAGGTCAGGCCGGCGCCGAACGCGACCAGGCACACCAGGTCGCCCGGCTTGATCTTCCCCAGCCCGATCGCCTCGTGCATGCAGATCGGGATCGTCGCGGCGGTCGTGTTGCCGGTGCGCTGGATGTTGTTGTGCATCTTGTGCTCGGGCAGGCCGATCATCTTCGCGACGAACTGGTTGATGCGCAGGTTCGCCTGGTGCGGGATCACCATGTCGACGTCGTCGAGCTTGAGCCCGTTGGCGATCATGCCCTCCATGATCGCCTGCGGCATCCGGGTCACCGCGTGCTTGAACACCTTCTTGCCCTGCATCGCCGGGTAGTGCTTGCCCGCGGCCATGTCGGCCTCGGTGATGCGCGGGTGGTTGCGGCTGGCCGGCGCCTCGGTCCACAGGATCTCGGCCTCGGCGCCGTCGGCGTGGAGGTGGGTCGACATGATCAGGTGCTTGTCGTCGTCGGCGCGCCCGACCACGACCGCGCCGGCGCCGTCACCGAACAGCACCGCCACGTCGCGGCCGCGGGTGCTGATGTCGAGGCCCGTCGAGTGCACCTCGGAGCCGATCACCAGGATGTTCTTGTACAGGCCCGAGCGGATGAACGCGTCGGCCATCGCCAGGCCGTAGATGAACCCGGTGCACTGCTGGCGGATGTCGTAGCAGGGGATCTCGCGCAGCCCGAGCAGCCGCTGCGTGAAGACGCCGCCGCCGGGGAAGTTGTAGTCGGGCGACAGCGTCGCGTAGATGAGCATGTCGATGTCCTTGGCCTCGACGCCCGCCTTCTCCATCGCCTCCTTCGACGCCTTGGCCGCCATCTCCGAGCCGCCCTCGCCGGGCTCGACCCAGCGGCGCTCCTCGATGCCCGTGCGCTCGACGATCCACTCGTTGGTCGTCTCCATCATCGTCGACAACTCGGCGTTGGTGACCACCCGCGGCGGCAGGTACGCACCGATGCCCTTGATCCGGCTGCGATAGCTCATCGCCCCTTCCTACACCGATCGCCGCGCCCCTTCCACCGCCCGGCACATCGAGCAGCAGGCGCGCGGTCCAACCACTGACCGGCGCGCGGCCGACGACGCACGCCGCGATGGCGTGGCGGGCCGATCTGGCGCGCCGATGCCGCGCGCGGCGGTCGACGACGAGCCGGTTCAACGCGACGGCGCGGCCGTGGCGCCGGGCTTCGGCGGCAGGCCCTCGAGGAACGCGTTGATCTCCGCCGACGGCTCCGCGGCGACGACCTCGGATCCGACGGCCACCTTGCCGTTCTCGATCGCGAAGGTGCGCGCGTCGGGCAGCTTCACGTTGATGAACGTCTTGCGCGCGATCACCGCCGGGATCGTGCGGTCGATGATCGCGACGGCGCAGTGGTTCGAGTAGGCCGGCACGCGGTGCCCCTCGTCGTCGGCGAAGGTGCCGATCTGCGAGCCCTTCTCGCACGTGATCGACACCAGCATCTCGATCTCGGCGGCGTGCTTGGCCTGACGCTCGACGGGGATCGGCCCGCCGCCGCTGCCCCCCTCGCCACCGAGCAGGAACGCCTTCTGCAAGTACGGCTGCGCGATGAGCTGATCGGGCGGGTGCAGCGCCTCGAGCTGCCGCTCGGTCGGGATAGGGCGGGCGTGGATCGCCGCCAGCTCGTCGAACATCGACAGGTCGAGGTCGGCGAGCGCCGGCATCGCGCGCAGCAGCTCGACGGCGACCGCGGGATCGCTGGTGAGGTTGGTCGACGCGGTGCGCGTCCCGCGCTGGATCGCGAGCAGGTACGCCGGGTCGGCCCAGAACCCGCTGCCGCTCTGGCAGATGAGGAACGTGCCGACCTCGGCGCCGGCCTTGGTCTTGAGCGGCCCTTGCTTCGTCGGCTTCGGGTCGCCGCCGCCCGACGGTGGACAGTCGACCGCGTACCCGAAGTGGGCCGCGGCATCGGCGGCCCGCTTGTGGACCGTCACCTGGTAGTTGATGGACGCGTCGCTGGCCGCGTAGGCCTGGAACGCGTACGTGAAGTCGTCGGTGACGCTGGCCGGGTAGCTCCGGGCGCTCCACGATGGCTTGGACGACGCGGTGAAGCGACCGACGGACGCCGGGAAGTCGTTGGCAGGCTTGCCGCCACAGGCGACGAGCAGCCCGCAGGCGAGGAGTGGCGCGGTGCGCATGCGGCCAGCCACAGCAACGCCCGGGCCAATCCGGGCGCGCCCGGCGGACCGACGCGGGGTGAGGTCGCGCGGCGCGCGCTGACTACACGTCGAGGTTGCGGACGTTCAGCGCGTTCTCTTCGATGAACTGCCGCCGCGGCTCGACCATGTCGCCCATCAGCGTCGAGAAGATGTCGTTGGCGTTGTTCACGTCGCCGATCGACACCTCGAGCAGGTTGCGCCGCGCCGGGTCCATCGTGGTCTCCCACAGCTGCTCGGCGTTCATCTCGCCCAGGCCCTTGTACCGCTGGATCTGCAGGCCCTTGCGGCCCAGCTCCTCGACGTACGTCGCGACCGCCTCGAACGTCGCGACCGCCTCGGCGGGGCCGCCGTCGTAGCTGACCGTGAACGGCCCGGCCAGGATCGAGCGCAGCTCCTCGTCGACCTTGCGCAGCTCGGAGAACTCGGCCGACCGCACCAGGTCGATGCCGATGATCGTCTCGCGGCGCACGCCGCCGACGCCGGCGCCGGCCCGCAGCTCCCAGGTGCCGTGGCCCTCGTCCTTGCGGACGTCGAGGCGCAGCCCGGCCAGGTCGGGGAAGCGGCTGGCCAGATCGTCGGCCACCCGCGCCGCCAAGAGCTCGACGCGCTCCTGATCGCGCAGGTCGTCGGCGCGCAGCCGCAGCTCGGCGAACGCGCCGATGATGCGGCCGTCGCCGCGGCGCTCGATCAGCGCGCGCATGCGGCGGCCTTCGTTGACGCGCTTGATCGCGTCCTTGAGCGGCTGGCCGATCAGCGGCACCGGCTGGCCGTCGCGGGTGCCGGTGACCGTGGTGTCGTCGACGACCGCGTCGAGCACGAAGTCCTCGAGCGCCGCCTCGTTCTTGAGGTAGCGCTCGGTCTTGCCGCGCTTGACCTTGTACAGCGGCGGCTGCGCGATGAAGACGTGCCGGCGCTTCTTCATGCCGGTCGGGTCGTCCTCGTCGGGGTGCTCGAACAGCTCGTGGAAGTGGCGGAAGAAGAACGTCAGCAGCAGCGTCCGGATGTGGGAGCCGTCGACGTCGGCGTCCGTCATGATGATGATGCGGTCGTAGCGGAGCTTGGCCAGGTCCTTCTCGGGCCCGACGCTGGTGCCCAGCGCGGTGATCAGCGTCGCGATCTCCTGCGACGCCAGCATCCGATCGAAGCGCACCTTCTCGACGTTGAGGATCTTGCCCTTGAGCGGGAGGATCGCCTGGAACGCGCGATCGCGACCCTGCTTGGCCGAGCCGCCGGCGCTCTCACCCTCGACGATGAACAGCTCGCACTTGCGGGGGTCGCGCTCCTGGCAGTCGGCCAGCTTGCCCGGCAACGACGTCATCTCGAGCGCGCCCTTGCGCTGGACCATCTCGCGGGCCTTGCGCGCGGCCTCGCGGGCCTTGGCCGCCAACGACGCCTTGTTGATGACCATCCGCGCTTCCTTGGGATGGCGCTCGAGGTACTCGCCGAGCCTGTCGGCCACGACCGCACCGACGGCGGTCGCGACCTCGCTCGACACCAGCTTGTCCTTGGCCTGGTTCGAGTACTTCGGATCGGCGACCTTGACCGAGATGACCGCGGTCAGGCCCTCGCGCAGATCTTCGCCGGACAGCGTGCCGTTCTTGTTGTCCTTGCCGAGCAGCTTGAACTCGGTGGCGTAGTTGTTGATCGTGCGCGTCAGCGCCTGGCGGAAGCCGGTCAGGTGGGTGCCACCGTCGCGGTTCTTGATCGTGTTGGTGAAGCAGACCAGCTGCTCGTTGTAGCTCTCGTTCCACTGCAGCGCGACGTCGACGGTCACGCCCTCGTGCTCGGCGCAGAACGCGATCACGTCGGGGTGGATGACCGTGTTGGTCGCGTTCATGTCGGCGACGAACGTGGCGATGCCGCCCTCGTAGACGAAGTCCTGGCGCTTGTCGTTGCGCTCGTCGTGGATCGAGATCCCGAGGCCGCTGTTGAGGTAGGCGAGCTCGCGCAGCTTCTGGGCGAGCTGCTCGTAGCTGAACGCGATGACGTTCTTGAAGATCGTCGGGTCGGGGTGGAACGTGACCGCGGTGCCGCGCTCGGTCGTCGGCGCGAGCCGCTTGAGCTCGGTGACCGGGATGCCGCGCGCGTACTCCTGCTCCCAGGCGTAGCCGTCGCGCCAGATCTCGAGGCGCAGCCAGTCGGACAGCGCGTTCACCGCCGAGACGCCGACGCCGTGGAGGCCACCCGAGACCTTGTAGTTGTCCTGGTTGAACTTGCCGCCGGCGTGCAGCACGGTCATCACCAGCTCGGCGGCCGGCTTCTTCTCCGTCGGGTGCATGCCCACCGGGATGCCGCGGCCGTTGTCCTTCACGGTCACCGAGTTGTCGACGTGGATGACGACCTCGATGTGCGTGCAGTGCCCCGCCAGCGCCTCGTCGACCGAGTTGTCGACCACCTCGAACACCAGGTGGTGCAGGCCGGTGCCGTCATCGGTGTCGCCGATGTACATGCCGGGGCGCTTGCGGACGCCCTCCAGCCCCTTCAGCACGCTGATGTCGGCCTCGGTGTAGTTGCCGGCGTTCGGCGGCGGCACCGTGCCCGGGGCGGAAGTCTCGGAATTAATTGTGGGTTCAGCCATCAGACTCGACTCGCCGTAACCTTCGATTCCTACCACGAATCGACCCTTCGACGAAGGTCGAACGACCGCTTTCGATCCGGATTCAAGCGAAAGAGATCACTCAGGAAACCGCCGGGCCAGCCCCCCTCCGGATCTCACGGCCGCCACGCGACCATCCCCCGCCGCGCCGTCGCCGCCGCCCTCCACCCCTGTCTCCTGCAACTTGCCTGAATTGCTGGTGTATCTAGCTCCCCCGACGATCCCCATCCGATCGTCAGCTCCCGCCCCGACGATCCCCATCCGATCGTCAGCTCCCGCCCCAACGATCCCCATCCGATCGTCAGCTCGTCGATCGTCAGCTCGCCTCAGGTGACCGCGCCGCCGGCGACGCGGCGGTCGATGCGGTCGGCGGCGATGCGGACGTGGCGCGGGTCGGTGGTGGTGATGAAGCACTGGCCGGGGCGCTGGCTCAGGTACGCGAACAGGAACTCGTTGCGCGTGTCGTCGAGCTCGCTCGAGACGTCGTCGAGGAGCAGCAGCGGCGCGTCGCCGTGGGTCGCGGCCAGGAGTTCGAGCTCGGCGATCTTCCACGCGAGCACCAGGGCGCGGGTCTGGCCCTGCGACGCGAAGCTCGCGGCCGGGTGCCCGTCGAGCGTGAACAGCAGCTCGTCGCGGTGCGGCCCGGTCGTCGTCGAGCGCCGGCCGAGATCCTTGCCGCGGTCGGCCGCGAGCTGCGCCACCACCGCGGCGGGGTCTAGCGCGAGCTTGGTCTCGTACGCGACCGCCGCGGTCAGCGCGCCGCCGGTGATCGCCGCGTACACCGCCGCGACGCGGGGCCCCAGCTCGGCCAGGAGCTCCTGCCGCGCGGTCACCACCGCCACCGCCAGCGGCGCGAGCTGCTGGTCGTAGACGTCGAGCAGGTCGCGGCCGCCGCGGTCGCCCTCGGCGATCCCGCGCAGCACCGCGTTGCGGCTGCGCAGCACCTTGTCGAAGGCCTGCGCCGTCGTGAGGTAGCTCGACCGTCGCCCGAACACCGTGCGGTCCAGGAAGCGCCGCCGCTCGGCAGGTGCGCCGCGCACCACCGCGAGATCCTCGGGCGCGAACAGCACGACGTTCATGCCGCCGAAGTAGCGGGCGATCGGCCGCACCGGCTTGTCGTCGACGATCGCGGTCTTGCGCTGGGGCTCGATGACCACCTGGTAGACCCGCTCGAGCTCGCTGCGCACCACCCGCGCCTTCAGCACCGCGCGCTCGTGGCCGTGGCCGATCACCTCGGCCAGCGCGCTGGTGCGGAACGAGCGCAGCGCCGCCAGCACGTAGACCGCCTCGAGGAGGTTGGTCTTGCCCTGGCCGTTGTCGCCCGCGAAGACGTTGAACCGCGGCCCCGGCTCGAGCTGCAGCGGCGCCAGGTTGCGCACGCCGTGGAGCTGCACCGCGGTGACGAGCACGTCCGGCGATCCTACCGCATCGCGGCGGTCGCGCTCACGGCAGCCCGTCGCCACCTGGCGGCGCCGGCGGCAGGCCCTGCGGGAAGCGCCACGCCGCCAGCCACCAGACGAGGTACTCCGCGTGGGCGGTCGGGAGGTCGAGCTTGTAGGTGCGCCCCTTGGCGCGGAGGTGAAGCTCGCGGTTGAGGGTCCCGATCGCTTCGACCTGGTCGAGGTCGCGGCGGTAGATGTCGGTCCCGCCGGGGAGGTGCAGCCGGTCACCGACGATCGTGAACAGCCGCCGCGGGTGGCGCAGGCGGCGCGCCGCGATGAACGGCGGCAGCAGCACCACGGGGAGCCACATCCACATCCCCGACAGGACCATCGGCAGCAGCATCACCGCGGTCAGGAAGTACTGCAGCGGGCTCAGCGACCGCCGATACCACACCTCGACGCCGGGCTCGACGCCGGGCTCGCGCGGCCGGATCTCGAGGTCCGGCGGCAACGCGCCGGGCGCTGGGACGAGACTGTCGGTTGCCACCGTCGAACGCCCGCGGGATGGCGGCAGGACCCGACGCCGGATCGCCCCGCCTCGCCGCTCAGATGCGCATCGGCATGATGACGCCGAGGTAGTCGTCGCCCGAGGCTGGCTTGACCAGCGCCGGATCGAGCTCGCCGCCGAGGTCGATGTCGACCTGGTCGCTCTTGATCTGGCCGAGCAGCTCGATCATGTACTTCGGGTTGAACCCGATCGTCATCGCCTCGCCCTTGAACTGGGCGTCGACGTCCTCGCGCACCTCGCCGAGGTCAGGGTTGTCGCTGGCGATCGTGATGTGGTCGCTGGCGAACGACATCTTCACGCCGCGCGCCTCCGACGACATCAGCTGCGCGCGCTTGACCGCGTCGGTGAGGCTGTCGCGGCTGATCGTGGCGCGGCGCTTGTGGTCCTTGGGGATGACCTGCTCGTAGGGCGGGAACTGGGCGTCGATGAGCTTGACCGCCAGCACCAGGTCGTCGACGGCGAAGAACGCGTGGGGCGTCTTCACCGCGAGCTTGCAGGTGGTCGCGCCGTCGAGGACTTTCTTGATCTCGAGCAGGCCCTTCTTGGGGATGATGACCCCGGCCGACAGCTTGGGCGCGCCGGGGAGCTCGCGGTCGACCTTCGACAGCCGGTGGCCGTCGGTCGAGACCATCCGCGCCTTGGTGCCGGTCGACTCGAACAGCACGCCGTTGAGGTGGAAGCGCGTCTCATCGTTGCAGACCGAGAACAGCGTCCGGTCGATCATCTCGCGCAGCGTCGCCGCGTCGACGTCACCGAACGGCGCCTCGCGGTGATCGGGCACCTTCGGGAAGTCGCGGTCGGGCACGCCGACGATGCGGTACGCGACCTTGCCGGCCTTGATCTCGGCCCAGTTGTTCTCGACCTTGCGGAACGAGATGTCGTCGACCTTCGGCAGGTTCACGACGATGTCGTGGAGCGCCTTCGCACCGACGGTGAGGCTGCCGTCCGAGCCGCCCGAGATCTTCAGCTCGGCCGACAGCGACACGTTGAGGTCGGTCGCGGTGACGAGCAGCCTGGACTTGCTCTGCACGCGGAGCAGCACGTTGGCCAGGAGCGGCATCGTGCTCTTGCGATCGGCGATGCTCTGCGCGAGGCGCAGGCCGCGAACGAACTCGGCTTGGTTGATGCGGAACTCCATGACGGTCTCCTCGTGCGAGGCTCTGATCCAGCGATCTGGTTTCTGGGATCAGAGATCAAAGAAAGAAAGGCAGAAGTAGGATCAGTAGGTCGTGTGGACAGTGTGGATAGCGCGGGAGTGAGCGGAGATCGTTGCGGCTTGTCGGTAGGCGGCGATGTGGGTGGGCGGGCGATCTAGCGGGTGGTCGGCGGTCGGTCTGGCTGTGGATCAAAGCAGGTCACAGATTTCCCCACACGCAGGTAGCTGGTCGATCCTCAAGGTTCTCCACAGGGGGATGGCGCCGTTTACCACGCCGGTCCGACGCTCGGGTCAGCGCAGGAGCGTGGCCTCGATCGCGTGGATCTCGCCGCGCAGGCCGGGGTCGTCGGGCAGCCGCTCGATGATCTTTTCGACCGCCGAGATGATGGTCGTGTGGTGCTTGCCGCCGAAGGCGCGGCCGAGGTCCGGGTAGCTGTCCTTGGTGTGCTGGCGGGCCAGGTACATCGCCACGGCGCGCGGGCCGGCGATCGACCGGTGGCGGCGTGGGCTCTTCAGGTCGCTGCCCTTGACGCCGTAGTAGGCCGCCACGGCCTTGATGACGGTCTCGACGGTGATGTGCTCGCGGGGGCGGGCCAGGGCGCCACCGAGCGTCTCGTGGGCGAACGGCAGGTCGATCTCGCGCTTGGACAGCGAGGCGTAGGCGGCCAGCCGGATCAGCGCGCCCTCGAGCTCGCGGACGTTGGACTTGATCGAGCTGGCGATGAACAGCGCGACGTCGTCGGGCAGCGGGATGGCCTCGACCGCGGCCTTCTTGCGCAGGATCGCGATGCGCACCTCGAGCTCGGGCGGCTCGATGTCGGCCAAGAGGCCCCACGCGAAGCGGGTGCGCAGGCGGTCGGCGATGTCGGCGATCTCGTGCGGCTTGCGGTCGGCGGTGAGGACGATCTGCTTGTGGTTGTCGTGCAGCGCGTTGAACGTGTGGAAGAACTCGTCCTGGGTGCCGTCCTTGCCGGCGAGGAACTGCACGTCGTCGACGAGCAGCACGTCCACGCCCTCGCGGTAGCGGGTGCGGAACTCCTGCATCTTGCCGGCGCGGATCGCGTTGACGTACTCGTTCATGAACCGCTCGCTCGAGATGTACGCGATGCGAGCGTCGGGGCGCAGGCCGAGCTGGGTGTGGCCGATGGCGTGGAGCAGGTGGGTCTTGCCGAGGCCGACGCCGCCGCAGATGAAGACCGGGTTGTACTTGGGCGGGTACGCGCTGGCCGCCGCCTGCGACGCCGCGAACGCCAGCTGGTTCGACGGACCGGCGACGAAGGTGTCGAAGGTGTAGCGGGGGTTGAGCGTGGCCGAGCGCAGCGAGTCGACCTCGACGGGCGCTGGGGGCGGCGCCGCCGGGGCGGGCGTGGCGTCCTCGACGACGATGCTGGCGACGGGCGGGCCGCGGTGGGCCTCGTCGGCCGCGAACTCGACGCGGATCGGCACGCCGGACACGGTGCGGATCTCGTCGAGGATCGCCTCGAGGTAGTTGGACTCGAACCACAGCCGCACGTAGGAGTTGGGGGCCCGCAGCTGGAGCGTGCCGGCGTCGTCGCTCACGAACTCGATGGGCCGGAGCCACATGTCGAAGTTCTGCGGCGAGACCTTGGACGACAGCCGGCCCAGGGCCGACTCCCACAGCTCGTGGAGCGGCTGGGTCATGCGCGCCCTCCCGGACGGACCAGAGTTATCCACAGGGCGGGGGTGGCTCCCCCGCGGATCCCGCAACTGGTCAACAAATTCAATGGCATGAATGAACACCGCTCCCTGAAAATCCGCATGCTAGACACGAGTTATCCTCAGCCGGGAGGCAGACCAAGTCCTCCCGGTGCTCCTCCGCGAGGTCCTCACCCGAGGGGTGGAGACCGCGCGCGTGAACGCGACGTTCCGGTGACGCGTTCGCCGGCGTTCTGTAGCAAACCCGGAAGCGCCGGTGCAAGGCTGAAAGGTGAAGGAATTGGAACCCTTCGATCTCAAACCCACTCCGGACCCACAGGTCGACCTCACGCCGTGTCGACTTGTGGATAACTGGTGAAAGTCACTCGCGGCCGTGACCGCGCGGCGGTCGTCGGCCATGGTGCGGCGTGAGCGCGCAGCCGAGACCCACTCCGGAGCGTCGAGAGGCGCTCGCGGTCGCATTCTCGCGGATCCTTCGGGCACCAGCTTGACACCCCGGTACTCGTTGGGTATCGATCCGCGTTCCGCACTGACCGGAGCCACGCGATGAAGCGCACGTACCAGCCCCACAATAAGAGCCGCAAGCGCACCCACGGGTTTCGCGCTCGCAAGAAGACCCGCGGAGGCCGTGAGGTCCTGCGTCGCCGCCGCGCCAAGGGGCGCAAGCGCATCTCGGTGACCGCCGCCAAGAAGTAACGGCGGCGCATGGCCGCGCGCACCAGCAGGCGGCCGCACGCGATCTCGAAGGCGATGCGGTTGCGTCGCCGCCCGGAATTCCTGGCGGTGCAGGCGCACGGGCGCAAGGTGCATGGCACCGCGTTCCTGGCGCTGGTCGCGACGAGCTCGACGAGTCAACCTACCGGGCGCATCGGCTTTACTGTGACCAAGCGAATCGGCAACGCCGTGACCCGCAATCGGATCAAGCGCCGCACCCGCGACTGGTTGCGGCGGCACGGGTGGGCTCCCGTCGGCAAGGACGTGGTGCTGATCGCCAAGGAGCCTGCGGCGACGTTGTCGACGTCGGCCCTGCAGGCCGATCTGCGTCGGCTGTTCGAGAGAATCGCGTCGTGCTGAGGCGCGCGCTCACGGCGGTGTTGCTGGCGCCGATCCGCTTCTACCGTCGCTACCTCTCGGGGCTGAAGCGGGCGCCGACCTGTCGGTTCCTGCCGACGTGCTCGGAGTACGCGCTCGAAGCGATCCAGCGCCGCGGGCCGATCGTCGGCCTGGGCAAGGCGGCGTGGCGGATCGCCCGCTGCAACCCGCTGTGCAAGGGCGGGTATGACCCGGTCGACGGGTGCCGGCACGATCTCCGACTTGACGCTGCGGAGCCGCAGCCGGGGCAACGCTGATGGAAGACCAAGGCAAGCGCATCGTCCTGTTCGTGGTGATCGCCGGGGCGATCTTCCTCGGCTGGCAGTTCCTGTTCCCGCCGGCTAAGCCGCCGAAGAAGGCGCCGGTGACGGCGACCGACGCGACCGCGGTGCAGAGCCCGACCTGGGGCGCTGGCAGCGGCGCCCCGACGCCCACGCCGGCGCCGGGCACCGGCAGCGCGCCGGCGGCTGGCACCGCCACGCCGACCCCGCCGGCGCCGCCCAGCGTGCAGCCGGCCGAGGCGCTCGCCCCCGAGGAGACGCTGCAGCTCGCGACGCCGCGGATGCAGCTGACGTTCTCGAACATCGGCGGCACGATCAAGCGCGTCCACCGGCTCGACGACCCGATGAAGGGCGGCCGGGTCAACGACGACCTGTTCGTCTCGGACCAGCCCGGCGTCGGCTTCGCGGCGACCTCGTTCGTCAACTCGACCTATCCGCTGTCGCCGCTGGCGGCGTGGAAGGGCGAGGCGGTCTCGCCGACCAAGGTCCGCTACACCTACGAGCGCGACGGCCTGTCGCTGGCGAAGGAGTTCGAGGTCCTCGCCGACGACTGGATGGTCAAGGTCACGCTCGACGTCAAGGTCGCGTCGGCCGCGTCGCAGCGCCTCGCGGTGTCGATGTTCGCGATGGCGCCGCACGTCGCGGGCCAGCGCAAGTGGCCGAAGATCCCGTGGGCCAAGTGCGACATCGGCGGCAGCATCTACGGCGTCAACCCGCGCAAAGCCAACGGCCCGTACACGCGGTCGGGGCAGGTGCGGTTCTTCGGCGCCGCGACGCCGTACTTCATGTTCGGCCTGGCGCCGCGCCCGACCGGCTCGGAGACCTACGACTGCAACGTCTACCCGCTGCCGACGGTGAAGGACGCCGCGCAGATCGACCTCGTCTACGCCGAGACCAAGATCCCCGCCGGGGAGACCATCCGCAAGGAGCTGGTCGGTTACTTCGGCCCCAGCTACTTCGACAAGTTCGAGCACGCCGACTCGGTGGCCGGCTTCAAGATGGGCCTGCGCGACACCGTCGACTTCGGGTGGTTCAGCTTCATCTCGAAGCCGCTCCTGTGGCTGCTGCGGCACATCTTCACGCTCGTCGGCAACTGGGGCATCGCGATCATCCTGCTGACGGTGATGGTCAAGCTCGCCACGCTGTACTGGACCACCAAGTCCATGAAGTCGATGAAGGCGATGGCGGCGCTGAAGCCCGAGATGGAGGCGCTGCAGAAGAAGTTCGGCGACGACCGCCAGAAGATGCAGCAGGCGCAGATGGAGCTGTTCAAGCGCCACGGCGTCAACCCGCTGGCCGGCTGCCTGCCGATGCTGCTGCAGATGCCGATCTGGATGGGGCTCTACCGGATGCTGTCGCACGCCGGCGAGCTGCACCAGGCGGTGTTCATCCCCGGCTGGCTCGACGACCTGACGCTGCGCGACCCGTACTACATCCTGCCGGTCTCGCTGATGGGCCTGATGTTCCTGCAGTCGAAGCTGCAGCCGACCACCGGCGACAACGCCCAGCAGAAGATGCTGACCTACGGCCTGCCGCTGATGTTCGGCGTGATGGGCCTGTGGTTCCCGGCCGGCCTCACCGTGTACATCACGACCAACACCGTGCTCGGCCTGCTGCACACGCTGTACATGAAGCGGTCGTCGCCGACGCCGATCAAGCCGGCCGCGCCGGCGGCCAAGGACGAGGCCGAGGACCTGCCGGCGGCCAAGGCGCTGGCCAAGGGCGAGAAGGCGGCCAAGGCCGACGAGGACGCCGCCGGCGAGGACGGCGCTGACGAGGGCGACGCCGACGAGGGCGACGCCGACGAGGGCGACGCCGACGAGGCGCCCGCCAAGGGCGGCCAGGACAAGGCGCCGCGCGCGGGCCAGGGGCGGCGCGGCAAGCGTCGCAACAAGCGCCGCTGATCAGATTTTCGTCGGCGATCGCATCGCCGGCACAGCCACCGAGGTAGCCGTGACCGAAACCGTGAACTCCACCGACGTCGCCGAGCGCGCTTGTGACTTCCTGATGGGCGTCCTCGATCGCATGGGCATCACCGCCGACATCGACGTCAACGAGTCGGACGAGAAGATCGTCCTCGAGATCCAGACCTCCGACCCCGAGGTGGTGATCGGCCGCAAGGGCCAGGTCGTCGACGCGCTCCAGCACCTGGTCAGCAAGGTGGTCTACCGCGAGCGCTCGGGCGAGAAGGGCAAGCCGATCATCGTCGACGCCGGCGGCTACCGCGACAAGCACGTGCAGCGCCTCGAGGCGCTGGCGCAGCGGATGAGCGAGAAGGCGCTGGCGAGCAAGCAGATCGTCGAGCTGTCGCCGATGTCGGCGCACGATCGGCGGATCGTCCACATGGCGATCGCGAACATCGACGGCGTGTCGAGCCGCTCCGAGGGTGAGGGCGACGACCGCCACATCCTGGTCGTGCCCGACGGCCTCGACGCCAAGTAGCGTGGCGGCCGGCGGCGGCGACACGATCGCGGCGATCGCGACCGCGAGCGGCCCGGCCGGCGTGGGCATCGTGCGGGTGAGCGGCCCGGCGGCGATCGCGATCGTCGGCCGGCTGACCGGGCGCGCGCCGACGGCGCTGCCGGATCGCGTGCTGGTGCGCGCCGTGGTGCGCGGGCTCGACGGCGCGCGGCTCGACGACGGGCTGGTCGCGGTGATGCGCGGGCCGCACTCGTTCACCGGCGACGACGTCGCGGAGCTGCAGGTGCACGGCGGCCCGGTCAACCTCGGCCAGGTGCTGGCGGCGGTGGTGGCGGCGGGAGCGCGGATCGCCGAGCCGGGCGAGATGACCCGGCGCGCGGTGCAGGCGGGCAAGCTGAGCGTGAGCGCGGCCGAGGCCATGCTCGCGGTGGTCGAGGCGCGCAGCGAGCGCGGGTGGGCGCTGGCCCAGGCGCACCTGGGCGGCGCGCTGGCCGAGGCGGTGGCGCGGACCCGGCGGCGGGTGGTCGACGCGCTGGCCGAGCTGGAGGCGCACATCGACTTCCCCGAGGACGACCTGCCGGCGCTGGCGGCTGCGCGGCTGCGCGGGGAGCTCGAGGCGGCGGCGGCGGCGGCGGCGGCGCTGGCGGCGAGCTTCGGCGCCGGGCGCGCGGCGATCGAGGGCCTGCGGGTGGCGATCGTCGGCGTGGTGAACGTCGGCAAGTCGGCGCTGCTCAACGCGCTGGTCGGGCGCGAGCGCGCGCTGGTGTCGGCGGAGCCGGGGACGACCCGCGACTACGTCGAGGTGCCGGTGGTGTGGGACGGCGTCGCGGTGACGCTGATCGACACCGCGGGCTGGCGCGGGGAGGCGGAGGGGCTCGAGGCGCGCGGCATCGCGCTGGGGCGGGCCCGCGCCGACGAGTGCGACGTGGTGCTCGAGGTGATCGCGGCCGGCGAGCCGCCGCGGGCGCTGGGCACGCAGGCGATCGGCGTCGTGAGCAAGGTCGACCTGGGTGGCAGCGTGCCGGACGGCTGGATCGGCACGTCGGCGGTGGCGGGGACGGGGCTGGCGGCGCTGCGCGCGGCGATCGTGGCGCGGGCGGCGTGGGCCGACGACAGCGAGGCCGGCAGCGCGGTGGTGCTGACCGCCCGGCAGCGGGACGCGGCGTCGCGCGCGGGGCAGGCGCTGGCGGCGGCGGCGGCGGTGCTGGCCGACGGCCGGCCGCTCGAGCTGGCGGCGGTCGAGGCGCGCGCGGGGCTGGGCGCGCTGGCCGCGCTGGCGGGCGAGGGCGTCGGCGAGGACGTGCTCGACGCGCTGTTCGCGCGGTTCTGTATAGGCAAGTAAGCCCGGGCACGGACGTCGCCGGGGCGCGGCGGGTATGGTCCGCGGATGCGACGTCTGGCCTTCGCGCTCGCGCTGAGCGGAACCGTGGTGATGGCCTGTGGCGACGCGCCGCCGCCGCCGTCGGCGTTGCGGTCGATCGACGGGCGGCTGCGCGACGGCGACGGCCGCGAGGTGTTGCTGCGCGGCGTGAACGCGCGCGTCGCGGGGCTGTTCGACGTCGAGTTCGCCGACGGGCGGACCAAGCTCGAGGACATCCCGCCGTTCGTCGAGGACGACTGCCGGTTCCTCGGCGAGGAGCTCGGCCTCGATCACCTGCGGCTGCCGATCAACTGGAGCGCGCTCGAGCCGGCCGACGACGCTTTCGAGCCGGCGTACGTCGATCGCATCCTGGCGGTCGCGGCGATGTGCGCGCGTCACGGCGTGATGACCGTCGTCGACTTCCACCAGGACGGCTACTCGAAGGAGATCGGCGAGGACGGCGCGCCGTTGTGGGCGATCCAGCCGCCGCCGACGCAGCTGCTCGAAGGGCCGCTGACCGATCTCGGCGAGCGGCGGATGAGCCAGCAGGTGCTGATGGCGTTCCAGACGTTCTTCCGCGATCAGGCGGGCGGGTGGGACGAGTTCGCGGAGGCGGTGGCGTACGTCGCGGCGCGCATCGACATGCAGCCTGGGATCGTGGGGCTCGAGCTGTACAACGAGCCGTACATCCTGTTCGCCGACGAGACGCTGGTGGCGTTCCACCGGCGGATGGCGGCGGCGGCGCGGGCCGAGGCGCCGGGGCTGGCGGTGTTCTTCGAGCCGGCCGCGCTGCGCAACATCCTCGACAGCGACCAGGCGTCGCCGACGATCGACGTCGCGAACGCGGTCTACGCGCCGCACGTCTACACCGACGTCTTCGAGGACGGCTGGGCCAGCGAGGACGTGGCCGCGGTCGAGGCCAGCGTCGCCGGCGCGCGGAGCGAGGCCACCGCGCACGCCGCGGCGCTGTACGTCGGCGAGTTCGGGCACGACGCCACCGCGCATGGGGAGAAGTACGTGACGACCGCGCTGGCGGCGTTCGATCGACAGCGCGCGTCGTGGGCGTACTGGCTGTACGAGGAGTGGTCGCAGGGGAGCTGGGGCCTGTACGACGCGACGGCGGCTCCCGTGGGGCGGGGCGCGTTGCGCGCGGATCGTGCGGCGGTGCTGGCACGGCCGTACCCGGTTGCCGTCGATGGCGACCTGGGCGCGGTGGAGTACGACGCCAGCGCGCGGCGCTTGCGGGTGACGCTGGAGAAGGCAGGGCGCGGGATGCACACGCTGGCTGCGGGGCGTACGACGTACCCGAGCGGCGTCGCGGTGACCTGCGATGGCGCGGCGGTGCCGGCGACCGCGGTGGCCGGTCGGGTCGAGGTGGCGTGCGCGGGGCGCGAGCTGGTGATGAGCCCGGCGCCGTAGCCGCGGCGTGAGCATTTGCGTGCCGCGGCGGTGATGGGCGTGGTGATGGGCGGCGTGATGGGCGGTGTGATGGGCGCGGGCGCGGGGCTGGCGCGAGGGGGGAGTCGTGGTCGAAGCCGCTGGCGCGTGTGATCGTGCGTGGCGGCGCAGCGGTGCGGCGGCGGTGCCGGCCGCGGGCGCCCTCGACAGCGACGGGGAGATGCGCTCTAGTCCGCGCGTGCCGCGGCTGGACTTCATCGAGGCTGAGCTCGCCGAGCTCGAGGCGCGCGATCGGCGGCGGCGGGTGCGGGTGGTCGAGGCGCGTCACGGCGCCGAGGTGGTGGTCGACGGACGGCGGCTGGTGAACTTTGCGTCGAACGACTACCTGGGCCTCGCCGTCGACGCACGGCTGGCGGCGGCCGCGTCGCGCGCCGAGGCGGAGCACGGCGTGGGGGCGGGCGCGTCGCGCTTGATCTCGGGGCACACCAGCGTCACGGCCGCGCTCGAGCAGGCGCTCGCCGCGTGGGTTCGGCGGCCGGCGTGTCGTCTGTTCAACTCAGGATATGCGGCGAATACGGGCCTTCTGCCTTCACTGGCGGGTGCGGGAGATGTGATATTCTCCGACGAGCGCAACCACGCCAGCTTGATCGACGGTTGCCGGCTGTCGCGCGCCACCGTCGAGATCTATCGCCACAACGACCTGGACGACCTGCGTCGACGGATGGCTGCGAGGAGCGGCCGCCGGCGGTTCGTGGTGACCGAGAGCCTGTTCTCGATGGATGGTGACGGGGCGCCGATCGACGAGATCGTCGCGATCGCCCATGGGGGTGGTGCGGCCGTGATCGTCGACGACGCTCACGCGCTCGGCGTCCTCGGGGCCGACGGTGCCGGGCTGGCGCCGTCGACCCAGGCGGACATCGTCGTCGGAACGCTTGGAAAGTCGCTAGGTTCGGCAGGTGCGTTCGTCGCTGGCTCCGCCGCGCTGGTCGATCTGCTCTGGAACCGAGCGCGCCCGCTTGTCTTCTCGACCGGCCTGACGATCGGTGCGCAGGCCGCCGCGCTCGCCGCGCTCGAGGTCGCGAGGAGCGACGAGGGCGACCGCCGGCGCGCCGCCCTGATCGAGCTCCGGTCCCAGCTCGGCAGCGCGCTCGGACTGGCGCACGGCGTCGGTGCGATCGTCCCGATCGTCCTCGGCGCGGATGCCGCGGCCGTCTCCGCCGCGGCGGCGCTCGAGCAGCGCGGCTTCTGGGTTCCGGCGATTCGTCCCCCGACGGTCGCTGAAGGCACCGCCCGCCTGCGCGTCACGCTCAGCGCCATCCACTCCTCCGACCAGGTGCGCGCGTTGGTCGACGCGCTCCGCCCGCTCGTTCGCTGAGTCGAATCGCGCTGCGACTCCCTGAGGGGCGGTGGCGCGGCGGCGGCGCCGTTTCGTCGCTTGCCGCGTCGTCGACTTGTCCGCTCCGGCCACTCGGACTGCCGAGCGGCGCGGCGCCGTATCCGGGATCGGGGACGGGATCGGGGACGGCGACGGGGACGGGATCGGGGACGGGGACGGGGACGGGGACGGGATCGGGGACGGGATCGGAATCGGGATCGGGGACGAGGACGGGGACGGGATCGGGGACGAGGACGGGGACGGGATCGGGGACGGGATCGGGATCGGGATCGGGATCGGGATCGGGATCGGGATCGGGATCGGGGACCGGGGGGACGCTGACCGGCGATCTTCGTCCGGGATCGGACCGGTCTCCACGATCCGGCCACTGTCGCGAGCGAGCCTTCGCCCATTGCCTTGGACTCCGATGTTCCACGTGGAACATCGCAGCGAGCCCCGCGCGCATGCGGCGGGCGCACCGCCGAGCCGGTCGCGGCGTCAGCCAAGTGTTCCACGTGGAACATCGGATCCGACGCCCCCACAGCGCGCGCACTGCCGAGCAGGGGTACGCCTTCGGTCGATCCGCGTGTTCCACGTGGAACATTTGGTCGACGACTTGGCGACCCCGGTGGAGGTCGCTGGCGGACTCGGGATACCCGCACCGCTCGCGTGCTCCGATGTTCCACGTGGAACATTGAGGCGGATGCCGCGACCCAGCGCCGATCCCGACCCCCATCCGCGGCGGCCTCACGGCATGCCGCCAGCCACGCCCAGGTGCTCGGACGCGTTCGGGCCCGCGGGAATGCTCGCGACCAAGAGTCAGCCTTGGGGCGTGATCGATCCCGGCACCGCCGCTTCCGCGGGCGGATCGCACCCGGCGTCCTGACCCGGTGCGAGACCGGGGTCCGGGACGGCGTTTGGCTCGCTGGGCTCTGGCACGCCGTGCTCGTCAGGCGCCCGGCCGATGACCTCGCGTGTCCCACCTGGACGGTGACCGTGCAGCCTCTCAAGTACTCGGGGCGTCCGGCTCAAAACCGGGTTCCGCTGTCCCACGTGGGAGGCTCGAGTCGGCGGCGGCCGCCTGCATCAGCGGGACGCGACTGCCAACTCCATGTTCCACGTGAAACTTCACTGACTGGCCTGGCGCTACTTGGGCGGCCGCGATGTCCACGTTCGGTGGTCTCGAACCGGAGGTAGTCCGCGCCATGGACTATCGGCCACCACGCCTCCAAGCGCCAGTTGGAGTGGCGGGCCGGATGCGGCCGTTGCCGGCTCGCACCGGGCGACTGGGAACGGGTGAATGTCGACCTTCCACGTGGGAGGCCGATGACGATACTCACACGCTGTGGGGCACCTGTGGGTCGGGGCTCGATTGCTGAGGAGCGGCGGAGGGTTGGTGCGGTCGAGGTGACAACGAGGCTCCTGTTCCACGTGGAACATCAGGCCGGGACCACCCGCGCTCTCTGGGCCTCCCATCCGGGACATGGCTGGATAGGAGCCACCCTGCTGGTGGTGCTGGCGCCGTCTCCTGCACCTATATATAAGGTGCGCGTGGACTGGTCCGAGCGAGACAAGCGGGTCCTCTGGCATCCCTTCACCCAGGCCGCGGAGTGGACCGCCGGCACGCCGTTGGTGATCGAGCGAGGGGAGGGGAACTACCTGATCGACACGGAGGGGCGTCGCTACTTCGACGGGGTGAGCTCGCTCTGGGTGACGACCCACGGACACGGCGTGGTCGCCGAGGCGATCGCTGCCCAGGCGCGGCTGCTCGATCACTCCACGATGCTCGGGCTGACTCACCCACGTGGGATCGAGCTCGCCGAGCGGCTGGTGGCCATCGCTCCGCCGGGCCTCACGCGGGTCTTCTATTCGGACTCAGGATCGTCAGCCGTCGAGATCGCGCTCAAGCAGGCGTTCCAGTACTGCGCGCAGACGGGACAGCCACAGCGACGCCGCTTCATCCACCTAGCCGAGTCTTATCACGGCGACACGCTCGGGGCGGTCGGCGTCGGCGGCATGAGCCTGTTCCACCGGATCTTCGGCCCCCTGATCGTCGCCGGCATCCCGGTGCCGACCCCGGCGCTGCATCCGGAGACGGCCCTGCGTGACCTCGACCAGACCCTGCGGGATCATGGGCACGAGGTGGCGGCGATGGTGATCGAGCCGCTGATCCAGGGGGCGGCCGGCATGCTGGTCCATCCGCGCGGCTACCTGAAGGCGGCCGCCGATCTGTGCCGGCTGCACGGCGTGCTGCTGATCGTCGATGAGGTGGCGACCGGCTTCGGGCGGACCGGGACGATGTTCGCGAGCGAGCAGGAGGGAATCCAGCCGGACTTCATGTGCCTGGCGAAGGGGCTGACCGCCGGAGCGCTCCCGCTCGCCGCCACCCTCTCGACCGAGCGGATCTTCCAGGCGTTCGTCGCTCCTCGCGCCGAGCAGCAGACCTTCTTCCATGGCCATACCTTCACCGGCAATCCGATCGCGTGCGCCGCGGCCCTGGCCAACCTCGACCTCATGGCGCAGCCGGGCTTCTTCGAGAAGGTCAACGCGGCGGCCGCCACGATGGCGGAGCACCTCGCGCGGCTCCGGGCGCTGCCGGTCGTCCACCACGTCCGCCAGGTCGGCATGATGGCCGGCATCGAGCTGCGCGATATCGAGGGCACGCCGCTCCCCGCCGATCAATTCTTCGGTTCATTGGTCTGCGAACGCGCCCGCGCCCACGGCGTCATCCTCCGGCCGCTCGGCGATGTCATCGTGTGGATGCCGCCGCTGACCTCGACCGTCGACGACCTGGCGCTCCTCGCACACGCGACACGCGCGGCGATCGAGGAGACGCTGCCGTGAAGTACTTCGTCACCGGCACCGACACCGGCGTCGGCAAGACGCACGTGACCGTCGCGATGACGGTCGGGCTCCGTCGCGCCGGCCGTCGCGCGCGCGCGATCAAGCCGATCGAGACCGGTTGGGCGCCCGGCAGCACCGACGCCGAGCAGCTGGCCGCTGCATCGGGATCGTCGCTGCCAGAATCGCTGTGGCAGAGCCTTCAGGCGCCGCGCTCGCCGAAGGCGGCCGCGGCCCTCGAAGGGAAGACGATCGACCATCGAGCGCTCGCCACCTGGTGCGCGCGCCAGTCCGGCGACCCGCTCTTCATCGAAGGGGCCGGGGGATGGGCGGTGCCGATCTGCAAGGGCGTCCGGATGAGCGATCTCGCCGCGCAGGTCGCGGATGCAGTCATCATCGTCGCGCGCGCCGGGCTGGGCACGGTCAATCACTCGATCCTGACCGTCGAGGCGGTGGCGACGCGCGCGCCGCTGACCGGCGTCGTGCTGTCACGGCGCCCGGACGACTCGGTCGAGTTCACCCACGAGAACGCCGACGAGATCGCCGCCCAGACCGGCGCGCGCGTCGCGGTGTTCCCCGACGACGAAGGCGAGATCCTCGGCTGGTTCCACGGCGGCTTCGACGAGCAGCCGACGCACCCGATGGGCTGACTGCTCGCTACGCGACGCGGCGGACGATGATCGCGCGCTGTCGATCGCCGGCCGCGTACGGGTGTCGCTCGTCGCTCGATCCGAGCTCGACCTGCTCGCGGGCTTCCATGCCGAGGACGCGGCCACCCGGACGCACGAGCTGCTGCCCGAGCGCCAGCCACTCATCCAGCGCGAACGTCGCGCGCGAGGTCGCTAGATCGAAGCCATGATCGATCTCCGGATCGACGCGACGCGTCACGATCTCCACGTTCGAGAGGCGCAGCTCGCGCACGGCGGTCGACAGGAACGCGGTCTTCTTGTGGATGGGCTCGACGCCACGCCACGCCACCGCGGGCCGGCAGGCGCCGAGCACGATCAGCGGAAAGCCACCGCCGCTGCCCACGTCGATCGCTGAGGCTGCCTCACCCATGTGCGGTACCAGCGCGAGCGAGTCGACGACGTGCTGGGCGATGTCGTCGTGGCTCCGCGCCGCGGACAGGTTGATGCGCTGGTTCCAGCGCTCGAACAGCTCGACGAACTGCACCAGCGCCGGCGCGGCGGCGGTCGCGCCGACGCCAGCCGCCGCGCGCGCGAGGACATCACGCCAGGACATCGGCGATCACTTTGCTCGCGAGCGGCACGACGAGCAACTCGTCACGGCCGGCGATCGCCGTCGCGAGATCCGGCGCCCAGCGCGCGTAGCTGGCGGCGACCGTCGCCGGCGGCAGCGACGACACCAGCACGACCTCGTGCTCGCGCGGGAGGCGCGGCGCGATGCCGAGCTGGTAGATGCCGCGGTTCACCACGTCGACGGGCCCGAGGCCATCCTCGCACGGTGCGACGATCACGACGCGCCCGCCCGGCCGCACCCACGGCGTCACCGCCGCCAGGCACTTGCTCGCCTGGTACAGCGACCGCGTCACCGGATCGCGATCACCGACGACCACGCAACCCGACGGCCGGGCCGCGGCGCGCAGCCACGGTGCCGCGATCGCCGCGCCGGCGCGGAACGCCGCACGCACGTCGCCAGCGACGGCGGCGCGCACGATGTCGTGGCGGTCGGCGACGCCGTCGAGCAAGAACGCGTTCGGCGCGGCCAGCGCCGCGGCCTCCTCGAGATCGAGCCGACAGGGGTTGTCGTCGACGGCGCCGCCGCGCGCCGCCGGATCGCGCTTCCACTCGTGGTTGCGGCGCGCGCTCGCGGTGGCGGCCAGCCCCGGGAAGATCGCCTTCGCGCCGGCACCGAAGCCCGCGAAGTAGTGCCCGCGGATCACGCCGGTCGCGACGATCAGGTCGGCCTCGACGCACGCGCGGTGGACCACCACTGGCGTCCCACGCGACGTCGTGCCGACGGCGACCAGGGCGTCGTCGTCGAGGCCGTCGTGATCGACCACCGCGACGTCGCGCACGTGGCCGAGGCCGATCGCCCCGAGGCCGCCGGTCGCGCCGTGGGTGCCGCAGGCGATCGCGACCGTGAGCCGCACCGCCGGCAGCCGCGCGCGCACCGCGTCGACGAACGCCGCCCGCGGCTCGTCGCGCGTGCGATCGCTGACGATCAGCGTCACCCGATCGCCGGGCCGCACGCGCGCCTCGAGCGGCGCGCTGCCGATCGGCGCGGCCAGCGCGGCCTCACACAGCGCGGCGACCACGGGCGCCGGCATGGGCGACGGCACGTCGAGCACGGTCACCGCAGCGTCGACGTCGGCGCTGACCTCGCCGCGGCCGAACGGGAGCGCGACCCGGGGCATGCCGAGACAGTACCAGGCTCGGTGGCGACCCGTCGGCGGGTCGGATACCATCCGCCACAACCGCACGTGTCGAAGCAGTCTCTCCTCTTGGTCGACGGCGACCCGCGCAGCCTGCGCGTGCTCGAAGTGTCGCTCAAGAAGGCCGGCTTCGTCGTCACCACCGCGGTCAACGGCAAGGACGCGCTCGACAAGGTCGAGCTGTCGCCGCCCGATCTGGTCATCTCGGAGACGCTGCTCGACGAGCTCGACGGCTACGCGTTCTGCCAGCGGCTCAAGGCCAACCCCGAGTGGGCCGACATCCCGTTCGTGTTCCTCACGGCGCAGACCGAGATCGAGGCCAAGATCAAAGGCCTCGAGCTGGGCGTCGAGGACTACCTGACCAAGCCGATCTACATCAAGGAGATCGTCGCCCGCGCGCGCATCCTGATCCAGAAGCGACAGCGCACCCGCATCGAGGAGCGCCGCGACGGGCGCACGCGGTTCTCGGGCCGCATCAGCGACATGCCGGTGGTCGACCTGATCCAGACCATCGAGATCAGCCGCAAGGCCGGCCTGATCTACTTCACCGGCGAGGCCGGCAAGCAGGCGGCGATCTACTTCCGCGACGGCAAGGTGATCGACGCCGAGGCCGGGCCGCTGCAGGGCGAGGACGCGGTCTACCGCCTGCTGACGTGGAACGAGGGCGAGTTCGAGGTGGTGTTCCGCACGGTGCGGCGCCGCGAGGTCATCGCGGTGTCGTCGCAGGCGCTGCTGATGGAGGGCATGCGGCGCCTCGACGAGTGGGGGCGCCTGAGCGAGCAGCTGCCCGGGCTCGACATCCGCTTCGAGATCGACGCCCGCGAGCTGACCAACCGTCTCGGCGACGTGCCCGACGAGCACAACGCGATCCTGCGGCTGTTCGACGGCCGGCGCACGGTGATGGAGGTGATCGACGCCAGCGACTACGGCGACCTCGAGTGCCTCGAGGTGATCGCGAAGCTGTTCTTCGAGGGCCTGCTGGTCGAGCTGGGCCCGGGCAAGCCGCACCGCGCGACCGGCGAGTGGACGGTGCCGTCGTCGGTGCTCGACGAGACGCCCGGCCTCGACCGCGACGCGGTGACCGCCGACCTCGGCGAGTCGCTGGGCGAGGTGACGGGCTCGACCGCCTCGGGCGACGAGCTGGTCCTCGGCGAGGAGCTGCCCGAGCTGGCCGTGCCCGCCGCGACGACCGGCCCGACGATCGAGGCGCCGTCGCCGCCGTCGCCGCCGCCGGTGGCCGAGCCCGCGCCGTCGCCTGGGCCGGCCAGCAGCGCGCCGACGGTGTCGGTGTCGGGGTCCGATGCGGCCGCGCCCGCGCCGCCGGGCTCGTCCGAGGAGGACGAGGCGTCGTTCGCCGACATGGGGCTGACGCCGCCGCCCGTGGACGTCGAGGTGATGCCGCCGTCCGAGTCGCCCGCCCCAGCGTCGGCCGCCGCGCCGGCGGACGCGCCGACGGACGCCCCGGCGCCCGAGACTGCCGCCACGCTGGCCGGGCAGCTGGCCCGCGCGGAGCGGAGCAGCGACGCGCCGCCGCCGCGGCGCAAGAGCCTGATCGAGAAGGCCATCGACGAATCGGACCTGGTGGGCATGGGCCTCGGCGACGTCGACGCGTTGCTCGGCATCACGTCGAGTCCCGCGCTCGCGGTCCCGACGCCGGTCGCGCGGGTCGACTCGGACCCGGTGCCGCAAGCGATCTACAGCGACGACCCGACGCCGCTGCCGCCGCCGATGCCGATGGACGTCGACGACGAGGTGCTGCCGCGGGCCACCACGTCGCGGGGCGCCGAGGTGGCGCAGGTCGCCGGCGAGGTGGTCGCGCCGACGCCGGCCGCCGACGCCGAGCCGGCCCGGGAGCTGATCACGATCCGCCCCAAGCGGCAGACGCGTGAACAGCCCGCGCTGACGGCGCCGAGCGATGCGCCCGCCGAGCCGGCCGCCGCGAGCCACGCGACCGCGACCGCCGCCGAACCGCCGGCCCCTGCTGCGGCCGCCGCGCCTCGGAGCGAGCCGCTGCCCGACCGCGTGAAGGTCGACCGCACCGAGCCGGTGGAGTCGCTGCCGCCGAACCAGCGCGGGCCGCGCTGGCCGGCGATCGCGACGGGCCTCGGCGCGCTGGCGATCCTCGCGTTCGTGGTGGTCAAGTCGGGCCGCGGCGGTGCGGCCCACGCGCCGATCGACGCCGCCCCTGGCTACGTGCCGCTCGACGCGATGCGCGCGATGCCGCCGCCGCCGGCGCCGCCGGACGCCGCGCCGTCACCGCTGGCGGCGCAGGACGCGGCCGCGTCGCTCGCGCCCGACGCGAACGCGCTCCCGCCGCCGCCCACCGACGCGCGCGCGGTCACCGCTGACGCGGCGGCGGGCACCCCGACCCTCGACGCCGGCGGCGACTACAAGGCGCCGCTCGAGGCTGCGCGCCGCGCGCTCGACGACGGCGACTACGATCGCGCGCTGGCCCTGGCCGACGAGTCGCTGGCGGTCCGCCGCTCGGCGCGCGGCTACGTCGTGCGCGCCGACGCGCTGCGCCGCCTGGGCCGCATCGATCTCGCGGTGCAGGCGACCGACGCGGCGATCAAGGCCAACGCGTCCTACGCGCCGGCGTGGGACATGAAGGGCAAGATCCTGTGGAGCGCGCGCCGCTACGACGAGGCGCGCCCCGCGTACGAGCGCTTCTTGCAGCTGCAGCCGACCGGCGAGGCGGCCGACACCGTGCGCGCGCTGCTGGGGACCAAGTGATGCGCGTCCTCGGACTCGAGAGCTCGTGCGACGAGACCGCGGCGGCGGTGGTCGAGGACGGCGTCCGCGCGCTGTCCGACGTGGTCGCGTCGCAGCACGACGTGCACCGGCCGTACGGCGGCGTCGTGCCCGAGCTGGCGTCGCGCGCCCACGTCGTCAACGTCGTGCCGGTGCTCGATCAGGCGCTGGCCAAGGCCGGCGTCGGGCTCGACGGCATCGACGGCATCGCGGTGACCTACGGCCCCGGCCTGGTCGGCGCGCTCTTGGTCGCGGTGCAGACCGCCAAGGCGCTGGCGTGGGCTCGCGGCATCCCGCTGGTCGGCGTGCACCACCTCGAGGGCCACCTGTCGGCGATCTACCTCGAGCCCGCCGCGCCGCCGATGCCGCACCTGGCGCTGATCGTCTCGGGCGGCCACACCTCGCTGGTCCGCGTCGACGATCACGGCGTCGTCGTCGAGCTCGGCCGCACCCGGGACGACGCCGCCGGCGAGGCGTTCGACAAGGGCGCCAAGCTGCTCGGGCTCGGCTACCCCGGCGGCGCGGTGATCGATCGCCTCGCCGCGACCGGTGATCCCAAGGCGGTGGCGATGCCGCGGGCGATGACCGCGCGCGCCAACGACGACTTCTCGTTCAGCGGGCTGAAGACCGCGCTGCTCCACCACGTGCGCGCGCACGGCGTGCCCGAGGGGCAGGCGCTCGCCGATCTGTGCGCGAGCTACCAGGCGGCGATCGTCGAGGTGCTGGTGCGCAAGACCCGCCGGCTGGCGCGGCGCGAGGGGCTCACCCACGTGCAAGTGTGCGGTGGCGTCGCCGCGAACCGTGGCCTGCGCGCGGGGCTGGCCGCGGCCGCCGCCGAGGACGGCTTCACGCTGTACGTGCCGCCGCCGGCGCGCTGCACCGACAACGCGGCGATGATCGCCGCCGCCGGCTACTACCGCCTGGCCCGGGGCGAGCGCGCCGACGCGCTGCTGGGCGCCACCGCCAACCTGCCGCTGCCGCGGCGAGCCGTCGATGTCGCTCCCTGAGCGTGGCGGGCCGGCGTTCCCGGCGGCCGGCGCGTTGCTCGACAAGTACGGGCTGCGGGCCAAGAAGCATTTCGGCCAGAACTTCCTGACCTCGGAGCGGGTGTTTCGCGCGATCGTCGACGCGACCGTGCGCACCGACGACGAGTGGGTCGTCGAGATCGGCGCGGGCCTGGGCACGCTGACCGCGCGACTCGCCGAGCGCGTCCCCGAGGGCAAGGTGATCGCCCTCGAGCGCGACCCCGACATGGTGGCGGTGCTGCAGGCCGAGCTCGGCCACCTCGACAACATCCAGATCGAGCCGGGCGACGCGCTCCGCTACGACCTCGCGGCGTGCGCGCGCTGGCACGGCGATCCGATCGTCGTGTGCGGCAACCTGCCGTACCACGTGGCCGCGCCGCTGATGTTCCGCACCGTCGCCGCCCGCGCCCACGTCGCGCGCGCGGTGTTCATGGTGCAGAAGGAGATGGCCGACCGCATCGTCGCGCCGCCCGGCAACAAGACGTACGGCGCGCTGTCGGTGATGCTGCAGTCGTTCGCCGCGTGCCGCACCGTCGTGCAGGCGCCGTCGGGCGCGTTCACGCCGGCGCCCAAGGTCGACTCGGCGGTGGTCCGGCTCGACTTCACCGCGGCGCCGACGCTCGAGCTCCCCGACGAGGAGCACTACCGCGCGGTCGTGCACGCCGCGTTCGGCCAGCGGCGCAAGACGCTGCGCAACGCGCTGCGCGCGGTGTACGCCGAGGCCGCCGTCGACGCCGCGCTGGCCGCCACCGGCATCGACGGCGTGCGCCGCGGCGAGACGCTGACGCTGGTCGAGTTCGCGGCGCTGGCCCGGGCCATCCCGGCCGCGGCGCAGACCGGCATCCTGGTCGAGGACCACGGCGAGTGAGCGGCGGCGATGCCTGAGCTACCCGAGGTCGAGTCGGTCCGGCGCGGGCTGGTGCGGCGCCGGCTCCGCGGCGTGGCCGTCGCCCGCGTGCGCTCGAGCGGCAAGCCGCTGCGGATGGCGCGCCCGCAGCCGCTGCCCGCGCTGCGCCGCGCGACCCACGGCCAGCGCATCACCGACGTCCGCCGGATCGGCAAGTACCTGCTGCTCGATCTCGACGGGCGATGGTCGGTGCTGGTGCACCTGGGCATGAGCGGCAACCTGATCACCGCGAAGCGCGCCGAGCCGTGGGCGCCGCACACCCACGTCGTGTTCGAGCTGGCCGACGGGCGCGACGTGCGGTTCGTCGACCCGCGGCGGTTCGGCATGGTCGACGTGGTCGAGCGGGGCCGCGAGCGCGCCCACCCGGCGCTGGCGGTGCTGGGCCCCGATCCGATCGCCGAGGGCCTGCCGCCCGAGCACCTGCACGCGGCGTCGACGTCGCGGTCGACGCCGGTCAAGCAGTTCATCCTCGACCAGGGCGTGCTGGCCGGCGTCGGCAACATCTACGCGTCGGAGGCGCTGTGGCTGGCGCGGATCGCCCCGACCCGACCTGCCCGGCGGCTCGGGGCGGCCGGCGCGGAGGCGCTGAGCGTGGCGATCCAGGACGTCCTCGAGTTCGCGATCGAGAACGGCGGCACGACGCTGCGCGACTTCGTCGGCGCCGACGGCGTGCCCGGCGACAACGGCGAGTACCTGCTGGTCTACGGCCGCGCCGGGACGCCGTGCCCGCGCTGCGGGACGGCGATCAAGAAGGCGATGCAGGCGGGGCGTGCGACCTACTGGTGTCCAACGTGTCAGCCTCGGTAGGGGTCTATCCGATCGATGCGTAAGCCGGCCTGTCCAGCCTCGTTGCCACTGCGGTTTGCCCCCGCGGCGAGCGTTGCGGTAGTGTCGGCTTCGACCGCCCCGGGCAACCGCGCGATTCCGTTGCCCAATCGAACCGCATCATGCTGACGGAGCCCGATGAAGACCTGATGGTCCGCTACCAAGGTGGCGAGGTGCGGGCGTTCGAGGTGCTGCTGGGTCGTCACCGCAAGCCGGTCTACAACTTCATCCTCCGCTACGTCGGCGACAAGGAGACCGCCGAGGATCTGCTGCAAGAGACCTTCATGCGCGTCATCAAGGGCGCCGAGGCCTACAAGCGGCAGGCCAAGTTCACGACGTGGCTTTACACCATTGCGCGGAACCTGTGCGTTGATCAGACGAGACGACGCAAGCACCGCAAGCACGCTTCGCTCGACGCGCCGATGGCGGCCGACGAGGACAGCGGCACCTTGCTCGACGTCGTCGCCGGAAACGAGATGCCGTCCGATCGCAAGACCGTCAACAAGCAGCTGCACGCGAAGCTGCAGCAGGCGATCGCCACGCTCGGCGACGAACAGCGCGAGGTCTTCCTCATGCGCGAGTTCCTCGACATGCCGTTCAAGCAGATCGCCGAGGTGGTCGGCGTGCCGGAGAACACGGTGAAGAGCCGGATGCGGTACGCGCTCGAGAAGCTGCGGCTCGAGCTCGACGAGTACAAGGACCTCGCGAAGGCGGCGCCGTGAGGGCGTGATGACCGACGATCTGTCGCCCGACGACGACGACCGGCTCACGCGGCTGTACCGCGAGACCGACGACGACGCCGAGCCGCCAGGCGAGTGGTCGTCGCTGCGGGCGATGATCGGCGCGGCGCGCGAGTCGGGCTTCGACGAAGAACCGCCGGCGCGGATCGACGCGCTGCTGATGGCTGCCGCGCGCCAGCACGCGCCGGCGCCGCGCCTGCGCTGGTGGCAGCGCCTGGCGGCGTGGATGAAGCCGGCGATGATGCACCCGGCCATGGCCGGCGCGCTGGCGCTGGTGGTCGTGGTCGGTGTGGCCGGCGTGATGTACCGCCGCGGCGATCGCCAGGTGGCGCAGCCGCCGCCGCCGCCGATCGCGCCGCCGACCGAGGTCGCGCGCGCGCCGCAGGCTGCCGGGCCGATGCCGCCGGCCGTCGCCGAGCCCACGGTCGGCGCGGGCGAGTTCCGCGGCGACGGCGCCGAGGCGCCCGGCGGGCCACCCGCGGCTGTCCCGCCTGTGGCGCGGCCGCCCGCGGTGACCCTCGGTGATGTCGATCGCGGTGACGCGCCCAAGCGTCCTCCCGCCGACGAGCGCAAGCCCGGCGCCGGCGCGACCGCCGGTGGGGCGCTGGGTGGCGCCGATCCATCCGGGACTCGCGGTCCGTCGACGACGATCGCGACCGAGGCCGCCGAGGAAGGCGAGGCCGACGATGCGACCGCGATCCGCGACGGCGTCGTGCGGCCCGCGGACACCACGGCCAGCCCGCCGCCACCACCACCTCCTCCGCCCCCCGGCACGAAGGCGCCGGTCCCGGAGCGCCAGGCGACGACCGCCGCCGACAAGGTGCCTTCACTCGGCGACTTGCTGCGGCAGGCCCAGGTCGCGGCGGGCGCGCGCGATTGCGTGAAGGTGCGCGCGGTGTCGGCCCAGGTGCTCGCACGTGATCCCGCGTACCACCGCGATGTCTTCGCGAAGGACCGCGCCATCGCGCCGTGCCTGGCCGCGCAGATCGGTTATTGACTTTCGTTCAAGAGCCGTGACAATGGCGTGATGCGCTCACGCTTGTTCGTGCTCCTCGGCTCGATCGCGCTCGCCGCGTGCGGCGGTGACGACGCCACCTCGGGCGACCCCGACGCGCCCGCCACCGGCGTCACGTACTACCAGGACCTCAAGCCGATCATCGACGCGAAGTGCCTGGGTTGCCACGTCGCGGGCGGCATCGCGCCGTTCGAGCTCGACACGGTCGACAAGGTCTCGGAGATGGCCGGCGTCGTCATCGAGAACGTCGTCGCCAAGACGATGCCGCCGTGGCCGGTCAACGCCGACTGCAACCAGTACTTCGGCGACCGCTCGCTGACCGCCGAGCAGATCGCGCTGTTCCAGGCGTGGCAGCGCGACGGCTTCCAGGCCGGCGATCCGGCGCACCCGGGCGCGCCGCTCCAGGTCGAGACGCTGCGCCTGAGCCGCGTCGACCAGACGCTGCGGATGGCGGCGCCGTACACGCCCCAGACGACCACCGAGAACCCCGACGAGTACCGCTGCTTCGTGATCCCGTGGACCGCGGCGACGACCAAGTACGTCACCGGGTTCGCGGCGCAGCCGGGCAACCCCAAGGTCGTGCACCACGTCATCGCGTTCTACGCGAAGCCGAACGAGGTCGCGGCCTACCAGCAGCTCGACGCCGACGAGCCCGGCCCCGGCTACCGCTGCTTCGGTGGCTCGGGCGGCCCGTCGCGGACGTGGCTCGGCGCGTGGGCGCCGGGCAGCCTCGGCAGCGACATGCCCGCCGGCACCGGCCTCCAGGTCGAGCCCGGCTCGGCGGTGATCCTGCAGATGCACTACAACGTGCTGCAGGCCGGTCCAGAGCCCGACCAGACGGCGATCCAGTTCAAGCTCGACGACACCGTCACCAAGGTCGCGACGATCCAGCCGTGGGCCAACCCGCAGTGGCTGGGCAGCCAGCTGATGCACATCCCGCCCAACGCGGCCGACACGATGCACAGCTTCGAGTTCGACGCGACGCTCGCCACCGGCGGGCCGTTCCAGATCTACTCGGCCGGCCTGCACATGCACCAGCTGGGCACGCGCATCAAGGCCACGGCGACGACGGCCGGCGGTGTCGAGCAGTGCCTCGCGCAGATCGACGACTGGAACTTCCACTGGCAGGGCACCTACGCGCTGCGCGCGCCGCTGACGTTCAACCGCGGCGACAAGCTGAAGGTCGAGTGCCACTGGGACAACACGATCGCCAACCAGCCGATCGTCGGCGGTCAGCCGCGCACGCCGACCGACGTCTACTGGGGCGAGGGCACCGGCGACGAGATGTGCCTCGGCGTGTTCTACATCGCGCCGCTGTGAGCGCGGCGGGCGCTCAGGCGTCCTGGTTGCGGGCCCACGTGCGGCGCGCCTCGTCGGGCAAGCGGCCGTAGCGTCGGCGGAAGTCGTCGAGGAACGCGCGGGTGGCGGCGTTGAGGTAGCCGCCGCCGGCCAGTTCGCCGAACTCGGCGCGGTAGCGCGCGGCGATCGCGGCGAAGCGGCGGTCGCGTTCGTCCTTGGCGACGATCGACGCCGCGGCCACCGCGCAGTGCCGGCTCTCGCCGCGGTCGTAGGCGCGCAGCTGCGGGAACTGCTCGCGCAGCGGCGCGAACATGCGGGCGCCGTCGGCGATGATTCGCGCGCAGCCGGGCGCCTGGGCGATCAGCGCCGCGGCGCACTCGCGCTCGAGCAGGTTGAGCTCGCCGCGCTCGACCCGGGCGTCGATCTCGTCGGCCTCGACGACGCGCAGCGCGACGAACGGCGCCCGGGCGCGCACCAGCGCGGCCAGCTCCGCGCGCCGCGCGATCGCGTCCTTCCCGGCGATGGCCTTGGAGTCGCACACGCCGGCGCGGGTGAGCGAGCGGGCGGCGCCGCTGTCGAGCACGACCACCGCGACCACCATCGGCCCGAGGATCGGCCCGCGGCCGGCCTCGTCGACGCCGAGCGTGAGGGCGCCGCGGGTCGGCACGCCGACGCCGGGCAGGCCGAGCTGATCGGCCCCGCTCATCCCGCCACCCGGGCGCTGATCTCGCCGAGCGCGCGGGCGAGCCCGACGTCGAGCTCGAACGCCTCGAGCTCGTGGTGCGCGACCACCTGGGCCGAGGCGGCGCCGGCCTCGGCCAGCGCGCGCTGGCCGGCGCGGGTCAGCGGATCGACGACGATGCTCTCGAGCTCGGGCGCCGCGCGGTACAGCGCGTGGTGGACGGTCTCGGGCTCCAGCGCGAGCCGCGGCAGGTCGTGCTTGAAGAAGCCGTCGACCGCGCCGCCGGCCAGGAACCCGGCGACGTAGGCGCGGGCGTAGGCGAGCGGCGCGGTGGCGGTGGCGACGGCGCGCTCGTGGGCCCGGGCGGCGACCGGGATCGTCGCGCGCAGATCCGCGGCGACGCGATCGGTGGACGCGCGCAGCATGGCCTCGTAGCCGTCGGCGAGCAGCGCGACCAGGTAGTCGCGATCGGCGGCGGTGGCCGAGTGGCTGCCGAACGGGAGCTGGCGCGGGCGCACCAGCTCGATCACCTCGTGCGCGGCGCGGCGGTACAGCTCGCCGACCGCGGTGGCCAGCGCGCGCCGCTCGCGATCGACGACCGCGTCGGCCCACGCCGCGGCGGCGCCGGCGATCCGCTCACCGACGGCGCGCTCGGCGTCCGCCCGGGCCATCGCGGCGGCGCGGGCCTCGGCGAGGGTCGCCTGCGCCGAGGCGATCGTGGCGGCCAGCCGGCGCGCGACCGCGCCGCGCTTGATCGCGCGGGCCTGGGCGAAGAACCGCTCCTCGAGGGCGCCGGCCAGCGCCTGCCAGCCGCCGTCGTCCGCGCCGCCGCCGGCGCGCTTCCACGCCAGCGCGCTGCGCGCCGAGAACGGCACGATGTGCTCGACCCGCTCGCCGAGCTGGCTGCCGACGTAGGCGATGACCTCGTCGACCTCGGCCAGCTGGAGCTGGTCGCGCTTGTTGAGCACGCCGAGCACGCGCTTGCCCTCGGCGCGGATCGCGTCGAGCGCCTTCTTCTCGCTGGCCTTGCCGCCCTGGCCGGCGGTGAAGACCCACACCACCGCGTCGGCGCGCGCGATGAACGCGCGGGCGGTGGCCTCGTGCTCGGGCAGGATCGAGTTGAGGCCGGGGGTGTCGATGATGTGGACCTTCGCCAGCGCGTCGAGCGGCAGCGTGATCTCGACGCGATCGATCGCCCGGGCGTCGTCGGGCGTGAGCGCGCGCAGCGCGGCGTGCAGCTCGTCCCAGCGCAGCGCGCGGGCGCTGCCGTCGGGCGCGATCAACCGGCCGCCGCGCTCGTGGCCGTACTTGACGACGTTGATCGTCGCGGTGGTCGGCGTGATGCCGGTGGCGGCGACCTCGTCGCCGATGAACGCGTTGACGAACGACGACTTGCCGCTCGAGAACTCGCCCATCACCGTCACCAGCAGCGGCTGCTCGAGCTCGGCCAGCGCGCGCCCGACCGCGGCGACCAGCCCGGCGAGATCGGCGCGCCGCGCCAGCACGCGACCCAGCGCGTCGGCGAGCCGCGGCAGGTCGTCGTCGGCCGGCACCGCCAGCACGCGGGCCAGCGCGTCGGCCAGCGCGGTGCGGGCCCGGCCGCTGGCGGGCGCCAGCGCGAGCGCGGCGCGGGCCGAGCCGATCGCCGCGTCGTGCTCACCGAGATCGGCGGCGGCGCGGCTGTCGGTCAGCAGCACCTCGACGTCGGGCGGCGCGCCGACCAGCAGCGCGCGCGCCGCGGCGGCCTGGCCGCTGGCGCGCAGGTCCTCGGCGCGGGCGGCCAGCGCGATCGTCGCGTCCGGCTGCGCCGCGAGCAGGTCGTTGGCCCAGCGCACGGCGCGGGCGCGATCGCCGCCGACGTGCGCCGCGGTCACCGCCGCCGCCAGGGTCGCCGCGTCGGCGCCCAGCGCGAGCGCGCGGTCGTAGGCGGTGAGCGCCGCGTGGGTGTCGCCCAGCGCCGCGGCCAGCCCGGCCAGCCGCGCGTGCACGTCGGCGCGGCGCGGATCCAGCTCGAGCGCCTCGAGGTAGCGGAGGTGCGCGGCCGCGTGATCGCGCTGCGCCAGCGCCGCGTCGCCGAGGCCGAGCCGGGCCGCGATCAGCTGGCGCCGCGCCTCGGGGCCGCTGCCGGCCAGCGCCGCGTCGACCGCCAGGCCGAACATCCGCGCGGCGTCGAGCGCGCGCTGCTCGCCGAGCGCCAGCCGGCCCAGCGCCAAGAGCGCGATCGCCGGCGGCGGCTCGCTGGCCGCGGCCCGCTCGAGGTGGCCGCGGGCCTCGTCGGCCGAGGTGCGCGGGTCGGCCAGCAGCACCTCGCCGAGCAGCGCGCGGGCCAGCGCGTCGTCGGGCGCCTCGGCCACCGCCTTGCGCAGATCGCGCACCGCCTTGTCGGGCTCGCCCAGCCCGCGCCACGCCTGGCCGAGCGCGAGGTACGCCGCGGCGAGCAGCCCGCGATCGCCGCCGGCGGCGTCGACGCCGCGGCCGAGCAGCTCGACGGCGGCCGGCAGCTGGCCCAGCGCCACCAGCGCGCGACCGTGGCCGATCAGCGCCTGGGCGTCGCCCGCGCGCAACGCCAGCGCCCGCGCGAACGCGGCCGCGGCGTGGTCGTCCTTGCCGCGCACCAGCTCGATCTCGCCGAGCAGCGCCAGCGCGCCAGCGTGATCGGGCCGCTCGCGCAAGAGCGCCTCGAGCGTCTCGACCGCGCCCGCGGGGTCGCCACCGACCGCCTGCTCGCGGGCCAGGTCGAGCTGCTCGCGGTAGCTGTCGAGGAACAGCTCGTCGACGGTGTCGCCGGCCTTGCGGGCCACCCGCGACCACAGCGATCGCAGCGTATCGGCCGGCCCGGCCATCAGTCGCTCGTGCCCGCCGGCAGCTTCCACAGGTCGGTGCGCAGCTCGCCGAGGCCGATCCGCAGCGCCGCCACCTGGGCGATCTGCTCGGCGGTCGCGGCCTGCAGCTCCGCGGCCTCGCCGCCGCGGTACTTGCGATCGGCGATCGTGCGCTCGAGCACCTCCGAGATGCCCTTGTACAGCGCGTTGCCGGCCGAGGTGACGAACTCGCGCAGCCGGGTCGCGAAGTCGTCGATGCACTTGTCGAAGTGCGGCTTCATCGCGCCAGCGGCGTGGAAGATCGCGCCCGGCACCTTCTCCTTGGCCTGGGCGCGGATGTCGCCGGCGATCTTCGACTTGAGCACGATCGCCAGGATCGGCGCGGCCAGCGTGAGCAGGCCGCCGGCCAGCACGTTGACGAAGATCATCAGCGTCGTGCCGAGCGCGCCGACAGCGTAGATGCCGACGTCGTACTTGAAGCTGTCGACGTCGATGTCGACCCGCGCGTCGTCGGGGCCCAGCCGCTCGGCCAGCGCGGCCGACGCCGCGGCGACGTTCTGGTTGGTGATCGTGATGACGTCCTCGGCCAGCCGCTCGAGCAGCGCCGCCAGCTTGGCGCCCTCGAGCTCGGCCCACTCCTTGAACTTGTCCTCGATGAACGCCGGCAGGAACCGCTTGATGTCGTCGGCGTCGACGTGGTCGAGCTGCGGCACCAGCGACGAGACGAAGCTCTGGGCGAACGCGTCGAGGTCGGCGCCGACGTGGCCCTTGATCGCGTTGGCGTCGGCCTCGATCCGGATGTGCAGCTCGTCGAGCGTCTTCTTCGACGCGTCGAGCTGCTGCCGCACCAGCGCCACCCGCTCCTCGAGCTGCTCGATCGTCAGGTCCCACGCCTTCATCCGCACGCCGAGGTTCTGCTCGAGGTAGCCGGCGGTGCGGCTGGCGTCGACCGCGGCGTTGTCGAGCAGGATGCGCGCGCGGTCGCCGGCCAGGAAGGTCTTGAGGTGGGCCAAGAGCGCCGGCATGCCGCTGTCGTCGTCCTTGCGGATCAGCCACGACCGCGCCGACAGCGGGAACACCGGGGCGCCGGGCGCGAGCCGCGCGACGCCCTCCTTGACGTAGGCGGTCACCGCGGCGCGCTCGTCGTCGGACAAAAGGTCCATCTTGCCGAGCACGAAGATCAGCCGCTCGCGGGTGCCGTCGAGCATGTGCGACGCCAGGAACGTGCGCTCGCTGTCCTTCAGCGCCTGGCCGGCGTCGAGCAGGAACAGCACCGCGTCGGCCCGCGGCACGTAGCCGTACGTGACCTCGGCGCGCTGCTCGTTGAGGTCGTTGACCCCCGGGGTGTCGACCAGCACGACGTTGTCCTTGAGGATGTCGCACGGGTACCCGAGCTCGACGTAGGCCACCTCGCTGGCGTGGCCGCCGGCCACCGTCACCCACTCGCGGATCTCCGACGGCGTCAGGTCGACGTGCTCGCCCGACTGCAGCACCACCTTGGCGTGCGGGATCGACGCGTGCAGCACCTGGTTGATCGCGGCGGTGGTCGGCGTGATGCCGGTGGGCAGGACGTCGAGGCCGAGCAGCGCGTTCACGAACGTCGACTTGCCGTGGTTGAACTCGCCGAGCACGACGATGTGGAAGCGCTCGCCTTCGAGCTTGGGCACGCGGTTGACGCGGATGTCGCGCGCCAGCGTGACCATGCCGACCGCGTCGGCGACGTCGGCGAGCTCGCGGTAGCGGGTCAGGACCGCCGCCTTGGTTTGCTTGTGAGAGTCGAGGAGCATGGGGCCTCGGGAGGGAGCAGGGGAGCGCAACGTCTCGCGGATCGGGTGGGGGCCCCGTGGGGGCGTGGCCCGGCGTTCAGAACAGGCTGAGCAGGTCGGTGACCTGCTTGTCGATCGCGTCGGTCGAGGGCAGGTCGTCGGTGGGCAGGCCGCGCGCCGACGCGTAGAGAGCGCCCTCGGCGAACGCCCGCAGCGCGGTGATGCGCTTGGGCAGGAGCGGGTTGGTGCGGAACAGCTCGGCCAGCTTGCCGACGCCCTTGGCCGCCGGCGGCTCGCGCAGGTAGCCGGCGACGTCGAAGTCGGCGGCCTTGGCGCCGAGCTCGAGCTTCACCATCATGCGCAGCGTCGCCTCGAGATCGCCGCTGGCCAGCAGCGCCGCGCGGTCGCAGGTGATCTCGGCGCGCCGGGCCCACGCCCGCAGCGCCATCGTCGCCGGCTGCACCATCCAGCGGACGTAGAACGCCGCGGCGTGGCTGACGTAGTGCAGCGCGGTCACGTACGGCACGTGGCCGTTCTGGATGTGGCCCAGCTGGTGGCCCAGCGCCGCGGCCAGCTCGTCGTCGGTGAGGCCGGCCGGCACGTCGTCGCGCACGACGACGTACGACTGCTCGTCGGTGCCGAGCGTGGTCAGCGCCGCGGCCCAGCCGGCCGGCGCCACGTACACCGACGGCGTGTCGAGCTTGAGCCCGGCGGCCGCGCGCTTGGCCGCGGCCCAGATGCGCGGCGCGCTGTCCGAGGCCTTGGCGGCGGCGGCCAGCAGCTCGTCGCGCGCGCGGTCGTTCCACAGCCGGGCGGTGGCCTCGATCGCCATCGTCACCGGCCGGGCGCCGATGAACGAGCGGCGCAGCTTGCGCTCGCCGGCGAACGCGTAGGTGGCGCCGGTGTACGCGCGGTGGACGACCTCGCCACGTCGCTCGTTGACGTAGCGGGCGAAGTCGAAGTCGATCATGCCGGCAGTATGCCGCATTTCTTGGGCCCCTCCGCTCGGGGCCGCGCGGTGTTGCCCCCGAAGCGGCGGTCCCGAACCGCCTTGCCCTGGAGCGATCCTGCGCTACGCGGCGGCGGCGGCGGCGGCAGCTTCGGCGGCGGCGGCGCGGCGCCGCGCGATGACCAGCGCCACGGCCCCCAGCAGCACGGCGAACCACAGCGTCGCGAGCCGGGTCAGGATGGTCGCGGCGGTCGCGGTCCCGCGGTCGACGCCGATGGCGTTCTTGACCAGCAGCAGGGTCATGGCGCCCTCGGTGACCCCCAGCCCGCCCGGCAGGAAGCTGAGCGCCCCGGCGATGGTGGTGGCGGCGTAGATCAGGAGCGCCATGCCGACGTCGACCGACGCACCCGGGAAGCCGCCGACGATGATCGCGAAGCCCAGCCCCTCGCAGGTCCAGGCGGCCACCGACAGGAGCGTCGACCACGCCAGCACCCGCGGCCGGCTGAGCGCGGCGAGGCCGTCGTAGACCTCGAGCAGCTTGGGCCGCAGCCCGGCCAGCCGTCGCGGCGTCGTGATCAGCTCGATCAGCCACACGCCGAGCGCCCGCCACAGGATGACCGCCAGGCCGACCGCGATCACCGCGGCGCAGGCGACGACCACCTCGACGGCCACGCCGTAGATCGCCACGCCGATCACGGCCAGGCACAACAGCGCGATCAGGTCGCTGACCCGCTCGGCGATCACCACCGACGCCGAGCTGGCGATCGGGATCCCGACCAGCTGGCGCAGCAGGTAGCTCTTGATCAGCTCGCCGAGCTTGCCCGGCGTGACCGCCATGCTGAACCCGGCGACGAACACCAGCGCGCTCTGGCCGACCGGCACGTCGAGCTGGCGCGTGCGCAGGTAGCCGTGCCAGCGCACGAACCGGAGGACGTAGTTGCCGAGCGCCAGCGCGATCGCGGCGGCGAAGGTGGCCCAGGCGAAGCCGCCGAGGCGATCCCGCACTTCGCGGATGTCGCCGACCAGCGTCAGCGCCGCGATCACCGCGGCGACCGCGATGATCAGCGTGACGATACCTCGGGTGCGCGTGCTGGCCACGGGCCGGGGTTGTAGCGGAGCCCGGGCGGCGACGCGAGCCCGCCCGCCTGGTGAGGCGGCTTGACCCTGCGGGGCGACCGCCATAGGGTCGACCCATGGCGAAGGCGAACACCGTGCTCGTGGTCGACGACGATCCCGAGATCCAGACGATGCTGTCGGCGCGGCTCACCTCCCGCGGCTACAACGTGATCACCGCCAGCGACGGCAAGGAGGCGCTCACCGAGGCCAAGCGCCGTCGCCCCGCGCTGATCCTGCTCGACGTCATGATGCCGGGCAAGAACGGCTGGGAGGTGGCGCGGGCGCTCAAGCAGGACCCCGTCACCGAGGGCATCAAGATCGTCATGCTGACGGCGATCGGCGAGAACGTGAACGAGCTGACGTCGCCGCTCTACGGCGCCGACGCGCACTTCGACAAGCCGTTCGACTTCGTCAAGCTCGAGGCGAAGATCGCCGAGCTGCTGGCGTGAGCGGCGGGCCCGGCCGGTGAGGCGCCGGGCTACTCGTCCTCGTCGCCGCTGCCGGCCGACGCGCTGAGCAGCTTGACCGCCTTGGCGTACCAGGGGCTCGAGCTGGGGACCATCTTGGTGATCCGCCGGGCCAGCGACTTGGCGTCCTCGGGCTTGCTCTTCTGGACCTTGAGCGCGGTCGCGTAGAACTCGCCGGCGCGCCGGTCGAGCGAGGTGCGCACGCCCTCGATCATCGGCGTGCCGCCGGCGCCGACGTTGACGGCGTCGTCGGCGGCGGCCTTGGCCATCTCGTAGTTCTGCTTGGCCATGTACGAGGCGGCGGCGCGCGGCGCGACGTCGGCGATCTTGTCGCGCAGGAGGCCCTGGTGGGCGCCGCCGGCGCGGCGATCGGCGGCCATCGCCTTCTTGTACGCGGCCAGCGCCTCGGGGGCGCGTGACGTGCCGAACGCCAGCGCGGCGTTGAGGTTGGTGCCGATGGCCTCGTAGTCGGCGGCGCGGCTCTTGAGCGCCTTGGCGTCGGGCTCGGTCGACGTGCCGACGGCGTCGCGCAACGTCGTCGCGGCGGCCTTCCACTCCTTGGCCTTGTACTGCCCCTCGGCCTTCTTCGCGGCGGCGGTGAGCGCCTTCGGCGTCGTCGCCACCGGCGTCTTCGGCGGCGGCGTGTCGATGTCGAGGCCGCGGCCCGGCGAGGTGATGCGGGGGCGATCGGGCTGCTTGGGCGTGACCGGCCGATCCGGCGGCCGCGGCGTCGGCGGCGTGGGCCGCGCGACCTCGGGCCGCACCGTCGGCGGGGTGGGCGTCGGCGGCGTGGGCGTCGGCGGGGCCGGCGTCGGCGGGGCCGGCGTCGGCGCGACCACCGCCTGCTCGGGGGGCGGGGTCGGCGCGGGCACCACCTGCTCGGGGGGCGGGGTCGGCGTGGGCACCGCCGGACCGGGCGCGACCGGATCGGGCGCGGGCGCGGGGACCGCCGGCGCCATCCCGGCGGCGACGTCGACGGCGGCGCTGCCCGAGCCACCGCCGGTCGCGACCGCCGAGTCGGGCGGCGGGCTGGCGCCGCTCGCGCCCGTCGTGGGCTCGCCGCCGCTGAGCAGCGCGCCCGCGGTGGCCGCCGCGACCAGCGCGGCGACGCCGGCGCCGATCCACAGCATCCGACGGCGGCGCGGCGGCGGGGCGATCGTCCACGGGTTGATCGTCTGGTACGCGCGGGGCTCGACCTGCGCGGTCGTCGTCATCGGCCGCGCGCCGCCAGCGAACGGCGAGAAGCCCGGCATGTTGGGGCCGGGGTTGGGCGCGGTGTACGGCCCGGACATCGGCGCGGCGACCGGCGCCGAGGGCGCGGCGGCGAGGGGCGCCGAGGGCGCCGCGGCGATCGGGCGTGGCGTCGGCGGCTGGCTCCCGGCGGCGGGCGGCGGGGCGACGGCGGCCGAGGTCGTGACCCGCGGCACCGGCGGCGGCACGGTCGCGGGGCGCGCGCGGCCCGGCGGCGGCGGCGGTTCGGTGCCGCTGGCGCGCTTGCGGGTCGGGCCCGGCGTGCGATCGCGGACCGGCGCGGTCACCGACGCGGGGCGGTGGCGCGGCGGCGCGGCGTCGGTCGCGGCGGCGACCTGCGACGGCCGCACCGGTGCCTTGCCGGCGACCGTCGCGGCCTCTTCTTCCTTCTGGCCCCACCCGGCGAGCGCCGGCTGGTGCGCGCTCGGGAGGTGATCGAAGCGCAGCACGGTGTTGCCGATCTCGATGCGATCGGCGTGGTGCAGCTGGCAGCGACCGTCCTCGAGGCGATCGTTGATCAGCGTGCCGTTGCCGGAGCCGTTGTCGTGGACGACCCACGCGCCGCCGTCCCAGCCGAGCGCGAGGTGCTTGCGCGACACCGCGATGTCGGTGAGCACGACGTCGTTGTCGACCGCGCGCCCGATGCGGACCTCGAGGCCCGAGCGCAGATCGAAGACGCGCCCCTGGTCGGGGCCGGCGATCACCACCAGCTTGGCGGCGGCGGCGGGGTCGGGCGGCTGGGGCGACGGCACCAGCGCCAGCGGCGGCAGCGGGCGCGCCGCGTCCTCGATCGTCGACTCCTCGACCACCGCGCTGCGCTTGCCCGAGGTCGACTGCTCGGCGACCGTCGTGCCGTCTTCCCACTGCTCCTCGATCGAGCTGGAAGCGGCGATCGGCGTCGGTGCCTCGTCGGGCGCAGGCTCGATCGTGGTGCGTTCGTCCTCGAGATCGTCGAGCCCACCGCTCGCGCCGATCCCGCCAGGCAACACCGACAGGTGCGCCGGTGCACGGCCGGTCGAGCCCGGAACGCGTCCCATCGTCGGAAATTCTACGGGGCTTGCCGTCGAGATTCAACGACGCGTTCGTTTTCGCACCTACCTCGGCCTACCTCGCGCCGTCGCCGCCGTCGCCGCCGCGCGTCGTGATACCCACGATCCATGGACCTCCCGTTCCTCCGGAGCGACGGGCACACCGCGACGGTGCGCATCGCGCCGTCGAAGATCATCGGCATCGGCCAGAACTACCGCGCCCACGCCGCCGAGATGGGCAAGGGCATCCCGACCGAGCCGCTGATGTTCCTCAAGCCGCCGTCGGCGCTGCTGGCGCCCGGCGAGGCGATCGCGCGGCCCGCGGGCTACGCGCGCGTCGACTACGAGGGCGAGCTGGGCGTGCTGATCGGCCGCCGGGCGCGCCACGTCGACGTCGCCGACGCGCTGGCGTTCGTCGACGGCTACCTGTGCATCAACGACGTGACCGTGCGCGACCTGCAGGCCAAGGACGGGCAGTGGACGCGGGCCAAGGGCTTCGACACGTTCTGCCCGGTGGGGCCGCGGGTCGTCGCCGGCCTCGATCCGCGCGACCTGCGGATCACGACGCGGGTCAACGGCGCCGTCCGCCAGGACTCGCGCACCTCCGACCTGATCTTCGACGTCGCGACGCTGATCGCGTTCGTGTCGCGGCACATGACGCTCGAGCCCGGCGACCTGATCTCGACCGGCACGCCGGCCGGGGTCGGCAACCTCGACGTCGGCGACGAGGTCGAGGTCGAGATCGAGGGCGTCGGCGTGCTGCGCAACCCGGTGGGCGCGCCGCGATGAACGAGCTCGTCATCGGCCTCGGCGGCAACGTCGGCAGCGACGATCAGCTGCTGGCGCGGTTCGACGACGTCGCCGCCGACTTCGCGCGCCGCGGCCGGGTGCGCGCGTCGCACGTCTACCGCAGCGACGCGCTGGTCGCCGGCGATCCGCCGTTCCTCAACGCCGCGCTGGCGGTGACGCCCGACGAGCGGCTCACGCCCGAGGAGGTGCTGGCGCTGACCCAGACGCTGGAGAAGCGCCACGGCCGGCGCCGCGAGAGCGAGGCGTACTGGGGGCCGCGCCCGCTCGACCTCGACCTGCTGGTGTGGGGCAAGCTGCAGCACCGCACGCCGACGTTGCGCATCCCGCACCCGCGGGTCCACCAGCGCAGCTTCACGCTGCGCCCGCTGATCGATCTGCTCGGCGGCGACTTCGTCATCCCCGGCCACCACGAGACGCTGACCCGGCTGGTCCAGACCGCCGCGCCGCCGATCACCGCGACCGACTTCGCGATCGTGATCCCGCGCGCGCCGGCGCCGTGATCACGGCAGCGGGTCGCGCCACCAGCGCCGGACCTGCTCGAGCGCCGCGGTCCGGGGCAGCCCGGTGGGCAGCGCGTCGAGGAGGTGCCGCCCGTAGGCGCGGCTGACGACGCGCGGATCGAGGATCGCGACGATGCCGCGATCGTCGCGGCGCCGGATCAGCCGCCCGAAGCCCTGCTTGAGCGCGATCGCCGCCGCCGGCAGCTGCAGCTCGACGAACGGATCGCCGCCGCGCTCGGCCACCAGCGCGCCGCGGGCCGCGACCAGCGGGTCGGTGTGCGGCGCGAACGGCAGCTTGTCGATCACCACCAGCGACAGCGCGTCGCCGGGCACGTCGACGCCCTCCCAGAACGACGCGGTGCCCAGCAGCACCGCGCCCGGCGTCGCCCGGAAGCGATCGATCAGCACCGCGCGCGGCGCGTCGCCCTGGCGCAGCAGCGGATAGGGCAAGCCGGTCAGCAGGCGGGCCGCCTGCTCCAGCGCGCGGTGGCTGGTGAACAGGAAGAACGCGCGGCCGCCGGTGATCGCGCACAGCTCGACGGCGCGCGCCACCACCTCGGCCGGCAGGCCGTCGCCCGACGGCAGCGGCAGATCGCGCGGCACGTACAGCAGCGCTTGCCGGGCGTAGTCGAACGGCGACGCTACCGCCAGCTCGTCGACCTCGTCGCGGTGCAAGCCCAGCCGCTGCCGCGTGTAGTCGAAGCCGGTGGCGGTCGCCAGCGTCGCCGAGGTGAACACCGCGGTCGGTGCGCCGGTGACGATGTGCCGGCGCACCAGGTCGGCGACCGAGATCGGCGCCGCCGACAGCACCGTCGCGCCGGGCCGGCTCTCGCCCCAGTAGACGTGGGCGCGCTGCCGCTGCTCGGCCAGCTCGGCGAGGTCGTCGCGGACGACGCGGGCGCGGCGGGCGATCGCCGCGACCTGCTCGCGGCGCGCGGCGGCCAGCTCGTCCTCGTCGTGATCGGGCGGCGGCGGCAGCGCCTCGAGGTCGCACGCGCGGGCCAGCTCCTCGAGCGCGGTGTCGAGCGCGAACCACGCGTCGCGCCGCGGGCCGCGGGCCAGGAGCTCGGCCGGCAGCGGCACCCGGGTGCCGTCGGCGACGGTGGCGGTGAGCGCGCGGCGCACCTCGGCGAAGAACGTCGCGGCGGTGGCGTCGACCTGGTGCAGCGCCGCGTCGTGGCCGCTGGTGAACAGATCGGCGGCCAGCGTGATCCGCGCGTCGCGCACCAGCGCGCCGAGCGTCGCGGTCGCGACCCGGCGGCCGAAGTGCTCGGTGGCCACGTCCTCGAGCTGGTGGGCCTCGTCGAAGATCACCACGTCGTGATCGGGCAGCACCCGCGCGCCGGGGTGGACCGCGCGCAGCGCGAGGTCGGCGAAGTACAGGTGGTGGTTGACGAGGATCAGGTCGGCCTCGGCGGCCTTGCGCCGCGCCTGGGTCACGAAGCAGCGCTCGAAGTACGGGCAGCGCGGCCCGAGCCGGCTGTCGGGCGTCGTCGTCACCTCGGCCCACACCGGCGCGGCCTCGCCCAGCGCCTCGAGCTCGGCGCGATCGCCGTGCTCGGTCTCGTCGGCCCAGGCCAGCACCGCGGCCAGCTCGGGGCTCGGGCGGCCGCCCTGCCGGCGCACCTCGTCGAGCTTGCGCCGGCACAGGTAGTTGCTCACGCCCTTCACCGTCGCCGCCGCGAACGGGCGCCCCATGATCTGCCGCAGCACCGGCAGGTCGTGGCGCACGATCTGATCCTGCAGCGCGCGGGTCCCCGTCGAGACCACGACCCGCCGGCCCGACTCGAGCGCCGGCAGCAGGTAGGCCAGCGTCTTGCCGGTGCCGGTGCCGGCCTCGACCAGCAGCGGCCGGCTGTCGGCGATCGCGGCGGCCACCGCGGCGGCCATGCGCCGTTGCTCGGGGCGATCCTCGAAGTGAGGGATCGCCGCCGCCAGCGCGCCGCCGGGAGCCAGCCGCTCGCTCACGCCTTGGGCGCTCGCGCGGCCTTCTCGTCGAGGCCGCTGACGCCGAACCGGCGGCCGAGCTCCTGCCATACGTCCGCGACCGGGACGTCACACGCCGCGAGCCCGACCATCACGTGGAACAGCAGGTCGGCGGTCTCGTGGACGACCTTGTGCGGATCGATCGTCGGCGCGGTCAGCTCGGCCGCGAGCTCGCCGTGCTCCTCGGCGATCTTGCCGAGGATCTTCGGCAGGCCGCCGTCGAGCAACGACCGCGTGTAGCTGCGCGCGCCGACCGCGGCCTTGCGCGCGGCGATCACCGCGGCGAGGCGATCCACGATGTGCGCGGCCGGCGCGCCGTCGTCGTCGTCGCCGCCGTCGCGGTGGAAGAAGCACGCGGTGGCGCCGGTGTGACAGGTCGGGCCGTCGGGACGAGCCCGCACCAATACCGCGTCGTGGTCGCAGTCGATCCGGACCTCGCTGACCCGCAGCACGTGCCCTGACGTCTCTCCCTTTTTCCACAGTGCCTGGCGCGACCGCGACCAGAAATGGACGATGCCAGTCTCGTTCGTGAGGCGCCACGCGTCGTGGTTCATCCACGCCAGCATGAGCACGGTCCCGCGATCGGCGTCCTGGACGATGGCCGGCACGAGGCCGCGATCGTCCCACTTGGGCTCGGGCAAGGGCATGCCCGGTTGTGGAAGGAGCGGCGTGCGAAGTCAACTTCGCAGGCGTGCGAGCGCTCGCACGCGTCGGGTGATTCTCAAGCGCGCGCGGACTCGCTATGGTGCGTGCGTGAGTTCCGGCGAGTACCGCATCTCCAGACCGGGTGCGGAGGGCGCGCGCGCCGTCGACGACGCCGATGGCGCGCCGGTCGCGCGGGTCTCGCTGTCGTCGCCGGCGCTGGTGCTGCCCGAGGACGACCTCGCGATCACCCGCGCGCCGACCGAGCCGCTGCCGCCCGACCTGGTGGCGCAGATCGCGACCCGCGCCGTGGGCACCGATCCGCCGCCGGTGCGCCCGCGCTTGCCGGCCCCGCCCGTCGCGCCGCGGCCGGCCGCGCCGACCCGCGCCCCGACGCCGCCGATCGCTGCGACCCGCGCGCCGACGCCGACCGAGCCGCCGGCCGCGCGCATGGTCAGCTTCGGCACCACGACGCTGCTGCTGGTGCCCGCCGGCGATCGCATCGCGCTGGTCATCCCCGGCGTCGTCCGCGTCACCGGCACCCGCGAAGAGGCGCTGGCGCTGGCGCAAGCGCTGGCCGCCCCGCCCAAGCGCTGAGCTCCAGCGCGGTCGTCGCGAACCCGGACGAGCGTCGAGCGTCAGCCGCGGCGCTCGCTGTTGCCGTCGGGGCGCGTCGCGAACCGCCCGGCGTCGACGGCGTGGACCGGATCGGGCGCCGGCCACGGCCAGCCACCGAACTGCGTGCGCTGGTAGTCGGTGAACGCCTGCTGGATCTCCTCGCGCGAGTTCATCACGAACGGGCCGTACTGCACGACCGGCTCGCCGATCGGTCGGCCCTGCAGCATCAGCAGCTCGGCCGGCGCGTCGCCGTTGGTGATCGTCACCGCCGGCGCACCGTCCCAGAACATGCCGCGCTTGGCTGGCACCGCGGTGCCGTCGACGGTGACGCCGCTGCCGGCGAAGAAGTACAGCGAGCGGCGCGCGCCGGCCGGCCCCGCCGGCAACGTCACCGTCGCGCCCGGGCTCATCGCGACGGTCCAGATCGCGACGCCGCTGGTCGGATCCGAGGCCCACGACGCCGGCGGCGGCGGCGGCGACGCGGGATCGCCGGCCACCAGCACCAGCTCGCTGGTGCGCCCGGCGGCGTCGGTGATCGTCCGCCGCGGGATCGTGTCGCCCCACAGCATCGTGAAGTGCGGCGTGGCCATCTTCGCCTTGCGCGGCAAGTTGAGCCAGATCTGGAACAGCTCGACCGGGTTGTCCTGGTCGCGCTCGAGCAGCGGGAACATCTCGCAGTGGACGATGCCCTTGCCCGCGGTGAGCCACTGCACGTCGCCCTTGCCGAAGCGCGCGGTCGCGCCCAGCGAGTCCGAGTGATCGATGTAGCCGCGGCGCGCGATCGTCACCGTCTCGAACCCGCGGTGCGGGTGCGCCGGGAAGCCGGGCACGACGTCGCCGTGGTACATGCTCCAGCCGTCCTTGCCGCTGAAGTCGGCGCCGATCTCGCGGCCGGCCAGCGACGCGACCGGCGCGAGCCGCGCGTCGCCGCGCGGGTAGTGATCGTTGTGGTGCACACAGAACAGGAAGGGGTCCGCGGTCACCCACGGGAAGCCCAGCGGCTTGACGACGAAGTCGGCCATGGGACCGAGGGTGCGGCGCCGCGCGGGCGGCGGCAAGGCGGCGGCGCTGAGACGCAGTGTTGCGCGGGCGGCGCTTGCACCCGACGGTTCGACCGATCGGCGCGCCGGCCCGGCGGCTAGCTGGCCGCGATGATTGGCGGCGCCGCCGTGCCGCCGCCGGTTGGCCCGACTCGGCCCGCGCCTCTCAACGACCGGGCCGATCGGACGACCCGTACCGCGTAGGCCTCAGACCCCATGCGCATCCTCATCGGTACGCTCAGCCTCGCCGCCGCGGCCGCCGCGATCGGCGGCTTCCTCTGGACCGAGGCGGGCGCCACCCGCCGCGCCGCCCACGCGCGGGCGCTCGCGGTCGAACAGGCGACCTTCGACCGCAAGGCCATCGAGGTCGAGCGGATGGTGACGCAGCTCTACCAGGGCGCGCGCACGATCTCGCTGTTGCCCTCGATCCGCGGCCTGCAAGGCGGCAACCTGCCGGCCGGGTTCACCTCGCCCGACGGCGCCAAGTTCGATCGCACCCGGTTCTCGGCCGACGCCGAGGCGACCGTGCAGCAGATCTACAACAACCTGGCCAGCAACGTCCGGGTGTCCGAGGTCTACGCGATCCTCGACGGCTTCCAGCCCGAACGCGGCGAGACGCCGTTCTTCATGTTCGACGAGATCCGGGTCGAGGGGCTGGCGGCGGCCGAGCACGAGGAGGACGCCGGCGACGCCGACGAGCCCGAGGAGTCCGAGGAGGCCGAGTACGAGTACTACGCCGCGTTGCTGGCGAACCTGCGCCAGACCCGCCCGACGCTCGACCTCGCGACCACGCCGCTCGATCGGATCCCCGCGATCACCTCGCCGCTGATGCGGACCTGCGACAACGCCCAGTACACCGCCAGGTCGGGCGGCGACGTGCGCGACGCCGGCGGCTTCACCGTCAGCGTGCCGATCTATCGCCCCGACACGACCCTGGTCGGGATCGTCAGCGTGATCGTCCGGGCCGACGTCTTCGAGGCGGCGCTGCGCGACCAGCCGTTCCTGCTGATCACCGACGCCGATCGCCGCGCGGCCACGGCGGCCGGCTGGCGTCCGCACGCGCCCGGTCGGTTCGTGCTGCGCAACGACGATCGCGGCTTCGCGATCTCCGATCGCGAGACCGACGTGGCGTCCCTGCAGCGCCGCGCGGGCGCCGCCCACATCGCGCGCGCGCTCACCACGCCGACCGGCGAGCGATGGAACCTCGAGCTCCACGTCCCGCCGGAGATCCTCGCCGCGAGCGACGCCGACATCCAGGCGACGCTGCTCGGTCGGCTGGCCGTCGCCGGCTTGTTCCTGGGCCTGATCGCGCTCGGGCTCGGGCTCGCCGAGCGGCAGCGCCGCCGGCTGCTCGCGACCGTCCACGGCATCGTCGGGCGCGCCGATGACGTCCGCGGCAGCGCCGCACGGGTCGACGACGCCAGCCGCAACCTGGCGGAGGGCTCGGCCACCCAGGCTGCGTCGATCCAGGAGACCTCGGCGGCGATCGAGCAGATCGCCGCGACCGCGCGCCGCAACGCCGAGCACGCCCACGCGACCCGCGAGCACGTCGACGAGGCGCGCGGCCACGCCGAGCGCGGCGCGACCCAGATGGACGAGCTGGTCACCGCGATGCGGGCGATCCGGACCTCGTCCGACGAGATCGCGCGGATCGTCCAGGTCAGCGACGAGATCGCGTTCCAGACCCACGTCCTCGCGCTCAACGCGGCGATCGAGGCGGCCCGGGCCGGCGTGGCCGGCGCGTCGTTCTCGGTGGTGGCGGCCGAGGTGCGCAACCTGGCGCGGCGCTCGGCCGACGCCGCCAAGGAGACCACCGAGCTGATCGAGCGCGCGGCCGGCGCCTCGGCCCACGGCGCGGCGCTGACCGAGGAGGTGCAGACCTCGCTGCAGGCGATCGTGACCAGCGTCCGCGACACCCAGGCCCTGGCGAGCCAGATCGCCGAGGCCAGCACCGAGCAGGCGCGGGCCGTCGCGCAGTGCAACGCCGCCGTCGCGCAGATCGATCGCGTCATCCAGGCCACCGCCGCGACCGCGAGCGACGTCGCCACCGCCGCGAGCGAGGCCACGTCGCACGCCACCGAGCTGGCCGGCCAGGCCCAGGCGCTGGTCGGCACCGAGCGGGCGTCGCTGCCGCGCGCGGCCTAGCCGGGCGCCGCGCGTAGACCCAGTCGCTGGTTAGCTGGCCCGGACCGGCAGGCCGCGGTCGGCGAGGAACGCCTTGGCCTCGGCGATGGTGTGGTGGCCGTAGTGGAAGATCGACGCCGCCAGCACCGCGTCGGCGCCGCCGACCGCCAGGCCGTCGGCGAGGTGGGCCAGCGTGCCGACGCCGCCCGAGGCGATCACCGGGACCGGCACCGCGTCGACCACCGCGCGCACGAACTCCAGATCGTAGCCGGCGCCCGAGCCGTCGCGGTCCATGCTGGTCAAGAGGATCTCGCCGGCGCCGCGGTCGGCGACCTCGCGGCACCACGCGATCGCGTCGACGCCGGTCGGGGTGCGGCCGCCGTGGCTGTACACCTCCCAGCCGCCGTCGGGCCGGCGCTTGCCGTCGACCGCGACCACGATCGCCTGGTTGCCGAACCGCGCCGCCGCCTGATCGACCAGCGCCGGCGTCGCCAGCGCCGCGGTGTTGATCGAGATCTTGTCGGCGCCGGCCAGGAGCAGCCGCTCGACGTCGCCGACCGCGCGCACGCCGCCGCCGACGGTCAGCGGCACGAACACGCAGGCCGCGGTGCGCTCGACCACGTCGACGATCGTGGCCTTGCCGTCGGGCGACGCCGAGATGTCGAGGAAGCAGATCTCGTCGGCGCCGCCAGCGTCGTAGCGCAGCGCCTGCTCGACCGGATCGCCGGCGTCGCGCAGGTCGACGAAGCCGGTGCCCTTGACGACGCGGCCGTCCTTGACGTCGAGGCACGGGATCACCCGGCGCGCCAGCATCAGCCGACCTCGCGCGCCGCGGCGATCGCCTCGAGCAACGTGAAGCGCTTGTCGTAGAGCGCGCGGCCGACGACCACCGCCGGCAGCCCGGCCCGGGCCAGCGCCCGCAGGTGATCGAGCGTGGCCACGCCGCCCGAGGCGATCACGTCGATGCTCACGCCGGCGGCGAGCGCGGCGGTCGCCGCGACGTTGGGCCCGACGCCGGTGCCGTCGCGGGCGACGTCGGTGTAGAGCAGGCCCGCCGCCCCCCACGCCGCCGCCTGGCGGCCCAGCTCGATCGCGCTGACGTCGGAGGTCTCGACCCAGCCCTCGACCGCGACCATGCCGTCCTTGGCGTCGACGGCGACGATCACCCGGCCCGGCAGCGCCTCGCACAGCGCGCGCACCATCGCCGGCGACTTCACCGCGGCGGTGCCGAGCACCACCGCCGCGGCGCCGGCGTCGAGCACCGCCCGCGCGGTCGCGGCGTCGCGGATGCCGCCGCCGACCTGCACCGGCACCGGGCTGGCCGCGCACACCCGCGCGATCACGTCGGCGTGGCGGCGGGCGCCGGCGAACGCGCCGTCGAGATCGACCACGTGGATGCGCTCGGCGCCGCCGGCGGCCAGCTCGGCCACCAGCTCCGCGGGGTGCTCGCGGTAGACGGTGACCTCGTCCTTCTTGCCCTCGCGCAGCCGCACCGCGCGGCCGTCGAGGAGATCGATCGCGGGGATGACTCTCATGACTGCACGAACGCCGCGAGCAGGGCGAGCCCGGCGCGCTGGCTCTTCTCGGGGTGGAACTGACAGGCGAAGATGTTGTCGGCGCGGATCGCGGCGCAGAACCGCTCGCCGTGCTCGCTCGCCAGCAGCACCCGCGCCGGATCGGCGGGCACCGCGTGGAACGAGTGCACGAAGTAGTAGTGCGTGCCGTCGACGAACCCCGGCAGCAGCGGATCGGCCGCGTGCGCAGTGACCCGGTTCCAGCCCATGTGCGGGATCTTGATGTCGTGGTGCGGTGGCACGAAGCGCACGACGCGGCCGGGCACGAGGCCCAGCCCGCGCACCGGCCCGTGCTCCTCGCTCTCGTCGAACAGCACCTGCAGCCCGAGGCAGATGCCGAGGTACGGCACGCCGCGGCCGACCGCGTCGCGGATCGGCGCCTCGAGGCCGCGCTCGGCGAGCCCGGCCATGAACGGCGCGAACGCGCCCTGGCCCGGCACCACCAGCTTGTCGGCGCGTCGCACGACGTCGGGATCGCGCGTCACCACCACGTCGCCGCCCACCGCCGCCAGCGCCTTCTCGACCGAGCGCAGGTTGCCGCCGCAGACGTCGACGATCGCGATCATGTCGTCAGCGTCCCCTTGGTCGACGGCACGGCGCCAGCCAGCCGCGGGTCGACGCGCGACGCCTGATCGAGCGCCTTGGCCAGCGCCTTCCAGATGCACTCGATGACGTGGTGCGGGTTGCCGCCGTAGTGCAAGAGCACGTGCAGGTTGCACTCGGCCTTGATCGCGAACGCCGACCAGAACTCGCGGGCCAGCGCGCAGTCGAAGGTGCCGACCCACTGGCCTTGCAGCCCGGGCACGCGCCACTCGAAGGCCGGCCGCCCCGAGAAGTCGATCGCGACGGTCACCAGCGTCTCGTCCATCGGCAGGGTCGCCCAGCCGTAGCGCGCGATGCCGGCGCGGTCACCCAGCGCCTCGCGGAACGCCTGACCCAGCGTCAGGCCGACGTCCTCGACCGTGTGGTGGGCGTCGATCTCGATGTCGCCGCGGGCGTGGACCGCCAGGTCGAACAGCCCGTGCCGCGCCAGCGCGTCGAGCATGTGGGACAGGAACGGCACCGGGGTGTCGAGCTGCCGGACCCCGCTGCCGTCGAGCCCCAGCTCCACGGTGATCTGGGTCTCCTTGGTGTTGCGCTCGACGCGGGCGGATCGCGGGGCGGCCACGCGATCTTCTAGCACGGACGCGGCGTTGCGCGGTGGCGCGGATCGCGCGCGATACGTTCGGTGCTGAGCCGGCTCCATCAGGGCATCGCCGAAATTCGGCCGGGGCACGTCACAACCCGCGGCGCGGCGGTCACGAACGTCAGGCCCCGACTCTCTCGGCCAGAGGACACCATGGACCAGCTCACACACAGCCCCGCGCTCGACATCGAATCGACCCTCGACACCCCCTCCACCAAGGGTGGCGCCGGCAAGTCGACCCTGACGTCGCGCCTGAGCTCACAGGTGGTGTTCCGGGTCGCCGATCCCGAGACCGCGCGGGCGCTGGGCGAGGCGCTGTCGGGCGGCACCCGGGTGGCGCGCGCCGCGGCGCAAGCCGCCAGCATGCGTGACGACAACGGCGTCGCGGCGGACGCCGAGGCCGCGGTCGAACGCGCCGCGTCGTCGAGCGGCGCGCCGCTGCCGACCCACCTCCAGCGCCAGTTCGAGGGCTCGCTGGGCGCCGACCTGTCGGGCGTGCGGGTGCACACCGGCGGCGAGTCGCAGCAGGCGGCACAGGCGGTCGGGGCCAAGGCCTACACCGTCGGCAACGACATCCACTTCGCGGCGGGCAACTACCAGCCCGACGATCCTTTCGGCATGCACCTGCTGGCCCACGAGGTCGCGCACACCGTGCAGCAGTCGGGCGGTGCCCAGCGCCGGCAGCACAAGCTGGAGGTGTCGACCCCGCAGGACGCGGCCGAGCACGAGGCCGACCGCGCCGCCGACGCGATGGTGCGCGGCGAGGTCGCGACGGTCGCCGGCGGCAACCGCGGCGTCGCGCGCATCGCCACCGCGTACTCCAAGGACGACGACGTCAAGAAGCTGCCGCCGCCGCCGAAGTTCACCGCCGCCGACGGCTCGTTCGCCGCGATGGCCAAGGGCGTCGAGGCATCGATGAAGGGCGACGCCGCGGCGATAGTGCCGAGCCCCGAGTCGGGCTTCAACGGCTCGATGAGCAACCTGACCGCGGCCCGCGACCACGGCGAGTCGTGCCAGGTCTATTACTCGACGCACCTGCCCAGCAAGTGGAACCCGTTCGCCGCCGGCAACTTCAACGCCGAGTACGCCAAGAGCGCCCAGGCCGACGCGCAGTGGGCGATCTCGATGATGGCCGACGTCAAGGTCGCCGGTTCGGCGACCGGCTCGTGGGTCGAGCTGATCAACTCCAGCAACAAGGCGTGGGCCGACCTGGTCAAGCAGGCCAAGTCGATGTCGATCGAGGTGAAGAACAAGGAGGAGAAGGGGATCCTCGGCGACGCCAAGCAGGGCGACCAGGAGATCAACAAGACCGACGTCGGCGGCTCGGGCAACGAGCTCGCCGCGCTGGCCAAGAAGGCCGGCCTCAAGGCGCCCGACACCAGCGCCTACAAGAAGGCGATGCAGGACTACAACGCCGCGCGCAACGAGCTGGCGCCCGAGCAGCAGAACATCATCACCTCGCTCATCCCGACCAACATCGCCGCGATCAAGACCAAGAAGCAGGCGTCCGAGGACGAGAAGGAGAAGTGGGAGACCATCGCCAGCGCGACGGACATGTTCGAGAAGGGCATCACCGTGGCGTTCAGCGGCGCGGCCTTCGTCGAGGGCGAGGTCGGGTCGCTCGGCACCAAGATGGTCGACGGTGAGCCGCAGCTCGACACGCCCAAGGGCATCGACCCCAAGGACGCGGTGTCGAAGGGCCACGGCATCCTGGCCAAGGGCATCGAGATGCGGATCGCGGCGATCCAGAAGCAGATCGCCGCCTACGACGCCAACCTCAAGACCTACTCGACGGTGGCCGAGGCGATGGCGCTCAAGGCCTCGGTCGGCAAGTACCAGAACGCGCTGGTCAAGCTGAAGCAGAAGGCGCAGAACGTCGAGGCCGAGCAGGCCAAGATGGACGCGGCGTTCAAGGAGTTCGGCAAGAGCATCGACGAGGCGCTGATCAAGAAGGGCGCGCTGCCCAAGGGCTCGAAGAATGCGTCGGAGGCGTCGGCGCTGCTGGCGGCGATCCGCACCGCGCAGACCACGACCGAGGGCGCGGTCCAGGCGCTGTCGAGCGGCGGCGCGGCCGACCTCGGTGGCCTGTACGGCGGCCTGGCGACCAAGGCCAAGGAGCGCCAGGCCGACCAGACCGGTGGCGATGGTCGCCGCGATGGTCGCGCGGCGGTGTTCGGCATCGAGGGCGGCCGGTGGGGCGCCGCCAACCAGGCGGTCACATCGATCGGTGGCTCGTTCACGCGGCGGCAGGAGCAGATCGCCGGGCTCGAGAAGGAGTTCCTGGCGGAGTTCGCCAACGCGTCGGGCGGCACCGACTCGATCAAGTAGGCGAAGGGCGGCGAAGGCTGGACCAGCCCCGCGAGGCAACTCGCGGGGTTGCGTCGTGGGTGCGAATTGTCGTCACACCTCGGGGGTGGCTGGCTCTGATCGGGCGAAGGGGCACCCACCATGGACCAACAACTCCTGCGCTCGCTCGGTATCGAAGGTGATCTCGACGTCGACAGCTCGACCACCAAGGGTGGGCCGGGCAAGTCGACCCTGACCTCCAAGCTGACACCGGCGCCGCAGGTGGTGTTCCGGGTCGCCGACCCCGAGACCGCTCGCGCGCTCGGCGAGTCGTTCGGTAGCGGCAGCCGTCCCCGCATCCAGCGCGAGGCCGACGGCGCGAGTGGCGGGCGCGATGGCAACGGCGTGATGGCCGGCGCCGAGGCCGCGGTCGATCGCGCCGCGTCGTCCAGCGGCGCGCCGCTGCCGACCCACATCCAGCGGCAGTTCGAGGATTCGCTGGGGGCGGATCTGTCGAGCGTGCGCGTGCACACCGGCAATGAGTCGCAGGAGGCGGCCCACGCAGTCGGCGCCAAGGCCTACACGGTGGGCAACGACATCCACTTCGCCGCCGGCAAGTACCAGCCCGACGATCCGTTCGGCATGCACCTGCTCGCCCACGAGGTCGCGCACACCGTGCAGCAGTCGGGCGGCGCCCAGCGTCGGCAGAACAAGCTCGAGGTCTCGACGCCGCAGGACTCGGCCGAGCACGAGGCGGATCGTGCGGCGGACGCGATGGTCCGCGGCCAGGCGGCGACGGTGAGCGGCGCCAGCGGGGTGGCGCGCAAGACGATTCACCGCAAGGCCTTCGGTGGCTACGCAGGCTCGGCTGAGTCGCGCGCGACTGCGTCGGCCACCGCGGCTGGCGCGGGCCTGACCCCCGTGTCGATCAGTACGGCGCACGCCCAGCAGCGGATGGAAGCCTTCGCCGCCAAGAAGACCGCGTTCGCATCGGGGAAGATTCCTGGCTACAGCGGCGAGACCACCGACACGCCCTTCTACAAGATCCTCGAAGAGATCCACACGGGATACAACAACGACCTGACGCGCATTCCGCTCGCAGAAGGAGCGTTCAACGCCTTCGTGGAGCCGGCATCCCTCGCCAACAAGGGAATGTTGAAGTTCGAGGCCATGAAGGCGCAGCTAGGAATCACCGACGAGAGCAGCCTGGGCGACGAACTGACCGCGAAGCAAAAGGGCGCCATCAAGGGCGCGCTTGACAAAGAGAAGCTCGAGTCGCTGCGAACGAAGGTCAGCGCCAAGGGGACGATCGCGACGGGCACGCGCAAGGAGTTGCTCGGCACGGTGACGGCGATAAAGGCTGCGGGGCAAGCGAAGCTCGTGCATGCCGAGAACGAGAAGAAGGACGCGGCCGAAGAAGATCTGAAGAAGATCAAAGACAAGATCCAGGCCACCAAGGACGTCGTGGAGAACGTTGTGAAGGTCGCCGAGTTTGTAGGTGGCGTGGCGGCCGGCGGGGTCGCGGCGACCCCGGGAGCCGCCGGCGCGAACGTCCCCTACGACGGGGCCGGCGCTCTCAAGGAGGTTGGCAAGGGCGCAGCCGGCATGGCCGGGTCGGCAGTGGAGGCGGTCATGGAGCACTACTACAAAGGCGACATGGACAAGCTGAAGGCTGCGATACGCAACGCCAAGACCGCTGCCGCCGCGGCCGACAAGCTCGACTCTGAGCTTCGCTTCGAGTCGGAGATCACGCGCGCTGAGGGCCAGGCGGAGACTCTCGCGGGGCAGATGGCCGACTGGGTGGAAGCCCAGAGAGACCTGAAGAACTACTTCGTCGAAGTCGCGGCAGCCGCGGAGAAAGCCAACGGGACGCCCGGCGGAAGCGCGATCTCGCAAGGCATCTCGCTCGCAGCGGTTGCGGGTGAGGTCCGGCCGCACCTTCGTGCCGGCAAGAGCATGGCCGCGACGGCGATCTCGACGATGACCACGCAGGTCGGCGCGATGATGCCGCATCGGAGCAAGATGTACGCGAACATCGAAGATGCTTCGTACGGCGTGAACAAGCGGGAAGACGACGGTCCAGATGTCGGCCAGATCCGCGGCTGCATCGCCACCGCGAAGGAGTGGGAGGGCAAGGTCATGGACCACGAGATGGCGCTCAACCGTGCCGAGTCGGCGGTGGGGATGTAGCCGCCGCGCCGCGTCGACGTGTACGTCGCCGCGGGGCTCGCCGTGCCTCAGCTCGCCAGGTCGAGGCGGATGACGGCGGGGCCGCGGCCGGTGGGGTTGGGGACGCGCTGGATGAGGAGCTTCTCGGTGGCGGAGCGGCCGACGGTGTCGCCGGTGGGCAGGTGCTTGGTGCGGTCGGTGAGGAGCCAGCGGACCATGCCGAAGACGAAGTCGAGGGCGCCTTTGCCCTGGATCGGGCAGGTCACGTAGAACTCCTCGCGGCCGTAGCGGACCATGCCGTGGCTGAGGAACGACATGCGGGTCTCGGACTCGCGGGCGGCGGTGATGTCGACGGCGATCTCGGAGGGCAGCGCGCCCTGCTCGACGCCGAGCTTGGCCATGTCGCCGAACAGCGCGGCCTTGTGGAAGACGACGCCGTGGCCGAGCATCGCGCCGACGGCGGGGACGTGATCGATGACCGCGGCGGTCAGCGCGGCCATGCGGGTGTCGCGCGCCATCTCGTCGCCGGTGAGGCCCTGCGCGGTGACGATCAGGTGGGCGCGGCAGGCGGCGACCCCGTCCGGCGGCACCGACGTCGGGCCGGTGGGCATGTCTCCGGCGTCGGGGTGCGGTGGCATCAGCGCGACGATCAGCGAGGCGTCGTCGGCGAGGCTGTAGGCCTGGGTGACGGCATCGGCACCGGGATCGGCGGTGAGCGCGATGCCGAGGGAGCGAGCCGAGGCGACCACCGCGGCCGGGTCGGGAAGGCCCGGCTCTCGGAGCAGCACGAACGCGAGGTCGATCATGGCGACAGCTTCGCACGGGCCTGGGCTAGAGTCCGGCCAATGCGAGGCACCGGCGCCGTGGCGATCGCGATCGTGTGGATGGTGGGCTGTGGCAAGGGGGCGGCGCCGAAGCCGAAGGCGGCGGACTGCGAGGCGGCGTGCGCGCACATGATCGACCTGGCGATGCAGGACATCGACAAGAGCGCGCGCGCGGCCGGGGGCGAACAGCAGCTGTTCAAGGATCTCAAGGCCAAGGCCGAGGCCTCGCGGGCCTCCGATCTGGCGACGTGCCAGACGCAGTGCATGGCCGGCAAGGTCGACACGGCGTGCGCGCGGCGGGCGGCGGTGATCGACGACGTGACGACGTGTACCAACCGCAGCGGAGGGCTCCACTGATGCGCAACGTCATGGCGATCGCGGTGATGCTCGGGCTGGCGCTGGTGGCGCCGGCGGACGCCGACCCGGCGGCGGCCAAGAAGGCCAACGCCGCCGGGATGAAGGCGTACAAGAAGAAGGACTACGAGGCGGCGCAGAAGCTGTTCGAGAAGGCGATCGCCGAGGACCCCGGCTTCGTCAAGGCGCACTACAACCGCGCGTCGATGGCCGCGCTGCAGGCCGACGTCGCGCCGCTCGTCGAGGAGTTCGCCTGGCTGCGCGCCGCGACCTCGCCCGAGGCGGCGCGGGTGCTGGCCAAGGCCAAGACCGACGCCGACTTCCGCGGCGTGGCGCTGCTCGATCCCGCGCGCGCGGCGATCGGGCTGCCGCCGGTGGCGGACACGCCGCTCGACGCGCTCTTGCTCGGCTACGGCGGCTGGTGGGCCGGCGTCGACGAAGGGATGATGGAGGGCTGGATCGAGATGCAGTTCTTCGCCGGCGGCAAGGCCAAGGGCCGCGAGCACAGCGGCGAGAGCGGCGAGTGGTACGCGTGGTCGGCGACGTGGAAGGTCGACGGCCGCACGCTGATCCTGACCAAGGGCAAGGACCGCGTCGAGACCTACAAGCTCGACGACTGCGGCGAGAGCATGGGCATCGAGGGCATGGGCTGCCTCCGCCAGGACGACGGCGCGGCCTGGGTGTCCCCCGGTCGCCACTAGCTGACCCGCGGAGCTCCAGCGAGGCGCCTCGCGGTCGCTCGGCGAGGTCGGCTAGGCCGCGAGGATGCGGTGGGCGCCGGCGGCGGTGGCGTGACGATCGGATGGGGATCGTCAGGTCCGGATTGGCGTGACGATCGGATGGGGATCGTCAGGTCCGGATTGGCGTGGCGATCGGATGGGGATCGTCAGGCGCGGAGCTCCAGCGAGGCGCCTCGGGCGTGACGATCGGATGGGGATCGTCAGGTCCGGTGGGCGCCGGCGGCGGCGGCGTGACGATCGGATGGGGATCGTCAGGTCCGGATTGGCGTGACGATTCGGATGGGGATCGTCAGGTCCGGATTGGCGTGACGATCGGCTGGGGATCGTCAGGTCCGGATTGGCGTGACGATCGGCTGGGGATCGTCAGGTCCGGATTGGCGTGACGATCGGCTGGGGATCGTCGGATCCGGATTGGCGTGACGATCGGATGGGGATCGTCGCGGAGGTCGGCTAGGCCGCGAGGATGCGGTGGGCGCCGGCGGCGGCGCGGGCGAGCTCCCGGCGGCGTGCGTCGGGGAGGCCGCCGCGGGCGATGACGTGGAGGCGGGTGCCGTCGATGGCGAAGGTGCAGGCGTCGCCGGCGGCGGCGCCGCGGGCGGCTAGCTCGGCGCAGGTGTCGGACGGGCCAGCGGCGGCGACCACGAGGCCGTCGTCGTCGCCCAGGACGATCGCGTCGAGGGCGCCGGCGCGCAGGCAGGCGGTGAGCTGGAAGTCGAGCGCGCGGCCGCGCTGGGTGGAGCGGTGATGACGGCGGTCGGGTTGCATCGCGACAGATCGTGCCGCGGCCGCGCGACGGGCCCAACTATTTGGCGGGCGCGCGGGTGCGTCAGGAGCGCGCAGCGCCGGCGAACGCCTCGAGCATGCCGGTCCAGGCGCCGGCCGATTCGAAGATCGCGACCATCTCGGCGGCGCGGCCGCCGTAGGCCTCGAGGCCGCGGTGCTCCAGGTGCACCTGCGTCGTGGCCGCGTCGAGCGCCTCGAAGCGGACCTCGATCGTGGTCTCGAGCGTGGCGTCGTAGGCCCAGTCGGCGGAGATCTGCCAGGCCAGCGCGAGCCGCGTCGGCGGCTCCCAGGCCAGCACGCGTCCCCACGGGCACTCGCTGCCGTCGGTGCCGCGCTCGAACCAGCGGCCGCCGAGCCGGGGCTCGATGACGACCGTCGCCGCGGGCACGGCGCCGATGTGGTGCGTCGCGAGCGGCCACCACGAGGCCATGCGCTCGGTGAAGACCCGGAACGCGAGCTCGCGGGGACAGGCGACGGTGATGCTGCGAGAGACGGCGGTCATCGGCGGTTCCTTTCGTCGCGCGCGGCGGCCTCGGCCACCTGCTTGAAGTCGTGGAGCGCGCGATCCCAGAAGCGCTCCAGGTAGCCGCGGGCGGCGCGCAGCCCGCGGTCGTCGAGGGCGTAGACCCGACGGGTGCCGTCGGCGCGGTCGCTCACCAGCCGCGCGTCCTTGAGCACCCTGAGGTGCTGCGAGACCGCGGGGCGGCTGACCGTGACCCGGTCGGCGAGATCGGCGACCGAGCGCGGGCTCGCCGCCACCAGCTCGAAGATCTGCCGGCGGGTGGCGTCGGCCAGCGCGGTGAACACGGCGCCCGAGAGCATTGCGTCAGTCACGACTTACGGTAAGTAACAGCTTACCATGATGGCCGCAAGGGGGCGTGACGCCCGTCGCGCACCGGCGTCAGCGCGGCGGCGGATCGTCGGCGGCGGGCATGGCGGGGGCGTCGGCCGGCGGGCGCGACGGGGTGATCGCGCCCATGACGTGCTCGGGCGGCTTGCGCGGGGGGCGTCCGGTGAGCGCGCGGGCGACGCCGCCGGCCAGCGATGCCAGCACCGCCACCGCGGCGCCCGCGACCGCGAACCGGCGGCGCCGCCGGCGGCGGACGCCCTCGGGGCAGTCGGCGGTGAGCACGGTGCCGTCGGCGCGGCGGTAGAACCGCACGCACGCCGTGCCGGTGCGCTCGCGCAGGAAGCCCTCGGCCTCGGCGGTGGTCATCGCCGACAGATCGAACACGTGCTGCTGGCACGAGCCGCAGAAGCGCATGCGATCGTCGCCGGTCATCGCGTCCCAGCGCTCGTTGCACGGGCTCGCGACCCGGATCTCCTGCAGCAGCGGCAGCTTGACCTGGCCGCGCGCGTGGTCGACGCGGCGGTTGGCGTCGAGGACGGCGGCGGCGAGCTCGCGCTCCCGGGCCTCGAGCGTGGCGCGGTCGCCCAGCCGCTCGCGGAGATCGGTCAGCTCGCGGGCCAGCGCGTCGCGTCGGGCGCGCGCCGCGTCGAGGTCGTCACGGTAGCTCATGCGCGGTTGGACCCAGGGCCGCGCGCGCCCCTTGGATCGCGATCAGCGCTTGTGCCACAGCGCCAGCAGCTCGGCCTCGCGGGCGGCGGTGGGGCCCGCGCGCAGCGCCGACGGATCGCCGGCGGGCGGTGGCGCGCCCTTGGCCTTGGCCGCCTCGGTCAGCTCGGCCGTCACCCGCACGCGGCGCTCGATCTCGCCCGGGTACCAGTCGAGGATGCCGGTGACCGTCTCGCTCATCGGCCGGAACTTCAGCCCCGCGTCGACGGCGCGCTGGTTCTTCCAGCGGTGGAAGCCGGCGAACTCGCCGGTGGGCGGGATCCAGATCGGGAAGCCGTCCTCGCCGCCCTGGCCGTTGGCCTCCAGCCACGTGGCCGGCACCCACTCGAGGCGCGCCGGCACCGGCGCCGCGGCGACGCAGGCGTCGAGCACGTCGCCCCAGCGGCCGGGCGTCGTCGGGCCGACCGCGTTGAAGGTGCCGGTCGTGCCGTTCTCGGCGAGCGTCACCAGCCACTCGGCCAGGTCGCGGACGTCGATCCACTGCAGCGGATCGGACGGCTCGCCGGGCGCCAGCACCTCGCCGCCGCGGGCCACGCGCACCGGCCAGTAGGTGAAGCGATCGGTGGGATCGCCGGGCCCGACGATGTAGCCGGGGCGGACGATCGTCGCGCCGGTCGGGAACGCGGCGCGGGTCGCCTCTTCGCACAGCACCTTGAGGCCGCCGTAGTTCTGGAACGCGTCGCCCATCGTCTCGACGGTGGGGTCGGTCAGCGTCGCCAGCTTGGTGTCCTCGTCGCCGCCGGTCGCCGGGTTCTCGGCGTAGGCCGAGACGCTGGAGATGAAGATGTACTGCGTGGCCTGCTTGGCCAGCAGGTTGGCCGACGCCCCGACCATGCGCGGGAAGTAGCCGGAGTTGTCGATGACGACGTCCCAGGTGCGGCCGACCAGCTGCTCGAGACCGCGCGGCGAGCTGTCGGGGTGCAAGAGCGCGCCGTCGGGGCCGCGCTCGTCGTCGGCCGGCAGCTCGGGATCGCGGTTGCCGTAGAGGTGCTCGACCGGGAACTCCAGCGGCAGGAGCTTCTCGCGCTTGCCGCGGTTGAAGATCGTCACCTCGTGGCCGCGGGCCAGCGCGGCGGCGACGGTCTTCGGTCCGAGGAAGCCGGTGCCGCCGAGGATCAAGATGCGCTTCTTGACCGCGACCGGCGTGGCTGGCGCCGGGCCGGTGCCGGTGCCGGGCGTCGCGGCGCCGCGCGACGAGCAAGCCGAGGCGACGCCGAGGGCGCCGAGCGCGAGGCCGCCGCGCAGGAGATCGCGGCGGCGGAGGGAGGAGCGGTGGTCCGTCATCGCGATCAACCTAGTCGGAGGCGGGGCGCGGCGCGAGTGTTTTCCGTCGACGTCGCAGCCGTCGCACCGGTCGCAGCGCGTGCCGCGCCGCTGTCGCGCCGGCGTCGCGCGCGGTCGCGCGCGGTCAGCGCCGCCAGACCCAGGTCGTCGGGATCTTGAACTGCATGCCGCCGCTGAACTCCCAGCCGCCGTCGCCGCCGGCGAGGTAGCGCAGCCGCGCGAAGTAGAACGTGTAGAAGCCCTGCACCTGCGGGCCGGTGGCGCCGGTGCGGGGATCGAACGCCCAGCCGACGCCGACGCCAGCGAACAGCCACGCGCGCTGCGCCTCGGCGTAGATCGGCCCGACCCGCGCCTCGACCTGATCGGCGGCGTTGTTGCCCAGCCGCAGCGCCGACCAGCCGAGGGTCACCCCCCACGACCGGCTCGGCAGCAGCACGCCGCGCGGCATGAACAGGCGCGACTCGGCGTCGTTGTGCGTCGTCGGATTCTCTCCCCAGCTCACCGTGGCCTCGGCCGCGAAGTCGCCGAAGCCGCCCTCGTCGACGCCGCCGACCCCGCCGCCCGCCGCCACGCCGCTGGTCACGGTGATCATGCGCTCGCCGGGATCGCCGGGGTACTCGAGGCCGTGGTGCGCGGGGTCGCGCGGCGGCGTCGCGGGATCGGTCACGCCGGGCGCGTTGGTGTCGCGGTGATAGTGACACCCGACCGCGAGGATCAGCAGCAGCGCCGCGCGCGTCATCGACCCGCTCCGACCGGGAAGGTGAGCATCGCGTGCTTGGCCGGCACCGCCCACGTGCGCGGCTCGCCGGCGACCAGCAGCTCGAGCTCGAGGACCGCGTTGCGATCGCCGCGGTTCCACCGGGCCTGGTTGTCGAACGCGAACCCGACGTAACCGAGCGACTCGTACGCGGGCTGATGCGCGTCGCGTGGACCGGCGGCGCCGCCCGTCGCCGCGGGCAGCTCGACCGTGCGGCCGTCGACGCTGCCGTCGGCGAACCGCAGCCGCGCGGCGGTGATCGTCGCGACGCAGGCCGGCGCGTCGGCCGCGCGCACGACGCCGATCGTGACGCCGGCGCCGGTCTTGCCCGACTTCGAGAACCACGCGTGGACCTCGCCGCACGCGACCGGCAGCACCGCGTCGGCGGCGTACCAGCCGGCGACCGGTGGCGGCGGCACCGGCGGCGGCGCCGGCGTCGCGGCGCACAGCAAGAGCGTCGTCGCCAGCGCCAGCGCGGTGGCGAAGCGCGGCGGGCCCGCCTCGGTCGCGGCGGCCTCGCGATCGCGCAGCCACACCCACGCCAGCGCCAGCATCGGCAGGCACCACAGATCGCTGGCGTCGAGCGTGTTGGCGCCCCAGGTCGCGGTCAGCGCGCGGTTGAACCCGGGCCACAGCTTGAGCGCGGCGAACGCCAGCGCGATCGCGAGCAACGTCGCGATCGCCAGCGGCCCGTCGCGGCGCGCGCGTCGACCGGTGCCGGCGGCGGCCGCCCCGCGCGCCAGGCACACGCCCACCACGCCGGCCAGGAACAGCCCCGCGACGTCGCTGAGCTTGCCGGTGATCGCGGCCGGGACCAGGCCGGCGCCCTTGAGCGCGTGATCGTTGACCGCGAGCACGGCGGCCGCGATCAGCGGCGCGGGACGGACCAGATCGCCGGCCCACGCCGACAGCGTTCGCGCTCGCACGACCGTAGCAACGCGGGCCATCGGTCGAGCTTACAGCGGTGGAGGTCGGCCGCGGCTCGTGCGATGAACAGGCGTGGACACCGGCATCGCGAACATCCTCCACCGCGGCACGATCGCGGTCCTCGCCGGGGCGCGCACCTTCGAGCGCGGCGAGCGCTGCTTCACCGCCGGGCGCGTCGCGTCGTGCGAGGCCGGCCGCGGCGAGCTGCGCGGCGTCGTGCGGCCGACCGAGGCCGGGCGCGCGCCGTACCAGACCCGGCTGTGGGTGCGCGCCGACGGCCTGGCCTACGAGTGCACCTGCCCGGTCGGCCTCGAGCGCCTGCTGTGCAAGCACACCGTCGCGATCGCGCTGGCGCACCTCGAGCGACAGCGCGCCGACGCGTCGCAGGGCCTCGACGTGCTGCGGCAGGCGCTGGAGGCGATCGGCGGCGCGGCGCTGATCGACGGCCTGCTCGGGCTGGCGCGCCGCGATCCCGAGCTGGGCGACGCGCTCAAGCGGATGTGCCTCGACGCGCTCAGCAAGGGCTGAGCGGCGGGGCGCGCTACCGGCGCAGGCCGGCGAAGCGCTCGCGCGCGGCGGCGACCTCGTCGGGCGACTGGGTGCCGACCAGGTCGAGGCTGGCGCGCTGCTCTTGCCCGGTCTGGGCGTCGCGCGCGCGCACCTGCAAGATGCCGCTGGCGTCGACCGAGAACGTCACCTCGATCGCGGTGGCGCCGCGCGGCCGCGCCGGCAGCTTGTCGAGGACGAGGTCGCCGAGCACGGCATTCTCGTCGATGCGGCGCGACTCGCCCTGGCACACGCGGATGCGCACCGTCTGCTGCTGATCGCGCGACGTCGCGAACATGCGCTTGGTCTCGGCGGGCACGCGCGAGTTGCGGCGGATCAGCTCCTCGCAGTAGCCGCCGACCGTGCCGATGCCGAGGCCGCGCGGCACGACCTCGACGACCGTCGGCACGCTGGGCGGCGGCGGCGCGACCATCGTCGGGGCCTGGGTCGCGGGAGGCCCCCACGCCGGCGCCGGGGCGGCGGCGGGCGGTGGCGGCGTCGTGCCGAGGCCGCGATCGGTGGTGCGGGTCGGCGCGGTCGGGGCCGTCGGCGCCGGGACGATCAGCGTGCGGGCGTTGGCCGCGCTCGGGTTGATCGGCGGTGGCGCCGGAGGATCGATCATCAGCGTCGGCTGCTGCGTGGCGTAGGCCGGCGTCGGCGGCGGCAAGATCGGCCGGGTCGGCTCCTCGGGGACCCAGCTGCGATCGCCGGCGCCGGTGCCGACGTCGGTCGGCTCCTCGGGCGAATCGAGCGGCGCCGCGGCGACGCCGATCATCGTGCGGGCGCGCGGGTTGCTCGCAGGTGGAACAGGCGGCGGTGCCGGCGGCGCCGCGCCGCGCGCGGTGATGCGGCCGAGCGCCTGCTGGGTGCCGGTGGTGCTGCCGACGCGATCGACCTGCGCGCCGCGCGCAGCAGGCCGCTCGGTGCCGGTCTCGGTGCGCGCGCGTCCGCTGCCGGGCGCCATCGTACCCATCGGCGCGGTGGTGCGCTGCTTGGTGGTGCCGCCGGTGGTGTCGTCCCACTTCGGCTCGACCGGGCCCGGGTCGGGCGGGTTGGGCGCGGCCGGCGGGAACACCGGCACGCCGCCCATCGGGGTGAGGCCGCGCCCCGTCGAGCGCTTCGAGAGGATGCGCTCGAGCGACAGCGCCTGCAGCGCGGCGCCTAGCGCCACCGCCTCCTCGGGGTTGATGTCGGTGCGCGGCGCGCGCTGGAAGAACTGCGTCACGCGCTCGCGGACGTGCGGGATCTTGGTGGTGCCGCCGACCAGCACGACGTCCTCGATCGCCGCCGGCGTCAGCCCGGCCAGCGTCAGCGCCTCCTCGCACACCTTGAAGGTGCGCTCGATCAGCGGCGCCGCCTTGCCGATCAGCTGCTCGCGGGTGATCTCGGTCTCGAGGTTGAGCGCGGCGCCGCCGGCGCCGTAGCCGATCTCGTCGACGCGCACCAGCGCGCGCTGCCGCCGCGACAGCTCGATCTTGGCCTGCTCGGCCACCGCGCGCAGCCGCATCAGCGCCAGCTCGTCGCCGCGCACGTCGGCGCGCAGCTTCGACAGGCACACGTCGGCCATGTGCTCGGTGAGCACCTCGTCGATGTCGTCGCCGCCGAGGAACGAGTCGCCGGCGGTCCCCAGCACCTCGTAGACCTGGTCCTGCAGGCGCAACAGCGTCACGTCGAACGTGCCGCCGCCGAAGTCGTAGACCGCGATCACCTTCGACAGCTGCCGGCTGTGGCCGTAGGCCAGCGCGGCGGCGGTGGGCTCGTTGAGCACGCGCACGACGGTGATGCCGGCGATCGCGCCGGCCGTCGCCGTCGCCGAGCGCTGCGCGTCGTTGAAGCTGGCCGGCACGGTCACGACCGCGCGGCCGACGTCGCGTCCGAGCGCCTTGGCGGCGACGTTGCGCACGTGATCGAGCACGATCGCCGAGATCTCCGGCACCGCGAACTCGCCGCCGCGGGTGACGATCACCGGCTGCTGGTTGGCGCCCTCCTTGATCAGGTAGGGCATCCGCTGCATCGCCGCGTGGATCTCGCGCGAGCGGAACGGCCGGCCGATCAGGCGCTTCGCCGAGTAGACGGTGTTGCGCGGATCGATGATCCGGCGCTGCTTGGCCTCGAGGCCGACCACCACCGAGCCGTTGGGGTGGAACGACACCACCGACGGGTGGATCTTGCCGCCCTTGTCGTCGGCCAGGACCATCGGCGTGCCGGTCTCGTCGCAGCGCGCCGCCACCGAGTTGGTGGTGCCGAGGTCGATGCCGATGACCGGATCGTTGCCGCTCACGCGCAGCTCCCGACCGCGGTGGCGAGGACGCCGTCGTACCAGCGCTCGAGCGAGCGGCGGAACGGCCACATCCAGCCGTACGCCGGGCTGGTGAACTGCTCGATCACGTGGTCGCGGTACCAGGCCTGACGCGGGTAGTCAGGGCCATAGACCTCGGCGACGGCGCGGATGGACTCGGCGTAGGCGGCCATTTCGAAACGTGCGCGAAAGTACGCGAGCCCGACCGGGAGAGGCAACAGCAGGTAGAAGATCGCCATCCCGGGCAGGGTCCAGCGGCGGAACTGCCGCAGGTGCACCGCCTCGTGGCGCAGCGTGCAGTAGCGCTCGCTGGGATCGCGCTGGTCCCAGTCGGCCGTGACGTAGAGCGTGCGCCCGATCGTCGTCTGGTAGCCGTCGAGGTACTCCCGCATGCCGCCGAAGGTCACGACGATCAGCGCCTTGTGGATGGCGCGGTGCAGCCGCGAGTCGGGCTTCTTGACGATCCGCAGCCGGAAGTCGCGCTCGAGCTCGGCGACGTACGCCTGGTAGCGCGCCTCGGGGTCCATCGGCGGCATCCTAGCAGGCCAGGCCAGGGATGGTCGGGGCCGGAGGCGGTGTCGAAAACCGTGGCGATCTTGCCAGAGCGTGCCGGCCCGGTGTCCAGTCGCTCGACGGAGGGCGTTGAAATGCTGTCAGATCGCCGTGAACCGGAGGCCGCAAACTGGTCGAGCCGATGGCGCGCGAGTTGCTCGACGTGAGGGCATGAAGCCCGTCGTCGTCCCGCTCCTGCTGTCATCTGCGCTCACCGCCGCGTGCACCGACGCGAACGACACGGGCGCCCTGCCACCCGGCCTGGCCGAGCCCAGCTGCGCGATGACCTGGCAGACGTTCCGGATCGACGGGATCACCCTGCCGCGATCCGCGGTCGAGGCGACCCAGTTCGGCCTGGACATCGATCAGCAGGCCAACGACAGCAACGGGGGCGTCGACAACCAGCTCGGCTCCACCCACGGCTCGCTCCAGAGCCTCAGCGAGAGCTGGGACGTCAACCCGGCCATCGCCGGCCACCTCGCGGCCGGGCGGCTGGACTGGATGCTCCAGGTCGGCACCTGCGCCGACGGCGACGAGGTGCGCGCCCGGCTCGGCCGCGGCGCCGACCGCGACGGCGACGGGGTGCGCGAGCTGGTCGACCTGTTCGGCATCCCCGCGGTGGGTACGCGGGGCCAGCGGATCTCGACCGGCTTCGGCACCGCGCGGGTGCCGGTCGGGTTCCTGACCGATGGTCGCGGCGACCTCGCGACCGACGCGTGGCAGCTCGGGTTCGGCTTCGCGACCGACCTGCGCGTCGATGCCGACGGCGGCCTGAGCGGCAAGGTCGGGTTCGGGCTGGGCGCGTTCACCGACGCGGCGATCGAGCCGCTGCGCGCGTACGCGTCCGACGCGATCGGCGATCCCGGCACCGGCGTGTGGTGGCGCGACCAGGACACCGATCACGACGGCGTGATCTCGACGTCCGAGCTGCGGCGCGTGTTCGCGATGCTCGCGCCGCCCGACCTCGATCTCGGCGAGCCGGCCGAGGCCGACGCGTCGTATCGGCTCGGCGGGCTCGACGGCGTGCCCGATCACCTGTCGCTGGGGATCGCGATCCACGCGACGCCGGTGGCGATCGAGTAGCGATCGCGGCGCGACGGTGGTTGACCCCGGGCCGCGCGATCCGTAGCGTGAGCCCCCGGTGGCCGTCGATACCAGCAAGCTGAACCCGCCGCAGCGCGCGGCGGTGATCCACGGCGGCGGGCCGCTGCTGGTGCTGGCCGGCGCCGGTTCGGGCAAGACCCGCGTCATCACGTACCGCATCGCGCACCTGCTCGATCTCGGCATCCCGGCCGACGCGATCGCGGCGCTCACGTTCACCAACAAGGCCGCCGAGGAGATGCGCGAGCGCATCGCGCACCTGCTGGGCGACCACAAGCTCGCCAGCAAGCTGACGATGGGCACGTTCCACGCGCTGGGGCTGCGCATCCTGCGCGCCGAGCGCAAGGCGCTGGGCTACCCGGGCGGCTTCGCGGTCTACGACGCCTCCGATCAGCTCGGCGTCGTGCGCGAGGTGATGCGCGAGGTCAAGGACTTCACCGGCGACGGCGAGCGCCGCTACGACGTCAAGGCGATCCTGTCGCGCATCTCGCTGGCCAAGAACGCGTTCGTCGATCCCGAGGCGTACCAGCCGCGTGACGCCGACGAGTACGACCACATCACGGCGGTGGTGTACCCGCGCTACCAGGCCGCGCTGCGCAGCTACGCCGCGTTCGACTTCGACGACCTGATCGTCGAGCCGGTGCGGCTGATGGCGCGCGATCGCGAGGTGCGCGAGCGCTGGCAGACCCGGTTCCGGTTCGTGCTGGTCGACGAGTACCAGGACACCAACAAGGCGCAGGTCAACCTGGTGCGCGAGCTGGTCGCGCGCCACCACAACCTGACCGTCGTCGGCGACGACGACCAGTCGATCTACGCGTGGCGCGGCGCCGACCCCGGCAACATCCTCGGCTTCGCCGACGCGTTCGCTGGTGCGACCACGGTCAAGCTCGAGCAGAACTACCGCTCGTCGAAGACGATCCTCGACGCCGCCAACGCGGTGATCGCCCACAACAAGGATCGCCACGGCAAGACGCTGTGGAGCGAGCACGGCGCCGGCGAGCTGATCACCCACGCGGTGGCGCCCGACGTCGAGACCGAGTCGAAGTGGGTGGCCGAGGAGCTGCGCCGGCTCAAGGAGGCCGGGCGCAAGTGGCAGGACATGGCGATCCTGTACCGCTCGAACATCCAGGCCAAGGGCCTCGAGGAGGAGCTGCGCCAGCTCGGCGTGCCCTACGCGATGTACGGCGGCCAGGAGTTCTTCGAGCGCAAGGAGGTGAAGGACGTGATCGCGTACCTGCGGGTCGCGCTCAACCCGCGCGACGAGCTGTCGCTGCGGCGGATCGTCAACTACCCGGCGCGCGGCATCGGCCCGACGACGCTCGATCGCATCCTGCGCGCGGCCCACGCCCAGCACGCCAGCCTGCTCGACGCGCTGCGGGTGCTGGGCGGCGCGGCGCAGGTGGCGCTGCCGGTCGACATCACCGCGCCCGACGGCGACGACGACGACGACGACGAGGATCCCTACGAGCGGGCGCAGCGGCGGCGCGAGGCGGCGGCGGCGCGCGGCGAGGACGCCGACGAGGAGGTGCGGATGGCGGTGGCGACGCCGGCGACCGCCGGCTCGACGTTCCGCGGCGACGGCGACATCCGCGCCGGCACCCGCACCGCGATCGCCGGGCTGATCACGATCATCGATCGCGTCGCGGCCGGGCTGTTGCGCGGCGACACCGTCGGCGCGACCAAGCAGCTGATCGAGGACATCGCGCTGTACGACGACCTGCGCGAGGCGGCGCCCAGCGCGGCGGCGGCGCAGCGGCGCATCGACAACGTCGAGAGCCTGCTCGGCTCGCTCGGCAAGTTCGCGGCCAAGGCGCCGGGGCCCAAGGCGCTGGCCGACTTCCTGCGAAAGCTGTCGCTCGAGTCGAGCGACGAGGCCGAGCAGGCCGGCGACAAGGTCATCATGACCACGCTGCACGGCTCGAAGGGCCTCGAGTTCCCGATCGTGTTCCTGGTCGGCCTCGAGGAGGAGCTGCTGCCGCACGCGCGCACGCTCAACCCGCAGGCCACCGACGCGCTCGACGGCGACCACGCCAGCGACGTCAGCGAGGAGCGGCGGCTGGCGTACGTCGGCATCACCCGCGCGCAACGCAAGCTGTACCTGACCCGCGCCTGCCAGCGGACCTCGCGCGGCCGGCCGCTGACGCGCACGCCGTCGCGGTTCTTGCTCGAGATCCCCGACGAGCTGCTCGAGGTGAAGGATCTGGCCGAGATCGCGCGCGAGAAGGTGCCGACCACCGAGGTCCGCTCGTTCTTCGCCAGCTTCCTCGCCGACGATTGACGCGGCGTGGCGCTCCGGCGGCGCGCCCGTGCCGCACCCGTCGCAGGTGTCGCGCCCGGCGGCGTCGCGCGCGGCGATCAGCTGTCAGCGTCGAGAATGTGGGCCGCCGTCGAGGTTTTCTGCTATGCCGCCAGGCATGAAGCGCAACCACCTCATGTGTGGCCTCCTGCTCGCCGCGGCTTGCGGCGGCGGCGGCAAGAAGACCCCGGTGACGACGGCGGGCGGCGGCGGCGACGACACGGTCGACCACGATCACCCCGGCGACGGGACGCCGGTCGTCGATCCGACCGCGGCGGCGCGGCACGCGTTCGCCAACCCCGGCGGCATGTGGATGCCGCGGCAGATGAACCACCCGGTCCACGCCGCGGCGCTGCAGGCGATGGGCGTGTCGATCCCCGCGGCCGATCTGGCCAACCCGCTGGCGGCGCCGCTCAACGCGGTGGTCTCGCTCGGCGGCTGCACGGCGTCGTTCGTCTCGCCGCAGGGCCTGGTGGTCACCAACCACCACTGCGTCCAGGGCGCGCTGCAGTTCAACGCCACGCCCGAACACAACTACGTCGAGGACGGCTTCCTCGCCAAGACCAAGGGCGACGAGCTGCCGGCCGGCCCGACCCAGAAGGTGCTGGTCGCGCAGGCGTTCACCGACATCACCGCCGACATCACCGGCGGCCTCGACGCGATCAAGGACCCGACCGCGCGCAAGAAGGAGGTCGAGAAGCGGACCAAGGCGGCGCTGGCGGCGTGCGAGAAGGATCGCCCCGGCATCCGCTGCGACGTCTCGAGCTTCTACCGCGGCGCCGAGTACCAGCTGATCGAGTACCTCGAGATCCGCGACGTGCGCCTGGTCTACGTGCCGGCGCGCTCGGTCGGCAACTACGGCGGCGAGATCGACAACTGGGCGTGGCCGCGCCACACCGGCGACTTCTCGTTCTTCCGCGCGTACGTCGGCAAGGACGGCAAGCCGGCCGACTTCTCGCCCGACAACGTGCCGTTCCAGCCCAAGCACTGGCTCAAGGTCGATCAGGACGGCCAGGCCCAGGACGACTTCGTCATGGTGACCGGCTACCCGGGCCGGACCTCGCGCGTCACCACCGCGTCGGAGGTCGACTTCGACGTGGCGTGGCGCTACCCGAACACGATCCAGTTCCTGCAGGAGCGCTACGACCTGCTCGAGGGCGTGCTCAAGGGCGACGCGTCGCCGGCGACGAAGATCAAGGCCGGGGTGGCCAAGCAGGGCGTGCAGAACGGGCTCGAGAAGACCTCGGGCGTGCTGGCGGGCCTGCAGAAGGGCGACATCCTCGCCCGCAAGAAGGCCACCGACGACAAGGTGAAGGCGTGGGCCGCGCAGCCGGGCAACGAGACCTACCAGGCCGCGATCGACAAGCTCGAGGCGATGATGGCGGCCGACCGCAAGACCGCGGCCGCCGACTTCGCGTGGGGCAACGCCGCCGGCGGCTCGGGCCACCTGCGCAACGCGCTCCTGTTCGTGCGGCTCGCCGAGGAGCGGACCAAGCCCGACGCCGAGCGCAAGCCGGGGTTCCAGGAGCGCGACATGCCGCGCATCGAGGGCGGGCAGAAGCAGTTCGTGCGGCAGTTCGACGCGACGCTCGACCGGATGTTCTTCAAGCTCGCGCTGACCAAGGCCGCGGCGCTGCCGGCGGCCGAGCGGCCGTGGCTGGCGACGATGCTGGGCGTCAAGGCCAACGCGAAGATCGACGCCAAGCTGATCGACGCGCGGCTCGACGCGCTCTACAAGGGCACCAAGCTCGAGGACGAGGCGACCCGCATCGACCTGCTGAAGAACGCGACGCCCAAGAGCCTGAAGGCGTCGAAGGATCCGTACATCAAGCTGGCGGTCGCGCTGTGGCCGACGGTCAAGGCCAAGGAGGCCGAGGCCGACCAGAAGGCCGGCGACTACATGCTGGTCGCGCCGATGTACGCCAAGGCGATGATCGAGGCGCTGGGCGGCTTCGTCGCGCCCGACGCCAACTCGACGCTGCGCATCACCTACGGCACGATCAAGCCGTTCGCCTCGGGCGGCCTGCCGTTCACCAAGGCCACCGAGATCCTCGCCAAGGACAAGGGCGAGGAGCCGTTCGACGCGCCGGCCAAGGTGCTGGCCGGCATCAAGGCCAAGAACTACGGCCCGTACGCCGACAAGGCGCTCGGTGATCTGCCGGTCGACTTCATCGCCGACCTCGACATCACCGGCGGCAACTCGGGCTCGCCGGCGCTCAACGGCAAGGGCGAGCTGGTCGGGCTGGCGTTCGACGGCAACATCGAGGGCGTCGCCTCCGACGTCGTCTTCGACTACACGACGACCCGCACGATCATCGTCGACGCCCGCTACATGATGTGGATCATGGACGCCGTGGACGGCGCCGACAACGTGCTCGAAGAGATGGGCGTCCGCCCCTCGCTGTGAGCGACGGCGGGCGGCGCGGCGGGGCGGGGTGAGCGGCGGCGGCGGGCGGTGGCGAACGATCCGCAGGATCCCGTGAACCGGATCCGCGGATCGCGCACATGAGGATCGAGCGCCGGCATCCACGTCCGGCCGCCAGGAGCCTCATGCGTCCCATCACCGTCGTGCTCGCCTTCGCCTTGCTCGCCCCGATCTCCATGGCTCACGCCGACAGCCTCGGCGCGGCCGGCCGGATCATCGAGCTGGAGGTCAACAACTCCAACGCCGACACGTACTTGCAGTACCACGGCAGGGTCGTCATCACGGCCGTCGACCGCGAGTCCGAGTACCGCTGGGGCGGGACGGCGTGCAGCAACCGGACGCTGACCGAGAGCCAGGTCACGATGCTGCAGCGGGCGATCGAGAGTGGGATGGCGATCACGCCGCGGTACCTGCCTGGCCAGGGCAGCAACAAGTGCCTGGTCGGGTACGTCCTGCGTGCCCCCTGAGCGGCGCAAGTCGGCTGGATCATGGCGGAAGCCGAGAGCGAGGCGCGCGATCCGCGGTGCTGTGATCGCGCGAACGTCGACGCCCCCGGCCCCGCTGCGCTAGCCTCCCAGGCTCATGCGCACGCTCCTTTGTTCTGTTGCCGTCGTCGCGTCGCTCGCCCTGGTGGCGAACCCTGCCGCGGCTGAGCGCCGCCACCGCGGCAAACCCTCGGCGCCGGTGAGCTTGACCGCGAAGGCCGAGCGCACGGCGACCGGCTGGCGCGTGGTGGTCGACGCCGCGCCGACCCGTGCGGTCGATGCCGTGACGATCGAGATCGACGGCCAGGCGACGCAGTTCGGCGCGACCGCCGCGCGCGATCCGCGCCACCTGGTGGCGCCGGTCAAGCTCGACGCGAGCGCTGGCAAGGACGTCGTCGTGACCGCCCGGGTCGCGGGGCGCAGCCAGAGCGTGATCGTCCGCGTCGGCGCGCCGGCGCCGGCCGCGAAGCCGCTGCCGGTGACGGTGCGGCAGATCAACGGCGTGAGCGTGGCCGAGGTGCGCCAGTGATCCGCAGGCTGGGCGCGGGCTCGCTGGCGGCCGCGGCGCTGCTGGCGGCGGCGTGCGGTGGCAGCGACGGGCCGCCGAGCCTGAGCGGGACGATCTCGTACGAGGACCGCGCGCAGCAGACCAACGGCCGGCTCGCGACCGAGCTGGTGCCGATGCCGGCGCGCGGCGTGACGGTCAGCCTGATCAACGAGGCCGACGGCGCGGTGCTGACGACGGTCACGACCGACGACGACGGCCGCTACACGATCGAGTTCGTCGAGCCGCTGGTCGAGCCGACCGAGCCGGTGCACATCCTGGCTGCGGCGATGAACATGAGCCCCGAGCGGCCGATCCAGGTGGTGCGCCGCGATCGCCAGGTGTTCGGCGCCGGCGGCGAGGCGTTCACCTTCAAGGACGGCACCGACGTCGACCTGCTGATCACCGAGGCGTCGGGCGTGGCCGAGGCGTTCAACGTCTTCGACATGGCCGTGCTGTCGCACGACGCGGTGACCGGCCGCCTGGCGCTGACGCCCACGCCGATCACGCTGATCTGGGAGAAGGGCTCCAACGACGGCACGTACTACAGCGGCGACGCGACGGTGCACCTGCTGGGTGCCGCCAGCGACGACGACGGCTACGACGACACGGTCATCCTCCACGAGATCGGCCACTTCTTCGAGGACACGATCGGCCGCAGCGACAGCCCGGGCGGCGGCCACGACGGCTCGCCCACCGACCCCAACCTGGCGTGGTCGGAGGGCTTCTCGACCTACTGGGCGATGGCGGTCAAGGACGTGCCGTTCTACGGCGACTCCAACTCCGGCGGCGGCTGGGGCTACAACGCCGACACCGAGCTCACCCGCGCGCCGCAGCCGGCCGGCGACGTCGGCCAGGACGTCGGCGAGAACCTGACCACCGAGGTGCTGTGGGATCTGGGCGACGCGCCGTCGGGCGACGACGACCAGCTGGCCGGCGATCACCTGCGCGTGCTGAACGTGCAGCCGATGTACCTGCGCACCGCCGCGCTGCGCAACGTCGGCGAGCCGGGCGTCGACCTGGTCGACTTCCTCGACGGGTTCCTCGTGGCCGACGGCCTCGGCCACTGCGCCGCGGTCCGGCAGATCGTCGTCACGACCCACACGTTCCCGTACGACTTCGGCGGCCCCGGCGGCCGCTGCCCGTGAGCGGCGGCCGCGCGCGGCGGCTGATCGCCGCGAGCCTGCTCTTCGGCGCGGCGTGCGGCGGTGCCGACGATCCGCCCGCGGTCGACGCGGCGATCGCGATCGACGCCAGCGACGTCGCGGGCCACACGCTGGCCGGCCTGGTGGCGTACGAGGACCGTCGGCAGCAAGCCAACGGGCGGCTCGCGACGACGATCGAGCTGCGCGCGGCCCGGGCGATCTCGCTCAGCCTGATCGCCGACGCCGACGGCGCCGTGCTGGCGACCACGACCACCGGCGACGACGGCCGCTACACGCTCGAGGTGCCGCCGGGCGCGCCGGGCGCGGTGCACCTCCTCGCGGCGGCGATGAACGCCAGCGTCGAGCGGCCGATCCAGGTGGTGCGGAGCAACCGTCAGGTCCACGGCTTCGGCGGGCCGGCGTTCGCACGCGACGCGACCGCCGCCGATCTGCTGATCACCGAGGCCTCGGGCGAGGCCGAGGCGTTCAACGTCTTCGACATGGCGGTGCTGTCCCACGACGCGGTCCGCGGTGGGCTCGGCATCACGCCGCAGCGGCTGACCGCGGTCTGGGAGAAGGGCTCGAGCGACGGCACCTACTACAGCGGCGACCGCACGATCCACTTGCTGGGCTCGACCAGCGACGACGACGGCTACGACGACACGGTGATCCTCCACGAGATCGGCCACTTCTTCGAGCACGTCGTCGGCCGCACCGACAGCCCCGGCGGCGCGCACGACGGATCGCCGACCGATCCCAACCTGGCCTGGTCGGAGGGCTTCGCGACCTACTGGGCGATGGCGGTGAAGCAGATCCCGTTCTACGGCGACTCCAACGCCGGCGGCGGCTGGGGCTACAACGGCGAGGTGACCGTGACCCGCGCGCCGCAGCCCGCGGGCGACATCGGCCAGGACGTGGCCGAGAACATGATCACCGAGATCCTGTGGGACCTGGGCGACGCCCCGGCGACCGACGACGATCCGCTGGCCGGCGATCAGCTCCGGGTCGAGGGCGTGCAGCCGACGTACCTGCGCACCGCGGCGCTGCGCGCGGGCGGCGAGGCTGGCGTCGACCTGGTCGACTTCCTCGATGGGTTCTTCGTCGCCGACGGGCTACCCCACTGCGCCGAGGTCCGGCAGATCGTCGTCACCCGCCACACGTTCCCGTACGACTTCGGCGGCCCCGCGGGAGCGTGCCCGTGACCGGCGGAGGCTCGGTGGCGCTCGCGATCGCCGCGATGCTCGCCACCGCCGCCTGTGCCCGTCCGTCGACCGCCGCCGCGCCGCGCTTCGCCGCGGCCGACGACGCCGCGGTGCGCGCCGTGCTGGCCGCGCAGCAGGACGCGTGGAACCGCGGCGACCTCACCGGGTACATGGCCGGCTACCTGCGGTCATCCGAGCTGGTGTTCACCTCCGGTGGCAACATCCGCCACGGCTGGGACGAGACCTTCGCCAAGTACCGCGCCCGGTACGGCAGCGACCCGTCGACGATGGGCAAGCTCGGCTTCGAGATCCTGGGCGTCCAGGCGCTCGGCGCCGACGGCGCGATCGTGCTCGGCCGCTGGGAGCTCACCGAGACGCCGGTCGCCGGCCGCGGGGTGTTCTCGGTCGCGCTGACCCGGACCGCCGACGGCTGGAAGGTCGTCCACGACCACACCTCCAGCGATCCGCCACCCTGATCGCCAGCGCGCGGCCGCGAGCTCGCGCCACCGCCGGCGCGCCGCCTGGACGCGCTCCCAGGCGCGCTTGCGCTTGAACGCCGACGCCCGCGCCGGCCAGCCCGCCGCGCGGGCGCGCTTCCGCGCCAGCGCCAGCGCTTCGGGCGACAGCGCCGCGCCGTGCCGGTCGCGCTCGAGATCGACGTCGACTAGCGCGGCGATCGCGCGGGCGTCGCCCGCCGCCGCGGCCTGCTCGAACGCGCGGATCTCGTCGAACGCGTACGGTCGGTCGCTCTTGCCGATCGCGAACAGCTCGCCGCTGTCCGGATCGCGCTGCAGGTTGAAGACGCGCCTCATGGCCGCACCTCGCCGAAGCCTGCGGCGAGCGCGGCGTCGAGCACCGCGACCACGTCGCACGGCGTCGTCCCCGGCGCGATGCCATACCGCGCGGTCACGGCGGGGTGGGCCGGGCTGATCACCACGCTCGCCCGGCGATCGCAGCGCGCGGCGTCGACCGCGTCGAGCCGATCGAACACGCCGCGCGCCCACGCCTGGCGCCACGCCTCGATCGCGGCGTGGGTCTCGCTCGGCGTGCGGGCCTCGCCGTCGGCGTGGCGACCGAAGTCGACCTCGATCAGCAGCGCCTGCGCGTCGTCGTCGTCGGGCGCGGCCACCTCGGCCGCCGCCACCCGCGGCTCAGCGTACAGCCGCCCGTCCTTGCCCGCGACGTACGTCGCGCCGGTCGCCGCGTCACACTCCAGGATGTAGTCGCGCATCGCCGCCCCCTACCGGTTCGCCGCCCGCGCGGCCCGCGCGATCTTGCGCCGCCGATCGACCTTCAGGATCTTGCGCCGGCGGGTCTCGCGGCTCGGGTAGTCGCGCCGCGCGGCCTGGGCCAGCCCGCGCAGCTCGTCGGCGCCCAGCGAGATCCCGACCTCGCCGCGTGCGCGCGCGGCCTGGCACTCGGGGCAGTCGTGGATCTGCTGCGCCAGCAGCGCCTGCGCGGCCGCGGCGCTGATCGGCAGCCCCTCGTCGTCGACCCCGAAGTCCAGGTCGCGCCGCACCGCCTGCGCCGCGACGTCGCCGGCCTTCGCCCGCGCGTCGATCACCGCCAGCTCGCGGCCGCTGACCTCGCGCCCGCTCTTGCCGATGAACACCATCTCGCCCGTCCGCATGTCCGTCCGCATGTGATAGCTCGCCATTGTTCGCCTCCGCCCGAGCGCGACTGCACCTCGCGTGCCTCGCGCAACCCCGCGTCTTGCCTCGCGCGCGCTGTCCGGCGTCCCGGACATTCGTCCGGAATCCGGCCACTCCCGGACATTCCCGGACAGCGCGCGGCTGGCCGGCGCGCGCCGCCGGAATCGGGGCTGCGTCAGATCTGCGGCGACAGCCACAGCGTCGGGACGAACTGCCCATCTTGCGTGCCCGCGTCGACCCCGGCCTTGGCGTTCAGCGAACGCACGATCCCCGCACCGATCCGGATGTTGTCCCAGGCGCCGAACAGCATCACCTCGGCTGAGTAGTCGAACTCGTCTTCCTTCCCGGCCACCCATCGCCGTCCACCGATTGAGCCGATCAAGCCGACGCGCTTGAAGTGGCCGACGCGACCGCCCAGCACCAGCCGCGCGCCCTGGCCGCCGTGGTAGCGCTGCACCGGCGTCTTGAGGTTCGCGATGAAGTCGACGACGAGCGAGCCGAAGATCGCACCGCCTGGGCACGCGTGCTCGACCACCGCCTCGACCGTGGCGACCGCGCCGACCTGCTCGTCCAGGGTGAGGGCGCCGACGCGCGCGCCGATGGCGTAGCTGCGGCCGTACGGCACGACGTAGTCGCCTTGCTCGATGCGATCGTGCGGGGCCTTGTGCGCGCACGGCACCGGGCCGTCGATGACCTCCCCGAGCCGGGCGCACTGGAGCTCCTCGAGCTGGCGGGTGTACGCACCGAACGCGCGGCGCACGGTGATCTGCGCCAGCGGCGCCGCGACGGGCGCCATGCCCTCGGCGCCAGCCAGCATCGTCACTGAGCCCTTCTCGACGGCGATCGCCGCGCCGTACTCTTCGAGCGCGTAGCGCACCTCGGCGCTCGATTCGTCGAGGGCGTTGTCCCCACCGAAGCGGAACGGCAGCGCCAGCGCGGCGCCGTTGGTGTACCAGGGCAGCCCGGCGCTCCCGCCGACCGACAACGACGGGTAACTCGGGCTGAGGTCGGCCTGTGCCGTCGATGGCGCCGGCGTGGCGGACGCGGGTGCCATCGGGGCCGGCGCGGGCGGGGCCGGCGCGGGATCGTCGGCCCACGCCGAACGGGCGGCGAGGAGCATCGTGAGCGCGACGGCGCACGGGTGGCGGTGGCGTTTCATCGGTTGTACTCCCGGTCGACCTTCGCGCTGACGAACGGAACCTGGTCGCTGGCGGTGCCGGTCGACACGGTGATCTGGTCGCTGTCGGCGGACAGGGACCAGCCGAAGACCCAGAACGCGCGTGTGCCTGACGCGAGCGGGATCGCGGCGCTGTCACCGCCCTGGCCGCATCCGGCGACGACGTACGGCGGGCCGTCGCCGCGCTCGAAGACGAGGACGAGGTCATCGTGGTCGAGCCCGGCGACGGCGACGGTCGCCGCGCCCTTGAGGGTGTCGACGGCCGCGGCCACCGGCACCAGCCCCGGCTTGGCGCGGCGTCCCTTCAAGCTGGCGCAGGTGGTAGTGCGCGCGGTCGGCGAGAGGGTCGGGTCGCTGACGAGCATCTCGTCGGCGAGCGCGAGCAGCGCCGCGCGCGGATCTGGCTTCGGCGCCCGGCGACAGGTGTCGCACGCGCTCAACAGGCCGACGCCGGTCAGCGCAAGTAGCGTGGCGCGGTACCGGCGGGTGACGAGATGCACGGACATGGGAGCCTCGCGTTCAAGGGGTGAGTTGGTGGCGCGCGACCTCGAGTTGGGCGCGCAGCGCGGCGACGTCGGGCGTCGCGCGCTGGGTCTCGGCGGTGGCGAGCAATCGCTCCGCGGTCGCGACGGCCCCGAGCGCGGTGGCGGCGGCCGTGGTCTTGGTCGCGAGCGCGGCGGTCGCGGCCGCTGCCGCTTGCTGCTCGACCTTCAGTCGTGCACGCGCGGCCAGCGCGTCGAGCAGGGCTTGACCGGCGTACCCGGCGACCAGCGACCCGCTGACCAGCGCGCCCCCGCTGTCGGGCTTGGCGAAGTACAACACCGCGCCGGCGGCCACCGCGCCGAGCAGCCCGCGCTGCAGCAGCGTGCGCCAGCCCGGGCGCCCGCCATCGGCGCTGGCGAACGCCTGTGCGATGCCGCCGACGATGCCCAGCGCCATGGCGACGCCGCAGAGCGCCCACAGGTCACTGTCGTGCGCGATCTCTTTCCACAGCCTGGCGACGTCCATGGGGCCTGCTCTTGCACGCGTCTGGCCAGGTACGGCGCCGCCGCGGCGCGGGCCTGGCCAATGGCCGTGTCCACTGCAGACGACATCGCGCCGATCTCTGTCGACTCGGGCAGACACCGCCGGACGCCGCGATGGCGCTGGCGGGACGCCGCGCACGTTGGCGTTGTCATCGCGTGTGCGGCGTGTCGCCCGACATGCCGGCCGGCTGTCGCGCCATCCGGTGCGCTGAGCGGTGCTGCTCGCGGCGGCCGCCGGCCGGGCGTCGCTCGATCTGTACGACCACTCGAACCGCGGCTCGAGCGCCTGCGGGTCGAGGCCACCCCGGCGGTGACGCGGCCGAGCGTTCGTAGGATACTGCGAGCGGGATGGCCGAGTCTGCCCTGGGGCGCGCCGGCGCCGTCGAGCGCCTGGCGATCATCGTCGGTGGTGCAGACGATGGCGACCTGAGCGCGCTGGCGACGACGCTGCTGGCGTCGAGCGAGCGTTGGCAGGTGCGGCGCGTCGCGCCGCCGCTCAGCCGTCTCACCGTGAAGCAGACCTTCGACGCCATCCCGGCGCCGCTGACGGCGATCTTGGTCGTGCTCGCTGCGCCGGTCACCGACATCGAGGGCGAACCAGCGATGGTCGTCGGCGACGACCCCGCCACCTATCCCGACGACGCGAGCGTCCCGCTCGCGTGGCTGGCGGAGCGGCTCGCGGTCGCGGCCGCGCGGGGCGTGGTGGTGGTCCTGCCGCAGGCGCTCGCCCCGGCGCGCGCGCTGGCGCCGATGGCCGCGGCTTTGCCGGGTGCCGTGCTGATCGCCGGCGCGCCCGGCGGCGCCGTCGTCGCGACCCTCGCGGTCGCCCTGGGCGGGCTAGCCAGCGATCCGTCGACCGGCACCGTGACGCTGGCGAGCTTGGGACGGTTCGTGAGCGCGCGGCTGCCGACCGCGGTGGTGCGACCGGTGGACGACCGCGACGCGTTCATCACTCCCGGGGCCCTGGACCTGCTGCGGTCGCGTCGGATCGATGCGCCCGCGTCGGGCGGGGGCGTCGCGCCGGCGTCTGTCGGGACGGTCTTGCCGGGCCGCTTCCGCCTCGACGCCGAGCTGGCTCGCGGCACCTTCGGCACGGTGTACCGGGCGCGGCAGCTCGCGGTCGAGCGCGACGTCGCGATCAAGCTGCTGCACGGCGACATCGATCCGACCTCGCCCGATGGTCACCTGTTCTTGCAGGAGATCCGCGCGGTCGGCCGACTCGATCACCTCAACGTGGTCCGCATCTACCAGGCCGACGTGGCCCATGACGGGCGCCTGTTCTACGCGATGGAGCTGCTGAGCGGCCAGACCCTGACCGAGGTGGCGGCGGCCGGCGCGGTCGAGCTGACGCGCGCCGTCGCGCTGGTGACGCAGGTGCTGGCCGGGTTGGCGGCGGCCCACGACGCCGGCCTGATCCACGCCGACATCAAGCCGGCCAACGTGATCGTGGTGCCGCTGCGTGGCATCGAGCGCGCGGTGCTGGTCGACTTCGGCCTGGCGCGGCTGCGCGCCAGCGAGCCCGCGGCGTCGGCTGGCGGCACGCCGGCGTACATGGCGCCCGAGCAGCTACGCCACGGGCGGGTCGACGCGCGCTCGGATCTGTTCTCGACAGCGCTGGTGCTGGTCCACCTGCTCACCGGCTGGCGCCGGCGCAAGGCCGACGAGCTTGCGCCCCCGCTCGACGGCGTCGAAGACGCGCGGGTGCGCGCGGCGCTGACGCGGGCGCTGGCGATCGATCCGGCGGCACGCTTCGCGACCGCGGGCGAATTCGCGGCGGCGCTCACCGGCGAGGGCGTGCTGGTCGAGCCGCTGCCACCGCCACCGCCATTCCACGGCCTGGCGTCGTTCACCGAGCGCGACGCCGAGCGACTGCGGGGTCGCGACCGCGAGCTAACCACACTGATCGATCATGCGCTGTTCCGCGACGTGGTCGTCGTGACTGCGCCGTCGGGCACCGGCAAGACGTCGCTGCTGCGGGCAGGCCTGATGCCGGCGTTGGAGCGGTACGGTGCGTCGTCGATCTACGTCTCGGGTCGCGCCGCGCCGGTGGCCGACGCCATCGCCCAGCTCGCGCCCGACGCCGCGGATCTTGCCGCCGCCATCTCCGCGCAGGTGACGCGGACGCGGGAGCGGCTCGTAGTCATCGTCGACCAGCTCGAGGCGCTGCTGGTCGACACCGGCGCGGCCGCGCTCGACGCGTTCCTGGCGGTGCCCGGGCTCGGACACGCGGACGTCGCGCTGGTGCTTTCGGTACGCGAGGACTTCCTGGCGCGGGTCCTGACGCGGCCCGAGCTCGCCGGCGTGGCGGCGACGGTGCGCATCGGCCCGATGGACATCGATGGTGCGCACGCAGCGATCGTCGAGCCGTTGGCCGAGCGGCGCGTGACGGTCGCGCCCGAGCTGCTGGCGGCAGTACTCGGCGATCTAGTCGCAGCCGGCGCAGCCCTGGCACCCGAGCTGGGGTGGGGCCAGGCACCGGCAGTGTATCCCCCGCACCTGCAGCTCGTCGGCTCGGTCCTGTACCAGACCCTGGCGGCCGACGAATCGACGATCACGCTCGATCACTATCGGCGGCTCGGTGGCTTCGACGCGATCGTCGGCGAGCACCTCGAGCGCGTGCTGGAGAACGAGCTCGATCGCGGCGGCGCGGCGATCGCGCGCGAGCTGTTCCTGGCGCTGGTGACGTCGACGCACGCGCGCGCCACCTCTACCGAGGCCGAGCTGGTGGCGATCGTCGCCGCCTCCGGCGGCGCGGTGCTGGAGGTCCTGGAGGTGCTACGCCGGCAGGGCCTGGTGGTCCGCACCCAGCGCGCGGTCGGCGAGCCGGTGTGGGAGCTGATGCACGACAGCCTGGTGCCGCGTGTGCTGGCGTGGATCGATCGCCACGACCTGGCCCGCCGCCGCGCGATGGAGCAGGTGCGCTATCACTTACGCCGCGCGCGCGCCGGTACGGTGAGTCTCTTGTCGCGGTCCGAACTGCGCGAGCTCGACGCTCACGCCGGCGCGCTGGACGAACTCGAGGCCGAGCACCACCGCCGCGACAGCGGCGGCGTCGGGCCCGCCGCCTTGGTGGCGCAATCGCGCGCGATCGTCCGCCGCACCCTGCTGGCCACGCTCGCGCTGGCCGCCACCGTCGCCGCCATCGTCGGCTACGCCGGCTACGACCGTTACCGCGCCAGCGTCGCCGCCGCCCGCGAGCGCTCGATCCGCGATCGCGACCTGGGCCGCTTCACGCTCGAGCTGCGCCCCTTCGACTGGATCCCACCCGGCGTGAATCCCTGGCTGCCGGGGGGCGCGGCCGTCGATGTGCCGGCCAGCGAGCTGCCGGAGCTGCGCTGGGAGCTGCATGATCCGGATCCTGACGACCCCGACCGACCGGGCCCGGTGCGCGCACGCGACCGGATCGTGGTGGCGGCGTCGGGCGCCCCGGGCCGCTTCGCGGTCGAGACGACCGGTGGCCCCGCGTACCTCATCGTGACCGGTCGCCACCGCAGAGGGGCCGCTGGTTGCGGGGCGTCCACCATCCCGCTCCGCTCGCTGCCTGGATACGCCCGTCGTGATCACCCGCATCGGCTAACCATCGTCATGCCGACATGCCAGGCGACGGAGGCGGGACAGGTCACCGTACCTGCGGGCTTGTTCGTCGAAGGCGGCGTTGGTTGGCCGATCTCGTGGCTGCAGGTGCGCTACGGGGAGATCTTCGCGCATCTGCACTACCTGCCCGAGTACCGAATCGACATTACCGAGGTGACCAACGCGGCGTTTCGCTGGTTCTCGGCGATGTCAGACGTGACGGGTTTCGGCGAGCCGTTCTACGCCGACAACGACGAACTCGCACACATCGCCGATCCCGACTACCCAGTGACGTCGATCAGCTGGCGTGCGGCCCAAGCATATTGCGAGTTCATGGGGCGCACGTTGCCCGATGCGGCACAGTGGCAGAAGGCGCTCCGCGGGCCGTACCCATCGACCTCACCCGATGGTCGCGCCAACCGGAACCTGCCTTGGGGTGCCCCACGCACGCCGATCCCCGCGAACATCGATGACGGAACGCCATCGCCCGCGCCTGTGGGCGCCTTCGATGGAGATCGGAGCCTCTACGGAGTTGCGGACCTCGCCGGTAACGTCACTGAATGGACGTCGAGCGTCGCGCCGTCGCGGCTCGTGGTCAGCCGTGGTGGCAACTGGTCCGAGACGACGCCGGAGTTCCTGGTCGACTACGGCGCGATCGAGAACCAGAGACCGCCCGGCGAGCAGCGCGCGGACCTGGGATTCCGTTGCGCCACTACCCGTCGATGATTCCAGCCAGGCTGTGGCTGGCTGGCCAGGTCGCTGGCACGACAACGGCCAGCGGGGCCAACGCTGCGGGAAAGAACCGCAACGCCGCCCCGCGGGCGAGCACGTCAACGCGGACCAGCTCGAGCGACGGTGGCCCACCGGACCAGAGGTGGGCCGGGACGAGGATTGTCCGATACGCAAGCCGCAGCCCGTGGGTGGTGATTGCCCATGGTGCCTGGAGGACGACGTTGCGGAGTAACGCTGCGCGGCCCGACGAACCGGCGCCTTGGAGCAGGTGTGCACCAGGCAATAGGTCACGCCGCGTACGCGGAGTTTTCACCAGGTTCCGCCGGCCGCTGGACTGGTTCCACCCCGGCGCACCCGGGAACTTCGTACGCCAGCTGCTGACCACGTCGGTAGGTGACGCGACCGGAATCGTATCGAGGTCGGCGCACTCGACGAGGCTGCCGTGACCGGGGATGAGCCCGTCATCCTGGAAGTCGTGCGCGTCGATGCCCTCGCCCGTCCCCCAGACTGGGATCCCTGAGAGCTTCGTCTTCAAGAACTGCATCGCCGCGCGCCCGAGCATCTGGTTTGCGACGTTGCAACCCAGCAACCGCACTTCGGCGAAGCCATCGTCCGATGGGTCGTGGGGATCCGTGAAGAGAGCGTTGATCCCTTGGACATTGAAGGCGAAGTCGCCGAACAACACGACACCGAGCTCGGCGTGACCGTGCACGTCGACGATGACGTTGATGGGCGACGCCCGGCGTGCCGTGATGAATCCGTCGAGGCCGCCGCGACCGGCCAGCCGCGTCTCTGGCGGGTTGTCGATCTTGTCGAGTGACAACTCGAGCTGGTCGTCGTTGTTGGTCGCCGCGATGTTTTCCCGCATTAGAATCCGTGGCCGATGGGCAGCTTGGGGCCACGGGGCAGGGTCTGCTGGTTGATGAGGCGGGAGTACCGCTCCATCCGGATGTAGATCGCCCCCTGGACGACCCCATCGCCAGCGAACGTGTACTGTAGCAACGGATCGTTTGGATCCTGCGCGTTGCCGCGCGAGCCATCACAATCCTCGGGGTTCGCCAGATCGAGCCAGACCGGGCCACGCCATTCGTTGTTCGCGTTCCAGAACAGCAGGACCTTGACCAACGTGCCGCGTTGCTCCAAGACGTGGGCCTTGAAGCCGATGAACCGCATGCCAGCCATGACAGGGTTGGAGGTAGTGTCGTCGGAGTAGGCGACCGTCGTGAGCTGGTACTCGGCATATCCGACGGGCGGCCAGACGGCCTTCGGATCCGCGAGGATCTTGGTTCGGTTGGCACGGAAGGTGTCGGAAGCGAGGTAGAGCGCGCCCGTCTTCTCGGCATCGGTATTCGGATCCCCGACGGTCGTGACCGGCGCGCCGGGTGGCAGGGCGGCCTTCGGGTTCACCACGATCTTATCGCGGTTGTAGTCCCAGCCCCGGTCGTCGCACGCGATGCTGGACCACCCCGCCGCCTTCTTCGAGATCGGCGTCGCCAGGGTGTCGATGGTGAACGCGTTGGCGGGGTCGGCCTTTTGCCCGTTGTAGAGCAGTGCGACGACATCCATCTTGTCGGGCGGACCGCCTTGGAACTCCGCGCCGATACCGAAGAAGACTTTGCGTTGCATGAGTTAGCTCCTTGGAACCTGGTCAGCTGCGCAGGCCCAGCGATGCGATCAGGTTGTAGACGTGCGCCCGGGCCAGGTCGAGCTGGCGCGCGGTCGCGGTGATGTTCCAGTCGTTGGCCTCGAGGATCTCGAGGAGATAGCGGCGCTCCAGAGTTCATACCGATGATCTCATGAGGGTTGGGTTTCGAACCGGAGCGGGAGGCGGCGACGATCGCCGGGCAGGGTGAGCGCACGCTGGTTGAAGACGCGGAGCATCGCCGCGATCGCTCGACGCTCGGCGCGGTTGGC
>JAEUJY010000045.1 GCA_016794525.1 Myxococcales bacterium
GTCGCACTGCTCGCCGTTGATGGCCTCGGTCACGCCGTTGCCGCAGGTCTCGATCTGGCAGGTCGCCGAGCAGCCGTCGCCGGCCGTCGTGTTGTTGTCGTCGCACTGCTCGGGGCCGCTGGCGGTGGGCGGGGTGAACGCGCGGTTGACCTTGCCGTCGCCGCAGGCCGGGACGGTGCAGTCGGAGTTGCAGCTCGCGACGTTGACGCCGACGGTGCCGGGGTCGCAGGCCTCGCCGGCCGCCATGTTGAAGCGGTTGTCGCCGCACACCGGGATCGTGCAGTCGCCGTCACAGACCGCGTCGTCGGTGGTGGTGCCGTTGTCGCACTCCTCGTCGATGCTCGGCCCGGCCGGGCCGTCGTTGTCGACGAAGCCGTTGCCGCAGCCGAAGCCGGCCTGGCAGTTGTTGCGGCACTCGTCGGTGTCGTCGGTGTCGCCGTCGTCGCACAGCTCGGGCGGGTTGGCCGGCCCGCCCGACGAGTCGAGGATGCCGTTGCGGCACGACTCGAGCGACAGGCAGTTGGGCGAGCAACCGTCGCCGGCGATGTTGTTGCCGTCGTCGCACACCTCGGGGCAGTTGGTGCCGGTGGCGGTGGCGCTCTTGCAGGTCGCGCCGGTGGTCGGCAGGTCGTCGTTGACGTAGCCGTCGTTGCAGCTCTCGTCCGACGCGCAGTCGGCGCTGCAGCCGTCGCCCGACGCGGTGTTGCCGTCGTCGCAGCGCTCGCCGCGCGGGGCGCCGGGCGAGGTGAACATCGGGTTGGTGTGCGAGTCGCCGCAGCGCGGGATCGTGCAGTCGCTGTCGCAGGTGGCCGAGTCGGCGCCGCCGAGCTCGTCACACTCCTCGGTCACGTCGCCCTGCATGTCGCGCTTGCCGTCGCCGCAGACGTTGGTCTGGCAGTCGGCGCGGCAGTCGTCCTCGTCGATCTGGTTGCCGTCGTCGCACTGCTCGCCCTCGTCCATCTGGCCGTTGCCGCACTGGTTGGACAGCTGGCGGCAGCCGAGGCCGTCGGCGGTGCACACCGAGCCCTCGGGGCAGACGACGCCGCTCGAGCATTCGATGGTGTTGCTCTCGAAGCAGGCGGTCAGCGCCAGCGCCGCCACCAGCGCGGCGAGGGCGGCGCCGCCGCGGCGGAGCAGAGGCGAAGAGAAGACAGGCGACATGAAGGACTCCCGGGTGAGGAAGCGAGGGGAAGACGAAGGATGAGGGCGGCGGCTCAGAAGCTACCGGCGACGACCAGGCCGGCCTGGCCGGGGGCGACCGTCGGCGAGATCGCGATGTCGGTGGCCGCGCCCTTGGTCGGGTCGATGCGGAACGTCTTGGGGCGGTTGAGGATGACGAGCACGACGCCCGCCACCACCGCCGCGCCGCCGATGCCGTACGCGGTGAACGCCAGGGTCTGGTTGGACTCGGCGCTGGTCTTCTTGTCGGCGACGCCGGCCGGCAGCGTCGTGCAGCCGCCCGACGGGTCGGTCGCCGCGCACTGCGAGATGGCCTGGTCGTAGTCCTCGAAGTTGGTCTTGGCCGAGGAGTGCAAGAGGCCGCCGACCGCCGCCAGCACGACGCCGCTGCCGAGCACCGTGTACGGCACCCAGTTGGGCATCTTGCGGGTCTCGCGGGTCAGCTCGGCGTCGGTGTACATCGGGATCGTGATCGCCGAGACCGTGCCGCCGAGGATCTTCACCGTCAGCGGCACCGGGGTGTAGCCCTCGGCGCGCGCGACGACGGTGTGCTCGCCGGCGCGCACCCGCGCCTTGTACGTGCCGGGGCCGGTGAAGACCTCCTGGCCGTCGAGCACCAGCGTCGCGCCGGCGACGTCGATCGTGTACTCGACCGAGCCGATCTGCTTCTCGACGAGGAGCTTGGTCGACTTGGCGCGATCGAGCTTCTCGGAGTCGAGCGGGCCGACGCCGTACTCCATCGCCTTCTCGAGGGCGTCGTAGATCTCGAGCGGCTGGTCGAGGTTCACCAGCGCCAGCGCGAGGTTGTAGTAGATGGCCGGGTGCTTCCAGTGGTTCAGCGCCTCGCGGTACTTCGCGACCGCCTTGGGCCACAGCTGATCCTTGATGAGGGCGTTGCCCTCCTTGAACAGCGACAGCGCGGCGGCCTGCTCCTCGGGCGACACGCCCTTGGCCCACGGCCGCAGGCTCTTCTCGATGTCGTCCTCGCCGATCGGCCGCTTGGGGTCGGCGGGCCCCGGGGTCGGGGCCGGCTGGGCGAGCGCCGGCAGCGGCGCCAGCGCCACCGCGGCGGCGAGCAATACGTGCGAAGCCATGCTGCGAGTCATGCAGTTCCCCTCGATGAACAGATGAAGAGATCGATGTGAACGTTCAGGCCGCGAGCGCTACGGCAGCTCTTCCATGAGCTTGCCGATCTGCTTCTCGAGCTCGGCGGCCTTGGCCTCGGCCTTGTCCTTCAGGCGCTGCGCCTCTTCCTTGGCGATGCGCTCCTTGTCCTCGGCGGCCTCGGCCTGGGCCTGGGCGGCCTTGGCGCGCGCGGCGGAGTCCTCGGCCTCGGCCTGGGCCTTCTTGGCGCGCTCCTTGGACTCGGTGGCCTCGGCCAGCGCGACCTCGAGGTCGGCGTTCTTCTGCTGCAGCTCCTCGAACGTCATGTCGAGCTGCGCCGAGGTCCGCTCCTCCTTCTTCACCGCCGCCAGCTTGGCGGTCTCCTCGGCCTTGCGCTGCTTCTCCTTCTCCTCGGCGGCCGCCAGCGCGTCCTTGGCGGTCTGCTCGTTGGCCTGCGCCACCTTCTTGGCGGCCTCGGCCTTCTCGGCGTTCTCGGCGGCGACCTTCTCGGACTTGCGGATCGTCACCAGCGCGCCGGCGGCGGCCACCAGCAGCACGGTCAGGAACGCGACCAGGCCGATCGTGAAGGTGCGCTTGCGCCGCTCGGCGCGGGTCGCCTCGGCGATCACCGCGTCGAGGAACTCCTTCTGGCTGGCCGGGATCGGCGACTTGTTGCGCTTGACCCAGCGCATCGCCTCCTCGGCGGCCTCGCCCCGCCACAGCGTGCCGGGGTCGCGGCCCTTCGACTGCCACTGCTTGGTGGCGACCCGGAGCTGCTCGACGAACTGCGAGTCCTCCTGGGTCTCGTCGAGCCAGCGCTTGAGCGACGGCCACGAGTGGATCAGCGACTCGTGGACGACCTCGACCGTCGAGCCCTGGGCCGAGCCGTCGGTGGCGGTCTGGGTCACCAGCAGGCGGGCCGCGGTGAGGTGATCGACGAGGCGCTGGACGTCGCCGGTGCCCGGCGACAGCTCGGCCAGCTCGGCCAGCGAGACGATCGCGCGGGTGCGCTCGGGCGTGATCAGCCGCAGGAACACCTGGCGAGCCAGCGCCTGCGACGGCCCCGACAGCTCGGCCAGCACGCTGTCGGCGTGGCTGGCCAGCGCGCCGGCGATGCCGCCCATCGCGTTGTAGGCGTTCTGGGTCAGGAGCTTGCGGGTCGAGTCCTTGGCGTCCCACAGCTTGGTCGCCGCGAACTGGAGCAGCGGCAGCGCGCCCGGCGTGGTCTCGAGGTGCGTCAGCATCTCCTCGACCATCACCGGGTTCTCGAAGTGGTAGCCGGCCATCTCGGCGGGCTGCACCAGCGCGTCGCGCAGGCCGTCGCGGCCCGGGGGCGTCAGGAAGAACAGCCCCTGCATGACCTCGCTCATCAGCTGCGGGTCCTCGCCGACGCGGTCGAGGAAGTCCGAGCGCAGCGACAGGACGACGCGGACCGGCGCGGAGGCGTCGTCGGCGGCGCCGGCCAGACACGCCGTGAACGCGGCGCGCTCGGCGTGGTCGGGCACCAGCGTGTACAGCTCCTCGAACTGATCGACGAACAGCAGGATCTTGCGGTTGGCGCGGCGGGCGCGGGCGCGCAGCACCTGGCCCATCTGGCCGGGCTCGGCGGCCAGCTGCCGGGCCAGCTCGGCCTGCTCCTTGAGATCGTCGACGACCGTGGTCGAGGTCGAGCTGACCATCGGCGACATCATCGCGGCGATGGCCATGAGCGGGCTGCGGCCGGGGCGGATGACCAGCGTCTCCCACTGCTCGCCCGAGGCCTTGAGCGCCGGCACCAGACCGGCGCGGACGAACGACGACTTGCCGACGCCCGACGGGCCGACCACGCCCATGATCGGGCGATCGCGGATGCGGTTGACGGCGGCGGCGATCTCGCGCGAGCGGCCGAAGAAGCGCGCCGCGTCGCTCTCCTGGAACGACGACAGGCCCGCGTACGGGCTCTCGTCGAGCTGGAGCTGCATCGTCGAGTAGCGGCCGGGCAGGAACGGCTCGAGCGCCTTGAGCAGCTCGCGCGCGTCCTTGTAGCGGTACTCCTTGTGCTTCTGCAGGCAGCGGTCGACGACGTCGCAGATGCCCTGCGGCACGTCCGACACCGCCTCGCGCAGCTTGGGCATCGGCTTGTCGACCATCGCGGTGACGACGAGCTGGTTGCCCTGCAGCGGCGCCAGCGGGTGCTTGCCGGCCAGCAGGCGGTACATGATCACGCCGACCGCCCAGATGTCGGTGCGGTGGTCGATCTCGACCCCGATGCCCCACTGCTCCGGGGACATGTACTTCATCGTCCCCATGATCACGCCCTGGCGCGTCAGGTTGGTGTTGGTGTTGTCGCCGAGCTCGGCGGCGGTGGGCAGCCGGATGCCGGCGTTCGACGGCGCCGCCGGGGTGCCGCTGGGCGCCTTCTCGGTGGCCTGATCGCGGACCTTGGCGATGCCGAAGTCGAGCACCTTGATGCCGCCGGCCTCGGTCACGAAGATGTTGTCGGGCTTGAGGTCGCGGTGGACGATGCCCTGCTCGTGGGCGACCACCAGCGCCTTGACCACCGGCACCATCAGCTCGATGACGCGCGCCGGGGGCAGCCGCTTGCCGCCGGTCACCAGCTCGGTGAGCGTCGTGCCCGAGAGGAACTCGAGCACCATGTACGGCTGCTGCGAGATCTCGCCGACCTCGTAGATGATGACGATGTTCTCGTGGCTGCAGCGCGCGGTGGCGCGGGCCTCGATGATGAACCGCTGGGTCAGCTCGGGGTGGTTCGACTGCAGGACCTTGATGGCGACCTTGCGGCCGAGCTTGGTGTCGCGCGCCAGGTACACCGAGCCCATGCCGCCGGAGCCGATCTCGCGGATGATCTCGTACTGGTTGATCTGCGCGCCGGGGCGCGGCATCTGGCCGGGGCCCCACACCGACGTCACCTCCGACACCTCGGCGCGGCGCGGCGCCGGCGACGGGGTGCCGACGGCGATCCCCGACGGGTCGACCATCGCGGTCTTGGCGTCGGCGGCGGCCGGCTTGCGGTCGCCGCCGATGCTGCCGGCAGCCTGGTTCACGCTGCCCGACGCGATGACGGTGCGCTCCTGCGCGTTAGACCGGACGCCCTCGACGGCGGCGGCGGCGGCGGCCGCGATGTTAGGCCCGCCGATCACCACCGTGGGCTGATCGAATACGTCACGCGAACCGTTGCCGTTGTTGGTCTCGCTCATCGGGATCCCTGGGCGCGCGGACAGGCGGCACCGGAGGGTGCGTCCCCGCACGACCTTCGCAATATACCCCGCGCGTACCCTGCGGTCCCATTGTTTCCATCAGAATCTCTCGGAATCGTTGAGAAGCAGTGTTCGCGATTACAAAAGCCTACCCTGGCCCCACCCGCTGTTGAACAATGGTCAATAGTGGACAATCACGAGGCGGTTGCGTAGGCTCGGTCCATGACAGAGCACCTGGACGTCCTCGTCGTCGGCGCCGGGCTGTCGGGCATCGCGGCCGGCTACCACCTGCAGACCGCGTGTCCCGATCGGACCTACGCGATCCTCGAGAGCCGGGACAGCATCGGCGGCACCTGGGACCTGTTCCGGTACCCCGGGATCCGCTCCGACTCCGACATGTACACGCTGGGCTACACGTTCCAGCCGTGGCCCGGTGACCGGGCGCTGGCCGACGGCCCGTCGATCCTGGCCTACGTCCGGGACACCGCCCGCGTCCACGGCATCGACCAGCACATCCGCTTCCAGCACAAGGTCGTGCACGCGGCCTGGTCGTCGGCCGACGCGCGCTGGACGATCACCTGCGAGCGCCGCGGCGAGCGCGTGGAGCTCACCTGCAGCTTCCTGCTGATGTGTGCTGGGTATTACCGCTACGACCGCGGCCACGCGCCGACGTTCGCCGGCGCCGAGCGCTTCCGCGGCACGCTGATCCACCCGCAGTTCTGGCCCGAGGACTACGACCACGGTGGCAAGCGCATCGTCGTGATCGGCTCGGGCGCGACCGCGGTGACGCTGGTGCCGGCGCTGGCGGCGCGGGCGGCCCACGTGACGATGCTGCAGCGGACGCCGACGTACATCGTGTCGCGGCCCGGCGTCGACCGCGCGGCGATGTGGCTGCGCAAGCGGCTGCCGACGAAGACCGCGTACGCCGCGACCCGGTGGAAGAACGTGCTGATGGGCAAGGCGTTCTACGACTTCTGCCGCGCGTTCCCGGCGCAGGCGCGCAAGCTGATCGCGGCCGGCGTCAAGAAGGAGGTCGGCGGCGCCGCCGACGCGGCGCACTTCCAGCCCAGCTACGCGCCGTGGGACCAGCGGCTGTGCCTGGTGCCCGACGGCGATCTGTTCGCGGCGATCCGCTCGGGCAAGGCCGACGTCGTGACCGGCACGATCGACACCTTCACCGAGGACGGCGTCCGCCTGACCTCGGGCGAGACCCTGCCCGCCGACGTCATCGTCACCGCCACCGGCCTCGAACTTCAGTTCCTCGGCGGCATGACCGTGGCGGTCGACGGCGAGACGATCGATCCCGCGACCCGCTGGAACTACAAGGGCGCGATGCTGTCGGGCGTGCCCAACCTGGCCGTCGCGCTCGGCTACACCAACGCGTCGTGGACGCTCAAGGCCGAGCTGGCCTGCCAGTACGTCTGCCGCGTGCTCAACCACATGGCCAAGGGCGGCTACCGGCAGTGCACGCCGGTGCAGGACGATCCGACCATGGCGACCGAGCCGCTGCTCGACCTGCAGTCGGGCTACGTCCAGCGCGCCCAGGCGCTGATGCCGCGGCAGGGCGACCGCACGCCGTGGCGCATGCACCAGAGCTACCCCCGCGACCTGGTGGCGCTGCGCCACGGCAAGGTCGACGACGGCGTGCTCAGCTTCGCGCGGTAGCGGGCGAGAGAGAACCGGGCGAGAGAGAGCCGGGCACGGGCACGGGCACGGGCACGGGCACGGGCACGGGGTAGGTTGACCTCGAAACGCCTCCGGCGTTTCTCGGCAACCTACTTCACCTGGCAGGTGCGCATCAGCGTGCGATCGGGGGCGAGGCCGATGACCTCGAGGCGGCCGTCGTCGTTCTTGCCGACGGCGAGGTCGCCGGTGACCGGGCCGCCCTCGGACGACCAGTTGTTCCACGCGCCGCCCGGCTCCTTCTGCCAGATGTGCCACATGACGTTGTCGTCGGTGGTGACGAACACCTCGAGGCGGCCGTCGCGGATCGTGCCGACGACCGGGTTGGACGCGAAGCGACCGCCGAGCGACGCCCAGTCCTTCCACTTGCCGTTGGGCTTCTCCTGCCACTTGTGCCACAGCGCGCCGTCGCCGCCGCGGGCGAACGCCTCGAGCCGGTGGCCGGGGTTGGCGCCGATCGCGACGTTGCTTGTGAGCACGCCGCCCTCGGACTTCCAGTCGGTCCACTTGCCGTTGGGCTTCTCCTGGACGCGCTTCCACAGCGCGTTGTCGCTGCCGCGGCAGTAGACCTCGAGGCGGCCGTCCTCGTTGCGCGCGACGGTCGGGTCGCCGATGCACTGGCCGCCGAGCGACGCGAACGAGCCCCAGCCGCCGCTGGGCTCCTTCTGCCAGATGTGCCACAGCGCGTGGTCGGGGCCGCGCACGAACACCTCGAGCCGGCCGTCCTCGTTCTGCGCGGCGGCGACCGCCGAGGCGCAGTGCCCGCCGAGCGACTTCCACTCGGACCACGCCCCGTTCTTGGACTTCTGCCACATGTGCCACAGCGCGCCGTCGGGACCGCGCGCGAACACCTCCATGCGCTTGTCCTCGTTCATCCCGACGGTCACGCGCGGCCAGCCCTCGGGCGGCGGACCGCCGGCGGGCCCGCCGCCCATGCCGCCGCCCATCCCGCCGGCCATGCCGCCGCCCATCGCCGCCGCGCCGGCCATCACCTGCCCCATCGTGCCGCCGCCCATCCCGCCCATGCCACCGCCCATGCCACCGCCCATCCCGCCCATGCTCGAGCCGCCGCCGCCCATCGCGCCCATGTGGCCCGGCGAGCCGGCCGAGGTCCACGGCGACCACGGGCCGCCGGCGTCGGTCTGCCACGCGTGCACCACCTCGCCCTCGGCGCTGCGGCCGAAGACCTGCAGCCGACCGTCGGCGTTGGCGCCCATCGTCGGCGCGGTGGCCATGCGTCCGTTCATCGACTTCCATGCTTGCCAGCCGGACATCGCGTTTCCTCTTTCGCCAATGGTGATGGCAGCGCCCGCAGGCGCTCCCCGGATCGAGTGTAGCCGAAGTCGCGTGGCGTCCGGGGCTTCGCGGTAGGCTGCGCCCCGATGTCGCTGGCCTCGCTCGCGAAGGGTTTCCGCTCCGCCTACCTCGACCACGCCACGATCGTCGCGCAGCTCCAGGCGTGGCACGCGGCGTACCCCGACCTGACGCGGCTGACGTCGATCGGCACGACGCCCGAGGGCCGCGACCTGTGGGTGCTGACCGTCGGCGCCGATCCCGATCGCGCGCGCCCGACCGCGTGGGTCGACGGCAACATGCACGCCAGCGAGCTGGCCGGCTCGAGCGTCGCGCTGGCGATCGCCGAGGACTTCCTGGCCGCCCACGTCGAGCCCGACCGGCTGGGCCTGCCGGCGCCGCTGCTCGCGCGGCTGCGCGCGACGCGGCTGTTCGTCATGCCGCGGATGTCCCCCGACGGCGCCGAGGCGGTGCTGACCACCGGCCGCTACGTGCGCTCGGTGCCGCGCGACGATCGCGGCCCGCTGGGCAAGAGCCTGTGGCGCACCCACGACCTCGACGGCGACGGCCGCGCGCTGGTGATGCGCGTCGAGGATCCCACCGGCGACTACGTCGCCAACCCCGAGCACCCCGGCCTGATGTCGGCGCGGCGGGTCGACGACGCCGGGCCGTACTACCGGGTCTACCCCGAGGGCACGATCGAGAACTGGGACGGCTTCACGATCCCGGTGCCCGAGTTCAACGGCGACAACCCGGTCGACCTCAACCGCAACTTCCCGTGGTCGTGGGCGCCGGTCCACGAGCAGATCGGCGCCGGCCGGTTCCCGCTGTCGGAGCCCGAGAGCCGCGCGGTGGTCGAGTTCACCAGCGCGCACCCCGAGATCGTCACCTGGCTCAACCTGCACTGCTACGGCGGCGTGTTCATCCGCCCGCTCGGCCACGCCCCCGACGCCAAGATGGCGCAGGACGACCTCGCGGTGTTCCGCCAGCTCGAGGTGTGGGCCAAGGAGCTGACCGGCTACCCGGTGGTGTCGGGCTACGAGGAGTTCCTGTACGCGCCCGACAAGCCGCTGCACGGCGACCTCACCGACTACGCCTACAACCAGCGCGGCGCGTTCGCGTTCGTCGTCGAGCTGTGGGACCTGTTCAAGCGGCTCGAGATGCCGGCGCCCAAGAAGTTCGTCGACTACTACGGGCAGTTCGATCGCGCCGCCGCCGGCAAGCTCGCGGCCTGGGACCGCGCCCACAACCAGGGCCGGGTGGTGCAGCCGTGGAAGCGGTTCGCGCACCCGCAGCTCGGCGAGGTCGAGCTCGGCGGCATCGACGCGCGGGTCGGCATCTGGAACCCGCCGCCCGAGCTGCTCGGCGAGGTGTGCGCGCAGCAGGCCGCGTGCTTCCTGCGGGTCGCCGCGCTCGCGCCCGAGGTCGTCGTGCGCACCGCGACCGCGACCAAGCTCGGCGACGACCTCGCGCGGATCGACCTGGTCGTCGACAACCGCGGCTACCTGCCGACCTACGGCGTCGCCGCGGCCAAGCCGCTCGAGTGGAACGAGCCGCTGTACGCCGAGCTCGCCGCCGACGGCTGCGCGCTGGTCGAGCCCACCCGCGCCCGCGCGCCGCTGGGCCACCTCGCCGGCTGGGGCCGCGGCGTCGGCGTCGGCGCCGACGAGCTGGCCTACCTGCGCTCGAACGGCAACGGCGCGAGCGCCCGCGCGTCGTGGCTGGTGCGCGGGACCGGGCGGGTCACGCTGCGCGTCGGCGCGCCGCGCGTCGGCTGGCAGGACGTCACGATCGAGGTGTGAGGCGGGGCCCGCGTCGCCGTGCGATAGTGGGGCGATGCCGCACGTGCCGGTCCTGGGGCTCCTCGCGCTCGGCGGGTTGGCGGCGGCGATCGCGATGGCGCGGATGATCAAGCGGACGGCGCGGCCGACCACCAGCGCCGCGGGCGCGCGGACGGTGACGCCGGTGGAGTGGTTCGCCGAGGGCGAGGTCGGCCGCGTGCGCGGCATCGTCGTGGCCGACGGCCCGACCTACGTCGGCCCGCTGTCGGGGCGGACCTGCGTCGGCTACGAGCTGACGGTCCGCCTCGGCGCGCCAGGCGCCGACGACGCCGAATACGCCGAGGTGATCCGCGAGGTCCGCTGGCACCCGTTCGCGATCGACGACGGCACCGGCCGCGCGCTGGTGCGGTTCGAGGGCGACGCGCACCTGACGCTGGGCGTGGTCGCCACCGAGGCGGGCGGCGCCGACGCGGTGGAGGCCGACGAGCGGGCGATCCTCGACCGCCACCAGCAACCCGCGCTGCGCCACGGCCGCACGCCGGAGCTGCGGTTCCGCGAGCGGGCGATCGCCGTCGGCGAGCTGATCTCGGTCACCGGCCGCGGCGTCCGCGAGGCCGACCCGTCGCCGCGCGCCGCCGACCTCGGGCGCGGCGCGCCGCCGACGCGGCTGGTGCTGCACCCGATCGCGGGGCAGCCGCTCGTGCTGTCGACCGACCCCGCCGACCTCAACGACTAGCCGCCCGCCCGGCGCGCGACGAATCTCGCGTATCGGAAGGGGGACCCGCGGGCGCATGCCCCCGCGGGGGAAGGTTTGTCGACAAACCTTCCAGGTAGCTCAGTGCACGCGGACGTTCACGCTGGCGCTCGCGCTCCAGCGGCCTGGCGTGTAGACGCGCTGGCCGCCGGTGTTCGACCACGCGCCGGCGACCCACACCTGGCCCGGGCGCTGCGGCTGCCACTGGCCCGGCGTCCAGACGTAGCCGGTGCCGCCCTGGGCCCAGTAGCCCTCGGTGTAGACGTAGCCCTGCCGCTGCCCGGTCCAGTAGCCGTCGACGTAGGTGTAGCCGCCCTGGGTCTGGGTCCAGTAGCCCTCGACGTAGACCTGGCCCGAGCGCTGCGGCTCCCAGGTGCCCGGCGTCCACACGTAGGCGTTGCCGTTCCAGGTGTGGCGGCCCTGGATCCACACGTAGCCGGGGCGGCTCTCGTAGTAGACGTCGACCGGCGCCGGCGGCGGCGTCGACAGGATCACCGCGGCGTTGTGCACGGCGACCGCGGTGGCGGCGACGGCGGTCGCGACCTGCGCGGCCGTGGCGATCGCGCGCAGCCCCGGCGAGTTGACGCGGACGGTGGCCGAGCCGCGGGCGTAGCAGCCCGACAGCACGGCGAGGCACAGGGCGAGGCGAGCGACGGTGCGCATGCCGCGATCTTCCCGCGCGCGGCGCGCGCCCGCAAGCGCGGCCGCCGTGGCCGCGATCACGGCGGGGTGATGCGCGCGGCGTCGATGTGGGCCGGGATGAACCGGCGATCGACCAGGTCGGTCAGCGCGATCGGCCGCTCGAGGATGCCGGCCTTGATCGCGTAGCGCATGATCTGGGTGAGATCGTCGTCGGTGGGCGTCAGCATGCGGTAGCTGACGCGGTCGGGCGGCTGCGACAGCACGTACTCGAGCAGCTTGGGATCCTGGCGGTAGTACGGCGCCGCGACCTTGGCCGCCTCCATGCGGTGGGTCTCGGCCCACTCGCCGCTCTCGGCGATGCCGCGCACCAGATCGCGCACCACCTCGGGGTGCTCGTCGATCAGCTCCTGGCGCACCACCAGCACGCACGACACGAAGTGCGGCCAGATGTCCTTGGCGTGGTAGAGCACGCGGCCGGTGCCGGCCAGCTCGGCCTTGGCGGCGTGGGGCTCGCCGACGAAGTACGCGTCGATCGCGCCGGCCGCCAGCGCCGCCGGCATGTCGGGCGGCGGCAGGTCGACGAAGTTGATGTCCTCGGGCGCCATGCCCTCGTCCTCCATCAGCTTGGTGATCACCAGGTACTGGTTGGAGTACTTGCTGGGGCGGGCGAAGGTCTTGCCCCGGAGGTCGCGCAGCCGGGTCGCCGGCGAGTCCTTGCGGACGATCACCGTCGAGCCGTCGCGGTGGCCCAGGTAGACGATCTTGATCGGCACGCCCTGCGCGACCAGCACCATCGCCAGCGGCGCCAGCAGGAACGACGCCTCGAGCTTGCGGGTCTTGAGCGCCTCGACCACCGTCGGGAACTCGGTGAACCGCTGCGACTCGAACCGGGTGCTGGTGGTCGTGGTGCGGGTGGCGAAGTCGGTGACCGGGCAGGTCAGGTGGCACGTCACCGGCAGGAAGCCGACGTCGAGCGTGTAGCCGGCGTAGGCGCGCTTGATCCGCCACGGCTTGTGGTGCAGCACCGCCAGCAGCGTCAGCACCGCGAGCACGGTGGCGCCGACGCGCAGCGCGAAGCCGCGCAGCGGGTGGGCGATCGAGATCGATCGGTCGCGGGTCATGACAGGCCGAGCTCCTCGAGGATGAGCTGCTCGGCGTCGGCGACGCCGGGCGCGTTGGGGGCGCGCGGGCGCCCGGGCGGCAAGGTCAGCACGCGGCGCACCGTGGCCGGCCGCGCCGACAGCACGACGACGCGATCGGCCAGCTGGACGGCCTCCTCGATGTCGTGGGTGACGAGCACGACGGTGCGCGGGCGCTCGGCCAGCGTCGCCGCCAGCTCGCGGCGCATGCTCAGCCGGGTCTGGTAGTCGAGCGCGCTGAACGGCTCGTCGAGGAGCAGCACCGCGGTGTCGGCGACCAGCGCGCGGCCCAGCTCGACCCGCTGGCGCATGCCGCCCGACAGCTGGTGCGGGTAGTGGTTGGCGAACTCGACCAGGCCGCTGCGCGCCAGCCAGTCGGCGACCCGGGCCGCGCGCGCGCGATCGTCGACGGTGCGCGGCACGCCGAGCGCGACGTTGGCGGCGACGGTCAGCCACGGGTACAGGCCGCCGTCCTGGTAGATCGTGCGGCTGGCGCCGGTCGGCGTGACGGTGCCGCGGGTCGGGCGCAGGTGGCCACCCAGCAGCGCCAGCAGCGTGCTCTTGCCGCAGCCCGACGGGCCGACGCACGCCACCACCTCGCCCGAGTACACCTCGAGGTCGAGGTTCGACAGCACCGCGGTCGCGCCGAAGCTGAAGCCGAGCCCGGCCAGCGTCATCGCCGGCACCTGGGTCGCCGCCGCGGTCATCGCTCGCTCCCCCAGCGCAGCATCGGCGCCCGCGCCAGCCGCGCGAACAGCGCGTCGAGGCCGATGCCGATCGCGCCGATCGTGATCATGCCGACGACCACCAGGTCCATGCGCAGCGCGTTGCGGGCGTCGATGATCAGGAAGCCCAGGCCCGAGCGCACCGCGATCATCTCGGCGGCGACCACCACCATCCACGCCACGCCGATCGCGACCCGCAGCGCGACCAGCAGCTGCGGCAGGATCGCCGGCAGCGTCACCTCGAGCAGCACCTGCCGACCCGACAGCCCGAGGTCGGCGGCGACCCGGTAGTAGACCCGCGGCACGCCGGCGCTGGCGCCCAGCGTCGCCAGCGTCACCTGGAAGAACGTCGCCAGGAAGATGAGGAAGATCGCCGGCGGATCGCCGATGCCGAACCAGATGATCGCGAACGGGATCCAGGCGATCGGCGACAGCGTGCGGAAGAAGTTCACCCACGGCAGGAACGCGGCGCGCGCCGCCGCGAACCGCCCCAGCGCCAGGCCGGCGGGGATCGCCGCGGCGCACGCGATCACGAAGCCGACGCTGACGCGGTAGAGCGACGCGACGACGTCGTCGAACAGCCGGCCGCTGCGCAGCTCGGTGACGAACGCCCGCGCGACCGCCGCCGGCGCCGGCACGGTGCCGCGCGGGAACTGATCGGTGGCCGACGCCAGCGCCCACGCGCCGACCATCGTCGCGCCCACCGCGAGCGGCAGCGTCCAGCGCCACAGCGGCGCGACCGGTCGAGACGGCATCGGGGCATCCTGCCACAACCGCGGCCGCGGGCGCTCGCGGTACAACGGGCCATGGCGCGCTACGCGATCGGCGACATCCAGGGCTGCATGAGCACGCTCGAGCGGCTGCTCGCGCTGATCGGCTTCGACCGCCGCGTCGACGAACTGTGGCTGGTGGGCGACCTGGTGAACCGCGGCCCGCGGTCGCTCGACGTGCTGCGCTGGGCCCGCGACCTCGGCGACCGGGCGACGGTGGTGCTCGGCAACCACGACCTGCACCTCCTGGCGCGCGCGGCCGGCGTGGCCAAGGCCAAGAAGCGCGACACCCTCGACGACGTGCTGGCCGCGCCCGATCGCGACGAGCTGATCGGGTGGCTGCGGGCGCGGCCGCTGGTCCACGTCGCCGACGGCTTCCTGATGGTCCACGCCGGCGTGCACATGGCGTGGTCGCTGGCCGACGTGCAGGGCTTCGCCCGCGAGTTCGAGGCGGCGCTGCGCGGGCCCGGCTGGGCGGCGTGGGTGGCGTCGACGATCGGCAAGGCCCCGACCTGGCGCGCGCACCGCACCGGCGACGAGCGCGTGCGCGCGATCCTCGGCTACCTGGTGCGGGTGCGGATGTGCACGCCCGACGGCGACGCGCTGCACGACTTCGACGGCGCGCCGGCCGAGGCGCCGCCCGGCGCGGTGCCCTGGTACGAGCTGGCGCCGTGGGCGCTGCGCGATCGCGTCGCGGTGTTCGGCCACTGGGCCGCCCACGGCGCGCGGGTGACCGATCGCATCATCGCCACCGACTCGGCGTGCGTGTGGGGCGGCGCGCTGACCGCGGTGCGGCTCGACGATCGCGCCGTCTTCGCGGTGCCGGCGGTCGAGCCGCCGGCCGGGTGACCGGGGGCCGGTTCGCCAGGCCCGCGTCCCCCGCTAGTCCTTCTTCTTCTTGGTCGTCAGCGGGATCGGATCGCTCGAGTCGCCGAGCGGCTCGGGATCGGCGATCTCGATGTCGATGCTCGACGCGGGCGACAGCGGCGGCGGCGGCGGCGAGGCGTCGCGCTTGAGCGACGGCACGCCCGGCACCGTGGCCTTGGGCTTCTCGTAGGTCCAGGTCGGCACGTTGTCGCTGTTGATGACCTGGTTCATCCGCCGCGCGCCCAGCCGCGCGCGGTGCTCGGCCACCCGCTGCGCCAGCGTGAGCTGGGGATCGCCGCCGGGCGGCGCGTAGCGCAGCACCTCGCCCAGCATGAACGCGAAGCTCGACGCCGAGCCGAAGCGATCGGCCGGCTCCTTGGCCAGCGCCCGCTCGATGATCGCGATCAGCTCGGCGGGCAGGTCGTCGCGGTACGACGCCAGCGGCCGGATGATGCACTGGCGGATCAGCTTGAACACGTCGAGGTCGCTGCGTCCGTCGAACAGCCGCTCGCCGGTCAGCGACTCCCACATCACCGCGCCCATCGCGAACAGGTCGGAGGCCGGCGTGGCCTGCCCGCCCATCGCGACCTCGGGCGACAGGTACGACAGCTTGCCCTTGACCGTGCCCGGCGCGGTCAGGCTGACCATGCGATCGCGGGCGCGGGCCAGGCCGAAGTCGGTGAGCTTCACCGCGCCGTTCGAGCCGAGCAGGATGTTGTGGGGCGACACGTCGCGGTGGACGATCGGCGCGGCGGAGCCGTCGGGGCGGCGCCGCTCGTGGGCCGCGGCCAGGCCGCGCAGCGTGCCGATCGCCGCCACCACCACCAGCGGCCACGGCGTGCGCCCGCCGGCCTCGCGCTCGGCCTTGACGAAGCCGCCGAGGTCCATGCCCTCGACCCACTCCATGACGATGTAGTACGTGCCCTGGGGGTCGACGCAGAAGTCGTAGACCTGGACGATGTTCGGGTGCGCGAGCTCGGAGCCGACCCGCGCCTCCTCGATGAACATCTCGGTGTAGTTCTTGATCGAGCGGAACTCGCTCTTGATCTTCTTGATCGCCACGGTCCGCGAGAACCCGGCGGCGCCCTTGACCTGCGCCTTCCACACCGAGGCCATGCCCCCCTCGCCGGCCATCTCGACCAGCTCGTACTTGCCGTCGAGGACGACCGGGCCTGTCACTGCACCGATTATTGCCGGCCCGGGGCCGACCTGCAATGCCGACCCGGTGCTTTGGCGTCGACCTACATCCGGGCCCGGGCCGCCTCGAGCTCGCCGGCCGCAGCCTCCCAGCGGGCGGTCAGCTCGTCGAGCTTCTCCTGATCTCCTTGATACTCGGAGAGCAGCGTGCGGCGCCGGGCGTCGTCCGCGTAGACCGCGGGGTCGGCCAGCGCCGCCGACCGGGCGGCCTGGGCGGTCTCGAGGGCGGTGATCCGCTCCTCCAGGTCGGCGACCCGCTTCTCCAGCGGGCCCAGCACCTTGTTGCGCTCGCGGCGCTCGTCGGCCTCGCGGCGCTTGCGCTGCTTGTCGTCCTCGCGCGACCGGGCCGCGGCGGCAGGGGCCGCGGCGGCGGGGGCCGCGGCGGCGGGCTTGGCGGTGGTCCCGACCGTCGGCTTGGCGGTCATCACCACCTCGCGCTGGCGCTGGCTGCACGAGTACAGGTACTCGTCGAGCCCGCCCGGGTACAGCTCGACGCCGCCGTCCTCGACGTTCCAGATGCGGGTCGCCAGCGTGCGGATCAGCGACCGGCTGTGGCTGACGAACACCAGCGTGCCGTCGAAGGTGGTCAGCGAGCGCGCCAGGCTGTCGGCCGACTCGAGGTCGAGGTGGTTGGTCGGCTCGTCCATCAGGATCAGGTTGCCGGGGTTGACCAGCAGCCGCGCCAGCGCCACCCGCGATCGCTCGCCGCCCGACAGCACCTTGACCGGCTTGTCGACGTCGTCGCCCGAGAACATGAACGCGCCGAGGATCGACCGCACCCGCGACACCGGCGCCGCGGGGTTGGCGCGCTGCACCACCTCCTGCACGGTGGCGGTCATGTCGAGCGTGTCGCCGTGGTGCTGGGCGTAGTAGCCGACCTTGACGCCGGGGCCGAGGCGGATCGTGCCGCCGTCGGACGGCAGCTCGCCGGCGATCATCTTGAGCAGCGTCGTCTTGCCGGCGCCGTTCTTGCCGATGATGCCGATCTTCTCGCCGCGCCGCGCCGCCAGCGTCACCGAGCGCAGGACGACGTGATCGCCGTAGGCCTTGCGCACGCCGTCGAGCTTGAGCACCTCGCCCACCGTGCGCTCGGTCGGCGCGAAGCTGAAGCGCATGACGTTGCGCTTCTGGAAGGTCTCGACGTCCTCCATCTTCTCGAGCATCTTGATGCGCGACTGGACCGCGCGCGCCTTGTTGGCCTGGGCGCGGAACCGGTTGACGAAGGTGAGCAGGTGCTCGCGCTGGCGCTCGAGGTTCTGGGCCTTGCCGGCGAGGATGGTCTCCTCCTCGAGCCGCGCCTCGACGTACTTCTCGTAGTTGCCGGGGTAGCTGCGCACGCCCTCGGGCTCGAGCGACACCACCCGCGCGATCTGCTCGTTGAGGAACTCGCGATCGTGGCTGATCAGGATGAACGCGCGGTCGTAGCGCTTGAGGAAGTCGCCGAACCACGCCACCGACGGCAGGTCGAGGTGGTTGGTCGGCTCGTCGAGCAAGAGCACGTCGGGCCGCTGGAACAGCAGCGCCGCCAGCACCGCGCGCATCTTCCAGCCGCCCGAAAACTCGCCGAGGTCGCGCTCGTAGTCGGCGACCGCGAAGCCGAGGCCGGCCAGGATCGACTGCGCCTCGTGCGGCGAGAAGAACCGATCGAAGTGGGCCTGCTGCTCGTGCAGCTCGGCGACCCGCTCGGCCAGCTCGATCAGGTCGTCGTGGCGCGCCGGATCGTCGCCGACCTCGGCGAGGTCGGCCTCGGCGGCGGCGAGGTCGCGATCGAGCTGGCTGCGGCCGGGCACGCTGTCGAGCACGAACGTGAGCAGCGACACGCCGCCGGCCAGCGCCAGGTCCTGCGGCAGCCAGCCGATCCGCACGCCCTTGGCGCGGGTCACCTGGCCGTCGTCGATCTCCTGCACGCCGGCCAGCACCTTGAGCAGCGTGGTCTTGCCCGAGCCGTTGGGACCGACCAGGCCGATCCGATCGTGGCGGCCGATGCGCAGGCTGGCCGCGTCGAAGATCATCCGATCGGCGAAGAACAGCGTGACGTCTTCGAGGACGACCAGGCTCATGGCGGCGCCGCGTATACCGCACGCCGTCGGCGACCGCCACCCGCTTACGGCAGCGACGCGATCAGCGCGGCGATCGCGCGATCGCGATCGGCGAGCGCCGGGTGGAACGCCAGCGGGCGGCCGGCCAGCCGGGCGATGAAGTACGCGGCCAGATCCTTGACCCGGTAGCCGCGGGCGTTGCCCACGGTGGCGTCCTCGCTGCCCTCGTACAGCACGACCTCGGTGCGGTCGAGCAGCGTGCGCAGGGCCGGCAGCGCCGCCGGCCCCAGCGCCAGCAGGTGGCGGCCGGCGACGCCGACGTCGCCGAGGTCGTAGGCCAGCCCCCAGGCGTTCGCCGGCACCCAGCCGCCGCGGACCTGGCCGTAGGTGCGGCCCAGCGCGATGGCGTACACCTTGGCCAGCACCGGGCGCAGCGCCGGCGCCGGATAGCCGGGCTGGCGCGCGAACAGGATCTCGGCGGCGAGGAAGCGCGCGTGGGGATCGACCATCGGATCGCCGACCAGCGCGGCCAGCGTGGCGGCCGCGCCCGGGTACAGCGACGCGATCGCGCGATCGTCGGCGCGCTGGAACAGCTCGAGGTAGCCCAGCCGCAGGAGCTGCCGCGCGACCGCCGCGCCGTCGAGCGGCGCGCTGCCGCTGCCGCTGCCGCTGCCGCCCGCCACCGCGCTGCCGCTGCCCGCCATCTCGCTGCCGCTGCCGCTGCCGCTGCCTGCCAGCGCGCTGCCGCCGCTGCCCGCGGCGGTGCCGGCGTGCGAGCCCGCGCCGCCACCGGTCGCGCCGCCGCCGGCGGGCGCCGCGGGCGGACGCGCGACGATCCACAGCGCCAGCGCCGCGGCGGCGGCGACCGCCACGCCGGCGCCGACCACCCACGGCCGCCGGCGGCTGGCCACGGCGATCGGATCGACCGCCGGCGTCGCGCGCGGCGCGTCCAGCACCCGGGCCAGCACGTCGGCGCGCGTGGCGTCGGCCAGCGGCGTCGGCGCCGCCCGCAGCTGCGCCAGCATCCGCTCGAGGGTCGCGTCGTCGTCGGCGGTCATGGCTTCCTCCACGGGCGATCGGCCGCGGCCAGCGCGGCGAGCAACGCGCGGCGCGCCGCCAGCGCGCGCTGCTTGGCGGCGTCGGGGGTGGCGCCGAGCAGGTCGCCGGCCTCGCGCGCGGTCAGGCCCTCGATCGCGATCAGCACGAACGCGACGCGCTGCTCGGGCGTCAGCTCGCCGAGCAGCGCGAACACCCGGGCCAGGTCTTGCCGGCTGGCGGCGCGGGCCGCCGGGTCGGGCGCGGCGGCGGCCATCGCCGTCACCGCGGCGTCGTCGAGATCGAGCGGGCGACGGCGGCCGGCGCGCAGGTGGTCGAGCGCGACGTTGACCGCGATCCGGTGGATGAACGTCGCGATGCTGGCGTCGCCGCGGAACCGCGGCAGCCCGCGGTGGACCTGCAGGAACGTCTGCTGCAACAGGTCGTCGCGCTCGGGCACCGGCCCCACCAGCCGGGTCAGCCGCGCGTACACGCGGTCGACGTGCTGGTGGTACAGCTGCGCGAACGCGTCGCGATCGCCGGCCCGGGCCCGCGCCACGGTCGGGTCGATCGCGGGCGGCGGATCGGGGTCGGGGGCCACGGCCACCAGCGTCATACCCCCATAGACGCCGGCCGCTCGCGATCGGAAGGCGAAATCTCACCGGCCGCCCGCTGGCGACGGGCAGGCGTGGTCGCTGGCGCCGCCCGGCTGCGCCGCTTGCCTCACGTCAGCGGCCCGGGCCGCTCCCAGAGGCTGAGCGGCGGGCCGCCGCGCTTCCAGCCGCCCTGCATGAGCCAGGTCTGCGGCGCCGCCGTGGGCATCGGCTCGAAGCCCTTGGGCCACGCGAACGGCACGCCGTCGCGCTCGGCCCAGCCGGCGAAGGCGACGCCGCTGGCGTAGCGATCGAGCGGCGCGCGGCGCTGGCCGACGCCGGCGTGATCCTCGCGGTGGCGGCGCCAGTTGTTGAGCACGTAGGCCAGCGCATGGCGCGCCTGGCGCGGCTTCGCCAGCGTCGTCGCGTGGTAGCG
>JAEUJY010000067.1 GCA_016794525.1 Myxococcales bacterium
CGCGGCCGGGGCGGCGGCGGGGACGTCGGAGTGGCGGCGGCGGCGGGCGCAGCGGGGGCGGCGGCGGGCGCGGGGGCGGCGGGCGCCGTCGGCGACGGCTCGAACCGCATCGCCAGCGAGGTCGGCATCGGCACCCGGCGCGGGAACAGCCACGGCGCGGGCTCGTCGGCGCGCGCGGTCGCCGGCGCGGCGAGCACCACCAGCGCGGCCAGCGCCGTCCGCCTCACGGCACCGCTCCGTGGCACGGCAGGCAGTCGGCGGCGACGTCGTGGCAGGTGATGCACGCCGCCGGGTTCTGCCGCGCGACGTCGCCGTGATCGGCGCCGGCGAAGGTCATCGCCGGGCCGTGCGAGCGCGGGCGTTGCTGGTGGCACGCGCTGCACTGGTCGGCGACGTGGCAGGTGGCGCAGCGATCGCGGTCGGCGATCGCCTCCTGGCCGTGGTCGGTCTCGCGCCACACCAGGTTGTGATCGCTCGGCCGCATCGTCTGGTGGCACTCGTCGCAGGCGTTCTCGGTCGAGCCCGACATCTGGGTGTGGCAGCGGCTGCAGCGCTTGCCGTCGGCGGCCTCGCGGCCGTGGTCGCGGCGGAACGCCAGCGTGTGATCGACCGGGCGCTCGGTGGCCGGCAGGTGCGAGCGCGGCGCCAGCGCACCGAACGTCAGCGAGATCGAGGCGTGGCACGTCTCGCACACCCGCATCCGCTTGGTGATCGGCACGCGATCGGGATCGTCGTGGCAGGCCACGCACGCGGCCAGCGGCGGCTTGGGCAGGCGGCCGTCGGTGGCGGCGGCCCGGCTGTCCTGGTGGCAGGTCGAGCACGCGATCGGCGTGCCGCGGGCGTCGGCGCCGTGGACGCCGTGATCGAAGCGGACGTCGCGGACGATCAGCCGGCGCGGCGTGCGGGCGGCGACGCCGGCGAGGTGGCAGGCGGCGCAGGTCGACATCGCCGGCGCGTCCTGCAGCCCGACCTCGTCGGCGTGGCAGCGCACGCAGGCGCGGTGGGCGGCGGTGGCCGGCTGGCCGGCGGCGTCGACCTCGTGGCAGTCGGTGCAGCCGACGTTGAAGCCGACCGCGCTCTCGATCGTGGCGTTGTCGAGGTGGACCGCGTGCGAGAACTTCGACGGCAGCGAGCGCAGCCCGTCGACCGCGGGGTAGACCCGCAGCGGCGACGCGCCGACCGCGACCACGTCGACCGCCTGGTGACAGACCCGGCACAGCGGCCCCGGGGGCTGGGTGAACGCGGCCTGGTGGCAGGCGGCGCCGTCGCACGCGGCGTGGTCGTCCTGGCCCGGCATCTGCGCGACGCCGGCGAGCGCGGCGGCGCCGTCGTGGCACGGCGTGCACGCGAGCTGGGCGTGGGCCGGGTGCGGGAAGCGATCGGGCTCGGCGGCGGGCGGTGGCAGCGGCGGCGGCGCGGCCCGCGTGCACGCCAGCGCGGCGGTGGCGATGGCGGCCATCGCGAGCACGCGCAAGGCGCGCTCGATCGCGCGTCGTCGCGACGGCCCGCGGCGGGTGTTGCCCCCGACGTGCTCGCTGCGCTCGCACTGACCCCACCTCGGGCCTGCGCCGACGCTGATCATGTCCTGACGCTACCGCAGGTCGACGGTCGGGTGCGGGTGGCGGCCGGCCTCGATCGCATCGAGGTCGGCCCGGGTCACGAACGGCCGGCCGATCCCGAGGACGACCGGCGCTGCGACGCGGCGCGCGGGCGCGTCGGGCCGCCAGCGGATCAGCGCGAAGCCGCGGCCGCCGGGCGGCGAGTAGCGGGCCACGATCACCGCGCCGCCCAGCGCCGCCGGCGGCGCGCCGGCCCCGGCGTCGTCGACGGTGGCGTGGACCAGCACCTCGGCGCCGGGCGCGCACAGCGCCGGCAGCTGCGGCCACAGCCGCGCCGGCAGGTCGTCGGCGCTGGCGTGCCAGACGCTGTCGGCGGCGGCCAGCCCGGTCGGCCGCGGGATGGGCGCGTTCATCGTCACCAGCGCCCAGCCGCCGCCGGCGCCGGCGGCGAGGTCGGCCTCGGCCAGCGTCACGTCGGCGCGGCCGGCCAGCGCGAGGCCGAGCCGGGCCCACGCCAGCGCGCGCGGGTTGACGTCGGTGGCGCGCCGGGGCGCGGCGCCGGGCGCGATCGCCAGCGCCGCCGCCGCCGGGCCGGCCCCGAGATCGAGCCAGGCGCCGTCGACGCGCGGCGGCAGGCAGCCGATCAGGTGCAGCGTCGAGTCGTCGGGCCACGGCACGCGATCGTCGCCGGCGCGGGCGGCGACGTCGCACACCACCAGGCCGGCGCCGATCGGCGCGAGCAAGACCGCCGGCGCCAGCGCGTCGCCGTCGCGGATCGCCAGCCCGGCCGCGATCGCGGTCGCGACCGCGGCGTCCCCCAGCGCCCGCGCGAGCGCGCTCGCCGGCACCGCGCGATCGGCGCACCACAGCCAGATCGGCGCGGCGGCGGGCGGGCAGGGCGACGGCGGCGCGGCGTCGACCCGCGGCACCGCGGGGATCGCCGACACGCCGAGGCACGCGCTCACCGCGCGCGGGGTGATCGCGCCGCGCAGCCGCGCGCCGAGCGCGGCCAGCTCACGGTCCACGGCCGAGCCGGTGGCGCGCCATGTCGTACTCGAAGAACAGCACCAGGTCCGACGCCAGCACGTCCTCGAGCAGCGCGGTCGCGGTGGCCCGGTCGTCGCCGAGCACCGCGGTGTAGTAGGCCAGCTCGGTCTGGCGCGGCCGGGTGCTGGCGCGCGCGGCCAGCGCCGCCGCGGTCAGCCGCCCGCTGGCCAGCCGCGCGATGTCGTCGTACCACAGCGGCCCGTCGCGCCCGGCGAGGTAGGTGCGGGCCTGATCGTCGTCGGGGACGCCCAGCCGCCGCCCCTCGGCGACCACCCACAGCGCCATGTAGACCTTGTAGTAGTCGCCGATGCGATCGCTGGCCAGCGCCTGGTAGAAGACGTCGCGCGCGCGGTCGTAGCGATCGTGCAGCAGCAGGAACGCGACCGCCTGGATGTGGGTGTCGGCGCCGTCGGGATCCGCGTCGCTGGCGCTGGCCAGCAGCTCGATCGCGTCGTCGGGCTTGCCTAGCGCCCAGAACAGCTTGCCGCTCTCGACCAGGCGCTCGCCGGCGAGGTTGGGCGGCAGGTCGAGCCGCTCGCCGAGGTCGGCCCACGTCGACAGCGCCTGGGCGTAGTGCTCGGTAGCGCCGCGGGTGTCGCCGGCCGCGGTGGCGGCGTCGCCGGCCAGCCGCAGCAGCTTGGCCCGGGCGTACTCCTGGGCCGGCGCGTCGCCGGGCAGCGCCACCGCGCGCTCGAACGCCTGGCGCGCGGCGGCGGCGTCGCCGGTCTTGAGCGCGACCGTGCCGAGCATGTCGAGCGCCTCGACGGTCGGCGTCGCCGCGACCGACTCGCGCAGCGCCTGCCGCCCGGCGGCCAGCTCGCCCTGGCTGATCAGCCCGCGGCCGTAGGTGGCGAGCACCTCGGGCCAGGTCACCGACCACGCGCGGCCGGGGAACTGCGTGCCCAGCGCGCCGTACAGCTGGCGCAGCGCCGCCAGGCAGCGGGCCGCGGCCCGGGTGCGGCCGCCGTAGATCAAGCGGCCCAGCCGCTCGCGGTGCAGCCCGAGCAGCCGCTCGGCCAGGCCGGCGTCGTCGGCGGCGTGGCGCCGGGCCGCGGTCAGCAGCGCGGTCGGGCGCGCCACCTCGTCGCCCTCCATCGCGATCACCGCGGCGGCGGCCGCCAGCGTCGCGTCGTCCGGAAACCGGACGAGGCCGTCGAGCGCGATCGTCAGCGCGGCCCGCAGCTTGACCCGCTCGTCGCCGCCCTCGGCCGCGCGCAGCGCTGCGGCCAGCTTGGCCCAGGCCGCGGCGGTCGCCACCGGCGTGGTCACCGCGCGCGCGGCGTCGGCCAGCGGCCGGTCGCGACCGAGCCCGTGCAGGTCGGCGAGCGCCGCGCTGAGGCGGTCGACCTGGTGGCCGGCGGCCAGCGCGATCGCCAGGTCGCGGCTGGCGCCCATCGCCGCGCGCAGCGCCGGGCTGGTGGCCGCGGTGGCCAGGCCGGCGCCGATCGCCATGTCGGCGCGGTTGGCGCGGTCGACGACCAGCGCGACGTAGCGCGGCAGCAGGTCGGGCGCGAGGCCGCGCTCGACGATCGGCGCCAGCACCGCGATCGCGCCGGTGCCCTCGCCGAGCGGCCCCATCCGCGCCATCGCCAGCTGATCGGCGAACTCGGTGATCTGGGTCAGCTCGGCGCGATCGGCGTCGGTCGGCGCGACCGCCAGCCGCACCGCCAGCACCAGCGCGGCGTCCTTGTCGGCGCCGCCGCGCGCGAACCCGGCGCGGGCGCGGACCAGGCGCTCGGTCCAGCCCGGCAGCTCGGCCAGCTCGGCCAGCGCCGCCGGCTCGCCGTGCCACAGATCGGCGAGCGCGCCGAACGCCGCGCTGGCCCGCTCGAGCCGGCCGCTGGCCAGCGCGCGATCGAGCCGCGCGCCCAGCACCGTCGCCAGCTCGAGCCGCAGCGCGGTCCGCGCGTCGCCCGGCGGCAGCGCCTTCAGCGCGTCGGCGCGCTCGGCGAAGTCGAGGTCGTCGGCCAGCTCGTAGGGCGCGTCGACCGCGGGTGGCCGGGGCCGCGCGGGCGCGGGCCCGCCGTGACATCCGAGGACGAGCGCGCACAGGACGACGAGACGACGCACCCCGGGAAGGTAGCACCCCGGCCGCGATCGCCGCCGCCACCTGCTACATTGCCGCGCGGAGGATTCGCGCCTTGACCCAGCAGACCGGAATCGTGGTCCAGAAGTACGGCGGCTCGTCGGTCGCCGATGTCGACAAGATCCGCCAGGTGGCCGCCCGCGTGGCCCGCACCAAGGCCGCCGGCAAGAAGGTGGTCGTCGTGGTGTCGGCGATGGGCAAGACCACCAACGCGCTGATCGAGAAGGCCAAGCAGGTCAGCCCGTCGCCGTCGCGCCGCGAGCTCGACATGCTGCTCACCTGCGGCGAGCGCGAGGCGATGGCGCTGCTGGCGATGGCGGTGTCCGAGCAGGGCCTCGAGTCGATCTCGTTCACCGGCTCGCAGGCCGGCATCATGACCAACGATCGCCACTCGGGGGCGCGCATCCTCGAGGTGCGGCCGTTCCGCATCGAGGACGAGCTCGATCGCGGCAAGGTCGTGATCGTCGCCGGCTTCCAGGGCGTGTCGTACAAGCGCGAGGTCACGACGCTGGGCCGCGGCGGCTCCGACACCACCGCGGTGGCGCTGGCCGCGGCGCTGCGCGCCGACTACTGCGAGATCTGCTCGGACGTCGACGGCGTCTACACCGCGGATCCGCGGGTGGTCGGCGCCGCCGAGCTGCTCCACGCGATCAGCCACGACGAGATGCTCGAGCTGGCGGCCCAGGGCGCCAAGGTGCTGCACGACGCCTCGGTCGAGTTCGCCCGCAAGAGCGGCATCGCGCTGTACGCGCGCGCGACCAACAAGGACGGCGGCGGCACCCGCATCGACTGGAGCCCCGAGCGCGAGCGCCAGGTGGCGGCGGTCACCGGCCAGGCCGCGCTGGTGCGGCTGCGCGCGTCGGGCGGCGCCGCGGTCGAGAACGCGCTGCAGATCCTCGAGGCGGCGTCGATCCCGCTCACCCACCTCGACCTCGAGGGCAAGGAGCTGCGCGCCTGGTTCACGATCGCCGACGTGCCCGACTGGGCTGCGGTCAAGACCAAGCTCGAGACCGTGCTCGGCAGCAACATGGAGCTGGGCGAGGAGGGCGCGGTGACGATGGTCGGCCACGGCATCGGCGGCAACCCCGGCATCATCGTGCGCGCCCGCGCCACCGCGATCGGCGCCGGCGTGCCGCTCAACGCGGTCAGCGTGTCGCCGCTGCGGATCACGCTGTGGTGCGACCGGCCCCACGTCGACGACCTGACCCGGGCGCTGCACAAGGCGTTCGTCGAGTCGTGATCGACGCGCTGGCGCGGCTGGTGCCGCTGTTCGGGCGGGCCCGGCGCGGGCCGCGCCTGTGGCGGCGCGATCGCCCGATCGTCTGGGCCCACCGCGGCGTCAGCGCCCACGCCACCGAGAACACGTTGCCGGCGTTCGCGCTGGCCGCCGGTCACGGCGCCGACGGCATCGAGCTCGACGCGATGATCTGCGGCAGCGGCGAGGCGGTGGTGTTCCACGACGACGAGCTGGTCCGGCTGGCCGGGCGCCCGGGCGCGATCGCCGACCTGACGCTGGCCGAGGTGCGGGCGATCGAGCTGGTCGGCGGCGGGCGCATCCCGACCCTGGCCGAGGCGGTCGAGGCCGCCGGCGACCTGCTGCTCAACGTCGAGCTGAAGACCGTCGACGCCGGCCGCCCGCGCGGCCTGCCGGCGGCGGTCGCCGCGGTGCTGGCCGACGCGCCGCACCCCGACCGGCTGGTGGTGTCGTCGTTCGATCCGGTGGCGCTGTGGCAGTTCCACCTGATCGCGCCGACGGTGCCGCTGGGCTTCTTGTTCGAGGCCGCGGTGCCGGCGCCGTGGCGGGCGATCGGCGCGCTCCTGGGCGCGTCGTCGCTGCACGTCCACCACGAGCTGGCGACGCCGACGGCGATCGCCGGCTGGCGCCAGCGCGGCTTCGCGGTGCACGCGTGGACCGTCGACGATCCCGCCCGGCTGCGGGCGCTGGCGGCGGCCGGCATCGACGGCGTCTTCGCCAACGATCCGCGGGCCGCGCGGGCCGCGCTCGCGGGCTGAACGCCGCGCTACTCGGTGACGTCGGCGTGGATCGTGAACGGCGCGCCCTGGCGCACGATCGTCGCCTCGATCGCGGTCGCGGAGCGCAGCTCGTCCCACAGCGTGCCGAGATCGGGCGGGCTCTCGAGCGAGTGGCCGTTGATGGCGGTCAGCAGATCGCCGGGCTGCAGGTCGAGGCTCGCGAACCGGCGGCCGCCGCGCAGGAACCGCACCAGCCGCCAGCCCTTGAACGCGCCGTCGGGGCGCTCGGCGGTGACCTCGAACGACGCCAGCAGATCGGCGGGCCCGGCGTCGAGCACCGCGGTCAGGACCGCGCGGCTCACCGCGGTGGTGCGCACCGTCGGCGCGGCCGCGTCGATCGGCGGCGCCGCGTCGACCGGCACGCCGGCGTCGATCGCGCGCCCGGCCCGCGGGTCGTCCTCGTCGAACGGGGTCTGCGGGTTGACCTTGGGGCCGCAGGCCGCGACGGCGAGCAAGGCGACGAGCAGCACGAGGCGGCGCATGCCTGACGCTGCCGCGCCCCGGGCCGCGACGCAAGTTCTCGGCGCTGTGGCGTCCGCCCGCCAGCGCGTCAGTTGGTGCCGCCGATGCGGCGCAGCACGCCCGCGAGGATCTCGGAGGTCACCTCCTCGAGCGGCAGCTCGCCGTTGACCACCTCGATGCGCTCGCCGGCGAACGCCAGCTTGTGCATGACCTCGTCGTAGCCCGCCGCCACCTTGCGCTGCATCTCGATCGCCTCGAACAGCTCCTCGGTGCGGCCGGCGGCGGCGCGGCGGGCCGCCGCCACCTCGGGCCGGACCCGCAGGAACACCGTCACGTCGGGGCGGATCGCGTGCAGGTTGGCGGTGGCGATCCACGCGCGGTCGGCGCCGGTGCCCTGGTAGGCCAAGGACGAGTGGTACCAGCGGTCCGAGATCACCAGCGTGCCGGCGGCCAGCGCCGGCGCCACCTCGCGCTGCCCGTGATCCATCCGGTCGGCGGCGAACAGCAGGCCGAACGTGCGCTGATCGATCGCCTGGCCCTCGATCGCGTGCTCGCCGGTGAGCATCGCCCGCAAGAGCTTGCCGATCGGCCCGTCCGACGGCTGGCGGGTGACGTGGACGGTGCGGCCGCGCTCGGTCAGCGCCTGCGCCAGCAGGCGCGCCTGGGTCGTGGTGCCGGCCCCGTCGAGGCCCTCGAGCACGATGAGCTTGCTCATGGGCGCGACCATCGCAGGCCGGCGCGACCGGCGCAATCACCCGCGGGCGAAGCGGTAGTGCGCGACCAGCCACTCGCGGCCGTCGGCGTAGCCGAACAGCTCGGCGCAGGCCAGGAAGAACACCCGCCAGCGGTGGTAGCGGCGGCGGCCGTCGGCGCCGCCGCCGAGGGTCGCGATCGCCGCGTCGGCGCGGGCGTCGAGGTTGGCCAGCCACGCCTCGGCGGTGCGCGCGTAGTGGGTGCCGTCGACCAGCCAGCGATCCTCGAGCGCCAGCGGCGCGCACACGGCCGGCAACAGGTCGAGCGACGGCATGATGCCGCCGGTGAAGAACTCGCGGGCCATCCAGTCGCTGGGGCCGCGGTCGTCGTAGAGGTAGGCCAGGTCGCGGTGGGCGAAGACGTGGACGAACAGCCGGCCGTCGGGAGCCAGCCAGTCGGCGATCCGCGCGAACAGCGCGGCGTGGTTGCGCACGTGCTCGAACATCTCGACCGAGACGATCCGGTCGAAGCGGCCGGGCGGGGCGACGTGGTTGATGTCGCCGGTGACGATCCGCAGGTTGGTCAGCCCGCGCGCCGCGGCCTGGGCCTCGATGTACGCGCGCTGGCCGTGGGAGTTCGACAGCCCGACGACCTGGGCGCGCGGGTAGGCCGCGGCGGCCCACAGCGCCAGCGCGCCCCAGCCGCAGCCGAGGTCGAGGATGGTCTGGCCGTCGGCCAGCCCGGCCCGCGCCGCGGTGGCCTCGAGCATCGCGCGCTCGGCGTCGGCCAGCGTGCGCGCCGTCGCCGGCCACAGCCCGCTCGAGTACTTGCGGTGCGGCCCCAGCACGTGGCCGTAGAACGCCGCCGGCACCTCGTAGTGCTGGGCGTTGGCGGCGTCGGTCGCGATCGCGATCGGCGCCGCGCGCAGCTGCTCGATCAGCGCCGCCTGGCGGGCCGCGACCGCCGCCGGGCCGCCGCGCCGCTCGTCGCGCAGGCGCTGCCGGCACACCGCGCGGATCCCGGCGCGCAGCGCCGCGGTCGGCACCACGCCGCGATCGACCGCCGCCGCGATCACCTGCGCCGCGGCGCTCACGTCGCCTCCGGCGCGCGCCGCGGCGGCCACGGCACGAACGCGCTGGTGGTGGCCTGGTAGCGGCGGTACGCGTCGCCGCGCGAGCGCAGCGCCTGGGCCTCGGTCGCGGGGATGCCGGTCACCTTCCAGATCGACGCCAGGATGATCGCCGGGCCGATCCACGCGATCGCGCCCCACGGGTACGCCGTCGCGTAGACCGCGTAGCCGATCCACACGCACCACTCGCCGAAGTAGTTGGGGTGACGCGACCAGCGCCACAGCCCGACGTCGCACACCTTCCCGCGGTGCGCCGGCACGCGCTTCCACGCCGCCAGCTGCGCGTCGGCGACGGCCTCGGTGATCAGCCCGGCGACGCCGATCGCCAGGCCGACCCCGCGCAGCCCGGCGCGCGCGTCGAGGGGCGCCGCGACGAACGGCACCACCATCGCCACCGCCAGCACCGCGGCCAGCAGCGCCTGGGCCTGGTAGAACACGAAGAACGCGCGGGCGCCGTCGCCGCCCTGGCCCCAGCGGCGCCGCAGCTCGACGTAGCGGCCCTCCTCGGGGTGGCCGATCACGCGATCGCGGGCCAGGTGGAACGCCAGGCGCAGGCTCCACGTGAGGATCAGCGCGGCCAGCGGCCACGGCGGCTCGCCGCGCCACGCGATCCACACCGCGACGCCGACGGCGAACGACGCCGACCAGCCGACGTCGACCCAGGCCCAGTTGCCGACCCGCCGCCCCCACGCCCACAGCCCGAGCTGGAGCGCCGCGGCGGCGGCCCAGAACCCGAGCAGCGAGGTGGCGGTGGCAGCGAGCACGGTTGCGATCATGCTCCGACGCCGGCCCGGCGGGGGAGGTTACGGCTCCCGCGGCAGCAACATCAGCCACGCGTGGGGCGCGCGCTCGATCAGCACGACGTGGTCGGGGCCGGCCTCGGCCACCAGCGGGTACCACGGCTCGCGCTGGTACAGCTCGACGCCCTCGACCTGCTCGGGCCGGTACAGATCGAGCTCGACGAACCGCCCGCCGGTGGCCTCGTCGACCGGCAGCGCGTAGCTCCACTCGCGGGTCGACCGCGGCGGGTACAGGTCGTTGTGCAGCGCGCCGCCGTAGACCGCGATGATCGGCCGGGCCTCGCCGTGCTCGTCGCGGTAGCGCACCGCGCTGGCGCTGATGCGCCCGAGCTCGCGGGTCACCAGCCCCAGGAGCGCCACCGGATCGACGCCGCCGGCGGTGGCCGCCTTCAGGTCGGCGCAGGTCAGGCGCATCACGTGGGCCTTGATCGAGTTGGCCTTGGTGATCCCGAACAGCGACGAGATCTGGTTGGTCGTCGCCGCCGGCCGCTTCATCGTCGCCTCGATCTTGCGCGAGTCGGCGACGCCGGTCTGGCAGCCGGGCTCGAGCGTCCAGGTCTCGATCACCAGATCCGAGGTCTGGCTGGCGATCGCCGGCAGCAGCTCGCGCGCGAACCGCACCAGCGTCGGCACGCTGGCCGCGGCGCGATCGGTGCGCTCGTGGATCTCGCCGATGCCGAGCACCCGCGGGCGATCGCCCAGCACCACCTTCATCGCGGTCGCGACATCAGGGTAGTTCGTATGGCGCGGGACGAAGCCGGCCAGCGGGTCGGCGTCGCCGGTCGGCGCCGCGTCGACCACGGCGGCGTCGGCCACCGTCGGTGGCGGCGCGGCGGGCGCGGCCTTGTCATTGCCACACGCCGCCACCACCGCGAGCCACCACAGGGTCGACCGAGGCTGCATCACGGATGGACAATAGCCGCGGCGCGCGGTTGCCGGAAAGTGCGGATGGTTGCCCCTGTCGCGGCGGACCTTGTTACAGTGCGCGCATGTCGCCCCGGCCCGATCACTTGCGACTGGTCCCGCTGTTCCGGGGCTTCTCCGACGACGAGCTGGCCGGCGTCGCCGCGCTGTTCGAGCCGGCCAACCTCAAGCCCGACGGCACCGTCTTCGAGACCGGCGAGCCGGCCACCGAGCTGTACCTGCTGATCAGCGGCGAGGTCACGCTGGTGCGCCCCGCCGACGACACCTACCGCCTGCGCCCGCCGGCGCTGATCGGCGAGCTGGGCGCGCTCACCGGCCTGCCGCGGTCGTGCCGCGCCGTCGTCGCCGGTCAGGCCGAGCTGTTCCGCCTCGAGGCCGCGCGCCTGCAGCGCCACTTCGCCGACAACCAGGAGCTGGGCGTCCGCTTCCTCGCCAACCTGCTCGAGGTCGTCGCCGACAAGGTCCACCGCGATCAGCGCCGCATCGGCGACATGCGCATGAACCTGGTGCGCACCCAGAAGGAGCTCAAGCAGATCCGCGAGCTCATCCTGGAGAGCCCCGAGACCACGCTGTCGCAGCCGATCCACGACGCGGTCGATCGCCTGATCACCCACAACCGCCGCGTCAACTACCGGGTCGAGCCGCCCACCGCCGCCCAGGCCAAGTTCCGCCTCGACGCCGGCGCCGCCGACGTGCTCGAGCTGTCGCGCACCCACGTCTCGGTCACCTGGCCCAGCCGCACGCTGCCCGTCGACGGAACCTGGATGGCCGGCGTGCTCGATCTCGGCGGCACCGAGGTCCCCGCCTCGGGCAAGGTCATCCGCTGCGACGGCAAGCGGGTCACGATCGAGCTCGATCTGTTCATCGACGCCTACGCGCAGATCCTCGAGGGGTATCTGACCCGCGTGCAGCTGCTCGATATCTTGGTGTAGGCCGCGCGATCAGCGACGGAGCCCGTCACCCGGTCACCGGTCCCGATCCGGTCACCGATCCCGATCCCGATCCCGATCGCGATCCCGATCCCGATCCCGATCCCGATCCCGATCCCGATCCCGATCGCGATCCCGATCCTGATCCCGCTACGCCCTGGCGCGCTTGGCCTTCGCCGCCGGCGCGGGCTTCACCATCGGCCGCAAGAACCGGCCGGTGTGGCTGGCCTCGATCGCGGCCACCTCCTCGGGCGTCCCGGTCGCGATGACCTGGCCGCCGGCGGCGCCGCCCTCGGGGCCGAGGTCGATGATCCAGTCGCAGGTCTTGATGACGTCGAGGTTGTGCTCGATCACCAGCACGGTGTTGCCGCTGTCGACCAGCCGCGCCAGCACCTCGAGCAGCCGGCGCACGTCGTTGAAGTGCAGGCCGGTGGTGGGCTCGTCGAGCAGGTACAGCGTGCGCCCGGTCTGCACCCGGGCCAGCTCGCGGGCCAGCTTGACCCGCTGCGCCTCGCCGCCCGACAGGGTCGTCGCCGCCTGGCCCAGCGCCAGGTAGCCGAGGCCGACGTCGACCATCGTCTGCATGATCCGCCCGAGCTGGCGGTGGTGGCGGAACAGCTCGAGCGCCTCGTCGACCGGCGTGTCGAGCATGTCGGCGATCGACTTGTCCTTGTACAGCACGCGCAGGGTCGCGTCGTTGTAGCGCTTGCCCTTGCACACCTCGCACGTCACGAAGACGTTGGGCAGGAAGTGCATCTCGACCTCGCGGACGCCGGCGCCCTCGCACGCCTCGCAGCGACCGCCGCCCTGCTTGGCGCTGACGTTGAACGAGAACCGCCCCGGGCCGTAGCCGTAGGTCTTGGCGGTCGGCATCTCGGCGTACAGCTCGCGGATCAGATCGAACGCCTTGGTGTAGGTCGCCGGGTTCGACCGCGGCGTGCGGCCGATCGGCTTCTGGTCGATGACGATCACCTTGTCGATCTGATCGAGGCCGGTGAGCTTGTCGTGGGGACCGACCCGGTCGAGGCTGCCGTGGAGCTGCCGCGCCAGCGCCGGGTACAGGGTCGCGTTGATCAGCGACGACTTGCCGGCGCCCGAGACGCCGGTGATCGCGACCATCACGCCCAGCGGCACGGTGACGTCGACGTTCTTCAGGTTGTGCTCGCGGGCGCCGGTCAGCTCGATCGCGCCCTTGCCGACGCGGCGGGTGGCGGGCACCTCGATGCGCTCGGTGCCGGCCAGGAAGCGACCGGTGATCGACGCCTTGACCGCCTTGACCTCGGCCGGCGTGCCGGCGGCGATCACCTCGCCGCCGTGGCGGCCGGCGCCCGGGCCGAAGTCGATCAGCCAGTCGGCGGCCTCCATCGTCGCCTCGTCGTGCTCGACCACCAGCACCGTGTTGCCCAGGTCGCGCAGCCGGTGCAGCGTGCGGATCAGCCGCTCGTTGTCGCGCTGGTGCAGGCCGATCGACGGCTCGTCGAGGACGTACAGCACGCCCGACAGCTCCGAGCCCAGCTGTGACGCCAGCCGGATGCGCTGGGCCTCGCCGCCCGACAGCGTCCCGGCGGCGCGATCGAGCGTCAGGTACTCGAGGCCGACGTCGAGCAGGAACGTCAGCCGGTTCTTGATCTCCTTGAGCACCTCGCCGGCGATCTGCGCGCGGCTGCCGGTCAGCTTGAGCCCGGTGATGAAGTCGAACGCCTGACGCACCGTGGTCTGGGTGACGTCGACGACGGCCTTGCCGCCGACGTAGACCGCCCGCGACTCGGGGCGCAGGCGGGTGCCGTGGCAGGTCGCGCAGGCGATCGCGCGGAAGAACGACTCGTAGTGCGCGCGGACCCGGTCGCTCGACGACTCGCGGTGGCGCCGCTCGAGCTGCGGCAGGATGCCCTCGAACTTCATGTCCCACGCGCCCGACGAGTGGCGGCCCTGCCACTCGACCGCGACCCGCTTGTCGCCGGTGCCGTACAGCAGCACCTCGCGGGCCTTGTCGCCGAGCTTGCTCCACGGCTTGTCGAGGTCGATCTTGAACGCCTTGGCGATGGCCTTGACGATGTTGGCGGTCCAGCCGGCGTCCTTGCCGACGGCGTCGCCCCACACCTTGACCGCGCCGCCGCTGATGCTGAGCGACGGGTCGGGGATGATCAGCTCGGGGTCGGCCTGCAGCTTGTCGCCGAGGCCGTTGCACTCGACGCACATGCCCAGCGGCGAGTTGAACGAGAACGACTGCGGCGACAGCTCGGGGAAGCCGATGCCGCAGGTGGGGCAGGAGTTGTCCTCGGAGTAGACCCGGGGCGTGCGCTCGCCGGCGACGTCGGCGACCAGCTTGCCCTTGCCCTCGCGCAGCGCGGTCTCGACCGAGTCGGTCAGGCGGCCGCGGTTCTCGGCGCCGATCGTGACGCGGTCGATGACCAGCTCGATCGTGTGCTTCTTCTGCTTCTCGAGCGCCTCGACGTCCTCGAGCCGGATGATCATGCCGTCGATGCGCACCCGGACGAAGCCGGCCTTGCGCGCGTCGGCCAGGAGCTCGCGGAACTCGCCCTTGCGGTTGTCGGCCTTGGGCGCGAACAGCGTGACCTGGGTCTTGTCGGGCAGCGCCGCCAGCTCGTCGACGACCTCGGCCGCCGATCGCTTGGCGACCGCGCCGCCGCACTGGTGGCAGCGCTGCTCGCCGGCGCGGGCGTAGAGCACGCGCAGGTAGTCGTAGATCTCGGTGATCGTGCCGACCGTCGACCGCGGGTTCGACGCCGCGCTCTTCTGCTGGATCGCGATCGTCGGCGACAGCCCGCGGATGCGCTCGTACTTCGGCTTCTCCATCTGGCCGAGGAACTGCCGCGCGTAGGCCGACAGCGACTCGACGTAGCGGCGCTGGCCCTCGGCGTAGAGCGTGTCGAACGCCATCGACGACTTGCCCGAGCCCGACGGGCCGGTGATGACCACCAGCTGGTGCTTGGGGATCTCGAGGTGGTCGACCTTGAGGTTGTGCTCGCGGGCGCCCTCGACCACGATGGCGTCGGGCTGGGTCGGCGGGCGGAGGGCAGGGGGGCGCGGCATCGGGCCGACACCCTACGGAACAAGCGTTCAGTCGTCAAGGCGACCACGGCATGGGCCAGCTGGCCCATTGGCGCCGCGCGTGCCGGCCGGCACCGTGCGCGCATGGTTCACGCCGCTCGCCGCGCCACCCTCGTCGAAGGCCCGCGCCTGGTCGCGCTCGCCGCGCTGATCGCCGCCGTCGAGGTCGCGCTCACCGCCGCCGCCGCCGATCCGCAGCGCGCGCTGGTCCGCCTCACCGCGCAGACCTCGCTGGCGTGGTTCGTCCCGACCTTCGTCGCGTCGGCGCTGGTCGCGCTGGCGCCGGGGCCGACGGCGAAGTGGCTCTTGCGCAACCGCCGCTACCTCGGCCTCGGCATGGCGGTGTCGCACGGTGCGCACCTCGGCGGCATCGTCGCGCTGGCGGTGCGCGACGGCCACGGGTTCTGGGCCACCGTCGCCAGCTCCAGCGTCATCGGCGGCAGCCTCGGCTACGCGCTGATCGCCGCGATGGTCGCGACCAGCACCGACGGCGCGCGCCGCCGGCTCGGCCCGCGGGCGTGGCGGGCGCTGCACGCCACCGGCATGTGGGCGCTGTGGCTGATCTTCGTCGGCAGCTACGCCGGCCGCCTCGGCCGCGCGCCGTTCGCCGCGGTGGCGATGATCGCGCTGCTCGGCGGGCTCGGCCTGCGCCTCGCGGCGGTCATGCGCCGCCGCGCGGCCCGCGCGGTTCGTCCGGCGGGGTGATGTCATCGTGGCACGAGCCCTCGCGCCAGGATCTCGCGGTTTGGGTGGGGGCCCCACGTATTGTGGGGGAGGGTCTTTGCGAAAGACCCTCTAGTGTCTCAGCGCGCGTAGTCGGAGGCGCGGGTCTCGCGCACGACGACGACGCGGACCTGGCCGGGGTAGGCGCTCTCGGACTCGATCGCGCGGGCCAGGTCGCGCGACAGCACGATCGCCTGGGCGTCGTCGATCTTGTCGCTCTCGACCATCACCCGCACCTCGCGGCCGGCCATCAGCGCGAAGGCCTTGCCGACGCCGTCGAAGCGCCGGCAGATCGCCTCGACGTCGTCGAGCCGCTTGATGTACGTGGCCAGCGTCTCGCGGCGGGCGCCGGGGCGCGCCGCCGACAGCTGGTTGGCCGCGGCGACGACGTGATCGAGGATCGACGTCGCGGCCACCGTGCCGTGGTGCGCGGCGATCGCCTGGCACACGCGCGGCGACTCGCCGTGCTTGCGCGCCAGCTGCGCGCCGAGGTCGGCGTGATCGCCCTCCTGCTCGTGGTCGACGCCCTTGCCGATGTCGTGGAGCAGGCCGGCGCGGCGCGCCATCTTGACGTTGAGCCCCAGCTCCGCCGCCATGATGCCGGCCAGGTAGCCGACCTCGACGGAGTGGGCCAGCAGGTTCTGGGCGTGCGACGAGCGCATCTTGAGCTGGCCCAGGAGCCGCACCAGCTCGGGGTGGACGCGGTGCAGGCCGAGGTCGAACACCGCCTGCTCGCCGGCCTCGCGGCACACCTTGTCGACGTCCTTCTCGGCCTTCTTGACCACCTCCTCGATGCGGGTCGGGTGGATGCGGCCGTCGGCGACCAGCGCGCCGATCGCCAGGCGCGCGATCTCGCGGCGCACCGGGTTGAAGCACGAGATCGTGATCGCCTCGGTGGTGTCGTCGATGATCACGTCGATGCCGGTGGCGGCCTCGAGCGCGCGGATGTTGCGGCCCTCGCGGCCGATCAGCCGGCCCTTCATGTCGTCGGACGGCAGCGGCACGACGGCGACCGTGCGCTCGTGGACGAACTCCGACGCGTAGCGCTGGATCGCGGTGGCGATGATGGTCTTGGCCTTGGCCTGGCTCTCGCGCTCGGCCTCGTCGGTGATGCGCTTGATCTCGGCGGCGGCGGCGGCCTGGGCCTGGGCCCGGACGCTGTCCTCGAGGCGGGCCCGGGCGGCCTCGGCCGACAGGCCGGCGACCTCCTCGAGGCGGGCCTTGGCCGCGGCCTGCGCCGCCTCGGCCTTCTCGAGCGCGACGTCGACCTGCTTGGTCTTGCCGTCGGCCGAGCGCTCGCGCTTGTCGAGCTCGGCGGCGCGCCGCTCGGCCTCCTTCTTCTGGCGATCGAGATCGCGCTCGCGGGAGCCCAGGGCCTCCTCGCGCTTGGCGACCTCGGCCTTGCGCGCGCGCAGCTCGTCGTCGAGCTCGCTCTTGCGCTTGGCGGCCAGCTCCTGGCCGGCCAGCTCGGCGGCCTTCTTGATCTCGGCGGCCTCGGCCTCGGCGGCGGTGCGCAGCTTGGCCACCGTCTCGTCGGTGGCGGTGGCCGCGCCCGCGCGCTTGCCGCTCTTGCCGAGCAGGGCTCCCAGCGCCGCGCCGATCACGGCGGCGACGATCACGTAGACGATGGTCATGTCCTCGGACCTCGGGGGCGCCGGGCGCCCTCGTGCAGCGCGACCTCGGTCGCGATCAGGTGGACGGGCAGGTCGTGCGTCGTCGGGCTGACGTCGTCGACGACCTGGTGCTCGAACGCCACCGACACCCGCAGCGCGTCGCCGCACAGCGGCAACGTGCGATCGTAGTAGCCCTTGCCCCAGCCGAGGCGGTAGCCGCGGCGGTCGAAGACCAGCCCCGGCACCACCAGCGCCGCGAGCGTCGCCGGATCGACCACCGGCGCGGTCGGCGCCGGCTCGAGGATGCCCCAGCTGCCGGGCACCAGCGCGGCCGGGGTGGCGCGGTGGAAGCGCAGCGGCTGGCCGGGGCCGACCACGACCGGGTAGGCGAGGGCGACGCCGCGGGCGTCGAGCGCCGCGCCGATCGCCGCCGGATCCAGCTCGCCGCGCATCGCACAGAAGATCGCGACCGTCGCACCGGCCGGGACGTCGGCCAGGGTCGCGAGCGCGCGCCGGCAGGCCGCGGCGGTCGCGGCGGCGCGTGCCTCGGGCGGCACGGCCAGGCGGGCGAGCCGGGCCTGGTCGCGCAGGGCCTGGCGGCGATCGGTCACCGACGCCGCTTCAAGCACGGCGACCTCGGACCGAGCGGGCGCTGGTCGCCGGAACCATCCGCGGCATTGTACTTTCGGCGCCCCCGCGATCAAGCCGCGCGGCCACGAAGTCCAGGGTTTTCGCAGCGATCCGCTGATCGCCGGAGATCACCGGGCCGAGTGCGCCGACAGCACCAGGTTGGCGATCTGGCGCCGCGCGTGGTCGGCGAGGTCGTCGAAGTGCAGCCCGATGCCGTGGTGATCGGCGTGGCGGGCGACCCGGCCCTGCAGCACCAGCCGGCGATCGGCCAGGTGCACCTCGACCACCGCGTGGGTGCCGATCTCATCGCCGGGCGCGCCCGTGAAGAACAGGCCGCGCCGCGACAGGCAGGTCACGACGCCGTGCGCCGTCGCGTGCTCCGACCGGTAGGTCGCGGTCAGCCGCACGTTGACGCGCTCGGCCGTGCGTCGGTCAGTCAACGCGTGACTCCGCGCAGTTGGCACTCGCCGAGACAGCCGGGCGCCAGTACATCGCCGCGCACGATAGCAAGGCGGACCACCGATGCGAAGGCCCCTGGCCGACAACCTTGGTCGCCGCCGCGCCGCCCGTAGCGAGCTCGACCTCCCGCCGCGACCGCCCCGGCGCGCCGGCCCCGCTTGGTCGCCACCGTCCTTGCAACCCGTGACGTGTTGCGGCAGAGTCCGTTGCCCGTCGGGCACCCGGGCCCATAGCTCAGCGGTAGAGCAGCGGCCTTTTAAGCCGTTGGCCGAAGGTTCGAATCCTTCTGGGCTCACACGGAACTCGTTTCACCAGACCCCATCGTCTAGAGGCCTAGGACACCTGCCTTTCACGCAGGCGACACGGGTTCAAATCCCGTTGGGGTCGCTTCTCTTAGGGAACTCCGTCGCCCCGGCTCGGTCGGCGGCGCTCGCCTGATCGCCGGCCACCTGCACAGCACCGAGCCGCACCAGCGCGTCGTGAACCCGCGCCAGCTCGACGGCCCGTATCGGCGCCGTCACGGTGACGCGCCGGCCAAGCGCTCGTCACTGCCCAGCTCCCTTGACGTCTACGCCGCGCCCGCGCCCGTTGGTGGTGCGCCATGAGCGAGTTGGTGCGTGCGCGGTCGCTCGCGTCCCAGCGCCCGACCGGCGAATCCGATACGATCTCGGCCATGGCAATGCGTACGCCCCGAACGAAGGCACCGTCTCGTACACCGCCGGCGGTGGCGGTCGAGTCGCCGCGGGTCACCGGCTGGCAGTGGGAGGCCACCACGCTGCCGTTGCCCGACGGTGAGCGCGACGGCATCGCCGAGGTAGTCTCCAAGGCCGTCGTCGAGATGCACACCGAAGACGTCCACCTGGTCGAACTCGATGTGAGTGTCGGCGATGGCCCAGAGAGCATCGTCAAGGTCTCGAACCCCAGCGGTAGTGATTCGTTTGCGTTCGAGATTACCCGTAGCCGGATCGCCTATCGCCACGAGCCCGTCGACGGTGGCGATCGCGATCCGCGCGACCATATCGCTCGCGTCGCGTCCGGGCTCCTGCGCGCGGTCGGCAACCATCATCCGATCACGCGGCGCCTGCTTAGCGCTGGCAGTGCCTACGAGCTCAAATCGACGCTGGTCGGCCGCGATCATCCCAACCTCGAGCGAGTCACTCGCGAACTCGTCGCGCCCCTCGCGACTCGCCCGTGGGAAGCGGCGATGACGACGCGGCGCAAGAGCCTCGAGCGTGTCGACCTCAAGTGGGCGGTCGACACGGAGGTCGCGAAGTTGCCGACCACGCTGTGGTTCAAGGTGGTCTGCCCCGCCAACAAGGACCACAGCATCGTCGAAACCACGATCGTCGTGCAGTCCTCCATGACAGAGGAGCGAGGAAGCGGACTCCCGAGTCCCAATTGGGCGCTGTCGGCGGTGAAGATCCACGACGGCGTTTGGCCAACGGTCACGGCGTTCTTGACGTGGTTGCTCCGCACGAGGAGGTAGTCGACGATGAAGGTCTACGAACTCGCCCGCCAGTTGAAGATGCCGTCGACCGCGCTGGTGCCGTATCTTGTGTCGGCAGGGGTGAAGAAGACTCATCACCTGACGCCACTAACCGCTGATCAGATCGCCAAGGTGCGCGCGGCGGTGGTGAGGGATCGATCGCGGCTCGCGACTGCGTCGACCGCCCCGGCGGCGCTCTCGGTCAAGCCCGCGCCACCGCTCCTTGCCTTCGGGTCGCTAAAAGGCGGTGTCGGCAAGACAACGACGTCGTTGTGCGCGGCCGAGCTGCTGCGAACCGTCGCGCCGAGGTGGCCGGTCGTGGTGGTCGACGCCGATGTCGCCGGCACCGAGTTGGACTGGGTGTGGAACGAGAGCAGTCACTCAACACGAGGTCGGGCCACGTATCAGGTGAGTGGATCGCTTGTGGAGCTTCTCGAAGAGCGACCGGATAGCCATCGCGACGGTCCCTTGGATGCACTTAAGAGCATTGCGACGGACCTGGCGAACGACAAGGATCCGGAGCGTCGCGGGCTGGTGGTGCCGACGTTCGCGCAAGGCACGGAGGGCACCATCGAGGCTCTGGAGTGGAAGCGAGTCCTCGAGACCTCGAGCGCCTACGTAAGGCGCAACCTCGCTCGGGTGCTGCGCGCGCTGCGTGAGTGTCAGGTTGCCATCGTAGTCGATCTCCCAGCCTTCGACGTCGGGTTCGCCCACTTCGCTCGACAAGCTGTGGAGGACGCGAAAGGCACGTTCTATTGGGTGACCGACTGTGACATCCGAACACTGCGGGCCACCATCAGCTACCTGGGAGTCCATGCCGCTACGTTGGGTGACGATCGTTGGCAACACGTGGTCGTGAACGGCGTCGATGACGCCCGCGAACCATCTTCGTTTTGGCGCATGGTCTCTCGAGCCACGAACCTGAGGATCCCGCCGACACCCAGTAAGCCGCAGGCGGGGCCAGTGCTGGTCGCGCGCGCTGACTCGATTCGCAACGCGACCAACGCCGACCGTGACAACGAAGACACCGAGCTCTTCAACGCCATCGAGGCGCTCATCAAGGGGGCGTCCTTATCAAGAGATGCCCCACGACGCCTGCGCGGGGAGGAGCCCTAGGATGGCGGTCCAGTTCGATCGAGACACCCTGGTGGCCTTCGCGTCCCCGAGTCCCACGGTGGGCGCGATCCCGCTCCGCCTTCGCACGCTGCTAGAAGAAGGTCTGGCTGGCGTTAGCCCGCAGGATCCGATCGTCCGCCATCGCATCGCGGTACAGCGCGCTCGGCTCGACGCCGTTGAGGCGCGATTCGTCGGTCGCGTCGGTCAGCACCGTGTCTTGCGCTACACCGGCCGACCACGCAGCGACATTCACCGAGTGTTGGCCAACTATGGCAAGCGCCTTCCATTGGAGTGGCAGCGCTGGCTGTGGTGGACGCACTGGTGCTACGAGCAAGCGATCCCGGTCGACCTGCCGCTCCTCTTGGATTCGATCGAGGCGCTCATCGCGGTGGAGGCCCAACTCCAGGTCGACGGCAACCATCCCAACCGCGACCACATCGTTCATCAACTGGCCGACGCTGAGGTTGCGGTCAACCTGCACCATATCGCCACCCCGGGGTACGACGATGGCGATTGGGACTATCTGAGAGCAAGTGTTGGCCTGCTGCCGAGCGACCGACAGCCGGTGACTCGGGCCGGCTTGTGCCTGGCGGGGATGTTCCACGATCTTGGATATCTTCGTTACGTAGGAGCGTCGGCGCGACAGGCGCTCGCGACCAACTTCGGGATCGCCGCACCGGTGCCATCGTTCGAGCTGTGGTCGGTGATGGAGTCGTTCGCCGGCAGCTATCTCGACCGGATCTTGAGCCACGGCGGCCACAGCGACGGATTGGTGGCCGATGTATTTCGGTTTGGGTGGGACAACGCTTGGCACGGACCGTTGTCGGCGTTGGTCTTGATGGGTGCGGCGCGGCGCGTGGAACTCGAGGGACGCGCCTCGCCGCGAATGTCGGGCGCGCTCCAGGTCGCGGCGGCCGCGGCGTTCCTTCACGAGTTGCATCCCGGGAAGCCCGACGACGTGATCGCGCCCGTCGCCATTCGCGAAGCACGTCGCCGGATCCGCGATTTCGCGTGGCCGGCCCTGTTTCGTATTGTCGATGAACTGCAGTGCTGGTGCCGGCCGAAGTTGGTGCCGGACACGGCCGGTGAGGTCATCGATCCCACCTATCCGATGCGCTCAACTCTGCACTTCGGGGCCCGCGGAGCCAGCATCGCTGGTACCACCATGACGATTCAGGTGCAGCAGAAGGGCGACGCGAAGGGGGAGGTCGGAGTCTTGCGCTTCTTGTGCGGCGATGCCCAGGATCCCGGATCGGCGCACGCGATGTTCAAGGCGCTCGGCGTCACGAACATCAACGAAACGACGTGACACCCGCGCCGCTTACCAGTAGCGCGCGAAGTATCGGGCCGCTGCCGGGTCGTTGGAGAGCAGGTCACGGTGTTCGCGAACGATCACCGCCGTGAGAGCCTGCGCCTCTGGCATCAGGGTCTCGGCCGCAAGGAGTGCCTTGATGAGTTGGCGACGCAGCGACGCTGCCGCCGGGACCTGAGGTCTCTCGTCATCGAATGCTACCGCCAGGGCGAGGCTCTGACCGAACCGCTGCACCAACCATCGCCGCTCCTCCGGAGCGCTGTTGGCCACAACCAGGGGGAGCGCCATCGCGATCGCCACCGCGACGAGCGTGTTGTCCGACTCGAGCGCGGTTCGCCAGGTCGCGCCGAGACGACGGACGTCGCTGTCAGCCATCGCATGAGCCAGCATGACCAGATCGTCGAGCCCGAGGCCGTGCCTGGGGTTGTTGGCGGCACGTTCGAGCATCGCGGCCATGGCGACGCGCTGCCGCGCGTCGTTCAGATCCGGCATGCGAAGGCCGCTGCTCGACGAGTCGGGCGGGCTTTGAAGCCTACTCGGCAGCCGCCCCCGGTCGCGCGACTCCGATGGCGGTCGAGTCGAGCGCCCGGGCATCGACGCGACACGCGTGCCGGTTGCGAGCGCCTTCGCCATCGAGGCCAACGATTCGCCGATCCGAGCCCCGGGCTCGTCAGGCATCGTCATTGGCAATGGCTCGCCGGCCAGCAACCGCTCCAGGTTGCTTCGCGCTTGCTTACCCAACCGCATCGTCCGGCGATAGTAGCGCGCCCGGGAGGGCCAGCCGCAACATTCGCCATGATCTAGCTCACGAATTCTTGCTCGCGAAGAATCAGCCTGTTGAATGGCCGGGCCACAGACGAGCCGCTTGAAGCGCCCCCTGGCGTCCCGATCGACAACTCGCCCACCGAATGTGTGTTCCAGGCCGTCGCCAAGCTCCGCCTCAACGTGCTCTTCGCCGGCAGCATGGAGGGCGCGCACCGCGACGGCGTCCTCCTCGGCATCGTCGCGACCTGGAGCGCGATTGGCGTCGCCGTTCAGGCGTGCCTGACCTGGGCCTTCGAGCGCCTCGGCACCCGCCGCGACGTCTTCGCGTTGTCGGTCTAGCAGCTCACGCTCGCCGCCTTCAAGCGAACGCTGCGCTGACCGCGCCCGGCGCGGGCGACTACCGGGACGATCGTCGACCGCCGTCATCCCGGGGGCGCTGATCGGTCACCTGCGCGACGAGGTAGTCGCGGGCGCCGCCGGCGCGCCGATCCAGCTACCGATCCTCGCGGTCCGTGGCTGGGGCCTCGAAGCGGCGCTCCTCTTCTTCCAGCTCCGCCTCGAACGCTGCCGGTCCTTCGGGCTCGGCGCGTGTCAACGGCGCGGCGTCGGGCGACGGGAAGGTGTCCTGGCCGATGCGCAGCACGAGGACCTTGGCGAGCGGACCGGTCGTCACCAGTTCGAAGTCGCCGCTGGCGATGAGCTGCGCCGCCAGGGGACCCGGCACGAGCGCGACTGTGCCCTGCTGGAACACGCCGACGCCCCGGACGGCCCGCAGGTCATCGCCGAGGTAGCGGAGGTGGACGGCCTTCACGTCGAGACTCTCGCACGTCCCACGGTCGCCGTCGGCGCCGTCGCTCCATGCGGCGAGCGCCGATCGTGAACGGCCCGTCGAACCCGCGGCGGCGCTGCCTCTGACGCATCGCCGCCGTCGTACCATCGGCGCCATGCACATCAGGCTCGGACGGGGTGGACTGATCGTCGCGCTGGCGCTGGTCGCGGCATGCAAGGGCAGCGGCAAGGGTAGCGGTACGGGCAAGGGCGAGCCTCCGGCGCCGCGTCCGACGCTGGTGGAGCAGGCGCCGGTGGTGGCGGACCCGGCGCGGCTGGCGGGCGCGGACATCGGGGTGCCGCCGGTCGTCGTGACGATCGCGGCGGACGGCGCGCTGGCGGTGGCCGACGCGCCGACGACGCCGGACGCGTGGGCGGAGCTGACCAAGGGACCGCGCGGCGCGGGGCAGCCTGTCGACCTCGCGGCGATCGGGCCGCTGGTCCGCGAGGCCACGGTGAGCGGCACGCCGATCGAGCCGATGCTCGCGAACCGCAAGGCCGCGCCGGCGATCGACCCGGCGGGGGCGCTGCCCGGCGCGGTCGACGATCCGCCGCCGCCGGAGCCGCCGGACGACCTCGAGGGGGACGACGACGACCTGGGTGGCGGCGGCACGGCGATGGTGCTCGACGAGGGCAAGATGGGGAAGAAGGACTCCGACCGCACCCCCGGCACCTACGTGATGAAGCGCGCGGATCCGGCGACGCTGGCCCGCGACGAGGCCCTCGCGGCCGCCCGCAGCGCCGGCATCATCGCGGACCTGGGCGGGGCGCGCGGCGGCGCCGCCGCCGAGCCCGACCCCGGCCGCGACCCCGCGATGCCGACCCGGGCGACGCAGATCGTCGGCCGCGCGGTCGCCCGTCGCGATGGCGATCCGCGGGCGCTCATCGTCGCCGCGCCGACCGCGAAGGCGACCGCGCTCGTCGACGTCATCGCCGCCATCGGCCCGAGCCTCGTCGCCGTCTCGCACGAGCGCACGCTGCGCGCGCTGCGCGTCGGCTTCCAGTTCGACCGTGTCGGCGCCGTCGCCGAGCCCGGCGACGATCGCTGGATCGAGGTCCGCATCGGCGCCGACGCGCTGACGGTCGAGGCGGTGCCGGCGCCGCCGGTGACGCTGCCGTGGGGGGCGGGCCCGCTCGACGCGGCGGCGCTGGCCAAGGCGTACACGACGGCCCTGGCCGAACTCGGCGACGCGCACGCCCGCAGCGTCGACGTGCTGGTCGGGCCCGACACCGCCGTCCAGCGCGCGATCGACGTGATCGCGGCCCTCGACGGCGCCGGCGCCCTGGCCATCTCGCTGGGGCGCGCGCCGGCCCCCGACAGCCCCGAGGCCGCCAAGCGCGGCAAGCGGATCCCGCGGGCCAGCGCCGGCAGCCCGCAGTCCGTCGGCGATCTCGATCGCGCCCCCATCCGCCGCGCCGTCCTCGAGCGGCTCCCGCAGATCAAGGCCTGCTACGAGCGGGCGCTGGCCACCACGCCCGATCTGGCGGGCACGGTCTCCACCCAGTTCTTCATCGCGCCCAACGGCACGGTGATGTCGGCGAACGCGTCCGGGGTCTCGCCCGAGGTCGCCAGCTGCGTCGCGGCGATCATCAAGGCGATCGAGTTCCCGAAGCCCCGGGGCGGCGGCGGGGTCCAGGTCAACTACCCGTTCACGTTCCAGCGCTGACCGACGGGCGGCGCGACGGCGACGCGCCTGTGGCGAGCTTCGCGCGCGCGTGCGCGCTACTCCGCCTCCATCGCCTCGATGCGGCGGTTCTGCTGGCGACCCTCGGGCGTGGCGTTGGAGGCGATCGGGCGCTCGTCGCCGTAGCCGACGGCCTTGATGCGGCTGGCGTCGATGCCCTTGGCGACGAGGTAGGCGCGGACGGCGTCGGCGCGCTGCTGCGACAGGCGCTTGTTCTTCTTGTCGCCGCCGACGTTGTCGGTGTGGCCCGAGACCTCGATCGCGGCGGACGGCTTGTGGGTCATGTACTCGACGATGGTGTCGAGGCGCGCGTGGGAGTCGGCGGTCAGCTTGGCCGAGCCGGTCTCGAACTGCACGCCGTCGAGCACGAACCGCGGCGCGGGCGCGGGGGGCGCGGGCGCGTCCGGCGCGGCCACGATCGGCGGGGCGGTCAGGTCCTCGCGCTTGTAGCGCAGCGTGAGCTTCAGGTTGAGGCGCGGCTCGTTGGCGACCGCGACCTGCGCGGCGATGTCGCGGCGGCCGAGGCTGAGGAAGACCAGGTCGTACTTCGCGCCGATCGGGACCAGCACCTCGGTGAACCCGGCGGCGTCGGTCTCCGGGGCGTAGTACTTCTCGCCGCCGGGCGAGGTCAGCGAGATGACGATGCCGGTGATCGGCCCCTTGTCCTTGTCGACGACGAAGAACCGGATCGCGGCCTCGGTGTCGGTGGCCTTGAGCTTGCCGTTGGTCGGGCGCGACGCGGCGTCCGACGCGTTGATCGCGAACTCGCCCGAGTCGCGCGTCTTGCGGCCGGGCTTGTCGGGCGCCGCCGCCCCGTCGTCGGTGGCGGTGCCGGCGGTCGCGTCCCCGCTGGCGCCGCCGGTGCCGTCGCCTGGCTTCGCGGCGCCGGGCTTGGAACCGCCGCAGGCGAGCAGGTGCGCGGCGAGGATGAACAGGAGCGCTCGGGTCATGGTGGCGAGGTTACCGCACCGCCTCGTCGCGGTCAGCGATCCGCGCGCACCCGGGCCGCTACTTCGCCGGCGGCGGGCCGTACATCTGGGTCATCATCGCGCGGTACTCGGCCATCGACGGCATGCCGACGGCGGCGCGGCGCGCGTCGACGTGGTCGGGATCCTCGATCGGCCGCGGCTCGCGATCCGGGCCGAACTGCGTGCCGTAGCGCTGCGGGCGACCCTCGGCGACCGCGACGCGATCGTGGAGGTAGGCGACGTCGACCGCGGTGACCTCGCCGCTGGCGGCGAGCGGCTCCATCAGCGCCAGGCACTGCTTCTGGAACGGCAGATCGAGATCGGCGTGCTGCACCAGGAGCCACGCGGCGTGGGCGCCGTCGTCGCCGACCTGGGCGCGGCCCGGCCAGCCGCTGGCGGCGACGATCGCCTTCATGCGGGCGGTGGTGCGGCGATCGATCGCGGCGACCGCGTCCATCGCCGCGCGGTCGTCGCGGTGCGCGATCATCTGCATGCGCGCCGCCTGATCCTCCGCCACCAGCGCGAGCAGCTCGCGGCGCAGCGCCGGCGCGCCCAGCGTGCGCTCGTAGGCGGCGGTGGCGGTGTCGGCGGCGGCGACCACCTCGGCCCACCGCGGGTCGGCCCGCAGGCGCGCCAGGTCCGGATCGTCCATGGCGCCGGTCAGGTCGCGCAGCCCGGCGTCGATGCCGCGGCGGAGGAGCGCGAAGCCGTCGTCGAGCGCGCCGGCGCGCGCGTGGCAGCACGCGGCGTTGTAGTACGCGGTCTGCTGGGCGGTGCCGCGGGCGTGCTCGGCGACGCGCGTGAAGGCGGCGGCGCACGCCGGGAAGTCGCCGGCCTCGTACGCCGCGTTGGCGGTGGCCGTCGTGGCCCCGACGTCGACCGGCGCGTCGGTGCGGGGTGCGGGCGGTGCGGGCGGTGCGGCCGCGGGGGACGTGGCGGCGGCGCGGGGCGGCGCGGGCGGGGCGGCGGCGTGGCCGCAGGCGGCGAGGAGGAGGAGCGCGGCGAGGAGGCGCGTCATGGCGACGTGTGCTCCTGGACGCCGCGGACCTGACAAGGAATCGGCGCGAGGGCAACGCCTGGCGCCGGGCGAGGGTGCGCGGCGCGTCGTGCCCATGACCGACGCCCCGGGCGGTAGACTCGCGGGCATGGAGCGCGAGTTGACCGCGCCGGTCGATCTGGCGGACGCCGAGGGGCGGCTGCGGCCCGAGGCGATCGGCTGGGCGCGGCACCCGCTGCACCGGATCGCGCTGCCGCGTGGGCTGCCGCGGGTCCACGCCTTCGACTACTGGTGCGTCACCAACCGCGAGGTGGCGCTGACGATGCTGGTGGCCGACGTCGGGTTCGCCGGCGTGGCGATGGTGTCGCTGCAGGACCTCGGCGGCGGGGCGCCGGTCGAGCGCATCTACGTGCGGCCGCGCGGGTTGCCGGCGCCGATGCCGCCCGGCGCCGACGGCGAGGTGGCGTTCGAGGTGCGGCGGCTGCGGATCGAGGTCGGGCCGCGGCGGCTGGCGGCGCAGGCGCGCACGCTCACCGGGCGGCGCCTCGACGTCGACCTGGCGATCGAGCCGCCGGCCGGGCACGAGACGATCAACGTCGTCGTGCCGTGGTCCGAGACCCGCTACCACGTCACGTCGAAGCAGCAGGCGCTGCCGGCGCGTGGCACCGTGCGCCTCGACGGTCGCAGCTACCGCTTCGGCGCGGACACCGACGGCTTCGCGTGCCGCGACTTCGGGCGCGGGCGGTGGCCCGACGGGATCGACTGGCGCTGGGCGTTCGCGTCGACGCGGATCGACGGCCGCCCGGTCGGGTTCAACCTCGGCGCGGGGTGGACCGACACCACGCCGGTCACCGAGAACGGCCTGGTGATCGATGGCCGGGTGCACAAGCTCGGCGAGGCGGTCGCGATCGACTTCGATCCGCGCGCGCCGCGGCGGCCGTGGCGGCTGCGCACCGTCGGCACGCGCCGCGTCGACCTGACGTTCACGCCGCTGACGCTGCGCCCGGTGCACGTGCCGCCGGTGTTCCGCCTGCGCCAGTGCATGGGCCGCTACGACGGCACGATCGTCGACGACGCCGGCCGCGCGCTCCGCCTCGACGGGGCCCTCGGGCTGGCCGAGTCGGTGCACGGCCGCTGGTGAACCGCGGCGGCGCTGCGTCGGTCAGGGCTTCGGCGGCACGGTGGCGGTGAAGCTCTCGCGGGTGGCGAGCTGGCCGAGGAAGCGGCGCAGGTTGGGCGAGCGCTCGAGGACAGCGGCGGCCTCGGGCAGCACCGAGACGTAGGCGAGGATCGGCGCGAGGAACAGATCGGCCAGCGCCAGCGTCGGGCCGGTCAGCCAGGGGCCGCGGAAGCCGGCCTCGATCAGCGCGAGGTCGCGGGCCATCGCCGGCGCGTCGCGCTCGATCAGCGCGCGGTCGGGCTGCTTGTCGGCGGTCTTGGGGAAGATGTAGTGGAACAGGTAGCTGGTGACGAGGTCGCCGTAGGCGTAGCAGTGGATGATCGAGATCCACTTCTCGTTCTCGGCGCGGGCGCGCGCGCTGGTCGGCACCAGCGCCGGCCCGGGGCCGATGGCGTCGAGGTAGTGGGCGATCGCCGAGGTCTCGATGAGCTCGACGTCGCCGTGGGTCAGGAGCGGCACCCGCCCCCAGGGGTGGCGGGCCAGGTGGGCCGGGCTCTTGAACTCGACGGGCTCGAGCCGGTACGGCAGGCCCTTCTCGATCGCCACCATGCGGGCGGTGCGGGTGTACGAGCTCTGGGGCGGGCCGTGGATGATCAGGTCGGACATGGGCGATTCCTCCGTGGGTTCGCCCCTGGGTCGAACCGGCCCGCCGCGGATCGACATCGGCGGGTCAGATTCTTCGCGGGCCGGCTCGGTCGAGCGCGGCGCGCGGCGCTACTGCTTGCAGACCTTGACCGTGAACGCGCCCGAGAGGCGGCTGGGCGGCATCGGGTTCGAGGTGGCGGTCGAGGACTCGGCGTGGACGGTGCCCTTCACCTCGGCGCCTTCCTTGAGCTCGAGGGCGTCGAACTTGATCCAGGCCGGGCCGGCGACGTCGAAGTCGGACTTGCCGTCCTCCTTGTACGTGACCTCGACGTCCTGCGGCGAGCCGACGAGCGGGCGCGGCCCGTAGGCCCCGCCCGGCGACCGCAGCTTGATGTGCGGGCCCTTGGCGGCGGCGAACGTGTCGCAGGTGACGTCGGCGTCGAAGAGGTGGAGCTCCTCGATCCGATCGAGCTTGCGGGCGTCGTCGTGGCGCATCACCGCGACGCCGCTCTTGAACGCGAACGTGATGCCGCCGCCTTCGCCCTTCGCCGGGCCGGCGTCGGCCTGCTCGGGCGTCGCCTGGTACCGCCACGCGTCGGTCGACACGTCGCACACCTCGGCCTCGAAGGCGCCGTAGCCGCTGTACTGCTTGTAGCTCTCGTCGGCGGCCTTCGCGAGGTCGTCGAACTTCAGCACGCCCTTCACCTTGGCGCCGGCCTTCCACGCGGTGGCGTCGAGCCACAGCACGCCCATCAGCTCGCGGCCGTCGCTCGCGTAGTCCTCCTTGTCGTTCTTGATCGACACGCCGACCGCGTGGGGGCCGGGCGCGAAGTGCTTGCCGCCGGGCCCGGCGGCGACCCGGACGTCGAGCACGACGTCGCCCTCGGCCTCCTCGGTGCCGCAGCCGCCGGCGCGCGTCGACAGCTTGATCACGTCGCGCTGGGTCGCGGCGCTGATGGTCACGCCGGGGAAGGTGTACGGCTTGCCCTCGATCGTCGCCGCCATCGGCGACGGCGGCGCGGCATCGATCGGCGGGCCGGCGTCGACCGGGGCGCTCGCGGCGGGCGCCGTCTTGTCAGCGGACTTGCCGCACGCCGCGGGCACGAGCGCCGCGACCAGGAACGCGAACCGAGCGAATTGCCTCATGGCCCAGGCAACAGCAAGGGCTGTGCCGCCGCCCAGGCGTCCGCGCGACGCGCTGGGCCCTCGTGGCTAGGCGAGTCGGCCAACGTGGGTGGTCGAATTGCGCGTGCGAATCGTGCGGTCAGCGCGACCGGACGGTCGGCGCAGCGGCGACGGCCGCGCGCTAGGATACGGCGATGTCATCGGAGCTGGAGCGCGCGGCGTGCAGCGCCGCGTGGGCGAACGCGACGGCGCGCGAGCTCGACACGCGCCACCGCGCCGCGGCGCGCGCGTTCGTCGACGCGCTGGCGGCGGCCTACGCCAACGGCGCCGTGGTCTACGCGGAGTTCGAGGTCGACCTGGACGCGGCGGTGTTTGCGATGGCCGCGGACCCCGCGCGGTGGGCCGACGCGCAGCTGCTCGAGCGGTTGTGGCACCTGCCCGGGGTCGCGCGTGGGATCCCGCGGCTCGGGGCGCGGCGCGCCGACGTCGCGTCGTACTTCGAGCTCGCGGACCTCGCCGAGGTGGGCGACTTCCTCGAGCAGGCCGTGCGCGCCGGCGGCGCGTATTCGGCGCCGATGGTCGACACCGCGCGCAGCCGTACGCTCGGCGAGGCGTTCGCGCGGGAGCTCATGGACGCGCCGGACGCGCTGGTGCTGATCGCGCGGAGCGCCTGGTGCGAGTTCTTCCACGACGTCGCCTGGGACGTGACGGTCGTGGTGCTCGCGCCCTCGCGCCGGCAGGTGAAGCTGCTGCTGGCCACCGACGTCGACTGATCGTGGTGGACGCTGCGCGCTACGGCGGCGGCAGGTCGGCGGTCGGGGCCAGCGCGGCGAGCTCGGCGGCGGTGGGTACGTAGGTGCCGGTGGCCCAGCGCGGCGGGCTGCGGTCGTCGCGCGCGAGGCGGCTGGCGAGCACGCGCTGGAGGCGCTCCCACGGCACGAACCCGAGGCTCGCGCCGGGCTGGGTCGCGGTGGCTGCGGCGACCAGCCCGACGTGGTCGACGTGCGGGATCAGCGTCGGCTCGCCGAACGCCCAGGTGGCGTAGCTGAGCGGGGCGCCGGTGGCCTGGTGCCGGGCGACGCTGGCCTCGCCGACGTAGACGTCGCCGCCGAGCTGCGCCTGCAAGCGGGGGCGCTGGGCCTCGTAGACGTCGACGCGGCCGATCGTGGCGAGCCCGCGCAGCTGCCGCGCGACGGCGGGCGACGGGGCGGGCGCGCAGTCGATCCAGGCGGCGCCGCGCAGGCACAGCGGCACGGTGTGGATGGCGCGCGGCGCGGCGGCGGCGTCGGTCGCCAGGTCGGCGATCGCCCGCAGCGCGGCGACGTCGCGATCGCCGGCGATGAGCAGCGTGTCGCGGTTCGGGATCAGCGCGACCGGGGCGCCGCGCAGCGGGAGCCGCCGGATCGGGTCGACCAGCAGGAGCCGCGAGGTGGCGTAGCCGTCGTTGGCCGCGGCGGTCCAGACGCCGGGGCGCAGCTCGACGAACGGGGCCGGCGTCGCGTCGAGGTGCTGGATCGCGAGCGCCAGGGCGTCGTCGAACGACAGCCCCAGGAGGACCAGATCGCCGGCGGTGACCAGCTGCATCGACGTCGGCAGATCGAACGCGAGGCCGACGCCGGTGACCTCGCCGAGCGGGCGCCGCGGCAGGGCGACCGGCGGGCTGCCCGGCGGCGCGTCGTCGGTGAGCGCGGCGTCGAAGTACACGCCGGCGCGGACGACCGGGCGGAGCTGCGCGCGGGCCTCGCGCAGCGGCGGCCCGTCGCGATCGGTCGCGAACGCCCGCGCGGCGTCCTCGAGATGCCTGGCGCGGCCGGCCGGCGGCAGCGCCAGGTACTCGGCGTAGAGGTCGGGGGTGGCGATGCGGAGCTCGCCGTCGGTGATCGCGTGGCGGTCGGCGTCGAAGCGCAGCGCCGGCGGTCCGCCGCAACGCACGATCGCCGCGATGAGGAGCTGCGCGTAGGCGGCCTCGCTGTCCGGCGCCACGACGGCGGTGGCGTCGGTGGTGGCGGCGGTGGCGTCGGCGGGTGCGGGGGAGGGCGCCGGTGGTGACGACCGACCGCACGCGACGGCGAGGAGCGCCGCGGCGACGGCGACCCGACGTCCCGACGGCATGGGGCGGTGGCGGGCCATCGTGGGGCCAGCGCGCGGTCAGTCGGCGCGCGGCGCGCAGTGGTAGGACGCGGCCATGTCGCCCTCGAAGACGCGCTGACCGAGCACCGGGGCCTCGAGGCGGAGCTGGTAGCGGTAGACCGCGCCGCGCTCGTCGCGCACCAGCGTGAACGGCACGTCGACGACGTCGCGGCCGTGGTGGCGCCACAGGCGCAGGCGGTGGCCGGCGACGTGGTAGCGCAGCTCCTCGGCGCGGGCGTCGCGGTCGTCGGTGCGGTACGCGGTGGCGTAGTCCGGCTCGTAGTCGGGGTGATCGCCCCACACCTTGAGCACCTGGACGCCGCTGCGCCACGCCCCGACGCAGTCGATCACCAGCGCGTCGTCGAGTGCGGCGCGGCGGGGCGCGCGGGCGTCGCCGCAGCCCAAGGCCAGCACCAGCGGGATCCCCAGCGTGCGTGCGCGCATGTCCGCGATGATACCGCGGCGGCGCGGCGGCCGCGCGCGGCGCCGCCGCGTGGGCTCATTCCGGCGTGGGGCGGCGCACCTCGAACTTGAACACCACGAGCGAGCAGACCGGCGCCGGCACGCCGTCGATCGTGAACGGGGTGTGGCGCCACGTCCCCACCGCGTTGAGCAGGTCCAGGTCGAAGCCGGCGAAGCCGGTCGGGACCATCATCGCCGTGTCGACCAGGCCATCGACGCCGACGCAGACCCGGACCGGCACCTCGCCACCGCGCACGTCGCGCGCGATCATCTCGTCGCGGACCTTCGGCGACGGGCCGGCGGGCAGCGTGCCCGCGATCCGGACCTGGTCGTGGGCGACGCGCGCGTGGCCCGCGCGCGCCGGCGGCAGCGGCGGCGCCGGCGGCGACCGCCGGCCCGGGAAGGTCGCCCACGTGACACACGCGGCGCGCTCGAAGCCGCCGGTGAACTCGCGCGCGGAGCCGGCGACGTCACCCGCGCCGCTCGCTTGCAGGAGCGTCACCGCGGGGGCGCCGCCCGGCGTCACGCACTGCGAGCGGATCGCCAGCCTCGGCACCGCCGGCGTGCTCGCGCCCGGCGGTCGCCCCGCGCATCCAACCATTGCGAGCAGCGCGCCGACGCCGTGGAGTCTTCGCTGCGGCATGGGGCGACCCGTAGCACGGGCGATGCCGGCCGGGCCGTGCCTGATCCCGCGCCGGGGCGTGGGGGGTGTCCAGCGAGCTGGACCACCGCTGCGCTGACGTCCTGCGGGCTGGACGCCCCTGCGGTAGCCTCTGGAGATGCGTCGGCTGCTGGTCCTGGCCCTGGCCCTGTGCCTCAGCCACTGCGCGCCCGTCCCGGCGACGCCGGTCGCGCCGAGCAACCGGATCGCCAGCGGCGCGGGCGCGGGCCCGAGCCGCGGGCAGCCGGGGACCATCGCCGGCGACTGGCGCGAGTTCTGGGGCGAGCCCGGCGATCTCGACTACAACGACGAGTACCGCGTCGACTTCGACGGGCAGGGCGGGGTCACGGTCACGCCGGTCGGGCGCGACCACCCGATCTCGGAGGTCGCGTACCGCGGCGGCGTGTTGACGTTCACCCAGACGACGTCGTTCCCGGTGCGCTACCGGCTGACGCTCAGCCGCGACCGCGCGCGGCTCGAGGGCACCGCGACCACGCCGTCGCTCGAGGCCCGCATCCGCTGGGAGCGCATCGAGGACGCCGCGCCCGCGCGGTGAGCCGCGCCGGGCCGCGTGGGCGAGGTACGATGACGACGATCGGCATGCAGACCTGTCGGACCTGCGACGCGGAGGTGACCGACGTCGGCTGCCCCGCGTGCGAGCCGTCGGTCGACGTCGCCGCGGTGGCGGCGATCGCGTCGACGCCGCGGTGGCACGAGGCTGGGCGCCACCGCCGGCCAGCGACCCGGGCAGCCCTGGGACTGATCGGGGCGATCGCGCTGGCGGGGGCTGGCGCTGGGCTGGTGGCGGTGGCGCCGGCCGGGTTGGTCCCTGGCGCGGCGTTGATCGCGGCGGGGCTGGCGCTGGCGGTGATCGGCGCCCGGATCTGGCTAACGCCGCTCCGTCCGTGGCCGGCGGCGGTGCTGGCGTCGACGGTCGAGCGGGTCCAGGACGGCAAGGGACGCAGCACCTACCACCATGCGCTCCACGTGGTCGACCAAGACGCCCAGCGCCACGCGCTCACCGCGACCGCCGCCCAGGTCGCGGGCCACCTGCCGGGGACTGCGCTGATCGCGTTCACCCGCGGCGGTCACCTCGATGACGCCTGGGCCGTGCCATGGCCGACCGTTCCCGCGAGCGCGCCGCGGGAGGCCGAGCAGCGCGCCCGGGCCGCGCTGGCCGCGGTCGATCGCGATCGGCTGGCCGAGTTCGACGATGGCCCGCGAACCCCGCCGCGCTCGGCGTACCGGATCCCGATCGCGATCGCCGGCGCCGCCGCGCTGACCGCGGTCGCCGCGCTGGTCGTCCCGGCGTGGGTGGGCGACGCCGCCGACGCCCGCACCGCCGCCCAGGCCGGCGGGCTGTTCGGATACGTGGCGGCCGCGACCGCTGCGGTCACCGCGGCGGCGATGGCGATCGCGATCCGGCGTCGACCGCTGGCGCGCCACCTGGTGGTGGCGCTCGGCCACGTGGCCACCGACGCGGGGCCGGCGCTCGACGTGATCGATGCCCGCGGGCAGCGCCGGCGCTGGCCGGCCGCGGCCGCGGCCGCCGCGCGCGTGCCGCTCGACGTGCCCCTGCTGGTGGGCACCCACGACGGCCGGATCGTCGCGTGCTGGGAGTTCACGGCTCGGGATCCGCTGCCGAGCGCGATCGCCGGGCCGCGCGATCGGACGTCGTAGCGCCCACGGCGGCTCTTCCACGCCGACCACGGGCTGTGTACGGTGCGCCGATGATCGCCGTCGTTCGTCGGGTCGCGCTGCGCAGGTTCGGGTTGGTGGCGTTGGCGGTGGTGATCGCCGGCTGCAGCGACCCCGCGCCGGTGGAGCCGGCGCCCGACGCGGCGGCGATCGACGGCGCGCTCGCGATCGACGCGGCGGGGGAAGTCGACGCCGACGTCGACGCCGGACCGGACGCGTCGACGGCGTGCGCGACGCCGGCGGCGTGCGAGCAGCGGGCGGCGGATCGCTTCGACGCGATCCTGGGCGACCCGGCGGCGCTCGACGCGTTCCTCGCCGCGGTGCCCAAGGGCGGCGATCTGCACCAGCACCTGAGCGGCGCGGTCTACGCCGAGACCTACCTCGACTGGGCCCGGGCCGACGGCGCGTGCATCAACACCACGACCTTCGCGGCGGTCGCGGCGGGCAGCTGCTCGGCCAGCACCCAGCCGGCGCCGGCGTCGGGCAGCTTCTTCGATCAGATCGTGCGGGCGTGGTCGATGCAGGGCTTCATGGCCGGCGCCGAGACCGGCCACGACCACTTCTTCGCGACGTTCGGCAAGTTCGGCGTCGTGGCCGGCGCCCACCGCGACGAGGAGCTGGCCGACGTGGTCACCCGCGCGGCCAGCGAGAACCAGCTCTACGTCGAGACGATGTTCAACCTCGGGCGCAACGTCGGGAACCTGGCCGCCACCGACTGGTCGGGCACGCTGGGCGTCGGCGACCTGTCGACCCTCTACGCGACGCTGATGGCCGATTCGCGGTTCGCGGCCCGGGTCGCGGCCGACGTCGCGGTGGTGACCGAGGCCCACGACGGCTACCGCACCGTGCTGGCCTGCGACGACCTGAGCCCGTCGGCGCCGTGCCGCGTCGAGCTGCGCTTCGTCGCGCAGGTGTCGCGGACCGGCGCCAACGATCAGATCTTCGGCCAGCTGATCGGCGCGTTCGAGATGGCGCGCCAGACCGGGTTGATCGTCGGCGCCAACCTGTCGTCGCCCGAGGACGATCCCGCGGCGATCGCCAACTACGACCTGCACATGGCGATGCTCGACTTCCTGTACCAGCGCTACACGGCGACCGGGTTGAGCCCGCTGCAGATCACGCTGCACGCCGGCGAGCTGACCGCGGCGTACCTGCCGCCCGGCAGCACCGCCAACACGTTCCACATCCGGCGCGCGGTCGAGCGCGGCCACGCCGCCCGCATCGGCCACGGCGTCGATGTCATGTCCGAGACCGATCCGACGGCGCTGCTCGATGAGCTGGCCGCGCGCAACGTGCTGGTCGAGGTGTGCCTGAGCAGCAACGATCAGATCCTCGAGGTGCGCGGCGCGGCCCACCCGCTGGCCCAGTACCTGGCCCACGGCGTGCCGGTGGCGCTGGCCACCGACGACCAGGGCGTGTCGCGCTCGAGCCTGGCCGGCGAGTACAAGCGGGCCGCGCTCGATCAGCACCTCGGCTACCGCCAGCTCAAGACGATGGCCCGCGACAGCCTCGAGCACGCGTTCTTGCCGGGCCCGAGTCTGTGGACCTCGGTGGCGACCGCGACGCCGGTGCCGGCGTGCGCCGGGACCGTGGGCGGCGTGCCGGCGGCGGCGTGCCAGGATCACCTGGCCGGCAGCGAGCGCGCGCGGCTGCAGTGGAAGCTCGAGCAGCGGTTCCTGGCCTTCGAGCAGGCGCAGCCGGCGCCGTGAGGGGCGCCCGCGCAGCGCGCCTGGCCGGGCTGGTCGCGGTGGCGTGCGCCGTCGGCTGCGGGCGTGGCGCCGCCCCGGCCGCGCCGGGCGCCGACGCGATCGCGGCGCTCGAGGCCGAGCTGCGCGCGCGGCCCGACGACGGCGCGGTGCTGTACGCGCTGGCGATGACCGCCGACCGGGCCGGCGACGTCGACGGCGCCCTGGCCTGGCTGGCGCGGCTGGCGGCGACGCCGTGGGACGCGGGGCTCGACCCGGCGGACTTCGCGCAGCTGCAGGCGCGGGCGGCGCCGCGGTTCGCGGCGGCGCGGGCGGCGGTCGAGCGGCGGTGGATCCAGGTCGACGCCGCGCGCGAGGTGCTGCGGGTCGGCGAGCGCGACCTGCTGCCCGAGGGCATGGAGGTCGATCCCGCGACCGGCGAGCTGCTGCTCAGCAGCGGGCGCAAGCGCAAGGTCGTGCGGGTCGCGGCCGACGGGACGACCCGCGACGTCGTGGCCCCCGGGCAGGACGGCTTGCTGGCCACGCTGGGGCTGCGCGTCGATCGCGCCCGCGGCGTGCTGTGGGTCGCGAACGCGGCGGCGCCGTTCATGGAGCACGCCGACGACACGCCGGCCGGTGTGTCGCGGCTGCACGCGTTCGCGCTGGCCACCGGCGCGCTGGTGGCGCGGTTCGAGCTGCCGGCGCCGTCGCTGCTCAACGACGTGGCGGTCCTGCCCGACGGTCGGGCGGTGGTGACCGACTCGGCGGGCGACGCGGTGTGGATCACCGGCGCGGCCGGTCGCCTGGCGCCGTTCGTGGCCGCGGGCGCGGTGGTCGGCCCCAACGGCGTCGCGGTGGCCGCCGACGGCGCGACCGTGTACGTGGCGACGTGGCACGGGATCGTGGCGATCGACGTGGCGACGCGGCGGATCACGCCGGTGCCGCTGCCCGCGGGCGCGCCCAACCTGGCGGGCATCGACGGGCTGTACGTCCACGACGGCGGGTTGATCGGGATCCAGAACGCGGTCGGCCGGCCCCGCGTGGTCCGGGTGTGGCTGGCGCCGGCCGCCGGCGTCGAGATCCTCGAGTCGGCGTCGCCGATCGTCGACAACCCGACGACGGGCGTGATCGTCGACGGAGGGCTGGTGTTCATGGCGCGCCGCAACCGCGAGCGGGTGTTCCTGGGCGGCGATCCGGCGACGCTCGAGGACATCGTGATCGCGCGCGTGCCGCTGCCGACCGCGCGCTGATCGGCCGCGTGCCGAAGTGGCAGCGCGCGCGGCGACGGCGCGACGCGGTGGCGCGCCGCGGGGATGCGCGCCGCGCGGGGACCACGGCGGCGCGCGGCACGTGGCTTGCGAGGCGCTGCGGGCATGGTGCTCGGACGCGCGGACATGCTGGCCGGGACGCTGCTCGGGACCGCGCTCGGCGACGCGATCGGGCTGCCGCGCGAGGGGCTGTCGCGGCGGCGGGCGGCGCGGATGTTCGGGCCGGTGGCGGGGCATCGCCTCGTGCTCGGTCGCGGCATGGTCAGCGACGACACCGAGCACGCGTGCATGACGGGGCAGGCGTTGCTGCGCAGCGGCGCGGAGCCGGACCGGCTGGGCCGCTCGCTGGCGTGGCGGCTGCGCGGCTGGCTGCTCGGGCTGCCGGCCGGCGTCGGGTTCGCGACGCTGCGCGCGATCGGCCGGCTGTGGCTGGGCTGGTCGCCGGCGACCAGCGGCGTCCGCTCGGCGGGCAACGGCCCGGCGATGCGCGCGCCGATCATCGGCGCGTGCCTGCACGCCGATCCGGCGGGGCTGCGCGCCGCCACCGCGGTCGCGACCCGGGTCACCCACCGCGATCCGCGGGCCGACGACGGCGCGCTGGCGATCGCGCTCGCCGCGGCGCACGCGGCGCGCCACGGCGCGGCGGTGGATCCGGCCGCGCTGCTCGCCGAGGCCCGCGCGGCCTGCCAGCACGACGAATCGCGCCGCGCGCTCGCCGAGGTCGAGGCGGCGCTGGCGCGCGAGGACACACCCGCGGCGTTCGCGGCGCGGCTCGGCCTGGCCCGCGGCGTCACCGGCTACGTGCTGCACACCGTGCCGGTCGCGCTGCACGCGTGGCTGCGTCGGCCCGCCGCGTTCCGCGAGGTGGTCGCCGACGTGGTCGCGCTCGGCGGCGACACCGACAGCGTGGGGGCGATCGTCGGCGCGCTGGGGGGCACCGTCGTCGGCGCCGCGGCGTTGCCCGACGCGTGGCTGGCCGGGCTGTGCGAGTGGCCGCGCGGCGCGCCGTGGGTGCGGCGGCTGGGCGCGGCGCTCGCGGACGCGTACCCCGACGGGCGCGCGCGGGGGCCGGCGGCGGCGGTGCCGCTGTGGTGGCCCGGCCTCGCGATCCGCAACCCGCTGTTCCTGGCGATCGTGCTCGGCCACGGCGCGCGCCGGCTGCTGCCGCCGTACTGATCGGCGCCGCGTCAGGCCGGCGACGATCAGGCGGAGGCGCGCCATCGTCAGAACCGGTCGTCGCCGAGGGAGGCGGTCAGGTGGTGGCGCCGGCGAGCCGGGCCCACTCGGCCTTGGCGCGCGCGGCGCAGTCCTCGATCGCGAGGCCCGCGAAGTAGTTGCCGAGCAGCGCCAGCGGCAGGCCGGCGAGCGCCTGATCGATCGCGGCGACAGCGGCGGCGTGATCGCGCGCCGGCGCCGGCAGCGTGGTGCGGCGCTCCTCGATCGTCAGCAGGCGATCGGCCTCGACGCCGAGCACCTCGCCGATCCGCCGCAGCCGCGCGGCACGATCGACGCCGGGCTTGAAGTGGAACGTGAAGGCGCGGTGGTGCTCGTCGGGGACCGGGTCGCGGGTCACGACCGACCAGAACACGTCGTCGGCGGGCACCACGAACGCGACCGGCGGCAGCGCCACCGCGGCGCGCTCGACGACCACGCCGATCGACTCGACCTCCACCGTCTTGAGCGCGGCGGCGGCCGCGGCGACCTCGGGGTGGACCCCGGCCAGCAGGCGGGCGGCGGTGGCGGGATCGGTGGCGACGCCGAGCCGGGTCGCGGCCAGCGCCGTGCCGTCGGCGAGCTCGACCCGGTAGCCGCCGTCGGCCCGCGCGATGGTGGCCACCGGCGCGTCGAGCCGCGCCGCGACGCCGGCGCCGGTGATCGCGGTGGCGATCGCCCCGACGCCGCCCGCGAACGTGAAGCTCTTGGTGACGTCCTTGCGCCGCGGCCGCTTCTTGAACAGCGAGCCGGGGCCGCTGGCGGGGAAGTCGTCGACCGCCTGCGACGGCACCGCCGACAGGAACGGCGCCAGCACGCCGGCGTAGTTGCGGGCGCCGACCAGCCGGCTGAAGTGCTCGCGGATCGTGCGCGGGCCCTTGCCGCCGAACAACCCGCGCGGCGCGCTGGTCACGAGCTCCCAGAACCCGAACTGCCGGAACACCGACAGCGGGCCCATCGTCGTGAGGCCGCCGGCGCGCAGCAGGCCGAAGCGCTTGCGGGCGTCGCCGCGCGCGACGATCGTCGGCGGGGTCGGGCAGCCCTCGGCGATCTCGAGCAGCGCGCCGTACGAGTTGTAGAGCGTGTGGGCGCCGAGCTCGAACCAGTAGTCGGCCGGGCCGCGGCGGCTGTCGAGGCAACCGCCGAGGCGGCCGCTGGCCTCGAGGACCAGGGGCGCCTGGCCGGCGCGGGCGGCGTGCCACGCGAAGGCCAGGCCGCTGATACCGCCGCCGATGACGAGCACGGGGTGAGTCTCCACGGCGCGCAGCATACTCCCCCGCGGTGGGCGCGCACGCCGCCCGGCGCTGGCGTCGCGACCGCGGTCGTGGTGTGCTTGCCGACGATGACCCTGCGCGCGTCGTGGTCGCCGTGGTGCCTCCCGATCGTCCTCGTCGCGGCCTGTGGTGACGACCCGGCGGGGCGCGCGATCGACGCGGCCGCGAGCGACGCGCCGGCGGACCACGACGCGCCGGTCGACGCATCGGTCGACGCGCCGGTCGACGCGCCCGCGTGCGTCGATCGACCGCTGCTGGTCGGCGGGCAGGCGGTCGAGGCCCAGGGCTGGACGATCGTGCAGTCGGGCATGGCCGCGGTCACGCTGGCCGGCGCCGCGACCCAGCTGGCCACGACCACCGTCGGCGGCGCCGGCGCGCACCTGCTGCTGACGCGCGCCGGCGCGATCGATCCGGCCCAGCCCTTCGCGATCAGCGTCGAGCTGCAGGTGGTCGCGGTCGCCGCGCACAACCCGTTCGACGCGGCGGCGGCGATCCTGGCCGGGTTCACGCCGCCGTTCGGCGTCGGCGCCGACCGGCAGCAGATGCTGTACCTCGACGCCGCGCGCCTCGGCTGGGCCGACGACAGCGCGCAGGTCGCGGCGGCGGTGACCGACGGCGCGTACCACACGGTGCGGCTCGACTACGACGGCGCCGGCGGCATGCAGGTGCGGTTCGACGGCACCCTGGCGCTGACCCGCGCCGGCTTCGTGCCGGGCGCCACGCTGGCGATCGGCGACCAGACCAACGATCCCGGCGTCGACGCGACGGTGCGCGTCCGCGCGGTGGTCGAGCACTGCCGGTGAGCGCGGGCGCGATCCGGCGATGACCCGGCGGCCGCATCCCGACGACGACGCGCTGTTCGCGCCGGCGCGCCTGCCGACCCTGCGCGCGGCGGTCGACGACCTCGCGTGGCTGCGCGGGCGCGGCTACGCCGACGCGGCGTCGCTGGCGCTGGTCGGCGATCGCTACCAGCTGCCGGCCCGCGCGCGGCTGGCGATCGGGCGCGCGGCGGCGAGCCCGGCGGCCGCGGCGGGGCGACGGGCGCGCCGCGTGGCGGTGGCGGCGCTGCGCGGGCGGACGCTGGTCGTCGACGGGTTCAACGTGCTGGTGACCTGCGAGAGCGCGCTCGGCGGCGGCGTCGTGCTGGTCGGCCGCGACGGCGCCTGGCGCGACCTGGCCGCGGTGCACGGCGGCTACCGCGAGGTCGACGAGACGGCGCGCGCGCTGGCCGCGCTCGCCACGCTGCTGGCCGCGGCGGCGCCCGCGCGCGTGACCTGGTACGTGGATCGACCGGTGTCGGCGAGCGGCGCGCTGGCGGCGCGCCTGCGCGCGATCGATCCGGCGTGGACCGTCGAGCTGGCCAGCTCCGCCGATCCCGAGCTGGTCCGCGATCCGGCCGCGGTGGTCGCGTCGAGCGACGCGTGGGTGCTGGATCGCGCCGGCGCCTGGGTCGACCTGCCGGCGGCCGTCAGCGGCGCGCTGGAGGCGTCGCCGTGGCTGGTCGATCTGGGCGAACCGGTGGTGTAGTCGACGCAGGACGGTCGACGTGGCCTGGTGCTCGACAGCCCGGCCGGGAAGCGGACCCCGGCCCGGCAGCGCTGAGCCGGCCGTGTCACTCCGCCCCGGGCGTTGCGATCGGCAACGTCGCGGCCCGCGCGCCAGCCGCAAGTGGCCGATGTGGCACGGTGACGCGGCGTCGCCAGCGGGAACATGGGTTGCACTGCGATCCTGGCGTGCGCCGCGCATCGCTCGTGTCGCTGGCCCGCTGGCTGGCCTGTGCCTCGCTCGTCTGGCTGATCGCGTGCTCGGACGACGGGCCGTCGGGCGATGGCTTCGACTTCGCCGGCAGCGCCGGCGCGGCGCGCTACGCCGAGCTGTGCCAGGTGTGCCACGGCGAGGCGGGCGAGGGCGGCCTGGGCCCGGCGGTGGTCGACCTGGCGATGTCCGAGGCCGAGCTGGCCGAGGTCATCGACGTGACGATGCCCAAGAACGATCCGGGGCGGTGCACCGGCGCCTGCGCCACCGAGATCGCGGCGTTCATGAAGCGCGGCCTGACCTCGTCGGCGCTGCGCTGCGACGCGGTGCCGCCGTCGGCGCGGCAGCTGCGGCTGCTGACCCGCCGCGAGTACCGCGCGACGGTGCAGGACCTGTTCGGCGCCGGCGCGCCGGCGATGACCTGCGGGCGCGCGACCGACTGCGCGTACCGCGACGCGTGCACCGCAGGCCGGTGCGAGCCCAGCGCCTGCGATCGCCACACCTTCGTCTATGATCCGCAGGGGCGCGCGCTGCGCTCGGTGCACGTGGCCGGCTCGTGGAACGGCTGGCCAGGGACGGTGGCGGCCGGCGGCTGGGCGCTGACCTACGACGCCGCGACCCAGCTGTGGACCGGCAGCTTCACGCTGCCCGAGGGCGATGACGCGTACAAGCTGGTGCTCGACGAGCGCGACTGGGTGGCCGACCCGCGCGCGACCGCGTCGATCCCCGACGGCTTCGGCGGCATGAACTCGCTCCTGCGGCTGTCGTGCAGCGGCGGCGGCGCCGACGATCCGGTGGCCGGCTTCCCGGCCGAGGCGCGGCCGGCGGGCTTCCCGTTCGACACCGCCGCGGCGGCCCAGGCGGTGACCGCGACCCACGTCGACGCGTACCTGGCGACCGCCGAGCGGCTGGCCGATCACGCCGCGGCGGCGGCGCCGGCCTGGGCGTGCGACTGGAGCGGCGATCGCGCCGGCTGCGCCCGCGGCTACGTCGGCGACATCGCGCGGCGGGCCTTCCGCCGGCCGCTCACCGACGTCGAGCGCGCGCGCTACGACGCGCTGGCCGACGCCGACGTGGCCACCGCGATCCACGCGATCCTGATCTCGCCGAACTTCCTGTACCGCTCCGAGCTGGGCGTCGCGCAAGGCGACGGCCGCTACCGGCTGACCGGCTGGGAGGTCGCGACCGCGCTCAGCTACACGCTGTGGGGCACGACCCCCGACGCCGCGCTGCTGAGCGCCGCCGAGCGCGGCGACCTCGACGGCGCCGCCGGCATCGAGCGCGAGGCGCGGCGGCTCCTGGCCGATCCGCGGGCGCGCGCGCAGCTCGGCACGTTCGCGCTGCAGTGGCTAGGCGGCGAGGCGGTGCTGACCGCCGACAAGCGCCCCGATCTGTTCCCCGGCTTCGACGACGCCACCCGCGCGGCGCTGGCCCGCGAGACCCGCGACTTCGTCAGCCACGTGGTCTTCGACGGCGGCGGCGGCTTCGCCGAGCTCTTGACCGCCGACTACACCGTCGTCGACGCCACCGCGGCGCGCTTCTACGGGCTGGCGGCGCCGACCGGCGGGCCGGGCGTCGTGCCGTACGGCGACGGCCGCCGCGCCGGCGTGTTCGGCCACGCCAGCGTGCTGGCCTCGACCGCGCACTCGGATCAGACCTCGCCGATCCGCCGCGGGCTGTGGGTCCGCCGCAACCTGCTGTGTCAGGAGCTGCCGCCGCCGCCGCCGTTCGCCGGCGGCGTGCCCGACGTCGACCCGAACGCGACGACCCGCGATCGCTTCGCGCAGCACACCGCCAACCCGGCGTGCCGCAGCTGCCACCAGTACATCGACGGCATCGGCTTCGGCTTCGAGCAGCTCGATCCGGTCGGCCGCTGGCGCGACACCGAGCAGGGCCACCCGATCGACGCCACCGGCGAGCTGACCGACGTCGAGCACCTCGGCAGCGAGTCGGTCGCGACCTACCGCACGATCCCCGAGCTGGCGCGGCTGGTCGCCGGCAGCCGCGCCGCGCCGGCGTGCTTCGTCCGCCAGTACTACCGGTTCGCGCGCGGCGTCCAGGACTCGCTGGCCGGGCGCTGCGCGCGCCGCGCGCTCGAGCAGCGCTTCGCCGACAGCGGCGGCGACGTGCGCCAGCTGATGCTCGACACCATCCTCAGCCGCGACTTCGTGGTGCGCCGATGAGCCTGTCCCGCCGCGCGTTCCTCCGCCTCGGCGGCGCCGCCGCGATCGCCGCGCCGTTCCTGTCGCTCGGGCGCCGCGCCGACGCGGCCGCGGCCGGCCCGGCCCGCCGGCTGATCGTCTTCTACTTCCCCGACGGCGTGGTCGGCCCGTCCCAGGACGGCGAGCCCAGCCTGTGGGATCCCACCGGCAGCGAGACGTCGTTCAGCCTGCCGGTGCAGCTGGCGCCGCTCGAGCGCCACAAGGCGCGCTGCGTGTTCTTCCGCGGGCTGTCGATGGGGCCGACCGATCAGGGCAGCCACCCCGGCGGCGCCAAGAAGCTCCTGACCGCGGTCGACGGCGGCAACGGCGCGTCGATCGATCAGCGGCTGGCGGCGTCGATCGGCGCCGGCGCGCCGTTCCGCCACCTGTACCTCGGCGCCCAGGCCAACCAGAACAACGCCTCGGGCGACAAGCACATCTCGTACGTCGCGCCCGGCATCACGACCGCCCCCGAGGACGATCCGGTGGCGGCGTTCGCGCGGCTGTTCGGCAGCGCGGGCGGCGGCGGCGGCGCCGCCGGCGGCGACCCGCGGACGCCGCGGCGGCTGACGGTGATCGACAACGCCGGCCAGGAGCTCGATCAGCTGCGCCGCGAGCTCGACACCCGCGACCAGCGCCGGCTCGACCTGCACCTCGAGGCGCTGCGCGAGGTCGAGGCGCGGATCATGGCCACCGCCGGCGGCGGGCCCGCGACGTGCGAACACCCGGTGGTCGACACCGGCGGCATCACCGCCGCGACCCTGTACGCGCCCGAGCGCTTCCCGCAGATCCTCCGCGCCCAGACCGATCTGATGGTGCAGGCGATGGCGTGCGGGCTGACCAAGGTCGGCGTGCTCCAGGCCTCGCACCACACCAGCGAGCTGATCATGAGCCGGTTCGCCGGCACGCCGATGTACGACCCGGGCTTCGACATGCGCAGCCACCAGGCGTCGCACTACGGGCCGCACCACGATCCGGCGCGGCGCGAGTACCGCGACTACCTGGCCCAGCGGGTGTGGTGGGTCGAGCAGTTCGCGTACCTGCTCGATCAGCTGGCGGCGCGGCCCGAGGACGGCGGCACGATGCTCGACCACTCGCTGGTGCTGTTGGCCACCGAGGTCTGCGACGGCAACACCCACCGCCACGACGACATGCCGTTCGTGCTGGCCGGCGGCGCCGGCACGATCCGCCCGGGGCGCCTGCTCGACGTCGGCGGCCGCCGCCACGCCGACCTGCTGCTGGCGCTGGCCCACGGCATGGGCGACCCGATGGGCAGCTTCGGCGACGCCTCGAGCGGGCCACTGCCCGGCCTCCTGGCCTGACGCGATCAGGGCGGTGGCGTCGGGCTCGGGCAGGCGTCGTGGTGGATCTGCACCGCGAACGCCGCGCCGTCGGTGAGCTGCGCGCGGGGGCGGGGAGCCACCAGCGCGGCGATCAGCGCGCGGGTCGGGTCGACCGCCGGGTGCGCTCGCCGGGCGTGAGCCGGGGCGGGCGGGGCCGTCGGTGCGGTGATGCACACTGCCAGATCGTCGACGCCGTCGGTCAGCTCGAGCAGCCGGACCAACTCGGGCAGCCAGCGGGCGCCGTCGCTGGCCGGCGCGGTGATCGCGGCGTCGGGGATGGCGCGACCGCGGACCGTGACCTCGGCGCGGAGCGCGGCCGACCAGTCGCGGGCGAGCAGTTGCTCGGCGGCGGCCCCGAGCGGCGCGCCGAGGTGCGTCACCTCGAGCAGCAGCGCCGCCGCTGGCGTGTGCGCGGGCACGACCCGGACCTGGACCAGCGCGCCGGCGGCGGGCGGCCACTGCGTGGCGGTGGTCTCGCGCAGCGCGGCGACGAACGGCTCGACCACGGGCGCGGGCGTGGCCGGGGGCGTAGGCGGCGGCGTCGCCGGCGCCGCCGTCTGGAGCTGGGTCGCCATCGCGTCGAGGGTCGCGGCGTCGGGGACGGCGATCACGTCCACGACCGCCTCGTGGCCGCTGATCGCCGCGATCTTCGCGCGCAGCTCGGCGGTCAGCGTCCGGGCGTCATCGGCGTTGCCGATCAAGAAGATCCGCACCCGGACCACCCCGGCACGGACATCGAGCGACTGTCGGACGATCGGCCCGGGGATCGTGGCGAGCAGGTCCTCGACCTCGCCCCGGACCCGGACCTGCCAGCTCACCTCCTCGAGCGCCCGGCTCAGCGGGACCAGGATGGCGCCGAGCAGCACCGCCGGGATCAGCAGTCGCAGCACGCCCAGGCGGCGGCCGACGATCCGGCGCGTCAGGCGCGCCGCGCGGTAGCTGACGCGGTGGTTGTCGGGCGTCGCCAGGACCGCGCCCTCGATCTCGCCCACCGGCACCTGGCCGAACCCGAGCAGCAGGATCGCGACCGTCGCGACCGCTGCGATGGCCGCGAAGTTCGCGGTGAACAGCAGCAGCCCGCCGCGCAAGATGTCCATCCGGTCGACGCCGAGCCCGTACCCGGCGGTGCACAGCGGCGGCACCAGCGAGATGCCGATCGCCGTGCCGGCGGCCGCCGACATCATGTCGCGGTTCTGGCGGACCGTCGTGTAGACCGCGGCCAGCGCGCAGAAGACCGCGACGAACAGATCGAGGATCGTCGGGCTGGTCCGCGCCGCCAGCTCGCCGGTGATCTCGTGGAACGGTAGCATCCGCGTCATCACCGCGGCGCCGACCACGACCACGGCGACGCTGGCCGCGGTGCGGACGCCGGCGCGGATCGACAGCAGCAGCGAGCCGGTCGCGAGGCCGGCGCCGAGCTCGATGAGCGGTGCCATCAGCGGCGACACCAGCATCGCGCCGATCACGACGGCGGTGCTGTCCATCGCCAGCCCGAGCGTGGCGATGCCCATCGCCAGCACCAGCTGCAGCCAGTAGCCGACCACGTCGGAGGTCGAGCGGCCCAGCATCGCCTCGATCAGGGCGCGCCGGTCGTCCGGGGTGACGCCGATGAAGCGGGCCACGCGATCCTGGGCATGGCCGACGACCTCCATCGGCCGGCTCATCGGGCGCAGCCCTGCGCGGCGCGGTGGAGCGGCGGGGCGACGACGAGGGCGGGGCGCGCGGACATCGCGCCACCGTAGCATCCATGGATCAGCCGGGCGGCTGCGCTTGCCAGCCGCGCGCCTGCAGCCACGCGGTCGCGGCCTCGCGGCGATCGCTGGCGACCCCGAACGCCAGCTCGTCGCCGAGCCGCGGCGTCGTCCGCGCCGTCACCGGCGTGACGTCGGCATCGCGGCGGAGCGCGATCGGCAGGACTTGATCGGCGTCGAGCTCGGCGAACGCGTGCGCGCCGTCGGGGCCGACGAAACGCCAGCGCTGTACCTCGACAGCGCCGCGTCGCGCGAGGTCGAGCCAGCGCAGCACGTTGGTCTCGGCGGTCGCCAGCACCGCGACGTCGTGGGCGTCGGCCATCGGGACGGTGACGCCGCGGTCGTGCCGCTCGAGCAGGATCGCCAGCTGCGGGCCGCGCAGCTCGTCGGCGATCAGCCGCGCGAACAGGAAGTTGACGTGCTCGTTCGGCGTCATCCCGAGGCACCACGCCGCACCGTCGATTCGCGCTTGCGCGAGGGTCTCGAGCGTCAGCCCGTCGCCGGCCACGACCTCGAAGCCGTCGGCGCGCGCTGCGGCGCACAGCTCGTCGCGGGCCTCGACCAGCACGACGCGCATGCCGAGACCGGTCAGCACCCGCGCCACCAGCACCGCGAGGGCGTTGGCGCCGAGGATCAGCGCGCCGCTGCGCGGCGGCAGCCGCACGCCGAGCCGATCGGCCACCACTCCCGCGGTGAGGCCCTGCAGCGTGACCGTGGTCGCGATGACCACGAACACGAGCGCGCGGAGCTGCGCGCCGCCGGCGTACCCGGCGTGGCCGAGTTCGGTGGCGAACAGCGACGCCACCGCCGCGGCGACGATGCCCCGCGGCGCGATCCACGCCAGGCACAGCTTCTCGGGGCGCGTCAACGCCGAGCCGCGCGTGCTGGCGAAGACCGTCGCCGGGCGCACCACCACGAGCAGCACCGCGACCACCGCCGCGCCGCGCCAGCCCAGCGCGGCGACGTCGCTCATGCGCACGTCGGCGACCAGCAAGACGAACAACGTCGCCACCAGCAGCTCGGTGAGCTGCTCCTTGAACTCGGCGATCTGGCTGAGGCGGCGCACCGGCAGGTTGCCGACCAGGAGGCCGGCGACGATCGCCGCGGTGAGGCCGCTCTCGCTCACCAGCGCGTCGCTGACGTGGAACGCCGCGACCGCGACCGCCAGCGCCAACACGTTCTCGAGGCCGTGGGGGACGAGCCGCCGGACGCGGAGCAACCCGACGAGCAGCAATCCGGCGGCGGCGCCGACCAGCGCGCCCACGCCGAACCGCAGCACGATCGCGACCGCTTCGCCGGCCGCGGCGCGGCTGCTGTCGGCGAGCACGACCTCGAGGGTGACCACCGCGATCGTGGCGCCGACGGCGTCGACGAAGATGCCCTCGGCGATCAGGATGTCGGCGAGGTGGGGCTGCAGGCGCAGCCGCCGCACCAGCGGGTTGACGACGGTCGGGCCGGTCACGATCACCAGCGTCCCGAACAGCGCGGCGAGGCGCCAATCCCACGGCATGATCAGCGCCGCCGCCGCGGTGGCCAGGCCGCCGGTGATCAGCGCGCCGAGCGTCACCAGCCGGCGGATCGACCGGGCGCGGCGCCGCAGGGCGTCGATCCGGACGTTGAGCGCGCCTTCGAACAGGATGATCGCGACGGCGAACCCGACGAACGCCGGCAGCCCGGCGCCGAGCACCTGGGGCCGCACCAGGTCGACGCCGTCGGGCCCCAGCGCGACGCCGAGCACCAGCAGGATGACGATCCCGGGCACCTGGGCGTGGCGCGCGACACCCTGCGCGGTCACGCCCGCCAGCATGGCGAGCGAGAGGGTGAGCGGCGCGTCGTCGAGCGTCATCGTTCCCGGGTACCACGCCCGTGGTGGCGACGCGAGGCGCCCCGCTGCCCCACGTCGCTTGCGGACCTCCGCCGCTCGACGCGCAGCGGTTGCGCCGGTTGGCGATCGTCGTCGAGGTCATGTGTCCGGAACCTCACCGATGCGCCGCGCGGCATGGCCGATGCAGTCGCCGGGGACATGCGTGCCCTCACCTCGATGCGGTCGCTGCTCATCGGCGTGCTGACGGTGGCCGCGTTCCCGGCCGCCGCGGTCGCCGGCCCCTGGTACTACGAGTGGTCGTGTACCGGCCGGTGTGCGCCGGGCCAGCTCGCGATCTCGGGCCGCGAGGGCCCGTTCGACTCGCGCGAGGACTGCGAGTACGCCCGCGCCCACGATGCGCGCTCCGACGAGTTCGTCAGCGAGGGCAACCTCGGCGGGCTGGAGTTCTGCGAGGAGGACACCACCGGCAACCACGCGCCGACCGGTGGCGCGGCGGTGGGCGGCGGCGGGGCGCCGCCGCGGCCGGCGCGGATGTCGCAGATCGAGGTCGGCGTGGCGTTCGGCCCCGGGTGGCAGGCCACCACCGCCGACGGCGGGACCACCGTCGGCGCCGGCACGCTGGGCCTCGACATCGAGACCCACACCGGCAAGGACGTCGGCGGCGGCGCGCTCCTGTTCGGCATCCACGCGACCCGGGTCGAGGCGGCGATGCTCGGCGCCGACGCGCGCTCGGTGGTGACGATGCCGCTCCTGGTCGGGATCGATCTCACGCCGGCGGTGGCCGGCGGCAAGGGCTGGCAGGTGCGCGTCGACCTCGGCGCCAGCATCGGCGGGTTCTTGCTCGCCGGGTGCGGCGACTGCCCCGGCGCGGTCTGGGACGAGACGCTGGGCTTCGGCTACAGCCTCAAGGCCGGCGTCGACGTCTACCTGTCCAAGGACAGCGGCGTGAGCCTGGACCTGATCGTGCCGCGCTGGGAGATCGGCGACACGTCGCCGGGCAACCTGCGGCTCGACAGCCCGGTGTGGCTGGTGCGCGCGTCGATGGTCGGGCGCCCGGCCAACCCGTGATCCCTGCGCCCACGTGTCCCGGGGCGCCGACTGGCGCCCGGGCGCGGGCGCTGCCACAGTGTCGGTGGAGGCTTCCGATGCCGCTGCGCACCTTTCACGTTCAGGTCGGCGATCAGGTGTTCCTCGAAGAGGGCGGAGAGGAGATCGGCGCGGTGCGCATGGTCCACAAGGACCACATCGTCATCTACGTCGAGGGCGCCGGCGACTTCACGCTGACCGGACCGGAGATCGCGGCGGTCCACGACGGCAAGCTGCGGCTCGAGCCGAAGAAGCTGCCGCCGGCGCTGCTGGGCGCGGCCCAGGCCGCCCACGCGCAAGAGTCCGACTAGCGGCCTAGCGCCGGCCGCGCAGCCGCGCGACGACGCGCCCGACGCCGAGCACGGCGAGCAGCACGATCGCGCCCACGACGATCCCGACCAGCGCGTTGGCGACCGACGGCACCAGCCACGCCAGCACGCCGCCCACCGTGGCGATCGCGTCGGCGCGCGCGGTCGCGTCCTCGATCGCGTGGTGCAGCGGGCCGATCGCGTGGGCGACGATGCCGCCGCCGACCATGAACATCGCGGCGGTGCCGGCGATGGCCAGGAACCGCATCAGCCGCGGCGCGAACGCCAGGATGGCGCGGCCCAGCGCGCGCGCGCCGGCGCCCTCGCGCGTCAGCAGCGACCGGCCGGCGTCGTCGAGGCGGACGATGCCGGCCACCAGGCCGTAGACGCCGATCGTCATGACCATCGCGATCGCGCACAGGACCGCGATCCGCACCCCGACGCTGGCGTCGGCGACCGTGCCCAGCGTGATGACGATGATCTCGGCCGACAGGATGAAGTCGGTGCGGACCGCGCCGCTGATCTTCTCGCGCTCGGCCGCGACCAGGTCGATCGTCGGGTCGGCCACGGCGGCGACCAGCTCCTGGTGGTGGGCGCGATCCTCCTCGGGGCTGTGCAGCCAGCGGTGGGCCAGCTTGTGGCAGCCCTCGTAGCAGAGGAACGCGCCGCCGATCATCAACAGCGGCAGCACCAGCCACGGCACCAGCAGGCTGATCACGAACGCCGCGGGGACGATGATCGCCTTGTTGCGCAGCGAGCCCTTGGCCACCGCCCACACCACCGGCAGCTCGCGCTCGGCCTTGACCCCGGCGACCTGCTGGGCGTTGAGCGCGAGGTCGTCGCCGAGGACGCCGGCGGTCTTCTTGGACGCGGCGCCGGTGAGCACGACGACGTCGTCGAGGATGAGCGAGATGTCGTCGAGGAGCGCGAGGAGGCTCGAGGGCATCGGTCGCCCACCCTAGCAGCTCCGCCCGCGTGGTCCAGCGCGCAGCCTCGCGGGCGCTCGGCTGGCGACCCGGGCCGGCTGGCCAGCCCCGGCGATCACGCCAGCTCGAGCCAGCCGAACCACGCCGGGTGGCGCTCGCAGTACCAGGCCAGGGCCCGCCGCAGGGCGTCCTTGCCGCCGGGCGGCAGCACCCGCGCGTCGATGCGATCGAAGCACACCCGGATGTGGGTGCCGTCGTGCTCGAGCGCCGTCGAGAACATCGTCTGCAGCTCGTTGCGGATGCGCCCCGAGTACGAGATCTTGGCCGGGCGATCCTGGTACGCGGTGCCGGTCAGGCAGCGCACCAGGAGCGGGCTCCATACGTCGCGGGCGCGGTCGAGGCCGTCGAGCAGCCGGACGGTGAAGCGCACGCGGGCGCGGGCGTCGCGGGTGGCCAGGCCGGTGGTGACGCGGTAGCGGTCGTCGGCCAGGCGCTCGACGCCGGGCGCGCCGGTGTACGGATCGTCGCCGATGTAGCCGGTGGTCGCGAGCACCCGCCAGCCCTTGTCGGGCAAGAGGTCGTCGGCGCGGATGACCCGCCGGCCCAGCGGGATCTCGGCGCTGGCGGCCAGCTCGATCGAGCCCGCCAGCCGGGCCACCGCCGCCGGATCGTCGCGCCCGGTGATCGCCGCGACCGCGGCGGCGAACCCGGGGGCCGCGGGAGCCAGGCGCATCAACCGGTCCTCGCGATCGATCGGCTGATCGAACGTCGCCGAGAACGGGGCCATCGTCGCGTCGACGTCGAGCACCTCGGCCAGGCTGGCGGCCTGCACCGCCTCGGCCGACGCCGCGTAGCCGTCGCACAGGAAGACGTGGGTGGCGTCGGCGGCGTCGCGCCAGGCGCCGACCAGGAACGTCGGCGCGTAGGTGCCGGAGTCGACGAACACCGGCAGCCCCGACGGGGCGCGCCAGCCGTCCTCGACGAGGTGCACGCCGAGCGCGGCCCACTCGGCCCACAGCGGCCCGAGCCGGGTCGCGCGGCTGGCGCCGCGCAGCGTCCAGACGTGGACGTTGGCGCGGGCGACGCCGGGGTAGGCGCGCTCGATCGCCGCCAGCACCTGGGCCCGCGGCGTGCGGAAGTCGAGCAGCTCGGAGCGCTCGCTGGCCGCCGCGACCACCGCGCGCGGCACGGTCAGGCAGCCCATGTACGCCTCGTACGGGCGCGTCACCCGCAGCGGCGTGTCGAACAGGTGCAGCACGGTCATCGGCCCGATCGCCTGGCCGTCGGCGAACCGCGACGTGTTCTCGAGCGTGTCGACCGCGGCGCCCCACACCGTGATGCCGCGGGCGCGCAGCCGGGCGCGGAACTCGTCGAAGTGCCACGCGCGATCGTTGAGCAGCCGGCGGACCGCGTCGTCGACGATCCGCGCCACCTCGGGGCGGGCGTAGACCCGGCCGAAGCCGAGCAGCGGGTTGGCGCCCATCTCGGGCGTCTCGCCGGCCTTCGGCATCAGGCCCTCGCCGAGCGACACCATGACCGCGTGGTTCTCGGGCAGCGCGCGGGTCAGGTGCCACAGGCCCTCGCTGAGCGCGTAGGCCGAGACCGCGTCGGCGGCCTTCTTGACCTGGTTGGTGGTCGCCTTGTCGGCGCCGCGGCCGTCGCCGAAATGGCCGAACAGCCGCGTGCCGAGCGCGGTGGCGGCGGCGGTCATCGCCAGGCTACGGGTGATGCCGCGCGGCGTGAAGGCGCGGCTCGAGACCTCGTCGGGCTGGGCCCGCTCGATCTCGACCGCCTCGAGCCACAGGTGGAAGCGCGCGAGCACCGCGTGCGTGTCGTAGGCCCACTGCGCGACGAGTTGCCGGCTGTCGACGTCCACGGGCGACCTCCTGGGGTTCCCTGCAGCGTGGATCCATCGTCGGCCGCTGCCAACCGCGGCGAGTTGACGGCGATCAACTGGTCGCGCGGCTACCCCAGCACCGGGCGGCGGCGGGCCGCGGCCAGCGCGTCGACCTCGCGCTGCACCAGCGCGGTGAGGTAGGCGAGGGCGGCGTCGACCTGGCGGGCGTCGTCGGGGTCGTCCCAGCCGTGCTCCCACAGCCGCACCGGCGCCAGCACCCGCATCGCGATCTTCGACGGCAGCGGGATCGCCGGGTACAGCGGGCCGACGCTCAGGCCGAACGGGACGCTGAGGATGATCGGGAACACCTTGAGGCCGGTCAGCCGGTCGAGCCGCAGCGCCCGGGCGATGCGATCGCCGCGCGACAGCACGAACAGCGTCTCGTGGGTGCCGACGTGGGCGAACGGCACCAGCGGCGCGCGCGCGGTCATCGCCATGCGGATGAAGCCGCCGTGGCCGTGGAAGTCGACCTTGTGGCGGTCGCGGAACGGCTTGTGCGAGTCGCGATCGCCGCCGGGGAACACGACGAACTGCCCGCCGCGGGCCAGGATGCGCAGCGCGACCTCGCGATCGGCGAGCACCGCGCCGACGCGCGGCAGCCACGGGCCGACGCCGGGCAGCGTGTAGAACGCGCGGTGGGCCAGGAAGTACAGCGGGTGGGCCACGCCGAAGCGGCGGAAGATCGCCGTCGCCAGCATCGCGCCCTCGACGGTGTAGGTGCTGCCGCAGTGGTTGCCGAAGTAGATCGCCGGGCCGGTCGGCAGGTGGTCGGCGCCGTCGAGCGCGACCCGGAAGTAGCGATCGAAGGCGAACTCGAGCGACGGCAGCAGCCGCCGGAGCAGGTCCGGCTCGCGGCGGTCGAGGTCGGTCGGATCGACGGTCACCACGCTCCCGCGTCGATGGTACGGCAGGTCGGGTGCGCGCCGTCGATGGATTGGCGGCTGCGACCACCGGCCGCGCTCGACCGGGCCGTCGCCCGCGCGGGCTGGCAGCGGCGCGCGAACTGCGCGACCATGGCCACCGCAACCACCGGGAGATGCCGTGACCGCACGTACGTCGATGTGCCTGTACCTGGGTCTGAGCGTGGCCGCGCTGGCCGGCGCGTGCGGGAAGGGCGCGGGCGACAAGCCCGCCAGCGACAAGCCCGCGCCCGGGACTGGCGCGCCCGCCGCGCCCGCCGCGCCCGCCGCCGCCGCGCCCGCCGCACCCGCCGCCCCGCCGTCCACGCCGGCCGCCGACCCCTACGCGCAGGGCTTCTGCGAGTACACGATCGACGGCGGCGCGCCCAACAAGGGCGGCGGCGGCATGAACAACGTGATGTCGGTGCACTGGTTCGCGCCGGACCAGCAGGGGCGCGGCCTGGCCAGCACGCTGCTGATCAACTGCGGCACCGGGGCGCAGGTGAACCTGATGTCGGCGAACGACGCCACCGCCGCCGACGTGCCGATGGCGCCGAAGAAGTACCCGATCACCAAGACCAACAAGGCCGGCACGTTCACCGTGATGGGGCGCGACTTCATGGGCGGCGACGGCGAGCTCGACGTCACCGCCTGGGACGCCAGCCACGTCGCCGGCACGTTCGCGTTCGCCGCCGGTGGCAAGCAGTACGCCGGCCGGTTCGACATCAAGTGCCCGTTCCCCGGCAACGGCGTGTGCAAGTAGCCTGGGCGACCTGCGGCTGAGGCTATCCTCGGGGCGATGGGCAGCGACGACGAGACCGCGCGGCTGAGCGACGCGCTCGGGGCGCAGGCGGCGGCGGCGGGGGCGGCGCTCGACGCGCTGGCCGCGGCGACCCGCGGCGAGCTGGCCGCGGGCGCGGTGATCGGCGGGCGCTTCGAGGTGCTGCGCACGCTGGGCGCCGGCGGCATGGGCGTGGTCTACGCGGCGTACGATCCGACGCTCGACCGCCGGGTCGCGGTGAAGGTGGTGCGCGCGGTCGGCGCGGCCGCCGACGGTGGCGCCCGGCTGATCCGCGAGGCGCGCGCGGTCGCGACGGTGTCGCACGCCAACGTGATCGTGGTCTACGACGTCGGCAGCACCGCCGACGGCGTCTTCATCGCGATGGAGTACCTCGACGGCGGCACGCTGCGCGAGTGGCTGGCGACGCCGCGGCCGCGGGCGGCGATCGTCGCCCGCTTCCTCGAGGCCGGCAGCGGGCTCGCCGCCGCCCACGCCGCGGGCCTGGTCCACCGCGACTTCAAGCCCGACAACGTGCTGCTCGGCCGCGACGGGCGGGTGCGGGTAGCTGACTTCGGGCTGGCCCGCCGCGCCGGCAGCGGCGACGACGTCGTCGACGCCGCCGCGAGCCCCGACGGGCTCGACCCCGCGACCCGCCTGACCCAGGCCGGCGCGATCGTCGGGACGCCGGCGTACATGTCGCCCGAGCAGCTGGCCGGCGCCGAGCTCGACGCGCGCAGCGATCAGTTCGCGTTCGCGGTCGCGCTGTACCAGGCGCTGTACCGCGAGCACCCGTTCGCGGCGGTCGGCGTGCGGAGCGCGCCGGTGGTCCGCCCGCCGCCGGCCGGCGCCGACGTGCCCGAGCGGCTGCGCGCGGTGCTGGTGCGCGCGCTGGCCGCCGATCGCGCGGCGCGGTTCCCGTCGATGGCCGCGCTGCTGGCGGCGCTCGACGATCGGCCGCGGCGGCGGCGCCGGTGGGTGGCGCTGGCGGCGGTCGCGGCGATCGGCGGCGCGGTCGCCGGGGCGCTGGCGTTCGGCGGTCACCGCGCGCCGGCGGCATGGGCGTGGTCTACGCGGCGTACGATCCGACGCTCGACC
>JAEUJY010000077.1 GCA_016794525.1 Myxococcales bacterium
CCGGCTGAGCCGGGCCGCGATCAGTTTGGCCGCCTCGACCGCGCCACTTGGCCGACCCCGATCCGGGCCTCGAGGCCCTGTGGACAACCGCGATCAGTTTGGCCGCCCTTGGCGCGATCAGTACCCCCGCCCGTTGACACGGCGACCGCGGATCTCAACGCGCCGCCGGCGTGATGACGGCGGGGTGGCGGCCGATAGGGCCGATAGATCAGGTCTTCAGCGCGCGCTTCACGTCCGCCCATGACACCCCCAGCGCGCCGCCGCGCGCCTCCGCGGCCCGCCGTTCGATCTCGGCGTGGTCGTCGATCGAGATCCCGGGCGGGGGCTCGAAGCTGTCGAGCAAGTGCGCCGCCAGCTACTCGCGCTCGGCGACGGAGAGCGCTATCGCCTGGTCAAGCAGCTCCGCCAGCGTGGCCATGCGTCAGCTTACCAGCTAGCCGCCTGGTATCCTCGCCAAGAGTTTCGACGGCGCCACGCGGTTGTCACCGCGCTGTCGCATTCGAGGCCTACGGCCGAGGGTGACCATGCACAAGCGCGCGCTGTGGACGATCCTGGTGGTGTTCGGGGTGCTGGCGGCGGCGGGCTGCAAGAAGAAGGTGGACGATGGCGGCGGCTCGAGCCGCCCGCCGTCGTCGACGCCGGCGCCGCCGACCCAGGCGGCGGTCGAGCTGCGGATCGCGTACGGCAGCGAGAAGAAGGCGTGGCTCGAGGAGCAGATCAAGGCGTGGAACGCGACCGGGCCCAAGACGGCCGGCGGCGCGCCGATCAAGGCGGTCGGCGTGGCGAGCGGCTCCGGCGAGGCGATGCAGGCGATCCTCGACGGATCGAGCCGGCCCCACGTGTTCAGCCCGGCGTCGTCGGCTTACGTCGCGCTGCTCAACCAGGCGTGGCTGTCGCGCGACGGGCACACCAAGGCGCTCGCGCCGGCGGGCGAGCCGATCGTGCTGTCGCCGATCGTGATCGCGATGTGGAAGCCGATGGCCGAGGCGCTGGGCTGGCCGGGCAAGGACATCGGCTGGGCCGACCTGGTCAAGCTGTCGCGCGACCCCAAGGGCTGGGCCACCTACCAGCGGCCCGAGTGGGGCACCTTCAAGCTGGGCCACACCCACCCCGAGTACTCGAACTCCGGCCTGCTCGCGGTGCTGGCCGCCGCGTACGCCGGCACCGGCAAGACCGCCGGGCTCACCCCCGACGATCTGGCCGCGGCACCGACCCGGGCGTTCCTCGAGGAGGTCGAGGACTCGATCGTCCACTACGGCAAGTCGACCAGCCTGTTCATCGACAAGATGGTCGAGCGTGGGCCGACGTACCTGTCGGCCGCCGTGCTGTACGAGAACCTCGTCATCGAGGCCAACTCGAAGACGCCCGCCCCGTCGCCACCGCTGGTGGCGATCTACCCCGTCGAGGGCACGTTCTGGAGCGACCACCCGTACGCGGTCCTCGACGCGGAGTGGGTCGGCGCCGACGAGCGCGCGGCGGCGCAGGCGTTCCTGGCGTTCGTGAAGGCGCGGCCGGCGCAGGAGCGCGCGCTGGCGCTCGGGTTCCGCCCGGCCGATCCGGCGATCGCGATGGCCGCCCCGATCGACGCCGCCCACGGCGCCGACCCGCAGCAACCGCAGACGCTGCTGGCGGTGCCCGACGGCGCGACGCTCGAGAAGCTGGTCGCCGCGTGGCGCGCCACCAAGAAGGCCAGCGAGGTGACGCTGGTGTTCGACAAGTCGGGCAGCATGGAGGGCCAGCCGCTGGCCGAGGCCAAGTCGGGCGCCGCGACGTTCCTCGACACGCTCGACGATCGCGACCGGGTGACGCTGGTGTTCTTCGACGACAAGGTCTACCCGCCGATCGGCCCGGTCGAGCTGGGGCCGTCCCGCGCGATGCTGCGCCAGCGCATCGAGGGCACGATCGCCTCGGGCGGCACCGCGCTCTACGACGCGGTGGCCGAGGCCCACGCGGCGATGCGCGGCAAGGTCGCCAAGAACCCGCACCGCATCCACGCGATGGTGGTGATGACCGACGGCGTCGACGAGAACTCGTCGACCACCTTGCCCAAGGTGACCAAGCAGGTCACCGTCGAGGGCGACGCGGCGGTCAGCATCTTCACGATCGCCTACGGCACCGAGACCAACCCCGACGCCCTGACCCAGATCGCGGAGAAGTCGCGCGGCACCTTCTCGCGCGGTAGCGTCGCCGACATCCGCGCGGTGTTCCGCGACATCGGCACGTTCTTCTGATCGCACCGTCCTACTGATCGCCACACCACCCATGGCCCCTCGCTCTCCCTTCGCGCGCGTGTTCGCCCGGGCCGCCGCCGGTCCGGTCAACCTCGGCGTGGCCGGGGCCGCGGTGGTCGGCGCGGTCGCGCTCGCCAGCTGGCCGATCGCGGTGCTGGGCGGCGCGGCCTACGCGGCGCTGGTCGCGGTCGACATCACCAACAGCGGCTTCCGCCGCAAGGTGCTGTCGGGGCGCGACGCCCGGCCGGCGCTGCCCGATCCCAAGACGCTCGAGGATCCCGCGCTCAAGAAGGCGGCGACCGCGGTCGCGACCGCCCGCGCCGAGATCGATCGCGTCGCCAAGGGCGTGCCCGATCGCATCCGCGCCAACGTCGCCGGATCGCTGGCCGCCACCGACGAGCTGGTCGGGCACGCCGCCGCGTTGATCGTGCGCGGCGACGCGCTGGCCCGCTACCTGGCCAAGGCCAGCCGCGCCGACGCCGAGCTCGAGGTCGAGCAGCTCGACGCGCTGGTCGCGGCTGCGACCGACGACGCCGCCCGCCAGCAGTACGCGCTGGCCGCCGAGGCCGGCCGCGCGCGGGTCAAGTCGCTCGACGAGATCGCCAAGGCCCACCAGCGCATCCTGGCCAACCTGACCCGGCTGGTCGCGGCGCTGCGCGGCGTGCCGACCAGCCTGGTGTCGCTGCAGGCCCTCGACGATCAGGCGTCGGACTCGCTCACCGGCAACGTCAGCGGCGATCTGGAGCGGATGAACATCGAGCTGCGGGCGTTCGAGGACACCCTCGCAACCCTGGTGGAGGTACCGACGTGAAGCAGAAGGTCGCGATCATCGGAGCGTTCGTCGCGTTCGCCGTGGTGCTGATCCTCGTGGTCGGCGGCGGCGGCAAGAAGAAGGGTGGTGACAAGCCGGCGCCAGGACCGCCGCCGGCCCCCGCCGGCAGCGGCACGTCGTCCGCCGGCGGCAAGGTCATGATCGACTTCCTGTACTCCAGCGAGAAGAAGGACTGGATCGACGCGGCGATCGTCGAGTTCGAGAAGGCCAACCCCGACGTCGACGTGGTCGCGGCCAGCAAGGGCTCGCTCGACGCCGCGTCCGGGATCCTCGACGGCAGCCTCAAGCCGGTGCTGTGGAGCCCGGCCGACTCGCTGATCGTCAACCTGCTCGCCACCGACTGGCAGACCAAGTACGGCAAGCGGCCGTTCCCCGCCGACGGCGAGGCCGGGCCGCAGCAGCTGTTGCTGTCGCCGCTGGTGTTCGCGGTGTGGGAAGACCGCGCCAAGGTGCTGATGGCCGCGTCGGGCGGCGACAGCCTGACGTGGAAGGCGATCCACAAGGCGGTCACGTCGCCCAAGGGCTGGTCGGCGATCGGCGGCAAGCCGGCCTGGGGCTTCGTCAAGCTCGGCCACACCGACCCCAACAAGTCCAACTCGGGCCTGCAGGCGCTCTTGCTGATGACGCTCGAGTACTACACCAAGACCAGCGGCCTCACCGTCGACGAGCTGTTCGACGAGAAGTACCAGACCTGGGTCAAGGAGATCGAGAAGGGCGTGCCGACCTTCGAGGCGTCGACCGGCACGTTCATGACCGACATGGTCCGGTTCGGCCCGTCGAAGTACGACATCGCGGTGGTCTACGAGAGCCTCGCGATCTCGCAGCTCGAGAACGCGCAGGGGCGCTGGGGCAACCTGCGCATCTACTACCCGCCGGTGACGCTGTGGAGCGATCACCCGGTGGTGATGCTCGGCGGCGACTGGGTCACGCCGGCGCAGGCCAAGGCCGCCGAGCGGCTGATCGCCTACCTGCGCGGCCACGAGGCGCAGAGCATGGCGCTGCGGTTCGGCTTCCGCCCGGCCGACACCTCGCTGCCGCTCAAGACCAGCGACGGCGCCAACCCGTTCACGCGGCTCGCGCAGTACGGCCTGGCGCTCGAGCTGCCCGAGGCGGCGACCGCGCCCGACGGCGCCGTGGTGCGCAACCTCCTGATGATGTGGTCGCGCGTCGCGCGGCCGCAGTAGCGGTCGCTACTTCTTCATCACGAGCACCGTCAGCACGCCCTGCAGCTGCGGCGCGGTGGCGCTCGAGACGTTGGCGGCGGTGGCGTTCGGGTCGACGGCGATGGCCTTGACCTCGACGGTGTGGTTGCCGGGCGTCAGGTTGTACGAGCGGGCCATCGACCAGTTGGCGATCATCTGGCCGACCGCCGCCGAGTTGGCGGCGACCACCCGGCGCACGCCGCCCTGGTTGGACGCGATGCCGTCGACGAAGATCGCGATGTCGACGGCCGAGTAGGCGGTGCCGGCGGCGGTGCACTGGATGCCGCCGTTGGTGCTGACGTGGACCGCGGCGTCGTCGGGCACGGTGATCACCTGCTGCAGGCCGGGGATCAGCACGTAGCTGGTGATCGCCGACGTCACCGTGAGCTGGCCGGTGCCGTAGATCTCGTAGAGGTTCTGGCCGGTGGTGCCGGCGGGGCCCGCCGGCCCGGTCGCGCCGATGTTGCCGGTGGCGCCGGTCTGGCCCGGGGGACCCTCGGGGCCGGGCTCGCCGTCGAGACCCGCCGGCCCCGAGCAAGCGACCGCGAGCAGGAGCGTACCGATCGGCCAGAGCGTGCGCATCGCGCCGACGCTATCAGAGCGCTCGCCGGCTGTGTCAGCATGCGGCATGCGTCGCTTCGCCGTCGTCGCTCTCGCCGCGCTCGCGTGCTCGAAGTCCTCGGCCCCGCCGCCGGCGGCGGCCCCGCCGCCGGCCACGCCGCCGACCCCGGTCCCCGCCGCGCCGGCGAGCTGCCTGCGCGACGTCGGCCAGGTCCAGGCCGCGCGCGGCGCGCCGAGCCAGCCGATGCGGCCGACCCACACCTTCTCGATCGTCGCGCGCGATCCGGTCACCGGCGATCTCGGCGTCGCGGTGCAGTCGCACTGGTTCGCGGTGGGTGCGCTCGTGACCTGGGCCGAGCCCGGCGTCGGCGCGATCGCGACGCAGTCGTTCGCCGAGCCGGCCTACGGGCGCAAGGGCCTCGAGCGGATGCGCGCCGGCGCCAGCGCCCCCGACGCGCTGGCCGCGATCCTGGCCGAGGACGCCAAGCGCGACGTGCGGCAGGTGGCGTTCGTCGACGGCAAGGGCCAGGTCGCGGCCCACACCGGCGCCGCGAACATCGCGTTCGCCGGGCACCACACCGGCGCCGGCTACTCGGTGCAGGCCAACATGATGGCCAACGATCGCGTCGTGCCGGCGATGCAGGCCGCCTACGAGGGCGCCACCGGGGACCTCGCCGAGCGCCTGCTGGCCACGCTGGCGGCGGCGCAGGCGGCGGGCGGCGACGTCCGCGGCTGCCAGTCGGCGGCCATGCTGATCGTCAAGGGCACGCCCTCGGCCGAGCCGTCCCACGACACGCTCGTCGACCTGCGCGTCGACGACGCCGCCGATCCGATCGGCGAGCTGGGCCGGCTGCTCAAGCTGCAGCGGGTCTACGATCACATGAACGCTGGCGACGCCGCGGTCGAGCGCGGCGACGTCCCCGGCGCCAAGCAGCACTACGGCGCCGCGGCGGCCGCCGCCCCCGACCTGACCGAGGTCCGCTACTGGAGCGCGGTCGCGCTGGCCTCGGCCGGCGAGCTCGACGCCGCGCTGCCAATGTTCACCAAGATCTTCGCCGAGGACAGCCGGTGGATCGAGCTGACCCGCCGCATCCAGCCGGCGGTGGTGCCCGCCACCCCCGAGGGCGACGCGGTGATCCAGAAGATCCTGACCGCCGCGCCGCCGCCGCGCTGATCACGCCGGCGGGGTGATACGCTCACGGCGATGGATCAGGATCGCGAGCTGCTCGAGCGGTGGCGCGCAGGCGACCAGGCCGCCGGCCGCGATCTGTTCGCGCGCTACTTCGATCCGCTGTTCCGGTTCTTCGCCAACAAGTGCAACGAGCCCGACGAGCTGGTCCAGGCGACGTTCTTCGCGCTGGTGAAGGCCCGCGATCAGTTCGCCGGCCGCTCGAGCTTCCGCACCTACCTGTTCACGATCGCGCGCAACGAGCTGTACCGCTGGCTGCGCACGTTCAAGCGCGAGCGCGGCTTCGACCCCGAGCTGTCGTCGATCGCCGAGGTCGCGACCACCGCCGGCTCGCGGCTGGCCCGCAACGAGGAGCACCGCCGGCTGTGCGCCGCGCTGCGCACGCTGCCGGTCGAGTCGCAGACCCTGCTCGAGCTGCACTACTGGGAGGGCCTCGACGCCACCGCGCTGGCCGAGGTCTTCGACGCCCAGGTCGCCACCATCCGCCAGCGCCTCTCGCGCGCCCGCCTCGCCCTCAAGGACGCCCTGGCCGCCAGCGCCGGCGCCCCGCTGCCCCTGGCCACGGTCGAGGACATGGACACCTGGGCGAAGTCGCTGGCGGGATAGGGCGCCCGGTGGGCGGGCCACTTTTTTCGGTCACAACGCCGACCGACCTTCATCCATTGGGCATGAAGCGAACCGTTGTGGCACTCCCGCTCGCCCTGGCTCTGGCCGCGTGTGTCGATAGCCCTGGGGTCGGGCAGGACGAGAGCGCGGTCGTAAACGGCGATGGCGAAGCCTGTCCCAAGCTGGGCTGCAGCTCGAACTCGGCGTACCTGGGACCGACCGAGTTCCACGAGCTGGAGGAGACCGGGACTTACGCGAACGCCGAGGGCCTGTACCTCAAGGGCTTGATCAAGAACGGCGTGACCTGGCGTCCCGACGTCACCGGCACGGTATTGATCGGCTATCGATGGGTGCTGGTCGGCGGGATGCTGACCCGTCAGACGCTCAGCGGGGCGAACCTGGTCAACGCAGAGCTGGTGGTCAAGAACGCGGCCGGCACCCTCGAGTACCGGATCCGCATCACCAACGCGTCGCAGAATCAGCAGTTCTGGCAGGCGCCGATCACCAGCGTGAACACCTACGAGCTCAAGTGGCGGCAGGTGGTGCCGACCTCGACCGACTTCGTCCCGGTGTGCAAGAACCCGCCGAACCCGGAGACCGAGGACGGCCCCATCCAGAACACGATCGAGTCGATCCTGTTCACGGGCGATCGCTACGACACCGACACGCTGACGGTCACCGCGTCGACGCCGGCCGAGGCGACGACCTGGTTCAACATCGGCTGCGCTGGGACGGTGCTCGCGAAGCTCGCGCTCAACCGGCACACCGACGCGACCAAGTCGGCCCAGGTCACCACCACTCGCGCCCAGCGCCAGGCGATGCTGAAGATGTACACGTCGGACGTGTGTGGCACGGGCGACGCGCTCACGGTCAGCGGCACGCCGCTGCGCTGGTGGAGCGCCACCGGCCTCACCAGCAAGGTCATCCCGACGACCTCCAAGGAGGCGCTGTGGACCCAAAACGGCGCCCTCTGCCTCGACACGCATCGGCTCGACGGCACCGCGGACGACATGACCAAGCAGATCGAGGACGCCTGCAAGCGAGCCAACCGGCCGGTCCCGCCACCCTGCGTCGATGTCTCGAGCCCCTGGGACTTCCGGACCGAGAGCCAGGCTCAATGAGCTAACGATCTCAGGCCGTTACGTCGCCGGGTCGCCCAGATGGGGTGACCCGGCGCGTTTTTCGGTCACGGCGCGCGTCTTCCTGTATCTACGGGGCATGACGCGACACATCATGGCGCTGGCGGCGGCGCTGGCGGCGGGCTGAACTGGCGAACTGGCGACCGGAAGCGGCGAGAGCCTGGTCATCAACGGTGATGGCGAGGCCTGCCCGAAGCTCGGCTGCAGCTCCAACTCGGCGTACCTGGGCCCGACCGAGTTCCACGAGCTCGAGGAGACCGGCACGTACCCCAACGCCGAAGGCCTGTACCTCAAGGGCCTGGTCAAGAACGGCTTGACCTATCGCCCCAACGTCACGGGGACGGAGTTGACCGCCTCGCGCTGGGCGTTGGTCGGTGGCTTCTGGATCTACCAGACACTCAGCGGGGCGAACCTGGTCAACTCCGAGCTGGTGGTCAAGAACGCCACCGGCTCGCTCGAGTACCGCATCCGCATCGCGAACGCGTCGACGATCCAGAAGTTCTGGCAGGCCCCGATCACCACGGTGAACACCTACGAGCTCCAGTGGCGCCTGGCCACCTCCACCTACTACACCCCGGTGTGCAAGAACCCGCCGAACCGCCTGGATGACACCGGCAACTGGAACAACATCCTCGAGGCGATCCTCTTCACCGGCGATCGCTACGACACCGACACCCTGACAGTCACCGCGTCGACGCCGGCGGAGGCGACGACCTGGTTCAACATCGGCTGCGCCGGGACGGTCCTGGCGAAGCTCGCCCTCAACCGGCACACCGACGCGACGAAGTCGGCGCAGGTCACCACCACGCGGGACCAGCGGCAGGCGATGCTGAAGATGTACACGTCGGACGTGTGCAACAGCGGCGACGCGTTGACCGTGACCGGCACGCCGTTGCGCTGGTGGAGCGCCACCGGCCTCACCAGCAAGGCGATCGCGGTCTACTCCAACGAGGCGCGGTGGACCGCCGATGGCGCGCTGTGTCTGGACACGCACCGGCTCGATGGGACCCCGGATGACAGGACCGCGCAGATCGCGGACGCCTGCCAGCGCGCCAACCGACCGGTGCCCCCGCCCTGTGCCGACGTCACGACCAGCTGGGACTTCCGCACCGAGAGCCAGGCGCACTAACGACACGTTTTCAGATGGTTGGACGCGGGGGCACCGGAAAAGGGTGACCCCGGTGTGCTTTTTCGGTCACAGGGGACCGCCGCGTGTATCAACCCGGCATGACCCGACACATCCTGGCACTCGCGACGGCGCTGGCGGCGGTGGGCTGTACGGACGACCTGGTGACCGGAAGCGACGAGAGCCCGGTCATCAATGGAGATGGCGAGGCCTGCCCCAAGCTCGGGTGCAGCTCGAACTCGGCGTACCTGGGCCCGACCGAGTTCCACGAGCTCGAGGAGACCGGCACCTACGCCAACGCCGAGGGCTTCCGGATCACCAGCTTCACCAAGACGGTGGGCGGCGTGACCACGACCTACCGCCCCGACGTCACCGGGACGACGCTGGTGGGCAAGCGGTACAGCACCTTGATCCACGGCTGGTACACCGCGCTCAGCGGCCCCGACCTGGTCGGCGCGGTGTTCAACGTCGACCGCACCGTCCGCGGTGTCGTCACGGCGAGGTACCAGATCGGGATCACCGCGGCGAGCACCGCGCAGGAGTACTGGCAGCCGCCGGCCGGCCTGCTGAACACCTACGAGCTGCAGTGGCGCATGATCTACCCGAGCGCCACCCACCTCGTGCCGGTCTGCAACAACCCACCCAACCGTCTCGATGGCGAGGGGACGTGGTGGCGCAAGACCACCGAGGCGGTACTGTTCACGGGCGATCGCTACGACACCGAGTCGCTGACCGTGACCGCCGGCGATCCAGCGTCGTCGGGTGACTGGTTCAACATCGGCTGCTCGGGCACCGTGCTGGCCAAGCTCGCGCTCAACCGCCACACCTTCGCCACCCAGTCGTCCACGGCGCCGACCACGATCGCGCAACGCCAGGCGATGCTCAAGATGTACGCCTCGGACGTGTGTAACACCGGCGACGCGCTGACCGTGGTCGGCACGCCGCTGCGCTGGAACAGCACCACCGGCCTGGCCAGCCCCCCGATCGCGGTGAACAGCTACGAGGCCCGGTGGACTGCCAGCGGGGCGCTCTGCCTCGACACCCACCGCCTGAACGGCACCCCCGACGACATGGACGCGCAGATCGCCGCCGCGTGCGCCGCCGCGGGCAAGGCGGTGCCGCCGCCGTGCGCGGGCGCGTCGACGAGCTACTACCTGCGCACCACCAGCCCCGCGCTGCCCTGACCCGGTGCTACGGGAGGCGGCGCCGGATCGCCGCGATCGCATCGAGTCGATGGCGAAGGTCGATCGGCGCGGCGGCGAGAAGCCCTTGGGCGAGCTGTGCGGCGTGATCGAGCGCGCGGCGTGCTTCGGGCGCGTGGCTGCGTGCGAGTTCGGCCTGCGCCAACACAATCCCGTTGTCGACGTTGATCATCCGTTGCCACCACGGCCGATCGTCCCCGATGGGCTTCAGGTCGGCGAGCACGCTGAGGGCGGCGTCGGGGTCGCCGTTGGCGATCGCGAGGTACGCCTTCGCGCGCGTGATGCGGCTGTCGTTGGCGTCAGGCGTCGCCGCTGCGAGCACGAGACGCGCCCCAGCGATCGAGGCGTCGCGGTCACCCACCGCCGCGGCGCGCCAGGCCAGCTCGTGGCCGCACTCGCGGATGCTGGTGCGCTGATCGGGGTGCAGGGCGGCCAGCCGTTCGCACGGGGCCCGCATCGCCAGGCGGCCCTGGTCGAAGTCGGTCATGACGCCGGAGCGCATCAGGTCGGCCTCGAGCGTGAGCGGATGGCCAGGTCCGAGCGTGGCGAGTCGCGCCGCGACGAGATCCTTGCCCAGCGCGTCGCGCTCGGGTGCGTCGTCGACGGCGAACATCAACGACTGCAGGACGACCGCCATCTCGATCGCGGCACTGCCAGTGAGTCTGGCGGACTCGGCGCGCGACGCCCGCAGCCGCGGCAGGGCGCGCGTGCGATCGCCGCGCGCGAGCTCGACGACGCCGACGTTGTGGTCGAGCAGCGCGCGCGGGAACGCGGCGCGTTCGCCGAGCCGTGTGGCGATCGCCTCGACGAGCGGCAACCCCGCCGTGGCCTCGGCGGGATTCGCCGTCGTGCCGAAGGCGAAGGCCGCGCGCGCGTAGGCCTCGATCGCCAACGGCTCGTCGCCGACCTCGAGGCCTCGGCGTGCGGCCTCCGCGAAGTCGACCCGGCCGCGATCGCGCTGCATCAGCGACAGCGGGATCCGCCCGCGCGCGAGCAGCGCCCGCGCGATCAGCGGCTGATAGCCGAGCGCCTCAGCGCGCGCGACCGCCGACTCGGCGTCGCGGGTCGCCTGATCGGTGCGGCCGGCGTCGCGCTCGACATCGACCTTGGCGATCAGATCGGCGATCGCGGCGGCCTCCGGCGCCTGGGTTGCGGTCGGCGGCGCGACCGGCGACAGCAGCGCGTCGTCGTCGTCGCAGGTCGCCAGGTCGGGCAGGCCCAGCGACGCGATCACCAGATCGGGCAGCGAGCCGGTGGTGGCGGAGGCGGCGACGTCGGCGACCGCGGTCAGCGCGGCCTTGCGGCGCGCCAGGCAGGCGGTGCGGCGGTCGAACGCGGCGGTCGAGACCTCGCCGCGTTGGTGGGCCATGCACGACGCGCGCTGGATGATCACCCAGTCGTCGGCGTAGCGATCGAGCGCCGCGACGATGCGCGGCACCGACTCGCGGGCGTAGTCGCCGGGTAGGCCCGCGAGGAAGGTGTTGGCGGCGGTGCGGCGGGCGCCGCCCCAGGCGCCGGCGATCGAGGCCTCGCCGCCCTGGCACGGCGGGGGCGCGGCGACCGAGCGGCGACCGACCAGCGCGACGGTGATCGCGCCGGCGGTGATCACGCCGGCGCCGATCATGCCGCGGCGGCGCCAGCGCGCGGCGGGATCGAGCGCGAGCGCGGCGAGCAGCGCCGCCATCGACGGGAAGCGATCGGCCGGCCGCTCCGCGCTGCCGCGGGTGAGGATCGGCTCGAGCCAGCGCGGCGTCGGGCCGCGGGCGGCGACGGCCTCGCGCAGCGCGACGCACAGCGCGTACTGATCGACCGCCGCGGTCAGCGCGTCGCCGCGCTTCTGCTCGGGTGCCATGTAGCGCGGCGTGCCGGCGATCAGCGGCGCGCCGGTGTCGTCGGTGGCGTGGGCCAGGCCGAAGTCGAGCACGCGGACCCGGCCGTCGGCGCCGAGGATGGCGTTGTCGGGCTTGAAGTCGCGGTGCACCAGCCCGGCGGCGTGCGCGGCGGCCAGGCCCTCGCCGCACTGCCGGTAGGCGCGCAGCAGCTCGGCGACCGGCGCGCCGTCGGTGGCGATCGTGCGCAGCGTCTTGCCCTTGACCAGCTCCATCACCAGGAACACGCCCTCGGGCGCCTCGAAGACGTCGTAGATCGGCACCACGTTCGGGTGCGACAGCCGGGCCAGCGCGCGCCCCTCGTCGCGGGCGCGGGCGCGGGCGTCGTCGTCGCCGGCCGACGCCAGCTTGAGCGCGACGCCGCGGTTGAGCTCGGGGTCCCACGCCGACCACACCACGCCCATGCCGCCGGCGCCGGCGCGCTCGATCAGCCGGTAGCGCCCGACCTTGACCGCCGCCGCCTCGCCGAACAGCGCCTCGGCCGCCTTGGCCCGCGCCACCGCGCGCTCGAGCGGATCGGCCACCGGCGCCGCGCGCACCATGTGCCCGACCGCCGTCGTCGGCGTCGCCTCGCCGGGCGCGTCGTCGCCGGGAGGCGTGGGCACAGTCGGGGCGAGCGGATCGGCCATGGCGCGCGGGGGTTCCGATAGTATCCCGGGCCGTGGACGAACCCGAGGTCAACTCCGTCGAAGCCGTGCCCAGTCCGATCGAGTGGGTGGGGCTGGCGCTGGGCGGCGCGCCGTTCGCGGTCAGCCATTCGGTGACCCGCATCAGCACGAGCAACGGCGCGGTGTCGGTGTACTACCGCGACTGGGTGGCGCTCGGCTGTGGCGTCGCGGCGGCGGTGATCGGAGTGCACGCGTTGATCCGGCTGCGCTCGACGGCGCCGGCGCGGCGGACGCTGCGCGTGCTGGTGGCGCTGGCGCTGCTGGTGGCGGGCGTCGTGCAGGTGCTGCGCGGCGTCGGGACCATCGACGGTCCGAAGGCGGAGGCGCCGGCGATCACGACCGGCCCCGCGACCCCGCCGCCCGCGGCGGTCGACCCGGCGGTGGCGTGCGACGGCGGCGACAGCGAGGCGTGCAACCGCGCCGGCATGGCGGCGATCGCCGCCGAGCAGTGGACGATCGCGCGCCAGCGCTTCGAGACCGGCTGCGGGCGCAAACACGGCGAGAGCTGCAAGAACCTCGGCGTCATGTACGACCACGGCGACGGCGTCGAGCGCAACCAGGTCAAGGCGGTCGGCTACTACGGCCAGGCCTGCGACGCCGGCAACGCGGTCGGCTGCTTCAACCTCGGCATGGCCCGCTACCAGGGCGCCGGCGTCGATCGCGACGTGCCCGGCGCGGCCGGCATGTTCAAGCGCGCGTGCGAGGCCGACAGCGCGGCGGCGTGCAACCAGCTGGCGATCATGCTGGGCGACGGCGTCGGCGTGCGCGAGGACGACGCGGCGGCGTTCGCGCTGTTCACCAAGGCGTGCGACGCCAAGCTGGCGGTCGCGTGCCGCAACGCCGGGCTCAAGCTCGACGACGGCGACGGCGTGGCCAAGGATCCGGCCAAGGCGGTGGCGCGGTTCGTCGAGGCGTGCGACGGCGGCGACGGCGCCGGCTGCTCCGACGCCGGCGCGCGCTACCAGGCCGGCCGCGGCGTGACCGCCGATCCCGCGCAGGCCCGCACGTACTACGAGCGCGCGTGCCGCCTGAACTACGGCGACGGCTGCAACCGGCTGGGCCGCCTCGCCGAGGACGGCGTCGGCGAGCCCAAGGATCTCGCCAAGGCCGCCGCGCTGTACGAGCAGGGCTGCGCGCTGGGCGCCGGCTACGGCTGCTCGAACCTGGCGTTCCTCAAGGGCGGCATCACCAAGCAGCTGCCGCTGTACCAGCGCGCGTGCGAGCTGGGCGCCGCCGGCGTCTGCGTCGACCTCGGCATGGAGCTGTACACCGGCAAGCACCTGAAGAAGGACGTCGCGGCGGCGCTGCCGCTGTTCGAGCGCGGCTGCGCGCTCGGCGACGAGGTCGGGTGCCGCAACGCCGGCATCCAGTACTTCCGCGGCGAGGGCACCAAGGCCGATCGCGTGAAGTCGCACGACCTGCTGGTGCGGGCGTGTCAGCTCGGCGACGCCGCGTCGTGCAAGGAGCTCGAGTAGCCCGTCACTTCGGGGTCAGCACCAGCCCGAGCTTGACGTCGACGTCGGTCGGGTCGCCGTCGCCGTCGATGACCGGCGTGAACTGCCACTTGGCCATCACGCCCTCGATGCACGACGCCAGGGTGTCGTCCACGCCGGCGGCGTTGCCGTCGGTGAGCGCGCCGCGATCGGTGACGGTGAAGGTCAGCGAGACCTTGCCGGCCAGCGTGCCGTCGCTCACCAGCGACTTCTTGTAGCAGCGCTGCAGGCTGGGCATGTAGGTCGTCGAGATCTTCCGGATGATGCCGTCCACCGACGGATCGCCGGGCGGGCGCGGGGTGACCACCGGCTTGATGCGGCCGGGCGGGCCGGGCTCGGGGCCCTTGACGATCGGCGTGACGGGGCGGTTGGTGTCGGGATCGATCACCGGGTTCTGGCTGGTGCCGGGGCGGTAGGCGTCGTCGGGGCGCACGCGGCCGGTCTGATCGCCGATGCTGGCGGTCTGGTCGTTGCGCTTGATCTCGTCGAGCTGCTGCGCGAGGTCGGTGCCCGGCTTCTTGGCCGACAGATCGCCGACCGTGCGGCCGCTGTCGCCGTCGGGGGCGAACAGCAGATCGGCCATGCGGGTCGGATCGCCGGGCTCGGTCGTCGCGGGCGTCGTCGTCGGCGCCGCCGGGCGGCTGGTGCTCGGCGTCGGCTTGTGGCTCGGCGCGGGCGCGGTCGGCTCGGGCTTGCTCGGCGCCGGCTGGGTGCCGGGCTCGGGCTCGGGCGCCGGATCGGTGTCGAAGATCGGATCGCTGGCGTCGATGAGCGCGATCGTGTCGTCGGTGTAGGTCTCGGTCGCGCGGTGCGCCATCGTCGGCTTGCCGGGCGGATCGTTGAGGTTGGCGGCGATCATCACGCCGAGGTGCGCCACCAGCGACGCGGCGGCGAACGCGGCGACGCGGCCGTCGATGCGATCGGCCAGCGTGCCCTTGAGCGCGCGCGGCAACGTGGGCGCCGGCGCGGGCGCGGGCAGGCGCACGCCCTGGAACAGCACGCGCACCTCGCCGACGTCGACGCGGCCGTGGGCGGTCAGCGGCAGCACGACCGTGGTCGCGCCCGCGGCCACCTTGCCGTGGGCGTCGCACTCGGCGCGGGTCCACACCGCGTCGCCCACCGCGATCCGCACGTCCATGCCCGCGGCCAGCCGCAGGCGGATGCCGGCGGCCGTGATCGTCAACAGCTCCCAGTTGCGCGGCAAGGTCGGCAGCGGCAGCTGGATGCTGGCGCGGGCCGACTGGCCGATCGAGAAGGGCCGCTGGCCGCGCACGATCTGCTCGGCGACCACGGTCCCCGACAGCACGATGCCGAGGCGAAGAGCGGGAGGATTCGCAGGCTTGGCAGGAGTCGCGGACATGGGAATGCAAACGCGCGACCGGCCGGGGCGATCTAGCCGAGCGCCAGCGAGGCTCCCAGCCGGTCAGCGCACGACGGTCAGGTGCACTCGCCCCGGCGTCGACGGTGGCGGCGGCAGCGCGGGCGCGAGCGGCTGGCCGCGCCAGGCGTCGAGCCGGCTGCCCTGGTGGGCGTAGGCGACCGGGCAGGTGGCGGCGCACGGCTTGGGGGTGTCGAACGCCTGGCGGATGTCGTCGACGCCGTAGTCGGCCAGCGGCTTGGCGCCCAGGCCCATCTTGGGCGTGCACAGGTGCACCAGCCCGTCCTCGCACACGGTGAAGAAGCGCGCGCCGGCGCGGCACTTCCACTCGACCTGGCCGCGGTCGAGCAGGTCGCTCTGGAAGTCCTCGCTGAACACGCTGGTGCCGTGGCGATCGAGCGCGCGGATCTGCTCGTAGACCTCGCGGGCCGCGGCGTCGACCGGCAGCGGCCGCCCCGAGGGATCGCGGGCCAGCGAGCACTTCGCGTCGAAGCCGAGCGCGTGCACCGCCTGCGCCACCGCCAGCGCCTCGGCCGGCGGCGCCGCGCCGAAGACGGTGTTCACGCGCACGCGGAAGCGCGCGTGCTCGGCGAGCAGCCGCAGCTTGCCGCGCAGGGGCTTCCACGACTTCTTGCTGACGTCGTTGGGCGTGAGGTTGTCGAGGCTGAGCTGCAGCGCGTACAGCCCGGCGTCGTTGAGCTCGTCGATCAGCGCGCGCGTCAGCAGGTAGCCGTTGGTGTTGAGCGCCGGCGTCATGCCGCGCGCGTGCACGTGGCGGACGATCGCGACGATGTCGGGGTGGAGCAGCGTCTCGCCGCCGGTGAGCGTGACGAACACCGTGCCCAGCGCGGCGAGGCGATCGATGCGCACCTTCATCGCGTCGAGCGGCACCGGCGGCGACACCTTGTCGTACTCGGTGCAGTAGCCGCACGCGAGGTTGCAGCGGCGGGTGACGACGACGTGCGCCATCAGCGGCCGATCGGTGTCGAGCGCGGCCTTGGCCAGCCCGCGCAGGACGCGGAAGTCGGCGCGCAGCTGGTGGCGGCGCTGGTGGCGAGGCTGGCGGGCGGGGTCGATCGCGGGGAGGGCGGCTGCGGACATGGCGGGCGGTATTGCGACCCCCGGGCCATCGTCCAAGCGCTGGAGATCGCTAGGCCGGGTGTCAAGGTTCGACCATTCCCTGGCAGTTCAGCGCTGACGGCTGGCTGGTACGTTTGTACGGCGATGCTCCGCCGCGTCTTGCCCCTCGCGCTGTTGATCGGATGTAGCCATCCGCGGCCCGCGCCCGCGCCACCGCCGCCGCCCGCGAGCCCGCAGGTCACGATCCACGTCGACGCGCTCGGCTTCAGGGCCGACGCGACGTTGACGATCGAGCTGGTGATCGACAGCGGATACGGCTGCAGCAAGCACTACCCGATCGCGATGCCACCGCTCGAGCCGACGCCGTCGCCCGCGCCGTGTCCGGCGCCGCCGCCCGACATCCACGAGCAGTTCACCGAGCCGCTCGCCGGACGCGACGTCATCACGATCGGCAGCGCCGCGCTGGCGCCGGGCCGCACCTTCAGCGTGATCGTCACCGGGCCGGCGGCCACCGGCTGTGACCTGCTGCGAGGATGGGCGCGCAGCACCGTCAGCGGCGCGACGAGCGACGTCCCGCCGCTCGCGATGGTCGCGATCCCGCAGCCGTGCCCGGCGTAGATCGTCGACGGAGATCGCGCGTCGGAAGCACCATGCCCCGCACGCTCGCCGCCCTCGCCCTCGCCGCGCTCGCCACCACCGCCTGCACCGAACCGCTCGCTCCCAGCGCCCAGGCCACCACGCCGGTGCGCTTCGCGCTGTCGCTCGACGCCCACGCGTTCCTGCCTGGCTCGACCGTCTCGGTCGAGGTGTGGAACCAGGCCGCGCTCGCCGCGCGCGCGCGCAGCGGCGATTGCGTGATCGGCCGCAGCGCCGCCGGCGAGGAGATCATCTGTCCGCCCGGCGTCACCTACCAGCCGCCGCCCGAGCCCGAGCGGTTCACGTTCACCGTCGACGAGCTGGCCCACGGCTTCGCGATCGCGGCGCTGTCGATCGGCCGCGGCGAGGCCTACGAGATCGCGATCGGCGGGCGCGCCGCCGACGGCTGCAACCACGCCGGCGCCAACGCGCGCGGCGTCGCCGACCGCGACGAGATCACGCTGGCCGACCTCGACGTCTACCAGACCACGATGGCGTGCCGGCCCGCCGGCTGATCACGCCACGCGGATGCGCGCGTCGATCGCGATCACGCCCTGGCCCGGGCCGCGGGTGACGATCGGGTTGAGGTCGAGCTCGAGCACCGCGCCCAGGTCGCCCATCAGGCGATCGACGCGCAGGATCGCGTCCTGCAGCGCGGCGCGGTCGGCCACCGGGCCGCCGCGGAAGCCGTCGAGCAGCGCCTGCGCCCGCACGCCATCGACGAGATCGCGGGCGTCGGCGTCGGTCAGCGGGTGGACGCGGAAGCCGACGTCCTTCCACAGCTCGACCGCGACGCCGCCGATGCCGAAGCCGATCAGCGGGCCGAAGCCCGGCGTGCGGGTCGCGCCGACGAACAGCTCGACGCCGCGCGGCACCATCGGCTGGACGGTGACGCCGGCCATCTCGGCGGCGCGGCCGATCGCCGCGAGCCGCGCGTGGATGTCGGCGAACGCCTGGCGCACGGCGGCGGCGTCGGCGACGTCGAGGATCACGCCGCCGACGTCGGTCTTGTGGGTGATCGTCGCCGAGGCGAGCTTGATCGCGACCGGGTAGCCGACCGCGTCCGCGGCGGCGGCGGCGGCGTCCGCCGAGGTGGCGAGCTGCGTGCTCGGCTGCGCGATGCCGTAGGCCGCGAGCACGGCGCGGGTGGCGTCGGGCGGTAGCCAGCCGTGGTGATCGCCGATCGCGGCGCGCGCGGCGGCGGCGTCGACGGCGAGCTCGGGCACCGCGCCGGCGCCGCGGGCCAGCCAGCGACCGTAGCGCACCACGCGCGCCAGCGCGATCGCCGCAGCCTCGGGGAACGCGTACGACGGGAACCGGCCCTCGCGCAGCGACGACAGCGCCGCCGGCACGCCGTGCATGCCCATGAACGACGTCAGCACCGGCTTGGTCGCGCCGGCGCCGCCGCGCTGGATCGCCGCGGCCACCGCGGCGGCCTCGGTGCCGACCGGCGGCACGAACAGCACGATCACCGCGTCGACGCCGGGATCGGCGAGGAGCAGCGGCAGCGCGCGCTCGTAGGCCGCGGGCGTGGCGCTGGCGATCATGTCGACCGGGTTCTTGACCGACGCCTCGGGCGGCAAGAACTCGCGCAGCGCCGCGGTGGTCGCGGCCGACAGCTCGGGGACGATCAGGCCGTGGCTCTCGCAGGCGTCGGCGGCCATGATGCCGGGGCCGCCGGCGTTGGTGAGCAGCGCGACGCGGTTGCCATGCGGCACCGGCTGGTTGGCCAGCACCATCGCCACGTCGAACAGCTCCTCGATCGTGTCGGTGCGGATCACGCCGGCCTGGGTGATCAGCGCCTCGACCGCGACCTCGCTGCCGGCCAGCGAGCCGGTGTGCGAGCTGGCGGCGCGCGCGCCGGCGCCGGTGCGGCCGCTCTTCACCGCGACGATCGGCTTGGTGCGCGCGACGCGCTGGCAGGTCGCGAGGAAGCGGGCCGGGTTGCCGAAGCTCTCGAGGTACAGCAGCACCACCTGCACCTGCGGATCGGCGCCCCAGTACTCGATCAGGTCGTTGCCCGAGACGTCGGCCTTGTTGCCGATCGACACGAACTGGTGGATGCCGATGCCCAGCTCCTTGGCGTAGTCGAGGATCGCCAGCCCGACCGCGCCCGACTGCGACGAGAACGCGACGTTGCCGTGGGGCGGCCAGGTCGGCGCGAAGGTGGCGTCGAGCGCGACCGCCGGGTCGGCGTTGAGCAGGCCGAGGCAGTTGGGGCCGACCATCCGCATGCCGGCGGCGCGCACCTTGGCCAGCATCGCGTCCTGGATCGCGCGGCCGGCGTCGCCGGTCTCGGCGAAGCCGGCGGTGATGATCAGCACCGCCTTGACGCCGGCGGCGACGCAGTCGTCGATCACCGCCGGCACCCGCGCCGCGGGCACGACGATCACCGCGAGGTCGACGGCGTCGGGCACCGCGCGCAGATCCGGATACGCGCGCACGCCCTGGACCGACGTCGCGCCCGGGTTGACCGGATAGACCGCGCCGGTGAAGCCGTTGGCGATCAGGTTGTGGAAGATCTCGGCGCCGATCGTGCCGCGGGTGCGCGACGCGCCGATCACCGCGACGGTCCGGGGCTTGAGCAGCGAGTCCAGCGAGTGCGCCATCGCGTGAGCCTACGCGGGGTTGCGTCGGCGCGGGGGCGACGTGGCGGCGGCGAACGGTCGCGGCCGGCGCATAGACGGCGCGCGGCACGCAACCGCGGCGCGTCGCGGCCGATAGGCGGCGGCATGAATGCACCAAGGCTCGTCGCGTTGCTCTCGGTCGGTGGCTTGCTCGTCGGGTGTGGTGGCGGTCGCCTGGCGCCGCCAGCGCGGCCCACCGCGGTCGCGAAGGTGGACCTCAAGCGGGCGAAGGCGCCGGCCAGCGCGGTGATCCTGGGCACCGGCGGCGCTGGCGACGCGACCACGCTGACCCTGCCGAGCGGGCCGCAGCGCGTGACCGTCGCGCCGCTGTTCGTGCGCGGCGAGGCGGATGATGCGGTCGGCGGGATCGGCTCGGTCGATCTGATCGTGCAGGCGGCCACCAGCGGGCAGGTGAAGGTCGGCGTGTTCGAGGACGTCGCCGGCGGCGCCGGGCCCGAGTGGCGGGCCGGCGTGTGGCTCGCGGCGTACGTCGCGGTGAGCGTGCTCGACAAGGACCTCACCGACTTCGCGTTCGAGGCCACCTCGAGCGGCCACGTCGACGGCGCGTCGGCGTCGGCGCTGATGTCGGCGGGCCTGGTCGCGGCGATCCTCGGCTGGCCCGTCGACGCGGCGGCGACGATGACCGGGACGATCAACCCCGACGGCACCGTCGGGCCGGTCAGCGGCATCCCGCAGAAGTTCGCGGCGGCGCTGGCCGCGGGCAAGCGCCGGCTCGGCTACCCGGTCGGCCAGCGGCTGGCCGTCGACGCCGCCACCGGCGCCGAGGTCGACCTGGTGGCGCTGGCGCGCGAGCGCGGCGCGGAGGCGGTCGAGGTCGCCGACATCTACGGCGCGATCGAGCTGATGACCGGGCGCGCGCTGCCGCGGCCGCAGCCGCTGGCCGGCGCGGCGATGGAGCTGCCGGCCGAGATCGCCGATCGCGTCGGCGCGCGGGTCGACGTCTGGGACAAGCGGGTCGACGCGCTGCACGAGGCGCTGGACGACGGCTACGGCCTCGGGGAGGTCGGCACCGCGGCGCTGGGCGCGTACGTGCGCTCGACCGTCGCCCACGATCGCGCCTTCAAGCAACGCAAGCAGGGGATGGTGGCCCCGGCCTACCACGGCATGGTGGCCGCGTGGATCGCGGCGTCCGCCAGCCGCGACGCCGCGATCGTGCTCGGCCTGGCCATCGACGGCGACATCGACGGCGCGGCGCGCGAGCTCGATCGCCTGACCGCCGAGTTGACGACGTCGACGGACGCGGTGCGCGCGATCGGCACCCGCAAGCCGGCGACGATGGGCGACCACCTGCTGATGCTGTCGGCGTTCGACGCGGCGATCGACGGCTGGAGCCTGCAGGGGTTCGCCGAGGCGCTGGTCCGCCGCACCCGGCTGCGCCTCGAGGTTCTGCGCGAGGACGGCGACGACTACGCGCTCGCCGCGGTGGGCCGCGACGTCGTGGCCGCGACCACGGCGATCGCGCGGGCGCGCGCCGCGGTGCTGCTGGCGCAGGACGCGGCGGAGATCGAGGCGGCGCCGTCGGCGGTGTACCGCTGCTCGCTGCCGGCGGTGAAGCGGCTCGCGACGTCGTTCGCGGCGGCGGCGGGGTCCAACCTGGCCTACGTCGAGGCGCTGGGCGGCATCACCTCCGACCTCGGTCGCGACCTCACCGCGACGAGCGAGCCCGACTACCTGGTCGCGGCGGTCGGCAGCCGCGTCGGGGACGCCACCGGCGTGCCGGCGACCCTCAAGGCCGCGTGGGGCGAGGACTCGGTCGGCTGGCGGCTGTTCACGCTCGCCGCGAGCCAGCAGTCGTACTTCCGCAGCTCGCTGCTCGCGTCGCGCTGGCACTCGCTGCGCGTGCGGGCCGGCCTCGACGGCCGCGCCTACGCCATCGGCAATGAGCGCGCCCTGCTCAACATGCTCGAGTTCGCCGAGCAGCGCGCGCGCGAGCACGCCCACGCGGCGCAGGTCGCGACCGGCGCGGTGCCGCTGCAGGCGCAGCTGCACTACCAGACCGCGCGCGGGCTGCGCGACGGCGACGCGGCCGACAAGCTCGACGCGCTCGCCGCGTACTGGGCGGCCTCGGCCTACGCGCAGTCGGCGTTGATGCTGGCCCGCAACTGATCGCGGTCAGCGGAAGATCACCGGCACCGCGGTGAGCTGGCGGTCGCGTGAGTCGGGTGGGGCGTCGACGCCCAGCGCGCCGCCGTCGTGCTCGCCCCAGCAGCGCACCGAGCGATCGGCGAGCAGCGCGCAGGCGTGGTACTGCCCGGTGGCCACCGCGATCGTGTCCTCGGTGCCGGGGATCGCGCGCGGTCGACGGAACGACCAGTCGGTGCTGAAGGACCACTGGCCCCAGCACCACACGTCGCGGCTGGGTGAGAGCGCGCAGCTGCGGCCGTGGCCGGCGCTGACCGCGACGCCGTGGACGCCGCCGCCGGCCCAGACCCACCAGCGGCGATCGGCGAACACCTGTTCGTGGGTCTTCGGCGGCGCTGTCGGTTCGGGCGGACAGCAGCGATCGGGTCGCGGCGGATCGCGCGGGTCGCGCGGTGGCGGCGCGTCGGTCCAGCGGCACACGACGCCGCGCTGGTCGTACGGATCGCACTGCGCGTTGTCGGGGACGCGCTGATCGCCGAGCTGGCCGAACTCGTCGGCGCCGCCGCACCACACCAGCGTGTCGGTGTCGGCGAAGCAGACGTGGCGCCAGCCGATGCCGATCGCCGTCGCCTTGGCCAGCGGCTTCGACACCGTCGCGCGCAGCACCGGCCCCGGGACGTTGCCGAAAAGCCCGGCGGTGTTGAAGCCCCAGCAGCGTGGGCCGCCCTCGGCGACGAACGCGCACGCGACGTCGTCGCCCGCGACCAGCCGGGTCGCGCCATGCAGGCCGACGACGCGCCCGGGCCGCGCCGCCGCGTGCGGATCGCCGCCGTGGCCGACCTCGCCGGGGTGGCCCCAGCACCACACCGCGCCGTCGCGATCGCGCGCGCAGGTCTGGCCGCCGCCCGCCACCACCTCGACCACGCCGCTCACGCCCTCGACCGTCGCGATCGTGTCGCGCGACACCAGCGTCCCATCGCCGAGCTGCCCGTTGCGGTTGTCGCCCCAGCACGCCACCGTGCCGTCGCCGCGAGCCACGCACACGTGCCGCGTGCCCACCGCCAGCGACACCACGCCCGTCAGCCCGATCCGCGTCGCCACCGCCGCCGCCGGTATCGCCGCCAGCCCCACCGCGCCCCAGCACCACACCTCTCCCGACTCCGCCAGCGCGCAGCTCCGCCGGTCGCCCACCCCGATCGCCTGGATCGCCGGCCCCGCCCCCGCATCCACCGCCACCGCCGCCGCATCCACCGCCACCCCGCCATCCGCCGGCGGCGCCGCCGCGCGCCCCGCCGTCCCGCACGCCATCAGCATCAACAGCATCCATCGTCCCATCGCCCGACAAACGCCCCACCCGGGGACAGGATCTACCCCTCCATCACTTCGAAATCACTCCAGATAATCAGCCCACCGCGTCGCAAAAGGGGACAGGATCCTGGGTCGCAAGCATCCAGAATCAATTGCGATTTTCGGCCGAGCGCGGCGAAATGCCACCGACTCCGGCGGCGACGGCAACGAGAAACACGCAAACTTTCAACGTCTTACGACCCAGGGAAGTGTCCCTTTTCGCGACGCGCGGCCCGATTTTTCAGCAATGATTTCATCGCGATGGAGGGGTAGATCCTGTCCCTCGGGCGCAGCGGGCGCCGAGCTCGACGCTGCGGCGGCCGGGCTCGCCGCTCCAGCGGCGGGCGACCCGGAAGGCGTGGCGCTCGGCGGTGGTCCAGGCGCCGCCGCGCACGACGCGCTGTCCCTCGACCCGGCAGGTACCGCCGGGGCCGTAGGGGGCGTAGAGGTCCGCGGTCCACTCCCAGACGTTGCCGGCCATGTCGAGCGCGCCGGCGGCGCTGGCGCCCTGCGGGTAGCTGCCGACCGGCGCGGTCTGCGAGTGGCCGTCGTCGCCCCCGATCTCGGACGTCCGCGCGTGGCCGAGCGACGTCAGCTTGGCCGCGCAGTCGGCGCCGCAGGCGTTGAGCCGCGTGCCATCGGGCGGCGCTTCGCCCCACGGATACGTGCGTCGATCGCCGCCGCGCGCCGCGTACTCCCACTCCGCCTCCGTCGGCAGACGGCCGCCGCTCCACGCGCAGACCGCCTGCGCCTCGGTCCAGTCGATGCAGTTCATCGGATGGTCGCCGCGGTCGGCGAAGTTCGCGTTGCACGGGGCGTACGGCTTCGGCGGCGGCGGGCACGCGCCGGCGGCGGCGCACGCGGCGTACGCGGCCACCGTCACCTCGGTGCGGTCCAGGCAGAACGACGCCACCGCCACGTCGTGCTGCGGATACTCGTCCTCGGCGCCGACGCCGTCGGGCGACCCCATCTGGAAGGTCCCGCCCGCGACGAGCACGCTGCCGTGGGCGCACGCGTCGACCGGCGGTGGCGGCGAAGGCGGTGGCACATGCTCCGCCTTGTCAGCACAGGCGGCGACGAGCACCAGCGCGACGGCGCTCCGCATCCTGCGAGTGGAGCATGCTTCGCCGCCTCGTCGCTCCACACGCCGTCCTCACGACGTTCGGCGCCCACGACGATCGGCGCTCTGCGGCTACACATGTCCGCGCCCGCCGGTGAAAACGCGCGCCAGGCCGAATTTACTGATTGATTCCAGATGGCTAAGACCCTAGATCCTGTCCCCATGACGATTCGGGTGCTGATGGCGCTGGCGCTGCTGGGGTGTAAAGGGAAGCCGGCGGCGGTGAAGGAGCAGCGGGTGGCGGATGCGCGGGTGGCGGCGGGGGAGCGGTGGGGCGGGGCGATCGAGATCGCGGGGCAGGTGCCGCTGGAGTTCGAGCTGATGTGGATGCCGGGGCCGGCGGCGACGATGGCGATCCCGCAGCAGGGGCTGGCGGCGACGGCGCTGGTGGACGTGACGGCGACGGGGAACGCGATGACGTTCACGCTGCAGCCGCCGGGCGCGGCGCCGGCGGCGTACGCGCGGTTCGCGGTGGAGCGCGCGGCCGACGGGACGACGGCGCGCGGGACGCTGAAGCAGAACGGGGCGGAGCTGCCGGTGCGGATGCGCCGGCTCGCCGACGGCGAGGTGGTCGGCGCGGCGCCGGTGCGCCCGCAGGAGCCGAAGCCGCCGCTGCCGTACGACGCGCGCGAGGCGAGCTACGCCAGCAAGGACGGCACGCGGCTGGCCGGGACGCTCACCGTGCCGCGCGGCGGCGGGCCGCACCCCGCGGTCGTGCTGATCACCGGCACCGGCGCGCAGGACCGCGACGAGTCGCTCGCCGGCCACAAGCCGTTCCTGGTGCTGGCCGACCACCTGACCCGCCACGGCGTCGCGGTGCTGCGCGTCGACGATCGCGGCGTCGGCGGCTCGGGCGGCGATACGGCGGCCACCGACCTCGACGGCAAGGTCGAGGACGCGCTGGCCGGCGTCGCGTGGCTGCGCCAGCAGCCCGACATCGACGGCGCGCGGGTCGGCCTCGTCGGCCACAGCGAGGGCGGCGTGATCGCGCCGATGGCCGCGAGCCGGCCCGACGCGCGGATCGCGTTCATCGTGCTGCTCGCCGGGCCCGGCGTCACCGGCGCGCAGGTGTCGCTGCGCCAGCTCGAGCAGATCATGCGGGTCGGGGGCTCGGACGAGGCCACGATCAAGGCCGCCGTCGATGGCCAGCGCGTGCTGCTGGCCGCGCAGGCGCGCACCGCCGATCCGGTCGAGCTGCGCAAGGCGATCGAGGCCCGCATCGACCAGCTCGCGCAGCTGGCGTCGCCGGTCGAGCGCGCGCAGTTCACCGGCGACGCGCGCACCGCGATGATCACCAACGGGCTGGCCGGCCTGGCGTCGCCGGCGTCGCGCTCGTTCTCGCTGACCGACCCCGCGCCCTACCTCGCCAAGGTGCGCTGCCCGGTGCTCGCGCTCGGCGGCAGCCTCGACCTGCAGGTCGCCGCCGACGAGAACCTCGCCGCGATCCAGGCCGCGCTCGCTCGCGGCGGCAACCCCGACGTCACCGTCGCCACGCTGCCCGGCCTCAACCACCTGTTCCAGCCGGCGCGGCGCGGCCTGATCGACGAGTACGCGCAGATCGAGACGACGTTCGATCCGGCGGCGCTCGAGCGCGTGTCGACCTGGCTCACCGCCCGCGCCGCGCGCTGATCACGGCGGCGGCGCGAAGCACGGCTCGAGGTACGGCTGCATCGCCGCCAGCACCGCGTCGATCGCCACCGGCTGCCAGCCGTCGGCGAGGATCGCCACCGCGACGTCGCCGACGGTCCGCTGCGCCGTCCGGTGATCGCTGCCCAGCTCGACGGTCGCGAACGACTGCCAGCGATCCGACGTCGCGGGCCGATCGGCGGGCCGCACCGCGAAGACGTGGATCGGCGCGACGTCCCAGGTCGGCGGGTAGGCGTGGGCGCTGACCTCCTCGCGATCGGGCCGCCGCTCGTGCTGCACCGCCATCGTCGCCAGCACCGGCTCGACCCGGCTGGCCGCCTCGCGCGCGGCCAGCATCGCGTCGCGGCAGCGCGCGGCCCACGCGGTCGGCGGCAGGCCGGCGTCGACGGGCGGCGGCGCGGCCAGGTTGCGCGGCGGCGCGATCGGCGCGCGGTCGCGGCGGTCGCTGCGATCGCACGCGACCACCATCGCCAGCGCGATCAGCGGCGTGCGCACGCGGCGAGGATACGCCGCCATCGCCTACAGCGCCGCGACGAACTCGCGGACCTGCATGTACACGTAGACGTACGGCGCGAAGAACAGCACCGCGTCGATGCGGTCGAGGATGCCGCCGTGGCCGGGCAGGATCGAGCCCGAGTCCTTGACGCCGGTCGACCGCTTGAACAGCGACTCGACGAGGTCGCCCATCTGGCCGAGCATCGCGCCCGGCACCGCGATCAGCACCAGGTCGAGCCACGGCAGCGCGTCGTGGAAGCGGGTCAGCTTCATGACGATCGCGGCGACCAGCGAGCCGGCGATGCCGCCGAACGCGCCCTCCCACGTCTTCTTGGGCGACACCGCCTCGTACAGCTTGTGCTTGCCGAGGAAGCGGCCGGCGAAGTACGCGCCGGTGTCGCCGAGCCACATCACCACCAGCACGAACAGCACCCAGTCGCCGCCGTGGTTGCCGCCGCCGTCGCGCTTGAGCGCGGCCGCGCAGGTGAGCAGCACGCCGGCGTAGAAGATGCCGAACACCGTCGACGCGTAGCGGGTCGCCACCGTCGACATGTCGCGGAAGCGGAACAGGTAATACAGGCCGGGCGCGATCACGCCGAGGAACAGCACCGGGAAGGTGCTGCCGTTGGCCGCCAGCACCTGCCACGCCCGGCCGTTCGGCAACGCCGCCGGGTGGATCCAGTAGAACGCCAGGCAGGTCAGCGCGCCGAACCCCAGCGCCGCCAGCCGGTCGGTGCGCTCGTCGAGCGTCATCCCGAACAGCTCGGACATCGCCAGCAGCGACGCCGCGAACACGATCGCCCACGTCACCACCGGCGTGTGCAGGTAGAACGAGACGATCAGGATGGGCGCCGCGACGACAGCGACCAGGAAGCGCGACGCGAGATTGCCGAGGGCCACGGCCGCGCAGCTAACCGCGCGGGGCCCGAGCGGTCAAGCGTCGCCGGCCTCGACGTCGCTATCGCTGCCCGCCACCTGCGCGCCGGTCAGGCCGAAGCGGCGCTCGCGGCCGGCGAACTGCTCGAGGCACTGGTAGAGGTGGTTGCGGCGGAAGTCCGGCCACATCACGTCGACGAACATCAGCTCGGCGTACGCCAGCTCCCACAGGAGGAAGTTGGAGATGCGCTGCTCGCCGCTGGTGCGGATCAACAGGTCGACCGGCGGCAGCTCGGCGGTCGGCAGGTAGGCGCCGAACCGGTCGGCGTCGATCGTCCGTGGGTCGAGCTTGCCGGCGGCGACGTCCCGCGCCAGCGCCGCCGCCGCCGCCGCCAGCGACTCGCGGCCGCCGTACGACAGGGCCAGCGTCAGCACCATGCCGCGGTTGCCCGCCGAGTCCTGGCGCAGCGCATCGAGCGGCTGCTTGACCGACGCCGGCAGCCGGTCGAGGTCGCCGATCGCGTGCAGCCGGATCTGGTTGTCCATGATCTCGCTGCGCTCGTCGTGGAGGTAGTCGCGCAGCAGGTCCATCAGGCCGCGGACCTCGTCGGCGGGACGGGCCCAGTTCTGGGCCGAGAACGCGTACAGCGTGATGGCCTCGAGGCCCAGCTCGCGGGCGGCGCGGGTGATGTCGCGGACGCTCTCGGCGCCGATCCGGTGCCCTTCGAGCCGCGGCTGGCCGCGCAGCTGTGCCCAGCGGCCGTTGCCGTCCATGATGATGCCCACGTGGCGTGGCAAGGCGCTCATGGCGAAGGCGCGAGGTATCACGCGCAGGCGCCGCGTTGCAACATGGCGGTTCTTCCCGTACGCTCGAGAGACCGGCGCAACACGGGAAAAATCCATGGGAATCTTCTCGAGACTCGGCACGCTGATCAAGTCCAACATCAACGACCTCATCACCAAGGCCGAGGATCCGGAGAAGATGCTCAGCCAGGTGCTGCTGGAGATGCAGCAGCAACTGGCCGACGCCAAGAAGGCCGTCGCGGTCGCCATCGCCGACGAGAAGAAGCTGCAGAAGCAGACCGTCGCCGAGCAGGACAAGGCCAAGGAATGGGAGCGCAAGGCGATGGTCGCCGTCCGCGGCGGCGATGACGGCCTCGCGCGCCAGGCGCTCGCGCGCAAGCAGGAGCACGAGAACGTCGCCGGCCAGTTCCAGACCCAGTGGGTCGCGCAGAAGCAGGCCGTCGAGAAGCTCAAGGACGCGCTGCGGCTCCTCAACAACAAGATCGAGGAAGCCAAGCGCAAGAAGAACATCCTCATCGCGCGGAAGAAGCGCGCCGAGGCGCAGCAGCAGATCGCCAACACGATGCAGGGCCTGGGCGACACCAGCGCGTTCGACACGTTCGATCGCATGGCCGACCGCATCGCGTTGATGGAGGCCGAGGCCGAGGCCGGCGCCGAGCTGGCCGGCGAGCTGTCGGGCGACACGCTCGAGTCGAAGTTCCTGGCCCTCGAGGCCGGCGGCGCCAACGACGACGACGCGCTGGCCGAGCTGAAGGCCAAGATGGGCCTGCTCGAGGCGCCCAAGAGCGCCGACAAGATGCTCAAGGCCGGCGACGACAAGGACGAGACGCCGGGCGCCAAGGAGACGGTCACCGCCGGTGGCCTGTCGGCCGAGGACCTGAAGGAGCTCGAGGATCTCGACCTGTCGGACCTGGAGCCGAAGGCCGAGGCCAAGTAGCCCGCGTCAACGGACCGTCACCCCGTGACGGGGACACCGCGGCGGGCGTGAAACACCGACCACACCGCACATGCTAACGCCCCGAGATCGTGATCGAGCAGGCCCGCCGTCCGGCGGAACGCCGCTTGCACATCCCGGGGCCATGCGCGTCCGTGCCGCTGCGATCTTGCTGGCGCTCCTCACCGCCGGGCCGGCCCTGGCCGAGGATCGCCCGCGGCAGCGCGTCGGCAAGGTGACCCTGCGCGTCACCCAGGTCTTCCCCGAGACCCACCAGGCGCTGGTCTACGACAAGGCCACCAACAAGCACGTCGTCGTCACCGAGGGCGAGCAGCTCGGGAAGTACGAGATCGTCGAGGTCGGCGACGACGAGCTGATCGTCCGGGTGAGCGGCCGCGAGCTGGTGCTGCCGGCCGAGCAGCCGGCAACCCCGACGACCCCCGCGGCGCCCGCCAAGCCAGCGGATCCAGGGCTGCTCGACCCCTACGCGCCGTCGACGCCCGCGCCGCCGTCGACCGCGGCCCCGACCGGCCCCGGCCCGCTCGATCCCTACGCCGGCATCGCCCCGACGCCCGCCGAGATCCGCGTGGTCGTGGCGCCCGAGGCCCAGCGCGCCGGCGGCAGCGCCGCCCCGCTCGACCCCTACGCGCCGATCGCCACCCCGGCGACCCCCGCCAAGCCGCCGGCGGTCGCCAAGCCCGATCCCAAGCCGCCGGTGGTCGCCAAGCCCGACGCCACGCCCGCCGCGCCGACCCCGCCCGCCACGCCCGCGGTCGAGGCGATCCGCCTGGAGTCGATGACCCTCAAGCGCGGGGAGCTCGCCAGCGCGCTCGGCGACTTCGACTCGCTGCACAAGGCGATCGGCTTCGTGCGGACCGGCACGGGTGTGCGCCTGACCACGATCGCGCCGGGCTCGTACTTCCACGGCATGGGCCTGCGCTCGGGCGACGTCGTCACCGCGATCAACAACGCGCCGCTGCGCACCCTCGACGACGCGGCCGCGGCCTACGCCCGGCTGGGGTCGGCCAAGAAGCTCGACCTCGCGGTGGTGCGCGCCGGCGAGCGCGGCACGTTGCACTTCGCCCTCAAGTAGCCGGTTCTGGTATCGTCGGGCCGTGCGTGTCGTCCTGCGGCTGGACTCGCCGTCCGAGTGGATCCGGGTGTTCGACCCGCGCGACGGCACGCTCGCGGTCGCGGCGGCGCCGAAGCCGGCGATGGGCGACAGCCTGCGCGTCGACCTGATCTGCGGCGACGGCGGGCCGCGGGTGATCTTGCGCGGCCAGGTGATCGGCCACCGCGGCGAGGGCGTGGCGCTGGTCGGGCTCGGGCCCACCGAGCGCGAGAAGGTCAACTACATGAACGGGTTCGTCCGCGGCGGGTTGCTCAACCTGCGCGAGCGGCGGCGCATCCCGGTGCGGCTGGCGGTCACCTACGGCGGGCTCAAGGGCCCGGTGAAGAGCCACACCCGCGACATCAACGATCAGGGCGTCTTCGTGATGACCGAGGAGCCGCTGCCCGAGGACGCCGAGGTGCACCTGATCATCACGATCCCGGGCCGCGGCGAGCCGCTGTCGGTGGTCGGGCGGGTGACGCACACGGTGGTGCCCGAGGACGACGACGTCGCCGGCATGGGCATCGTGTTCCGCTCGAGCCCGACCGACGCCGCGATGATCGCCGCCACGATCGACGCGCTCGAGCAAGAGTTCCTGGCCGGCACGCTGCCCGAAGACACGCTGGCGTAGCCCTGCAACTCAATCCACGATCAGCCAGCGCGTCGCGTGCGCCGGCAGGTCGAGCGCGAGCGTGCCATCGACGGTCGCCACCGGCGCGTCGGTGAGCGCGTCGCGCAGCGCGGCGCCGACCGGGACCGCGACGATCGCGCGGACGGCGCGGGCGGTGCGGTTGGCGACGAACAGCGCGCGGACGCGGCCGTCGTGGGCGGCGAAGCTCGCGGTGGCGACGCCGGCGGGGCGCGTCGCGATCCACTCGTCGCGCGGGGCCAGCGCGGCCAGGTCGGCGGCGAGGCCGGCCAGATCGTCGAGCGAGCCGGGGCGCATGCGGCCGGCGCGCCGCGGCGGCGCGAGGTCGTCGCCCAGCGGCTGGTCGAGCTCGTCGAGCGTCGGCGCGTCGGGGCCGAACACGACGACGCGGCGATCGGCGGCCAGCCGGTGCAGCGCGCGCCACAGCCCGCGATCGATCCGGCGCAGCGTCGGCGCGACGAACGCGCGGGCCGGGATCGCCGCGAGGTCGGCGTCCTCGGCGACCACCGCCGCCGCGACCTGGCCCAGCTCGAGCGCGTCGGCGATGGCGTCGGCCCAGCGGCGGGCCCGCGGCGCGTCGGCGTCGGCGCACAGCTCGGCGGCGCCCGCCGGGCCGAGGCCGAGCAGCTCGAGCGCGACCGGCGGCACCGGCGCCACCAGCGACGACGCGCGGGCCACCCGGGCGTCGGCACGGGCCGCGATCAGCGCGACGTCGACGACGCGGCGCAGGCCGGGCAGATCGTGGCGCGCGATCGCCGCGAGCAGCGCGCCGACCCGGCGGCCCTCGGCGGTGACCGCGCCGGCGGCGTCGACCAGCCCGCCGATCCAGCGATCGCGCGCGACGCCGGCGATCCAGGTGGCGCCGCGGGCGCCCGCGGCCAGCGCGGCCAGCGCGATCGCGGCGCGATCGTCGTCGGTGGTCGGCGCGAACAGCGGCGAGTGCCCGGCCGGCAGCCGCACCAGGTGCGGGGCCCGCGCCGCCTGCACGCGCGCGGCGATCGCCGTGGTCGGCTGGGTGCCGCTGGCCAGGTCGACCTGCCGCGGCCACGGCGTCGCGTCGTCGTCGTCGCGCGGCGCCAGCGTCGGCGCCACGCCCACCCGGGCCACGCCCGCCAGGCCGGCCTCGTCGAGGATCGCCGACCACCGCGCCGCGGCGCGGGCGGCGGCCTGGCCGTTCCACCGCACCCAGGCGGCGCAGGTCGCGGCCTCGTCGGCGGCGAAGCGTCGCGGCGGCTCGACGTCGCGGTGGGCGCGCCACGCGGCGATCGCGTCGGGGTGGTAGTCGAGATCGTAGGCGCCGCTGCGCGCCAGGTACGGCCGCCCGGCGTCGAGGCCGATCGCCACCACCGGCCCGTCGGGCGCGAGGCGCGGCACGGCGATCGCCGCGACCCACTGGTAGAACGCGGCCAGCGCGTCGGTGAACGCGGCCGACGCCAGCGACGGCAGCGGGAACGCCCGCGGCACCAGCGGCGCGAACGCCGGCCCGCCGTGCGCCGCGCGCGCCCACATCGCCTCGTCGCGCACGACGTGATCGGGCAGCCCGGCGAACGTCTCCTCGAGCGCCGCCAGCGGCCCGAGCTCGAGGCACACCGCCAGCCCGGCGGCCGCCGCCGCGTCAATCGCCGCGCCCAGGTCGCGGTCGCCGCTGCCGTCGAAGCCGCCGCCGCGGCGCGCGTGCACGCCCCAGGTGACCGGCAGCTCGACCAGCGTCAGGCCCAGCCCGCGCAGCGCGGCCAGCGCGCGCGGCCACGCGGCCCGCGGCGTGCGCGCGTACGCGAACGTGGCGCTCCACCACGGCAGCGCGCGGTCGCCGACGATCAGCCCGCGGTCGTCGAGGTGGGTGCGGCGATGTTCTTCCACGTGCGATCCTCGAGGACGAAGCGGCTGGGCCCGACCGCCAGCGGGTGATCGGCCGGCATCGGCGCGCTGTCGCCGGTGCCGTCGGTGGCGTAGCCCGGATCCCAGGGCAGGAGCAGCGCGAAGCCGCCGCCGGGCAGCGGCGCCATCCGCGGCATGATCGGGTGCGGGTGCGCGGCGGCGGCGGCGGCCAGCGCGAACGCGGCGTCGATCGACGTCGCGGCGGCGAGGTCCGACAGGATGCGCACCTGCGGCGGCGGCAGCGCCAGCGCCTGCGCGCGGGCCAGCGCCTCGGCCGGCGTCGCCCACGCCTCGTCGACGGTCTCCTGCGCGTCGAAGCTGGGCCGCTGGCCCTCGGGCAGCGCCGCCAGGTAGAACCGCGCCGAGAACCGCTTGCCCTCGGCCGACGGCGTGATCCAGTGCGCGTAGTAGGCGAGCCGCTCGGGCGCCAGCGTCAGGCCGGCCTCGGCCAGGAGCGCCGCCATCGGCGCGCCGGCCAGCAGCCGCGTGCGCAGCGCCGCCACCGTCGCGTGATCGACCGGCGCGCTGGCCAGCAGCACGCCCGCCTCCTCGAACAGCTCGCGCGCCGCGGTGACGCGCAGGTCGCCGCCGTCCTCGGGATCGGCCGCGCCGCCGGGGAAGACGAACGCGCCACCCATGAACGACGCGTTCTTGCGGCGCCGCAGCAGGAACACCTCGAACCCGGCCGCCGCCGGGCGCAGCAGGATCACGGTCGCGGCGTCGCGCGGCGTCGGGTACACGCCTGGCTGTATCACTGCGCGCGCCGGTCGCGCAACGCGCGGCTCGCGGTCGTGGTACGTCGAGCCATGGCCGCTCGGTTGCCGCTGACCGCGATCGCGACCGCGACCGCGCTCGCGCTGCTCGCGGGCGGGTGCAAGGATCGCAAGCGCACCCGCGGCGCGGTGCGGGTGGTGGTCGACGCCCCCGGCGCGCCGATCGACGCCGGCGTCCCCGATCTGGGCTTCGTCCGTGGCGACGTCGTGATCGATCAGCTGCGCGAGGGCCGCCACCAGCCGGCGCGGCTCGACCCCGCCACCCGAAGCTGGGTGCTCGTCGGTGACGGCGTCGGCGACCTGTACGCGACCGGACACCGCCTCGGCGACGGTCTGCTGGCGATCGCCACCGCCGGCGCCCACGAGGACGATCACCAGGAGCAGCTGGCGATCGTGACCGGCGCCCGGGTGGCGCGGTTCGGCCCCACCGCGAAGCAGGTGCGCAACCCCAGCGCGGCCGGCGGCGCGGTGGTGTTCGCCAGCGACCTGGCCAGCTACAGCGACCTGTACGCGATCACGCCGACCGCGCCGCCGCGGCGCCTCACCGACGACGCGGCCGGCAACTTCGAGCCGGCGCTCGCCCCCGACGGCGCGCGGGTGGCGTTCGCGTCGTCGCGCGACGGCAACGCCGAGCTGTACGTGCAGCCGGTGGCCGGCGGCGCCGCGCGGCGCCTCACCGACGCCAGCCGCGACGACTGGAACCCGGCGTGGTCGCCCGACGGCGCCCAGCTGGCGTTCCTGTCGGATCGCACCGGCAGCGATCGCGTGCACCTGATCGCGGTCGCGGGCGGCGAGGCGCGCCGGCTGTCGAGCGAGCCCGGCACCACCGCGATGGAGGAGCAGCCGGCGTGGTCGCCCGACGGGCGCGCGGTGGCGTTCGTGCGCATGGGCGGCGGCCGCGCGGCGATCACGATCGTCGAGGTCGCCACCGGCGCGACCCGCACGCTGACGCCCGACGGCGACGCCGACCGCGGCTTCGCGTGGAGCCCCGACGGCCAGGCGATGATCGTCGCGCGGCGCGCGGCGGGCGGCGCCGCGACCGTCGTGCTGGTGCGCGTCGCCGACGGCGCGGTGATCGACCGCTGGCCCGGCGACCCCGCCTACCTGCGCTGGATCGCGCCGTAGCGCGCCGGCGCCGCGGTCACGGCAGGTCGGCGAGCCCGGGGCTGGCGAACCGCGTGCCGGCCGGGAACGTCAGCCCGAACTCGCGCGCCAGCGCGGCCAGCAGCGCGTCGTGGCTGGGCAGCGTCTCGACCACCGTCGAGCCGTCGTGGGCGCGGCGGGTGAGCGTGCGATCGACCAGCGTCAGCCGGCCGGTGGTCGTCGCGCGGGCGACGATCAGCCGATCGCGGAAGTGCGACCGCGGGTGCGCGCTGGTGTACCAGTTGCCGACGATCCGATCGATCTCGGGCATCTCCTCGAGCGTGAACTCGTTGACGTCGGCCCACTCGTCGCCCAGCCGCACCTGGTGGAACAGCCGCGCGTCGGGGCTGCGGCGGGTGAAGCCGTCCCACGCGCCCTCGGCGATGATCCGCCGCGGCTTCATCAAGCGCGTCGTCGCGCGCGGCGGCGATCGCGTCGCGGTGCGCGGCGGGGTGGTCTACCGCAACGGCCAGCCGCTGGCGTACGGCCCGCCGCACCCATGCGCGCTCGAGGACCGCGACGAAGGCACCGCGGCGCGGTCGTGGCGGCACGAGACCGCGACCTGCCGCGAGGAGACGATCGGTCGGCACCGCCACCAGGTCGTCGTCGCGGCGACGCCTGACGGCGAGCGCGACTTCCCGGCCGAGGCGGCGCCGGGCGACGACGAGCGCGGCCGCCTGGTGCCGCCGGGCCACGTCTTCGTGCTCGGCGACAACCGCCCCAACAGCAACGACTCGCGCTTCTGGGGGCCGGTGCCGGTGGGCAACGTCCGGGGCACCGCGCTCTACGTCTGGCTGTCCCGCGGCCCCGATGGCATCCGCTGGCAACGGATCGGCCACGTGATCGAGTAGCCGCGATCACAGCTGCCGAGGATCGGACGTCAGCGCGACAGATCCGCCCGGGTGGCTGCGCGATCCTCCACGGCCGATGCGCGGCGAAGCCGGTTCTGCGGCGATCGCGCGCTGGCGCGTCGGTTGCTACCGCCCGCCGGCAGGAGGAGACGATGAGCATCACGACGCGAGGTACTCGGGTGGCGCTGCTGGCGCTGGCGCTGGCGGCATGTGGCGACGACGGCGGCGGCAGTGGTCCGATCGACGCCGGCCCCGACGCCGGGGATGCGGCGCTGCCGCCCGACGCCGCCGACGACCTGGTCGCGGTCGCCACGGTCCCGGCCGAGCTCAACCGCGCGCTCGACCTGCTGCTGGTGATCGACAACTCGGGCTCGATGGGCGAGGAGCAGCAGTCGATCGCGGCGAACCTGCCGCAGCTGATCAACGTGCTGAACACCGCGCCGGGCGGGCTGCCCGACGTCCACATCGGCGTCGTCTCGACCAACGTCGGCACGGGCGGCGTCAACATCGGCGGCTGCTCGACCGCGACCCGGCCCCAGGGCGACGACGGCAACCTGCTGACCAGCGGCTGCCCGGGCCTGACGGCGGCGTACGTCGAGGACCTGCGCAGCCCCGACGGCTCGCGCGCCCGCAACTACAGCGGTGACCTGGCCACGGTGCTGAGCTGCATGACCCGCCTCGGCACCGCCGGCTGCGGCTTCGAGCAGCCGCTCGAGTCGATGAAGCGCGCGCTGTCGCCGGGCCGCAACCCCGGCTTCCTGCGCGCGAACGCGCTGCTCGGGGTGCTGATCGTCACGGACGAGGACGACTGCTCGGCCTTCGACGGCGGCGCGATGTTCGGCGATCCCAACGGCACGATCTCGTCGCCGCTCGGGCCGCGCACGTCGTTCCGCTGCTTCGAGTTCGGCGTGCAGTGCGCGGGCGACACCAACCCGCGCGCGTTCGGCACCAAGACCGGCTGCGTGCCGCGGCCGGCCTCGACGTACATGCCGTCGGTGCAGCCGTACGTCGACTTCCTCCGCGGGCTCAAGGCCGACCCCAAGCAGGTCGTCGTGTCGACGATCGCCGGCAACGTCGACGACCAGCGCACCGCGGTGGTCGGCGCCGACCCCGACGACACCACCCGGCCGATCCTGCAACCGAGCTGCCAGTCGGCGAGCGGGATCGCCGCGCCGGCGCTGCGGCTGCGGACGTTCCTCGACGGCTTCCCCGAGCGCAACGCCGCGTCGACGATCTGCAACGACAACCTCGCCGACGCGCTCGACGTGTTCGGCCACCTGGTGCGCGCGGCGCAGGGCGACGCCTGCATCCAGGCGACGCTGGCCGACGTCGACCCCGCGGCGCCCGGCATCCAGGTGCGCTGCGAGGTGACGCAGTACACGCTGGTCGGCGGCGTGCGCACCGATCCGGTCGCGCTCCCCGCGTGCGGCGCCGGTGGGCCGCCGTGCTGGCAGCTCGCCGCCGATCCGACGCTGTGCCCGACCGCGCCGTCGAACCAGGCGCTCGAGATCGTCCGCCCCGGCCCGGCGCCCGCCGGCAGCGTCGTCGAGGCGCGCTGCCAGGTCGAGCCGTAGCGTCAGCGGGAATGCGCCGCGCCCTCGCCGCGTTGCCGCTCGATGAGGCTCGCCATGGTGGTCGTCGGCGTCCTGCTCGGCACGGCGGCGCCGGCTGCCGCCGATCTGGTCGCCTGGGTCGATGACGTCGCCGAGCCGGCGATCGACGCGCCGGTCGCCGGTGGCCACCTCGCCGTGACCCAGCGCGCGATGCCGTACGGCTCGGGCTACCAGTACGTCCAGCTCACGGCCGCCTTCGACCCGGCGCACGGGCCACGGCGGACGACGCTGCTGTTCGAGGGCCCGACGATGTGCGCCAGCACGATCCGCGTCGGTCGTGGCGTCGAGGTCGCGGTGTGCACCAACCGCTTCGGCGACACCCGCGAGGTGACGCGCTGGCGGCTGGATCGCACGACCGGCCGCCTGGTCGCGGGCGCGCCGCGCTGGCGCAGCCCCTACGCCGAGGGCGCCCAGGCGGTGCTGCGCGCGCTGTACGCCGGCCGCGAACGCACGGCCGAGGCGGCGCTCGAGCAGCTCGGCGACAGCCCCGATGGCCAGGTCTCGGTCGGCTGGTGGTGGGCCGCGCACCGTCTGCTGGCAGCGTGGTCGACGATCGCGCGCCTGCCGCCTGCCGCGGCGCGCGCCGCGCTGACGCCGCACGTCGCGCGCTTGCTCGCGCCCGACGACGACGGCAGCCCCAACCTGGTCGCGGCCCTGGCCGCCGACCTGCGCGCGGTCCCGCGCTGCAGCTACACCGACCTCGCCGGCCGCGCGCGACCGTTTCGCGTCGTCGGGGTCCGCGCCCGCCTGGCGCCGGTGGTGGCGCGTGTCGAGCGCTTGCTGGCCGCCGGCGACGCGACGCAGCGCGCCCAGGCTGTCGCGTTGCGCCAGGCTCGTGTGCGACCGCCGCCGTGACGCACGGCGCGCGGCGGCGGCCCCGTCACCGCATCTGCAGCTCCATGCGCTCGAGCTCGCGGGCCTGGTCGCGCAGCGCGGCGGCCAGCTCGAAGTCGAGGTCGTCGGCGGCGGTCTTCATCGCCGAGCGCAGCTTGTCGATGGCGGTGCGCAGCGTGCCCAGGTCGCTGATCTTGGGCAGGCCGGCGACGCCCGCGGCGTTGGCCACGGCGCGCGCGCTCTTGCCCTTCTTGGGCAGCGGCTCGGCGGCCTGGACGTCGAGGATGCTGCGGGTGGTCGTGCGCGGCGTGATGCCGTGGCGGGCGTTGTGCTCGAGCTGCAGCGCGCGGCGGCGCGCGGTCTCCGACACCGCGTGCTCGATCGAGTCGGTGCGCTTGTCGGCGTAGAGGATGACCTTGCCCTTCACGTTGCGGGCGGCGCGGCCGATCGTCTGGATCAGCGACCGCGTCGAGCGCAGGAAGCCCTCCTTGTCGGCGTCGAGGATCGCCACCAGCGACACCTCGGGGATGTCGAGGCCCTCGCGCAGCAGGTTGATGCCGATCAGCACGTCGAACTCGCCGCGGCGCAGGTCGCGGATGATCTGGATGCGCTCGAGGGTGTCGACGTCGGAGTGCAGGTACTTCACCCGCACGCCGACCTCGGCGTAGTACTCGGTCAGGTCCTCGGCCATGCGCTTGGTCAGCGTCGTGACCAGCACCCGCTCGCCGGCCTCGACCCGGGCCCGGATCTCGCCGAGCAGGTGATCGACCTGGTGCGCCACCGGCCGCAGCTCGATCTCGGGGTCGAGCAGGCCGGTGGGCCGGATGATCTGCTCGATGACCACGCCCTGGGCCTCGTTGAGCTCCCAGTCGGCCGGCGTCGCCGAGGTGTAGATCGCCTGCTTGACCCGGCTGCGCCACTCGTCGAAGCGCAGCGGCCGGTTGTCGAGGGCGCTGGGCAGCCGGAAGCCGTAGTCGACCAGCGTCTCCTTGCGCGAGCGATCGCCGGCGTACATGCCGCCGATCTGCGGCACGGTCTGGTGCGACTCGTCGACGAACAGCAGGAAGTCGTCGGGGAAGTAGTCGATCAGCGTGGTCGGCGGCTCGCCCGGCGCGCGGCCGGTGAGGTGGCGGGTGTAGTTCTCGATGCCCGAGCAGAAGCCCATCTGCTCGAGCGACTCGAGGTCGTACATGCAGCGCTGCTCGAGGCGCTGCCGCTCGAGCAGCTTGCCCGCGGCGGTCAGCTCGGCCAGGCGCGCGCGCAGCTCGACCCGGATGTCGCCGATCGCGCGCTTGAGCTCGTCGGCCGGCGTCGCGTAGTGCGAGGCGGGGAAGATCGTGACCGCGTCGATCTTCTGCTTCGAGACGGCGCGCAGCGCGTCGATCTCGTGGATCGACTCGACCTCGTCGCCCCACAGCTCGACCCGGATGGCGGTGTCGGCCTCGTAGGCCGGGAAGATCTCGATGACGTCGCCGCGCACCCGGAACGTGCCGCGGTGGAAGTCGAGGTCGTTGCGCTCGTACTGCAGCTCGACCAGCCGGCGCAGGATCGCGTCGCGCGGCCGCGACGCGCCGACCTGCAGGTCCAGCGTCATCGCGGCGTACGACTCGCGCGCGCCGATGCCGTAGATGCACGACACCGAGGCCACGATGATCACGTCGCGCCGCGACAGGAGCGCGAACGTCGCGGCGTGGCGCATGCGGTCGATCTCTTCGTTGACGATCGAGTCCTTCTCGATGAACGTGTCGGTGGTCGGGACGTAGGCCTCGGGCTGGTAGTAGTCGTAGTAGCTGACGAAGTAGTGGACGGCGTTGTCGGGGAACAGCTCCTTGAGCTCGCCGTACAGCTGCGCCGCCAGGATCTTGTTGTGGACCATGATCAGCGTCGGGCGCTGGGTCTGCGCGATGACGTTGGCCATCGTGAAGGTCTTGCCCGAGCCGGTGATGCCGAGCAGCACCTGGCCGGTGTCGCCGCGCTCGAGGCCGGCCACCAGGTCGGCGATGGCCTTGGGCTGATCGCCGGCCGGCTGGTACGGGGCGCGCAACACGAACGGGCGAGACGCGGGCGAGGCAGGCACGGTCGCAGTCTAGCGCCGAAGCTGACAGCGGCCTGTCAGGTATCGCGTCACAGCCGGTAGGCGAGGCCGGCGCTGAGGCCGAGGCCCGGGATGGCGCCGCCGGCCGCGCTGACGTAGCCGCGCGCTTCGAGTGCGAGGCGCAGCCGCAGGTGGTCGCCGCCGAGGTCGAGGCCGAGCCGCGGCGCGATCAGCGGGCCGTTGTGCCTCTCGTGCATGTCCTCTTTCTCCCAGGTGCTGGCCTGGAAGCCCAGGTCGAGCCCGACCAGGTGGCAGACCGACCCGGTGACGTTGCAGCCCTGGTGCTCGGCGCCGACCCGCAGCTCGAAGTGGCTGCCTGAGCCCTCCGAGTCGCCGGCCTGGCCCACGCGCAGCGAGCCGTGCCCCCACCAGGGGCCAGCGAGGCGGGTGCCGACCTCGGCGCCGGCGTCGAACGCGATGAACTGATCGACCGACGCCGACGTCAGCGCCGCGACGTACGTCTGGCCGGTTTCGGTGGCGGCAGGTGCGACCTCGTCGGCGATGGCGAGCGACGGCAACGACAGGGCCAGGGCGGCGGTCAGGGCGAGACGCGGGTGCATGCCGCCGGTGGTTGTGAGGCTCATGCCGGCGCGGCGCCAGCCCTGAGGCGGCCTCCGCGCAGGCAGGTGTGCAGCGGTCACCAGCCGGCGTCGAGGTCCGGACACCCGGCGCCGACCGGCGTACGATCGGCCGATGCTGCGAGGGAGCGCGCTCGTCGTCACGCTGGTCGCGGCCTGCGCGACCCCGCCCGGCACCGAGGCCACGTCGCGGGCGCCGCTGGGCGCGCGGCCGGCGGTGACCGCCGCCACCTGGGCCGCGCTGGCGGCCGATCCGGCGATCGCCGCGGTCGAGGGCGACGTCGCGCTGGCGTGCGCCGCGGCGCCGGTCGGCACCGACGCGATCGCGCCGCGCTGTGACGCGGTGGTGATCGCCGCCGACGGCGCGCGCGCGCCGCTGGGCCGCGCCGATCTGCTGGCGGCGGCGCGGCTCGACGCCGGCCGGCTGGTGCTGCTGACCGCGGGCGGCGAGCTGCGGGTGCGGGCGGGCGGCGATGAGCAGGTGCTGGCCCGCGACGCGCGCGATCCGCGGGTCGCGCCGGATCGCCGGGTGATCGCGTTCACGCAGTACCCGCCGGGCGGCGGTCCGGGTGGCGCGCCGGGGCGGCTGGTCGCGCTCGATCTCGATCGCGGCGCGCGCTGGGTGATCGCCGACGATCCGCTGGCGTCGTCGCCGTTCCCGATCCCCGGCGGCGGCCAGGTGCTGTACGTGTCGGCGCGCACCGGCCTGGCGGCGCTGTACGTCGCCGAGCCGGGCTTCGCGCCGCGCCAGCTGACCAACGTCGGGCGCCGCGTCGTCGACGACGCCTTCGTGCCGGTGCCGGGCCGCGAGCTGGCCTGGCTCGACGCGAGCCACGCGATCTACACCGCCACCTACGGCGGGGTGGCCCGGCTGTGGGCGCTCGACGTCGCGACCGGCGCGGCCCGCGACCTCGGGCCGGGGCGCCGGCCGCGGGCGGTGGCCGGCGGGGTCGAGGCGGTGATCGACGGCGCGACCCGCGCGCTCGACCGCGCGGCGATCGTCGCGGCGCTCGAGGTGGCGCCGTGATCCGCCGCGCGCTGATCGCGACGCTGGCGTTGGCCACCACCGCGCAGGCCGGGCCGTACCGCTGGCCCACGTCGCCGGCCGGCGTCAACGCGCACCTCGATCACGGCAACCTCACCGACTACGCCTGCGGCAACAACACGTACAGCGGCCACCGCGGCACCGACATCGGCGTCGGGCGCAACACGCAGGTGGTCGCGGCTGCGGGCGGCACCGTCAAGCACCGCACCGACGGCTTCGGCGACGGCTTCATCGGCTCGACCGACGGCGGCGGCTTCGGCAACGCGGTCGCGCTGTACCACGGCGCCGGCGAGGAGACGATCTACGGCCACATGACCGCGGGCACCGGCATCCCGGCGCTGGGCGCGGTGATCGCGTGCAGCGATCCGATCGGCCGCTCGGGCACGTCGGGCAACTCCAGCGGACCGCACCTGCACTTCGAGACCCGGGTCGCGGTCAGCGAGACCGGCTCGTACTACTCGGGGCAGGCCGAGGATCCGTACGCCGGGCCGTGCAGCGTCGCGGTCAGCGCATGGACGAACCAGAACGGCGGCGCGCCCACCGCGACCTGCGCCGGCGGCTCGACGCTGATCGACGACGCGGCGTTCGTCGCCGACGTGACGATCCCCGACGGCACCGAGGTCGTGGCCGGCGTGCCGTTCGTGAAGACGTGGCGGCTGCGCAACCGCGGCACGTCGACCTGGGGCGCCGGCTACCAGCTGGCCCACCTCGACGGCCCCGACTTCGGCGCGGCGGCGATCGCCGCGAGCGCGGCGCCCGGCGCCGAGGTCGAGCTGACCGCGACGATGACCGCGACCGGCAGCGGCGTCGTGCGGTCGCGGTGGCGGATGACCCACGACGGCACCGGCTTCGGCGAGATCGTCTGGGTCGAGGTGGACGTCGTCGCGGCGCCGTCGACCGACGCCGACGGCGACGGCGTCGGCCCCGGCCAGGACTGCGACGACGCCGATCCGGCGACCCACCCCGGCGCGGTCGAGGACTGCGACGGCGTCGATCGCGACTGCGACGGCGCCAGCGACGACGGCCTGACCCGCGCCTGCTGCGACACCGGCCTCGAGACCTGCAGCGGCGGCGCCTGGGGCGCGTGCTCGGTCGAGTGCGCGCCGGTCGACGGCGACGAGGGCGGCTGCTGCCAGACCGGCGGCGACGGCGTCGGCGCCGCAGGCCTCGGCGGCCTGGCGCTGGCCGCGCTGGTGGCGCGCCGGCGGCGGCGCTGACCGCTCACCCGCCCGAGTCGGTGACCGCTTCGAGCGGCTCGCCCGGGCACGCGGCCGGCAGCGTCACGCGCAGCAGCACGCCGCGCCACTCGGTGTTGGCGCCGGACACGACGAGCTGCCGCCCGTCGGCGGCGGTGGTGAGCGCCAGGCCGGCGAGCGGGAAGTCGAGACCGTAGGTCCCGCCAAAGCTCGACGAGATGAACAGCGCACCGCACATCTCGGTCGCGATCGCGTACGCGCCTTGATCGACGTCGTGCTCGCCGATGTAGTGGTGGACCAGGATGACCACGTCGCGATCGCCGACCCGCTCGCGCCGACCGATGCGCGTGCCGGCCCACATGCAGTCGGTGAAGTTGTAGTCGGTCTCGCCCTGCGACGCCTCGCCGCGATCGATGCGATCCTGGAGCTCGTCGAGAGCGTCCTGGCCCGCGCGCTTGGCGGCGGCGTCGCACGCGCCGCTGCACTCGCCCTCGAAGCGCTCGGTCGCGATCGGGCGACCGCCGATGGTGAGCCGCAGCTCGGCCTCGATCCCCGCGCACGCGCGAAGCCCGCGGGGGTGCAGGTCGCGCGCGCTCAGCGCCGCGCCCGCGGTCGGCGGGGCCGGCGGGGCGCTGAGCACGATCGGCGGTGGCACACCCGCGCACGCGCGCTCGGCCAGCTGCGTCTCGATCGCCGGGTCGCCGCCCTCGGCGGCGTGGCGCACCCACAGCCGCGCCAGCTGGGTGCGCGCCATGATGTCCTTCGGGCGCACGGCCGCGATCGCGTCGGCGATCGGCGCGCGGTACAGGAGCTCCAGCCAGGTGCGCCACGCGGGCGACACCAGCCGGGCGAGCTGATCGGCGGTGGCGTCGTCGCGCGCGGCGAGGGCGTCGGCGTAGACGGCCTCGGCCCACCCACGCGCCTCGGCGGTGATCCGCTGCCGCAGCGCGACGCGCAGCGGTGCCAGCGCCGCGACCTGATCGTGACTGCGCGCCAGCCGGAGCAGGCGCCCGAGGTCCAGGTGCAGCGTGGTCCCCGCGGGCGTGGCGTCCAGCGCCGCCACCAGCGCGGCGACGGCCGCGGGCACGTCGACCTCGCGCATCAGCGCGACCTCGAGCCAGGCGCCGCGCAGCGCCACGCGAACGGCGGGCAGCGCCGCATCGACCAGCGCCTGGGCCCGATCGGCGCGCCCCAGCGCCACCAGGGCCTGCGCGCGACCTTCGACGTAGGTGCTCTCGGTGAACGGCGCTGCCTCGGTCGCGGGCCGATCGTAGCGCGCGGCCGCCCCCGCGACGTCGCCGCTGATCGCCTGGTCGCGGATCGCCGCGAAGTCGACGTACCAGTTCGGCTCGGGCAGCGTCGCGCCGACCAGCGCGCGCGCCTGATCGGAGATCAGGTTGCGCGGTAGATCGATCTGGCTGAAGGCCGCCACCGCGGGCCGGAGCCCCGCGCGGTCATCGATCGCGTAGTGCAGCGCGATCGCCTTGGCCCACGCCGCCTGGGTGGGGCCGTCGCCGTCGTCGCGCGCGTCGTCGACCAGCACGCGCGTGATGACCGCGGCCAGCGCCGGCGTGAGGTCGGGCGTGTAGTCATCGAGCACGTCGCGTCCGGCCAGGAGGCAGCGCAGGCTGCGCGAGCGCGCCAGCAGGTCGGCCTGCGCCCTGGTCGGATCCGGTGCGTGCAGCCACGCGTCGCCGCGCACCACGGCCATCGCCGCGTCGGGCGGCGCGGTCGCGGGGCCGGGCTCGGCCTTGCGGCCGCGACCACAGCTGGCCACGGCCACCGCGACGACGACCCACCTGTTCGGCGGCATGCGGCGAGTGTAACGCGCGGACCGGTCGCGTCGTTCCGGCGTGGGGGGCCTGATAGGGTGCCGGCGTGACCCTCTCCATGCGCGCATCCCTCGCGGCTCGCATCCGCGGCTTCTACGCGATCCTCGACGCCGACGACGAGGCGCTGGCCGCCGCGCTGGTCGACCCCGCCGGCTGCGCCGCGCCGGTGCTGCAGGTCCGGCTCAAGCACGCCCGCCCCGCCGAGCTGCTGGCCGCGGCGCAGATGGCGCGCCGCGTGACCCGCGCGGCCGGCGCGCTGTTGATCGTCAACGACCGCCTCGACGTCGCGCTCGCGGCCGACGCCGACGGCGTCCACCTCGGCCAGGACGACCTGCCGCTGGCCGCGGCGATCCACGCGCTGGGCGCGGCGCGCGCCCGCATGTTGATCGGCATCTCGACCCACGATCTCGCGCAGGTCGCGGCCGCGGTCGCCGGCGGCGCGGACTACCTCGGCTTCGGGCCGGTGTTCCCGACCGCGACCAAGGCCAACCCCGATCCGGTGGTCGGGGTCGACGGCCTGCGCGACGCGTGCGCGCGGGCGGGCCAGGTCCCGGTGGTCGCGATCGGCGGCGTCGGGGTCGCCGCAGCCGCCGCGCTCCACGCGGCCGGCGCGGCCGCCGCCTGCGCCATCAGCGCGGTCAACGCCGCCCCCGACCCGGCGAGCGCCGCCCGCGCCCTGTCGCTACCCTGGCGCACCCCGCCGGAATGACCGGGAATTCCGGGGCGCGTGGTACGGTTACCCGCGCATCCGACCTTGAATACCCCGGGTCGGCTGTCCGTCTTCCGCTGCAGAGGTTCCCCCATGGTCAAGCTCGGTCTCGCCGCTCTCGTCGCCACCTTCCTCGCCACGCTGACCTTCGCCACGGTCGCGGGCCCCGGCACCGCCGACGCCGCCGCGCCGTGCAAGGCCAAGAAGATCGAGACCAAGTTCCTGGCCGACGCGTGCAAGGCGGGCGGCCAGAAGGCGGCCAAGGACGTGATGAAGAAGGCGATGAAGGACTGGAAGAAGAAGGACGCAAGCGTGTCGTGCGCGTCGTGCCACTCCAAGGTCGGCGGCGACTACCCGAAGAAGCCGAACGCCATGAAGGACCTGACCGAGAAGTTCGGCGTGAAGTGATCCGGCGGGGCTGAGCAGCCTACCAGCGCGGCGGGGCGCCGGTGCGACACGCGACCGCCAGCTGCTGCCAGCCGTGGTCCGAGCGCCCGACCGAGTACATCGAGAACTCGACCAGCAGCTTGCCGTGCAGGCGCTCGCAGCGCTCGGCCGCGGCGATCCGCAGCGGCGCGTGCTCGCCTGGCGTCTGCGCGATCAGGTCGGCGAGCGTGCCCGCCGCGGTGATCGCCTCGAGGTCGTGATCGGCCAGCGCCTGCAGCGCCTGGTCCAGCGTCGGCGCCGGCCGCGCGGCCAGGACGTCACGCCACGCCGGGCCGTGTTGCCGGGCCAGGATGGCCAGCACGGTGGCGTCGTCGCGCTCGCCGCGCTGCGACGCCCGGCGCAACGCCACGACGTGGTCGGGCGTGAGCGCCGCGATCAGCGGCGGGTGATCGAGCAGGTACAGCGCCGCGTCGAACCGCAGCGTCGCGACGGCGCCGTCGATCGCCGCGACCAGCACGCCGGCGCGGTCGGCGTCGGTGGCGGCGTCGCGCCACGCGGCCAGCGTCGCCAGCAGCGCCGCGCTCGGCCGCTCGATGTAGCCCTCGTAGTCGCCGGCCGGCCAGCGGTCGGCGCCGATGAACACCAGCGCCGTGCGCCCGCGGCGGAAGCCGACGTGGCAGGAGGTGTTGGTCTCGCGCGCCACCAGGCGGCGGGCGGCGCCCTTCAGGCGCTGCTTGACCGACAACCCGACCAGCCCCGCGGCGCGCGGGCCGGGCACCGCGCCGACCTTGACGACCGCGACGTCGCGGGCGAGCTCGAACAGCTCGAACACCGGCTGGTGGCGCTTGGAGCAGGCCGCGGCCGGGCGGGCGGCGGCGGCGAGCGCGAGGCAGACCCCGGCCGCGGCGACGAGGAGGCGCATGCGCCTAGGACGCACGACCTCGCCGCGGCGATCTCACGACGTGCACTTCGCCTTGTTCTTGGCGGACGCCTTGAGGTCCTTGTCCATCGCGTCGGCCTTCTTGACCAGGCTCGACGAGCCGTACTTCTGCTTGAGCAGCGACAGGTAGGCGCGCCCCTCGCTGCAGTTCTTGAGCTTGGCGGCGGCCTCGGCGGCGCGGAACAGCGCGTCGTCGGCGAGGTCGCTGGTGGCGAACTTGTCGTAGACCTTCTGGAACTCGCGGATCGCCGAGTCCCAGTCCTGCTGCTGGAAGTACGACTCGCCGCGGAAGTACTGGGCGTCGTCGGCGCGGCTGTGGGTCGCGAACCCGACCGCCAGCTTCTTGTAGGCCTCGCGCGCCTCGTCCCACTTGCCGGCCTTGAAGGCGTCGGTGCCCTGGGTCCACAGGTCGTCGGGGTTGAGGCCGGCCACCGGGTTGGTGCCGGTGGTGCCGCCGGTGCCGGCCGGCTTGCCGCCGCCCTCGAGCGTCGCCAGCCGGGCCTCGATCGCCCCGAGCCGCTCGTCGTTGGCGGCCTTGTACTTCTCCACCTGCGCGGCGAGGTCGTCCATCATGTTCTTGGCCGCCGACACCAGCCCGGTCGACACCCGGATGTCGTTGCGGAGCGCGTCGACGTCGGCGCCCAGGTCGGCGCTGTTGCGCTTGAGCACCTTGGTGGCCTCGTCGAGGATCTTCTGCAGCTCACCGACCTGCTTGTCGATGTCCTGCTCCTTGATCGTGAGCCGCTCGTCGATCTGCTTGACGTCCTTGCGCAGGGACGCCCCTTCGCTCTTGGTGGTGACCCAGAAGCATCCGGTGCTGCCGAGGGTGGCGGCGAGGACGAGCAGGGTAGCGTGTGCCCGAGTGTGTGACGTCATGGACATGCCTCCGGAGCGGCTCAGCGCCACTGGAACTCGACGCGGCGATCCTTCTCGTCGCCCTGGCCGGTGGGCTCGGTCTCGCCCTTGGGCACGACCTGCAGCTTGGCCGGGTCGACGCCGAGGCGCGCCAGGTAGTCGGCGACGGTCTGGGCCCGGCGCTCCGACAGCGCGATGTTGTACTCGTCGGTGCCCGAGCCGTCGGTGTGGCCCATGACGTAGACCGACTTCTGCGGGGTCTTGCTGATGCACGCGCTGTTGGCGTCGAGGCGGTCGCGCTCGCTGGGCGCGATCGACGAGTCGTCGTAGCCGAAGTAGACGGTGGCCAGCGTGCACGCGGCGTCGCCGCCGCCGGCCCACGGCTTCTGGCAGAAGCCGTCGACGCAGTCCTCGTCGTCGGCGCAGTCCTCGTCGACCTTGCACGCCGTCGGGCGCTGGCAGGCGCCGGCCATGCACTTGCCGCCGGGGCCGCACTCGTTGTCCTTGGCGCAGGCGCGGCAGGTGCCGGCCTGGCACACCTTGCCGTCCGGGCAGTCGGTGTCCTTGGCGCACTCGGGCTTGGCCACGCAGGCGCCGGCGTCGCAGCGCTGGCCGTCGGCGCAGTCGCTGTCCTGGGCGCAGGCCACGCACTGCTTCTCGACGCAGACGAGGCCGTTCTTGCAGTCCTCGTTGCCGTCGCAGGCCGGGGTCTTGGGCTTCTTCTTGGTGCAGGCCGCCACCAGCCCAACCACCAGCACCGAGACGGCCAGGATCGACAACGTGAACCGGAAGCCACCGACGGGACGCATGGCTGGAACCTACGGGCCCGGGCCGGCCGAGTCAAATCTCCGGCGGCGGCGGTCGAACCAGCCTCACGGGGCGGCGTGATAGCCTGACGGCGGCCATGCCCCGCTCGACGATCCTGGTCATCGATGACGAGCCCAACATCCTCAAGACGGTGAAGACGTCGCTCGAGGTCGACGACTACGCGGTCGAGGTGGCGGGCAACGGCGCGCTGGGCCTGCAGAAGCTGGCCGAGCGCGAGATCGACATGGTCCTGCTCGACGTGATGATGCCCGGCGAGAGCGGGCTCGACGTGCTGCCCAAGATCCGCGCGGCCTACCCCGACGTGATGGTCGTGATGATGTCGGGCAACGCGACGCTCGAGACCGCGGTCCAGGCGACCAAGCGCGGCGCCCACGACTTCATCGAGAAGCCGCTGACCGGCGACAAGCTGGAGATCGTCGTCAAGAACGCGCTCGAGTTCGGGCGGCTGGCCCGCGAGAACGCGCGGTGGAAGGCCCGGGCCGAGGCCGAGCACTCGATGATCGGCAAGAGCGCGGCGATGCGCGCGATCGTCGAGAAGATCGCCAAGACCGCGCCGTCGTCGGGCCGGGTGCTGATCACCGGCGAGAACGGCACCGGCAAGGAGCTGGTGGCGCGGGCGATCCACGACCGGTCGAAGCGGGCCAAGGGCCCGTTCGTGAAGGTCAACTGCGCGGCCATCCCGTCGGAGCTGATCGAGAGCGAGCTGTTCGGCCACGAGAAGGGCGCGTTCACCGGCGCCACCAAGGACCGCCGCGGCAAGTTCGAGCAGGCCGACGGCGGGACGCTGTTCCTCGACGAGATCGGCGACATGAACCCCAGCGCCCAGGCCAAGGTGCTGCGGGTGCTGCAGGAGAACGAGCTCGAGCGGGTCGGCGGCAGCGACACGATCAAGGTCGACGTGCGGGTGGTCGCCGCGACCAACAAGGACCTGCAGGCCGAGATCGCCGCCGGGCGGTTCCGCGAGGACCTGTACTACCGGCTGGCGGTGGTGCCGATCGAGATGCCGCCGCTGCGCGCCCGCAAGGACGACGTGCCGGCGCTGATCGAGCACTTCCTGGCGCTGTGCTGCGCGCGCGACGACCGCCGGGTCAAGCGGATGAAGGCCGGCGCGGTCACGCTGATGATGCAGCACGACTGGCCGGGCAACGTGCGCGAGCTGAAGAACGTCGTCGAGCGCATGGTGATCCTGTCGGGCGACGCCGACGACATCGCCGAGGCCGACGTGCGCGACGCGCTGCCCGGCGTGCAGACCGTCAAGGGCAGCTACGAGAAGGGCGTGCCGTTCAAGGACCTGGTCGCGGCGGCCGAGCGCGAGATCATCCTGGCCGCGCTCGACGCCCACGAGCACCACGTCTCGAACACCGCCAAGGACCTGCAGCTCGAGCGCTCGCACCTGTACAAGAAGATGCGCGCGCTGGGCATCGATCACCGCGCCGACGAGGCCGAGTAGCGCCGGCGGCGGGCGAGCGCCGCCCCGATCACCAGCGCCAGCGCCGCGCCCGCGCGATCACCGCCGACGGCGCAGCCGGCGGCGGCGGTCGGCACGCACGCCTCGACGTCGGGGCGATCGGTGGGCCGGCAGGCATCGCCCGCGGCGGTGCACGCGGCGCCGCCGCCGACGCAGGTAGGCCAGCACTGCCGGGCGTCCTCGCCGTCGACCAGCAGGCACGCGGCGTCGACGCAGTCGAGATCGTCGCCGCAGGTGGCGCCGACGGCGCCGGGCAGCGGGCCCGGCGGCTGGCAGGCGCGCGCCCCGGCCGTCGTGGTCGCGCAGCGCCAGCCGTCGGGGCAGCCCGCGTCGCACGCCGGCGCGCACACGCCGTGGCTGGCGGCGTCGAACCACGCGCACGCGCCCGCCGCACAGCCCGCGTCCGACCAGCACGCGTCGCCGGCGCGTCCGGCGGCGTGGGCCCGCGCGAGCACGTCGGCGATCAGCGCGGCGTGGACGTCGACGCGGGTGAGCTGCGCGGTCGTGCACGCGGCGTCGCCGCTCGACACCACGCCGATCAGCTGCTCGCCCGCGCCGAGGTCCGCGAGCACGGGTCCGCCGGAGTCGCCGTGGCACGGCGTCGCCGGCGCCGGCGCGAGGGTCAGCTCGTCGGCCGCGACCGCGGCGATCCGCGCCCAGCCTTCGTGCTTGCGGCCGCCGGTGCCGTCGGCGGTGGTCGCGCCGAAGCCGACCAGGCGGACCATCGCGTCGACCGCCGGCGGCGTCGCCCCCCGCGCGACCGGCGGCAGCGTGAGGTCGTCGGCCAGGATCAGCAGGCCGAGATCGTTCACCAGGCCGGCGTAGCCGAAATCGGGGTGGGTCAACGCGGTGGCGACCGCGACCTCCTGGCCAGTCGCGCGATCGGCGCCGACCACGACGGCGGTCGGCGCGAGGATCGTGCAGTGCGCCGCGGTCACGACCACCCGCGGATCGATCAGCGTGCCGGTGCACGCGACCTCGCCGCCGATCACCAGCCCGACCACGGCGGGATCGCCGGTGGTCGGCGTGCCACCGATGATCGCGGCCACGGCGGTGTCGCCGCTCGGGGCGTCACACCCGAGCACGCACGCCAGCAACGCACCGTACGCGACCCGACCCACGCGGCCCGGCGTCAGATCTCGATCGCGCCGGAGATCGCGTCGCAGTCGCAGAAGAAGCCGAGGATGCATCCCGACGCCTTCTGATAGTACAGGAGGTAGGTGGTGTCGCCGCACACGTCGACGTAGCCGCCCTGCGTGCATCCGCCCGACTGCCACGTGCCGAGGCTGGTGCGGGTGCAGCCCGCGGCGTATGGCGTCTGCAGCGCGTCGGGCAACACCGCGTCGGGCGCCTCGACCGGTTGCGGCAGCGGTTGATCGAGGCCGAGCGCCTGGTAGCCGACGACCGGATCCGACCACAGCTCGAGCTTGCCGAGCAGGCGATCGGCGGCGGTGCCGGTGGTGACGTTGTGCCCGGCGACGATCTCGCCGGTCTCGCTCTCGACCGCGCGCAGGCCGCGGTCGTCGTAGCGCAGGTACCGGGTGTCGCCGGCGCTGGTCACGACCTCGTAGCGGACCTCGGCGCCTTCGTCGACGGTGTCGGTCACCATGTAGCTGAACGTGTCGGCCGGGACCGACGCCGGCATCGCCAGCTCGATCCGCCGCGTGGGGCCGGCGTCCTGGCAGGCGACGAGGCCGAGGCCGGCGACCGCGGCGAGCAGCAGGTTGGCGCGGCTCACTGGAGCGCCTCCGCCGCGAGGCAGTACACGACCGCGTTGTTGCAGCGACCGCAGGCGGTGATCGACCACACCAGACCGGTGGTCAGCCAGCTCCACGCCGAGCAGTCGTTGGCCGCGTAGCAGGCGTCGTGGCGCGCGCAGCAGATGCTGTTGCCGCCGATGCCGTCGCAGCCGGCCGCGTCGAGGGCGACCTCCTGGTTGACGAGCGACATCAGGTTGCGGCTGGCGATGAGCGCGAACTCGGCGGTGTACGCGAGGTCGCAGCCCGCCGCCTCGGTGGGCAGGTCGTACGCGCCCATCGCCGTCGGATCGACCGGCGAGCTGAGCGTGATGCGGCGCAGCGCCGGATCGCACGCGACCGCCGCGATCGGTTCGCCATCGAGCGTGGCGACGTCGACGACGGCGCCGCCGGCCTCGGTCGCGTAGCCGCTGACGCGCAGCGCGCCGCGGGTCTCGTCGATGGTGGGCGGTGTGTCGGTGGCGCAGCCGGTGGCGGCGAGACCAAGCGCGAACAGGACGCAGGTCGAGGACAGGAGCTTCATCGGGAGCTACCTCGGGCCGACGCAGGTTGGTGCTGAGCCATCCCGGTCACGCGTCGGTGCGACCAGGTGGAGTCACTTCGCGCCGCAATCCCCCGCGACGCGCGTGATGTTGCACTCACCCTGCACAATCGAAGTGCGATCGGTCAAGCACGAAAACACCGTGAGCGATCGTACCGATCATTTTGTGGCGGTGATGTACGGCGAAGTCGATCGCATGTGCGTGCGTCGCGGTGCGAGATGCTCCGAGTCGACGCGAGATCGCTGTCTTCTCGACGACGACGCGCCGCGATCAGCGCGGCGCGGGCACGACGTCGGTGGCGCGGTGGCAGATCGGCGTGGCGATCGGCGGGCGCGTGATGCACAGGCGATCGCCGCGCGCGGTGGCGTCGCTGGCCGGGAACGCGAACGTGCCGTCGGCGGTGCCGGCGGCGCTGCCGTCGGGCCAGGTGACCTGGGCGCCGGCGCGCGCGACCAGCCACGGCGCGGTGGTAGGACCCGCGCCGGTCGCGCCGGCGGGGCCGCGCGGCTCGACGTCGGCCGGGGTCGTGCGCGCGCGCAGCTCGCCGCAGCGATCGCCGGCCCAGACCAGGTATCCGCCGTCGACGGCGACCACGTCGTGGCGCCCGCGCGCGAGCGCGGCCGCGTCGAGCGCCGGCCGACCGCCGATCGTCGGCGCCGCGGCGTCGTCGCGCAGCTGGCAGCGCTCCTCGGCGGCGCGCAGCAGGTCGGTCGGCGTCACGTCGACGAGGGTGTAGTTGCTGGCGCTCAGCGGGCCGTCGCAGCTGGTCAGCGCCAGCGCGGCGAGGTCCGGCGCGGTGGCGTCGGTGCGGCGCCGGCCGCGCTGACGGGCGGCGCGCTCGGCGGCCTCGGCGGCCTCGGCCTGCGCGGCTTCGCAGCGGGCGCGCTCCTCGGCGGCGCGGGCGGCGGCGGCGGCCTCGGCGGCCTCGCGCTCCGCGGCCGCGCGGGCGGTGACGGCGGGGTCGGGGCAGCGCGCGGGGCTGCCGTCGATCGGCGGCAACGCGGCCGGCGTCGCCGCCGGCGCGATCGCCAGCGCCAGCCCGTCGGCCGGCACGCTCGCGACCAGGCCGACGGGGCCGGCGATCGCGGCGCGGCTGCCGTCGGAGAAGACCTGGACCGGCGCGCCGGCCTGCAAGAGCCAGCCGGTGCCGTCGACGTGGGCGTCGGACAGCGCGCGCGCGACCCGGGCCACCAGCGCGGCGCGCGGCGCGTGGACCCGCAGCCGGTAGCCGAGCGCGTGGCCGTCGAGGCAGTCGGCGGCGGCGGCCGTCGTCTCGAGCTCGACGGTGTCGCCGTGGACCGCGACGAACTGCGCCGAGACCAGCGCCACGGCGGCGACGGGCGACGGCGCGGCGGCCGCGGCCTCGGCCGCGGTGGCGTACAGCGGCGCGCCGCTCGGCAGCGCGACCCGACCGGGGATGGCCAGCGGCAGCGGCGGGGTCAGCGTCGCCGCCGCGATCGCGACGCGCGGCGGTGGCGCCGCGGCGATCGCGGCCGGGCGGGGCGCGCCGGCGGCGGGCGGGGCCGGTGCTGGCGGCGCGGCGGCGTGCGGCGCCGACCGCGAACACGCGACGAGCAGGATCAGCGCCGCGCGTCGCATGGCCACAGCGTGCCACACCGCCGCGCCGCGGGGCAGGTCACGGCGCGGGCGCGCGGCCCTGCCGCCACCAGCGGGTCAGCGTGGCCAGCGCCGCGGCGAGCACGCCGAGGTTGAAGTCGAGCCGCGTGGTCGTGGGCCAGATCAGCGACGCGCCGACCGCGAGCTGGCGAACAGCCGCCGGCGCGCCCCGAAGACCACCAGCCCCATCACGGCGTCGCGTCGGAGTCGTGGGCCCCGCCACCGCCACACCATACCTCAGCGCTCGGTCGCCGCGCGGCCCCACGGGTGGCGGGCCAGGAGCGCGGCGGCGCGCTCGACCACCGGCAGCGGCGCGGCGCCGTGCAGCGCGGCGGCCAGCGCCTCGGCGAACTCGGTGGCGTGCTCGAACCGATCGGCGGCGCGCTTGGCCAGCGCCACCGCCAGCACGGCGTCGACGGCGCGCGGCACGTCGGGCACCAGCGCGCTGGGCGCCTTGGGGTGCTGGTAGACGACCGCGAACAGGAGCTGCGGCGTGTCGACGCCGGTGAACGCCGGCCGGCCGGTCAGCGCGCGGTAGGTCACCGCGCCCAGCGCGAAGACGTCGGCGCGCGCGTCGACGCCGTGGCCGCGCGCCTGCTCGGGCGCCATGTAGCCAGGCGTGCCGACCACCGCGGCCTGGGTCAGCGTGCCGCTCGAGCCGGCCAGGCTGGCCACGCCGAAGTCGAGGATCTTCCACGCGCCCAGGTCGCGCGACCAGAACAGGTTGTGCGGCTTGAGATCGCGGTGCACGACGCCCGCGGCGTGGGCGACGTCGAGGCCGCGCGCGACCTCGCGCACCAGCGTGATCAGCGCGGCCCGATCGAGCCGCGGCTCGCGGCGCAGCCGACGCGCCAGGTCCTCGCCGTGCAGCCGCTCCATCGCCAGGTACGGCATGTCGCGGATCAGCCCGGCGTCGAACACCCGGACGATGTGCGGCGACTGCAACGTCGCGATCACCGCGCCCTCGCGCTCGAACCGCTCGCGCAGCCGCGCCTCGTCGGGGCCGAGCTCGCGCAGGATCTTGACCGCCGCCGCGCGCTGGTCGGTCGCGTGGGTCGCGGCGTAGACCTCGCCCATCGCGCCGCGGCCGATCACCTCGGCCAGCTGCCACGGCCCGGCGGCGGCGCCGGTGAGCCGGCCCTTGCTGTTGGCGCCGCCGTCGAGGACGTGGTCGAGGTCGCGCTTGACCTCGACCAGCTGCGCCTCGCGCTGGTTGGCCAGGAGCGCGGCCTCGTGGGCGCGGGTCAGCGCGTGCTCGAGCGTGCGCCGGGACAGCCGCGCCATCCACAGCGCCACCAGCAACACCACCGGCACCATCGTCGTGAACATCACGCGGCCCGCGGTCGACGCCGCGCTCGGCGCGATCGCGCCGCGGTCGTCGAGCACGCCGGCCAGCGTCGCCACCGCCAGCACCAGGTAGCCGGCGATCGCGACCAGCGGCGCGACCAGCGCGCCGATCCGATCGCGGCCGAGGCCGACGAAGCTGATGCCCAGCGTGACCACCAGCGACGTCGGCGAGAACACGCCGAGGAACGCGATGATCTCCAGCGACGACGCCGCGATCGCGAACGCGAACGTGCGGAACACCGCCGGCGTGTACCGCGCGGGGTGGCGACAGCGCCGCACCAGCCAGGCGCCCAGCGCGATCAGCGCCACCAGCGTCGCGACGAACGGCGCCTTGCGGCTGGCGTCGCCGGGCAGCGCCGGGACGAAGCCCAGCATCGCCAGCGCCATGACGATCATCATCGTCGACCAGCCGCGGGCGCGGTCGACCTCCTCGGCGTGCAGCGCCGCCGCCAGGCCGTCCTGGGCGTCGCTCGAGGCCGCCGACGGCGGCGTGGTCGGGCGGGGCGGCGCGCGGCGCGGTCGCGCGTCGACGGTCTCGAGGCTCACGCGGTCGAGGTCGGCGTCGGCGCGCGCCTGCTCGGCCAGCGTGTCGACGTCGTCGCGCACCACCGGCGGCGCCGTGGGGGGCCGCGCGCTCATGGGGCGATCAGCGCCCGGCGGTGGCGCCCCGTCAAGCACGGCGCCTTACTTCAGGTAGCGGCCGACCTGGTCGGCCAGCTGGCCGGCGCGCGCGCCGACGTACGAGCCCACCGCCGCCGGCAGCGCCGGGGCCGCGCGCAGGTGGGCCATGATCGTGCTCGAGCCGCTGGCCAGGTAGCGATCGACCAGCGCGTCGTGGCGCGCGCAGGAGGGCGTCCGCACGTCGCCGAGGTACGGCATGTCGGCACCCGGGCCGCACCGCCCGAAGCTGGGATCGGGCTCCCCGCCACCCACGACCTAGGTCAGATCGACGAGGGCGACGGGCTGGAACATCGCCGCCGGCTACTGCATCGCGCGTACCAGCCGCCGGACGCGCCCGGGCGGGCTGCGGTGCCGTCGCGCCGGGGCTGGCCGCGCCAGGTTGAGGAGGCGGGGCCGCAGGGGGGGGGTCAGCTGAACTCGGTCACCGGCACGAGCGGCAGCCCCTCGGCGCAGCCGGCGCAGGTCGCGGCGCCGGGCGTCAGCTCGCCCCAGCGCGCGACCGTCAGGTGGTGGCCCATCAGGTTGCGGCGGTTGCACCACGCCGCGAAGGTGTCGGCGCCGACCACGGCGAACAGCAGCACGCCGATCGCCTGCGCGCCGCGCTGCGCGATCAGGTCGAGCATCGGCTCGAGCCCGGCGCCGGTCGAGCCGACGTCGTTGACCAGCACGACCCGATCGCCGGCGGCCAGCTCGCCGGTGGCCAGCGTCGCGGTCGGCAGCCGGCGCACGTCGGTCTCGACGACGGCGTGGGCCAGCCCGTGCAGCCGCGCGACGGCGGCGCCGAGGAAGAACCCGGCCGACTCCGGCGACAGCACCCGCGCGCCCGGCCACCGCCACGTCGCCAGCCCGGCCAGCTGCGCCGCGATCACGGCGAGCGCGTCGGGGTCGCGGCCGATCGCGCGGAACCGCACCGCGGTGTCGATGTGCAGCTCGCGGCGCAGCGCGAAGTGGCCGTGGAGGATCGCGCCGGTGCGCGCGATCGCGGCGGCCACCGCGGCGGGGTCGGCGACCGCCGGGTTGATCGCCAGCGCGCTCATGCGTCGGCCGCGAACAGCGCGTGGATGTCGATCGACTCGAAGCCGGCCGGCGGGTCGCGATCGGGGCCGGGCGTCACTACCCAGCGCCGGCTCGCGCCCTCGAGCACCGGCCGCTGCTGCCGCACGTCGTCGACCGCGAGCAGCGGCGACTCGTACAGCACCTGGTACGCGGCGGGCAGCGCGGTGTGCGCGAGGTCGTCGTTGCGCACGACGTGGACGTTGGGCCACGCGCGGCGATCGACGAGCAGGTCCCACTCGTCGCGGGTGGCGCGCACCAGCAGCGGCAGCTCGCCCGCCAGCGCGGCCAGCCGCGGCAGCGCGAGGTCGTCGCGCAGCGCGCCGTGCAACGCCGCCTCGAGCTGACGCTGCAGCTCGAGGCCGGTGGCCACGACCGCGTCGTCGGGATCGAGCTGACCCAGCGCGCAGTCGGCGAGCGCGTCGAGCAGCGCCGCCAGCGCGGTCGGCGCCAGCGCCGGCCCCAGCGTGCGGGCCAGCCGCTGCTCGAGCGCGTGGCGGCTGTCGCGGTGGCGATCGGCGAGCGTCGCCATGCAGTCGACGACCGCGGCGACGACGCTGCGCACCGGCGCGGTGGCCTCGGGCTCGGCGTGGCGCAGCGCCAGCCGGGCGCGCAGCGTCAACCGCCGCGGCCGGCCCCGCCGATCGGCGGCGGTGTCGGCCCGCTCGATGAACCCGGCCTCCTCGAGCGCCTCGAGCACCTTCGACACCGACGACTCGGGAGCGCCGAGCCGCTGCGCGATCGCGCGCGGCCGCACGACCTCCTGATCGATCGCCTCCAGCGTCTCGAGCCAGTGGCGGCGCGACCGCACCAGGTCGAGATCGGCGGCGACCTGATCGGTGCGCTCGCGCTCGCGCGCGAACCCGGTGACGACCATCTCGCACGCCGCGGTGAAGCCGCGGTGGAACTCGTCGGTCGCGGCGCGGCTGACCTGATCGATCTCGCGGCGCAGGGCGGGCAGGGCGGCCGGCGCCTGGGTCGCCAGGAGCCCGCCGATCTCGCGGCCCCCCGCGGCCACGCGGGCGCGGTCGGTGGAGAGAAGCAGCTTGCGAGCGGTGTCGTACGTCATGGCCAACTCCAGGGACATGAACAGCTTGGGCCCTGGTGTAGCAAAGTGCAAGTAAAATGCTTCAGTCCACCTCGCCCCCTCCGAGATCGAATACAAACACCTTTGGTTCCGAGCATGTACGCTTGGTGACGGGCGGCGCGTCGGGGCGCCGGCTGCCCGGCCGGCCGAAGATCGCCGCGTGCTCGTCGGTCACCGCCGCGACCAGCGTGAACGCCTGCGGCACGTCGGCCAGGCGCTCGGCCAGCGTCTCGAACGGGCGCGTCTTGGGGCTCATCGCCGGCACCAGCACGACGGTCGGCGCCAGCTCCTGCACCAGCGCCGCCACCCGCGCGTCGAGCGCGTCCTTGCAGATCAGCACCACCACCGCGTTGGCCGCGCTGATCAGCAGGTCGAAGCCCGCGGTCGCGTCGTCGGCGATCAGGTGCTCGTGGCGGCGCACCGCCGGTTCGCCGGGCGCGTCGCCGGCGTCCTCGAGGTGGAAGTCGGAGAACTTGTCGTGGGTGATCAGCTCGACGCCGCGGGCCAGCACGCGGCAGCGGTTGCGGCCCGGCGTCGCCGGCGCGGTGGCCTCGTGGAAGCTGCCGAGCGCGACCAGCGGCAGCGGCGCCAGGCGGCCGCTCGTCGTCAGCTCGTCGGCGAGCGCCTGGGTCGCGCACAGCTCGGGCAAGACCAGCACGGTGGCCTGGCGCCGCACCGCCTCGTCGATGGCGTCGTGCAGCCGCGCGCGCTGGGCGGCCACGTCGCGCGGCGCGACCTCGTAGAACAGCGGGCGGCCGCCGTGGTGGTAGCGCTGCCAGCAGAACTCGTCCTCGACGACGCGGTTGGTGACGGCGGCGGCGAAGCGCCACGCGGGCGCGACCGGGTCGAGGTGCGGCTCGGCCCAGCGCAGGCCGATGCGGAACCGCGCCACCTCGGGCGGCGCCAGCCGGAGCCGCGGCGTGCGATCGTCGAGCGGCGTCAGGTTGCCGGGCCGGCTGGTCGGCTGGCCGAGCGCGCGCAGCACCGCCTTCTGGGCCGGCGGCGGCAGCGTCGCGCTGGGGAACGCGATCACCGGCAGTGGATCGCCGACCTGCACGCGCGGCCGGCCGTCGCGGAAGAAGTCGATGAAGCGATGGCCGGCCCATGCGTCGAGGACGTGGGCGCCGATCAGCGCCGTCAGCCCCGGGCGCAGCCGGCTGATCGCCAGCGCCGCGGCCAGCCCGCTCAGCGCCTCGGCGTCGACGAACTCGGCGGGCGCCGGCAGCCGGTCCAGCACCGCGGCGCGCACGCGATCGCTCTCGGGCGCGAGCGCCGCGTCGCGGAAGTCGGCGCTGGTCGCCGCCGGCGTGGCGTTGGCGACCCGCAGCAGCGCCGCGGTGACGTCGACGACGTGGGCCAGCTCGTCGAGCACGCACGGCATCAACGCAGCCCACCACCCGGCTTCGTCCATCGCGCGATTGTACGATCGTCGCCGCGCCGGCGCGGTCACCCCGCCGGGGTGGGCGCTCAGAACAGCCGGGCCAGCACGTCGCCGGCGCGGGTGGCCTGGCCGCGCACCGCGCCCAGCGCGTCGAGCGCGCCGCGCACGTCGGACGCGCCGGCCAGCGCCCGGTCGAGCGCCTCGCGGCGCGGCTGCGAGATCGCGATCAGCTCGCAGCGCGCGTGGCCCTGCGCGGTGCAGCGCACCTCGCGCATCGCCAGCGGGCGGCCGGCGGCGTGGGCCAGGAGCGCGCGCACCACGCCGCCCAGCAGCTGGCAGCGCGGCTCGCTGCTGGCGCCCGACGCCTCGGCCAGCGCCGAGCGCTCGATCGTGATCAGCGCGACGCCGCGCGCGACCGCGGCCGGGCTGGTGACGTCGATGCGCACCTGGCCCCAGCCGTCCTGCTCGAGGTACTGGTGGATGAGGCCGATCGCCTCGTCGATCGGCAAGTCGGGCAGGCGCGTGTCGCGGGTCTCGAGCAGCTCGGCGTCGATGTCGATCGCCGCCAGCCGCCCCCAGCGCAGGCCCCACTCGCTCGCGAACAGGCTCCAGCCTTGGGGCGCGATCTTGTCCCAGGTCAGCCGCAGCGCGCGCAGCGCGGCGACCGGCAGCACGACGACGCGCTGCTCGCCGTCGTCGCGGCGGATGCCCAGCGCCTCCTCGCCCGGCACCAGCTCGGCCTGACGCGGCGCCGCGACGTCGGCGAACGCCGGCCGCGGCGGCCGGAACTTGAGGCGGTTGATGCAGACGTAGAACCGGCGCGGATCGGTGGAGCGCACCAGCTCGACCTCGACCTCCTGCGCGCCGAACTTGAAGTCGAACACGTAGGGGAAGCTGACCCGCGGTACGGCGCTGGTCGTGAACTGCAGGAACCGCCCCTTGAACTCAGGCGTCGCCGTGCACGGCGCGATGTCGCGGAAGAACGCGCGGCCCAGCACCTTGCTGCGATCGAGCCGCGCCAGCCGCGCCTCGGCCAGGTTGTAGCGGAGGATCGTGCCGCTCGCGTCCAGGCAGATCACCCCGAACGGCAGCTCGTCCAGCGCCGCGTCGTCGTAGCGATCGAGGGTGGCGAGATCGACGTTGCCGTCGTTCAGCGCCAGGGGCGGAGGCTCGGTCAGCACGCCGGCTTCGACGCTCGCGAGGCGAGGCGGGTTACGGCGCGGGGGGCGGGGGCGAGGGCTCGCGGCCGTGGCGGGCGATCACGTCGGCGTAGGCCGGCGACTCGGTCGAGCGGTAGTAGACCAGCGCCGCGGTCTCGAGCTGGTCGGCCAGCGCCGCATCGCCGTGGGCCCGCGCCAGCGCCGCCCGCTCGAGCCGCGCCCGCGCCAGCCGCCGCATCGGGTCCTGGTTGTTGCCGTTGCCGGTGACCTCGACGTAGATCGCGATCGCCCGATCGAGCTGCTTCGCGGCGGTGGCGTCGTCGCCGCCGCGGCGCGCGATCGTCGCCAGCCCGACCAGCGCGGCTGCGCCGAACTCGCGATCCCACCAGTTGGGGGAGCTGAGCAGCACGCGGCTCGCCGCGGTGTACGCATCGCTGGCCGCGTCGAGCCGTCCGTCGAGCAGCGCCAGGTCGGCGCCGGCGAGCTGGTGGATGGCGACGATGAGCTCCGTGGCGCCGGCCATCGAGAAGGCGACCGCCGGCTCGAGGTAGGTCCGCGCGCGGGCGGCGTCGCCGAGCTCGAGCGCGAGGAAGGCAGCGTAGCGCGCCTCGTCGAGGCGGATCTCGATGGCGCCGGGCTGGAACTCGGTGGTGCGAGCGATGTAGTCGTCGGCGATCGCGAGCGCGTCGCGCGGATCTCGGGTCATGTGAAGGGAGACAGCCGCGGCATCGATCGTCATTGGGCTGTCGGCGCCCAGGCGGCGGCGCAGCTTAGTTAGCGTCTGCTCGGCGAGGCTCTCGCTGACCGCGCCGCCAGTCGTCAGCGCAAGGTTGCGATCGACGCCGAGGAGCTCCAGGCGAGGCTCCGGGATAGCGTCCACCAGCGCCTTGGCGCGCTCGAAGTAGCCGCGCGCCTTGGCCGTGTCGCCGCGGGCCATGTGCATCGCGCCGAGGTTGTTGAGCAGGAGTGGCACCGCGAAGTGGTCGCCGGTCAGGCTCTCCGCCAGGGGTTCCAGCAGCTCGGCCTGTGCGGAGAGGGCGTCGAGCCGCTGCCCGTCCATCGCTTCGACGAACAACCGACGTGCGCCAGCCTCGACCGCTGCTCGCACCGCGCCGTGCGCTAGTGCGATTCGCTCAGCTTCCGCGAGCGTCGTCGTGGCCTTGGCGACCTCGATGCGTACCTGGAGGATCCGGCCGCGAACCAGCAACGCATCAACCAGCAGCGCGGGGTCGTTGACCTCGCGGATCCGCGGCAAGAGCGCATCGATCCCCGCAAGGGCCGACTCCGAACGGCCCGTGCGATCCACCGCCTCCAGTCGTGCCAGCTCGTGTCGCAACGAGTCTGAGCTCCGGCGCTCCTCCGGGTTGGCGGGTGGTGGCAGCTCGCGCGCCAGGAGCTCCAGGTCACCGCAATCATCGATCGGCGCCAGGTTCGCCGTCACGTCCACGGCGCGCCGTCGATTGGCACGATCGATCCCCATGATGGCGTCGATCGCGGCATCCAGCTCGATGCGCCGTTGCCGCAGGCACCGCATGCGCCGGTCCAGGGTCTGCTCGGACTCGGAGCCGCGTGCGTGCGCGACGCACGCACGGCGGTGCATGGTGGTCCACGCCTGGGCCTGCCGCTTCAGCGTCCCGAGCACCAGGTCGCGGACCTCGGCAGAGGCGGTATCGAGGCCCTGCACGACGGCGGCCTGGCGCGCCGGGCTCCAGACCGCCGCGAGTTCGTCCCGCCCGCCGTCGCAGGCGGCGGCGGGGTCGGGCCGCGCCGGGGCGCTCGCCGCCAGCACGATGGCCGTGGCAGACGCTACGACGGCGACGCCGCCGATGAGCGGGACGCGCCACTTCCGCCACCCGCGTGGGCGAGCTAGCACATCGAGCAGCGCGTCCATCGACGGGTGCCGATCGGCAGGGCGGATCGCGAGCCCGCGCGCGACTGCGGCGCGCAGCCAGCGTGGCAACGCGTGCCCCGCGTCACTCTCGTCCGGAGCCCCGGCGGCAATCCGCTCGCGCAGGGCGCTTGGCGTCTCGCCCGCGAACGGTGCGATGCCATGCAGCGCGCGGTGCAGAGCAACGCAGAACGCGAACTGGTCGGCGGCGGCGGTGGCGGGCGCGCCGTCGAGCTGCTCGGGCGCCATGTACGCAGGGGTCCCGATGAGCACGCCGGTGCTGGTGACCGAGGCCAGCGCCCCCGCGGCCCCATCGGTGGGCTCGTGGTCGGCGCCGGCGATCGCCAGCCCGAAGTCGGCGACGCGCGCCACGCCGTGGGCGTCGACGAGCACGTTGTCGGGCTTGAAGTCGCGGTGCACCAGACCGGCGGCGTGGGCGGCGGCCAGACCTCGACCGGCGCCGACGAACAGCTCGACGATCTGCCGCCACGACCGCGGCGCGGTCACCAGCCAGCGATGCAACGAGCCGCCATCGACCAGCTCCATCGCGACGAACACGTGATCGCCGGCGCTGCCCGCGTCGAAGACCTGCACCACGTTGCGGTGGTGCAGCCGCGCCATCGCCTGGGCCTCGCGCAGCAAGCGCGCGCGCCCGGTGGCGTCGACCCGATCGGGCCGCACCAGCTTGAGCGCCACGCGTCGTCCGAGCTGGCGGTCGAACGCGGCATGGACCACCGCCATGCCTCCCCGACCGAGCTCGCCCAGGATCTGGTACCGCCCATCGGCGATGGTGGCGGCGCTGTTCGCGCGCGCGGCGGGGGAGCGCCCATCGATGGTCGGCGCCTCGCCGACTGCCGATCTTGCATCGCTCGCGGCGCCATCCCAGGCGGCGGTCGAGCGAGAGAGGCGGCCGTCGTCGCTCATCGCACCCGCCATGGTAGCCCGCGGGCCGCACGCGCGTGTGTCACCCGTGCGGTGACAGTTGACACCGGATTGGCGACACCACGCGCGCGCCGGGTAAGCTCGCCGCGCCGACTGGTGGCCGCAGCCTTGCAGTGTCCAGGACCGAGTGAAGATCGCACGCCGACTCGCACAGGGAGCACCTCGCATGCCAGCACGTCTCATTACGCGGGGAGCCGCGCTCAGCGCAGCCCTCGCGTCCACCGTTCTCGGGCTTCGCAGCGTCGAGGCCGCATGCAACAACTACCGCTGCGGTAGCAACACGCCGATCCTCTGGGGGACCTTCGTTCGCGGGCTCAGCACTACCGGCGAGGCCAACGCCGAGCGGGTCGTGCTGCGGCCGGAGCTGATCCCGTCGGGCACCGGCACCTGCACCGGCACCGACATCAAGCTCACCTCGGTCGATGGGCGACTCATGGGCGTGCGCGACAAGGTCGAGGTGTGCGCCGACGCGGCGCTGGTCGGGTCCGCGTTCGACATGGACGTGCCGTACAAGGCGCTGACCATGCGCGTGCGCGTGCGCATCTCGGAGATCAAGACGGTGTCGACCTGGGAGGTCGAGGGCGCGGTGGTGTTGCCGACGTATCGCTTCGAGGTCATCGCCAACGGCGCGATCGCGGCGCCGGGCGAGCCGCCACCCGACGGCGCGCGGCCGTTCGGGCCGGTGACGCCGTCGCCGCTGTGCCAGGAGACGCCGGGCTGGATGGAGGAGTGGCAGACCGACGGGCTGGTGCCGGTGCCGGTCGGCCCCACCGTCGGGTTCCTGCGCTACGAGAACCCCGAGGGCACCGTCGGCCAGCAGTGGCAGGTCGGCACCGACCACGCGCTGATCGTCAGCGGCGAGACGTACACCGAGACCGGCTCGTCGGCGGCGATCGGGCCGCAGTGGTTCCAGATCGCGTGCGCTGGCTCGGCGATCGCCAAGATGCGGCTGCTCGGCATCGATCCCTGGGAGTCGCGCGCCGTCGCGGGCGGGCTCACGACCGCGACGCTGAAGATGCTGGGCGCCCGCTACGGCGGCGACGTCGCGTTCACCAGGCCCGGCATGGCGGTGCGCTGGGAGCGCTGGGACGCGCGGCGCTTCTACGGCGGGCCCGCGCGCGACCTCGCGCCCGGGCCGTCGGAGGCGACGTGGACCCGCAGCGGCGCGGCGTGCGTCGATCACCTGCGGCTGATGCGGGCGAGCCTCGGCGGCCGCTGGCTGACCTGGGTCGAGGGCATCGCGCTGGTGTCGCTGGCACGCGAGTACCGCCTACGCCCGTGCCCCACTACCGCCCGCGCGGTGTGGACGACCACGACGGTCGATCACGTCGCGCACTGAGCGCAGACCGATCGGCGCCGCGTTGACGGCGATGACCCGCCGGCGCTACAGATGCCCGAGCCGAGATGCCGCCGCCGACACCAGCCATGCACGCGCGGCGGCCGACCGGCCACGGCGGCTGGCGGCCGGGCGCGGGGCGGAAGAAGCGGCCGGGGTCGGATCCGCACCTGCCGCGCGCGCGGTTCGCGGGGGCGACGCCGGTGTACGTCACGGTGAAGCTGGCGGCCGACGCGCCGACGCTGCGCACGGCGGCGGTCGCGCGGGCGGTGTGGGCCGCGATCGAGGCCGGGCACTGCGCCGACTTCCGCGTCGTGCACTACGGCGTGTTCGGCGATCAGCTGCGCTTCGTCGTCGAGGCGTCCGGCACGCAGGCGCTCACGCGCGGCATGCAGGGGCTGAGCATCCGGCTCGCGCGAGCCATCAACGCGCAGCTGGGGCGCCGCGGCAAGCTGTTCGCGCAGCGCTACCAGGCGCGGCCGCTGCGCACGGCGGCGGCGGTGCGCGACGCGATCCGCGATGTCTTGCTCGGCGCCCGGCGCCCCATCAGCGCCGGCGGCGCCCGGCTCAAGCCCGGCGCGATCGATCCTCACTCGAGCGGGCTGTGGTTCGATGGCTGGAAGGCCGCGGCCCGCACCGACGTCGCGTGGCTGCGCGCCCTGGCCAAGGCCGGTCGCCCGACGGCGGCGCCGCGCACGGCGTTGCTCGCGCGCGGCTGGCGCACCGCGGGCGGGCCGCTCGACGTCGACGACGCGCCGCGGTCGTGATCGCCTACGGCGCGGCCGGGTAGATGATCCGCGCGCGGACCGCGGTCATGTCGCGGTCGGGATCGGTGGCGCTGCCGTCGCTCCAGGTGACGGCGACCGAGCGATCGGGGAGCCAGCCGATCGACGGGTCTTCCTGATCGCCGGCGGTGGTGGAGTTGACGGGCTGGGCGTCGCCGACGGGGGCGAGGTCGCCGTCGTAGCGGCGGAAGCGGATGCCGCAGCCGGCGCCGTCGCTGCCCTCGTTGCACGCCGACCAGGCGACGCCGACGTCGGTGCCGTCGATGGCGAGGGCGGCGGGGCCGGACTCGGAGTCGTTGGTGACGATCACCGCGGCGCCGACGCCGGCGCCGGCGGCGGTGTAGCGGCGCAAGATCAGCTCGCCGTGATCGGCGGCGCCGCTGATGGTCTGGTGGCGGTAGAGCATGACCAGGTCGTTGCCGAGCCGGGCCAGCTGCGGCGGGCCGAGGCCGTCGCCGGGGTGGCTGGCGGCCAGCAGATCGGTCGGGCTCAGGGCGGCGCCGGTGGTGCCGTACAGCCGGCCACGGATGTCGCTGCCGACCCGCCACGCGAACGCCAGCGCCGAGCCGTTGCCGAGGGCCACGACCGCGGGCGTCTCGTCGTCGGTGCGCGTCGTCGTCGAGACGGTGAACGGATCGGGGGTGTTGGTGATCGGGTTGTTGATCGGCTGGCCGGTGGCCGACAGGAACCGCGCCTTGACCACGGTCTGGCCGGGCATCGCGCCGGTGTCGGTCCAGGCCACGACGAAGCGGCCGTCAGGGAACACCGCGACCGCCGGCGTGCCCGGCGAGGTCGCCGTCGTCACCTGGGTCTCGATCGGCGTGACGTGGTTGCCGGCGGCGTCGATCACCACCGCGAACAGGTCGCCGAAGGTGGTCCACGCCGCCAGCGTGGTGCCGTTGCGATCGGTCACCATCGACGGCTCGTACCCGGTCTCGCCGTCGGTCTGGTTGATGTTGAACTGCCCGGTGCCGGCGGCGATGCCGGTGGTCACCGCGGTGCCGGTGGCGTCGTAGCGGCGGCCGAACACGTCGCAGCGCCCGACCATCTGGCAGGTATCCGACCAGCCGATCGTGAACACGCCGTCGCTGCCGACCGCGAGCTGCCGGCCGCCGCCGTCGATCCGGAACGCCAGGTCCTGGCTGCCGACGTAGGTGGTGTTGACGACGAAGTCGTTGGGCTCGAGCAAGAGGTCGGCGTCGACGCGGCTGTCGGTGATCGGCACGACCAGCTGGCCGACGCCGCGGGCCAGGCCGCCGCCGTCCTTGGCCACCACGTCGATCGACAGGTCGCCGGTGCGGCCCGGGGTCTGGACGCTGAACGACATCGGGAACGACCGCCCCGACACCGCGAAGGTCTCGCTCTGCGTCGAGCTATCGTTGGCCAGCACGACCGCCAGCTCGGTCACGTTGGTGACCGCCGGCCGCGCCTGCAGGTGCACGACGATCACCGGCTCGTCGTTGCCGCACGCGCCCGCCAGCGCCCCGGCCACGACGGCGGCGGGACCCCAGAGCCAGGGGAGCGAACGAGGCGAGCGCACGATAACCAGGCGAGCTAGGAGACTGTAACCGCTTGGACCCAGAGAGTAGCCGCGCTGTCGCTCGGCTAGTCGAAGACGACGTTGCCGAGATCGGTGGACGGGAGGCCGTCGTCGCGCAGGAGGAAGTAGCCACCTGCGCCAGCGCCGGCGACGGCGGCGATGCCGCCCCAGAACCACCAGCGAGTGTAGATCGGTTTGTCGCTGCCGCGCGCCGCGCGCTGGCGGGCCAGCTCGCGCTCGCGCTCGCGGTCGAGCTCGGCCTGGCGCTCGCGCTCGCGCTCCTCGGCCGCGGCCTGCCGCGCCTCGAGGTCGTCGATCAGCTTCTCGACGGCCTCGCGGTTGTCGGCGTCGGGCACCTCGCGCAGGTACTTGCGGAAGGCGAAGATCGCCTGGTCGTAGTGGTCGAGGTTGCGGTGCGCCTGGCCGATGTTGAACAAGAGCTTGGGCAGGGGCTTGGCCTCGTAGGCGGCCTCGAACTCGGCCAGCGCCTGATCGAACTTGCCCAGCGCGAACAGCTTGTCGCCCTTCGCGTAGTGCTTCTTGGCGTCGCGCGTGGCGGCGTCGTCGGCGCGCGCGGAGCCGATGCCCACGCCCACGCTCACCCCGAGCACCAGCGCGATCAGGGCGCACACCCCGACGGCGACCCGTCGGCTCATCCGCCCCCCGCGAACGGGTCGATCGTCACGGTCGGATCGACCTTGGTGTCCTTGGGCTTCTTGGCCGAGCCCGAGCCAGCGCCCGAGCCGCCGGTCGGCGCCGCGCTGCCCGGGCCGGGATCGACCGGTGGTGGCGGCGGCGGCGGCGTGACCTTGGCCGGCTCGCGGCCGGTCTCGCGCGGCCGATCGCGGCGGCCGTCCCGACGACCGCTGGTCGCCTCGCCGGGCGGGTCGACCTCGATCGGCGTCGGGTCGGGCATGATGATCTGCTCGAGCGAGATCTCGACCGACGGCGGCGGCTTGCCCAGGTCGATCGTGAACGGCGCGTCGACGAAGCCGTCCTGGCGCACGACGAAGTCGCGGCGCACGGTCGAGCCGCCGTCGGCGGGATCGATCTCCAGCACGCACGGCGTGTCGCACAGCGCGACCGCGGCGCCGGCCGCCTCGACGTGGGCGCCGGCGGGGGCGTCGACCCGCACCCGCACCCGCGTCGTGGGCGCCTGGCCGGTCATCGGGGTGACCGCGGGGGCGCTGGCGACCGGCGCCGGCGCGGGCGCGGCGGGCGGCGGCGTGGACGACGAGCGCGACGCGGCGATCAGCCCGCCCGCGACGATCGCGCCCAGCGCGGCGGCGGCGCCGGCGGCCCACAGCCAGCGCGAGCGGCGCGGCGGCGGCGGCTGGGTCCACGCGCCGGGGCCGGGGTACGGCGTGGCCTGCCCCGGCGCCAGGCCGCCGCCCATCGCCATCATCGTCGCGTAGCCGGCGACCGGCATGATGTTGGAGCTGCGGCCCGACTCGCGCGCGCTGTCCGCCAGGCCGATCAGGTCGTGGGGCCGGGTCTCGATCGCGGCCAGCAGGTGCATCAGGTCGTCGCGCAGCGCCTGCGCCGTCGGGTAGCGCAGGCCGGGATCCTTCTGCAGGCAGCGCAGCAGCACGCCCTCGAGCCGCGGGTCGAGCGTGGCCCCGCCCGGCGTCTCGCGCGGCGGCGTGGGCTGCTCGTTGAGGTGCTTGCGCACGTACTCGCCGAACGAGCGGCCGCGGAACAGCGGCTGGCCGCAGAACAGCTCGTACATGATCGCGCCCAGCGAGTAGATGTCGGCGCGGTGATCGACGGCGAGCCCGCCCGCCTGCTCGGGCGACATGTAGGCCGGAGTGCCGATCACCGAGCCGGCCGCGGTCTCGAGGCCGATGTCCTCGTCGTCGCGGTTGAGCAGCTTGGCGACACCGAAGTCCAGCAGCTTGACCAGCTCGGCGCCGTCGGGCGTCGGCACCAGCACGATGTTGTCGGGCTTGAGGTCGCGGTGGATCACCCCGACCGCGTGGGCGGCGGCCAGGCCGTCACAGATCTGGATCAGCGCGGCCAGCGCGCGCGGCAGCTCGAAGCCGTTGCGCGACCAGGCGCCCAGGCTCTTGCCGCGCAAGAGCTCCATGATGATGAAGGTCGTGCCGTCCTCGAGCTCGATGAAGTCGGTGACGTCGACGATGTTGCGGTGGCGCACGCGGTTGACGGTGCGCGCCTCCTGGAAGAACCGGCTCACCGCGTCACGCCGCTTGGCGTAGTCGGTGCGCAGGAGCTTGAGCGCGACCTCGCGGCCCAGGCGCACGTGCTCGGCCCGGTAGACGAAGCCCATGCCGCCCTTGCCGATCAGCTCGAGCAGCCGGTAGACGCCCAGCGTCTGGCCGACCCGCTCGTCGGAGCGATCGGCGGCGCGCGGCACCGGCGGCGGCCGGGTGGCGGGGGTGCGCACCTTGGCGGCAGGGCTGTCGATGCGGGTGTTGATCGACCGCGGGCGCTCGTCGCGGGTGCCCATCGGCAGCTCGGGCGGCGCGCCGTCCCAGTCGTCGTCGCCCGGGGCCAGCGACTCGGTCGGCTCCGGGCCGGATCGCGACCGCCCGCCGACGGTGGACGACGACGGAGCGCGAGGCGGAGGCTGACGCGATGCCGACATGCAAGGTCGGGTGCGACGGGCGCACCCGGACCACCTTGTATTCTACGGTCGCCTACGGACGGGGGCAATGGCTATCGCCGCCTGGCGGTAGGGGCGGGGGGCGACGAGCCCCCTGGAACTCAGCGGCCGCCGGTCAGGCACAGCGGGTCGATGCGGTCCAGGGCGGTCTGCAGCGCCGCCTTCACCTGCGGGTTGGTCTCGCGGGTGTTCTGGACCCGCAGCGGCGAGCAGGCCGCCGGCGACGAGGTCGCGGCCAGGGCCAGCGCCGCCGCGGCGCGTACGTCGCGCAGCTCGCTGGTGAGGTTGGCCGCCAGCGCCGGCACGGCGTCGGTGCCGCCGTTCTCGCCGAGCCCCTCGATCGCCGCCATCAGGTAGATGCGCTCGAGGCGGTCGTCGCTGTCGCGGAACGCCACCACCGCCGAGGTGAGCGCGGCGCGGGCGATGTTGTCGGGGAACTGGCCGAGGGCGCGGTAGGCCCGGGCGCGCATGCCGACCGTCACCGCGGGGTCGCTCGAGTTGACCACCACCAGCAGCTGCGACAGGTCGCCGGCGAGGGCCTGCTCGAGGGCGGCGCGGCTGGGCAGGTAGTCGAACCCCGACAGGATCTGCTCGAGCCGCGTGCGCGCCAGGACGTTGCCGTCGGCGGCGGGCGCCGTCGCGAGCAGCGCGGTCAGCGCCAGGAGCGCGCGGTCGATCCTCACCGCAGCACCGGGCTGGCGCGCAGGATCTGGCGCTGTTCGGTCGACAGCGAGGTGCCGCCGTCCTCGCCCCAGTACATCAGGTTGTCGTCGGAGGTCGGGCTGTCGAGCAGCGGGTCGTCGGCGCCCTCGGGCTCGGGCTCGCGGTTGCGGTACAGCCCGAGGTGCCGGGCGATGGCGTGGGCGGTCGTGCGCGCCAGCCGGTCCCACGCCGGATCGTCGCGGTGGGCCGGGTCGGTGTTGTTGCACAGCGCGGTGGCGGCGATCGCGACGCCCGAGGCGCCGGTCCGCGGCAGCGGCGCGCCCGGCGTGCCGCCGACGATGGTCTCGAGCCCGGCCGGCATGATCGTGCGGACGAAGAACACCGAGACGCCGCGCTCGTCGTCGGCGGTCGCGAACAGCTCGCCGGCGCGCTCGCTGGCCAGCCCCTCGAGCTCGACCGGCGCGGTGGTGGCCTCGTAGGTCACCGTGCCGATCGCGATGTTGGCGGCGGCGAAGATGTCGCGCAGGCGCTGCAGGAACACGGTCTGGAACTGTGGATCGACCGGCGCCGTCGTCGGGCTCAGCGCCGGGGCGCCGGGCAGGCACGGGTGATCGGTCAGGTCGGCGAAGTGGAAGTGCAGGTCGAGGGTGGCCCCGGGGCCGAGCTTCTCGACCACCCGCACCCGGCGCCCCTCGAGCGTGACCTGCGGCCGATCGGCGGAGCTGGTGATCGTCATCGAGTAGACGCCGGCCCGCAGCGCCACCGCCGACGTCGACGGGATCTGCAGCACGGCGACGCCGGCCAGCGGCTTGTGGCGCAGCGCGCCGGCGAAGTACTCGGCGAGCGTCGTCGGCGCGGTGAAGATCGACGTGTTCTCGGGATCGGTGACCGCGGTGACGCCGATGCGCTCGTCGGCCTGCGCCGCCTCGGCGACCAGCACCAGCGACGTCGCGTTGTTGACCACCGGGATGATCAGCGGCTGGCTGAGCTGGGGCCGCAGCGGCACCTCGAAGGTGAGCGTGGCGCGCGTGGGCAGGCAGCCGTAGTAGCCGCCGAGGAACGAGCTGGCGTCCGACGACACCCGCGGGATGCCGACGCACTGGAAGCCGCGCAGGCACTCGCTGTCGACCTCGCACAGCTCGGTGCACCGCCCCAGCGCGCACGCTCCGACGCGGCAGTCGGTGTCGACCTGGCAGGTCGCGCCGACGACGCCGCCGGCGGCGCCCTCGGGCTGGCAGGTCCCGTCGCCGGCGACGAACGCGTCGATCGGCAGCCGGCACGACTGGCCGGGGCCGCAGTCCGCCTCGGCGTTGCAGCTGTCGCCGATGTTGGTCTCGACCAGCCTGCAGGTGTGGGACTCACACACCCGGCCGTCGCCGCAGTCGATGTTGGCCAGGCAGCCGGGGCGACAGATGTGATCCAGGCACTGTAGGCCGCTGGCGCAATCGGCTACCGTCGCGCAGCTCTCGCCGACGTCGGCCCCGCCGCCGCCGCAGCCGAGCGCACCGATGGCCATGACGACCCCAGCGATCCACCGAGGCGGACCTATGGGCGGCCGGTTGGATGCGGATCGGGCCATGTTTGGGCGGCCGCGCGCTGCGCGGGCGTGCTGGACCTCTATATAATGCCACGCGCTTGCCGGAGGAAGACATGCGACTCGACCTAGCTTGCCGACGTACCGTGACCATCGCCGCAACCCTCCTGGCGGTCTGCGCCGGCGCCGCCACCGCGCAGGCCCAGGCGGCCCTCGATGACGACTCGAGCTCGCCGACCCCGACGGCCACCGCCGCGACGGTCGGCGCCGAGAAGACCAACATCGGCCTCGGCTTCCGGCTGCGCAACGTGCGCGTGCCGCAGAGCCTGATCGAGATCTTCGTCAAGCAGGCTCCGGCCGGCGCCTCGAACGTGGGCTTCGGCCTCGAGGTGGCGCGCCGCAAGGGGCAGTTCGAGGTCCAGCTGGGCCTCGAGTACGAGAAGATCTCGATCGAGAAGGGCATCTGGATCGAGAACGGCGACACGATCCCCACCGACGAGGTCGACTACGTCGAGTTCGACGGCTTCGGCTGGGTCACCGCCGAGCTGTCGTTCCTCTATCACACCGAGATCATCCCGCAGCTGTCGGTCCGCTACGGCGGCGGCGCCGGCATCGGCGTGCTCACCGGCGACATCCTGCGCACCGACTACCGCTGCATGACCGCGGCGCAGGACACGTGCATGGAGAGCCCGACCGCGACCAACCGCTCGACGCCGTACGACCTGCCGCCGGTGATGCTGGTCGTGAACGCGATCGTCGGCCTGCAGATCAAGCCGACCGACGAGATCTTCATCAACATCGAGGGCGGGCTCCGCACGATCCCGTTCTTCGGGACGACGGCGGGCTACTACTTCTGAGACGCCCGTTCACGGGCAGCGCGCGTCGACGCGGCCCAGCTCCTCGTCGAAGGAGTCGGCGATCGCCGTCGGCGGCGGGGTGGCGTCGAGCAGCGTGACGCCGACGAGGCGCAGGCCGAGCGTGGCGTCGGGGACGAACAGCAGGTCGAAGCCGAGCGCGCCGTCGGCGTCGGCGTCGATCGCGCAGGTCGCGACGGGGATGCCGGCCGCCGGCGCGAGGCCGCTGTTGTCGCAGACGAGCTGGTAGCCGAGCGCGGCGTCGGCCAGCGCCGTCGAGGCGACCTTGCCCAGGCGGGCCAGCGCCGGATCGAGGGTGGCGCCGCACTGCCGGCCCATCACCGCCGGCACCGGCTTGCCGGCGTCGTCGAGGGTGCGCAGCTCGACCACGCCGAACTTGCGGTCGATGACGCGGGTCCACGGCTGGGTCCCGGCCAGCAGCGCGGTCACGAACTCCTCGGTGGCGACCTCGGGCAGCTCGGTCGGGCTGGCCAGCCCGGTGCGCTTGCCCGCGCGCAGCGTCGGCTCGTCGGCGCCGCTGGTCGGCTCGGGCACGTCGGCGTCGACGGCGGGCGGCGTGGCCGCGGCGTCGAGGGCCTGGGGCGGCGGTGGTGCGGGCGGCGCGGCGGACTTCGACTTGCACGCGGCGGTGGCGGCGACGGCGGCGAGCGCGAGGGGCAGGGCGCGGAGCATCGCCACACAGTAACGCACGAGTCCGCGGTCAGCGCTTGCGCCGCAGATCGCCGATCCGCAGGGTCACCTTCTCGGCGTCGAAGTGCTCGGCGAGCGGGATGGAGTACTTGCGGGTCGTGCCGCACACGTCCTTCCACGCCTGCGGGGTGATCTCGCGGTGGGCCTCGAGGTACGCCAGCAGCCGGGCCTTGAGCGCCGCCACCGCGTCGACGTCGGCGTAGTAGTCGGGCTTGATCTTGACGATCAGCTTGGCCGCGACCAGCCGGTCGAGCGCCGGCTTGAGCTGGGCCTCGGTCTGCCGCAGCGCCTCGGCGATCTCCTTGGGCCGCGGCACCTCGAGGCCCCAGCCGCGGAACTGCTCGTGCAGCGTCGCGTCGGCGCCGGTGAGCCGCGGGCGCGGCGCGGCGGCCTTGCGGATGACGTCGGCGTCGGCGGTGATCGCGCCGCGGCGGATCAGCTCGCCGATCACCAGCTCGAAGCCGCGCACCGACAGCGCCGCCGGCAGCCGCTGCCGCAGCTCCTCGCGGGCGACGACCCCGTCGGGCGCCGCCGCCAGCCGCGCCGCGATCGTGCGCTCGAGCGCGGCCACCGTCTCGACGTGCAGCAGGTCGTCGCCGCTGCCCAGCAGCTCGCCGCGCTCGAGCAGGCCGGCCAGGATCGCGTCGAGCTCGGCGCCGGCGACGCCGATGCGCTGCGCCAGCACGAGGCGCGACGGCACCGCCGCGGCGCAGGCCCGCAGCTCGAGCGCGACCCGATCGGCGGCGCGGGCCGCGGCGAACCGCGCGATCACCGCGGCGTGCTCGTCGGCGCGCCCGGCGCCGCGCAGCTTGGGCGCGTGGACCCGCACGATCTCGCCGCCGCCCAGCGTCGTGCCGTGGTTGGCCAGCGGCGTGAAGCCGCGCAGCAGGAAGCGATCGCCGGGCAGCGCGGCCAGCGGCGTCGCGCGATCGATGCGCAGCTGCGCGACCGCCTCGCCGCCGGGCGGCACCGGCGGGCCGGCGATCACCAGCGTCGCCAGCACCTGCGCGGTGCCGTGGTGGACCAGCACCTTGCTGCGCGGCGGCAGCGGCGCGGTGGCCGCCGCGACGTGGCGCAGCCGCACGTCGAGCAGGTGGCTCGGGGCCAGCGCGCCGGCGTGGCCGACCACGTCGCCGCGGGCCACGTCGTCGGTGGCGACGCCGTGCAGGTTGATCGCCGCGCGCTGGCCGGCGGTGGCGCGTTCGACCGCGACGCCGTGGACGTGCAGCCCGCGCACGCGGGTCGCCAGCCGCCGCGGGTAGACCTCGACCTCGTCGCCGACCGCCACCGCGCCGCTGGTGATCGTGCCGGTGACCACCGTGCCGAAGCCGCGCAGCGTGAACACCCGATCGACCGGCACGCGCAGCAGGCCGGTGCCCGGCCGCGGCGGCAGCCCGGCCAGCGCCTGCTCGATCGCCGCGACCAGCGCCGGCAGCCCCGCGCCGGTGCGGGCCGAGACCGCCAGCCGCGGCGCGTCGGCGAGGAACGTCCCCGCGAACGCGGCGGCCAGCTCGTCGTCGAGCATCGCCAGCCACTCGTCGTCGACCAGGTCGCGCTTGGTGATGACCACCAGGCCGCGGCGCACGCCGAGCAGCTGGCACACGTCGAGGTGCTCGCGGGTCTGCGGCATCACGCCCTCGTCGGCCGCCACCACCAGCAGCACCAGATCGAGGCCGGTGGCGCCGGCCACCATCGAGCGGATGAAGCGCTCGTGGCCCGGCACGTCGACCACCGCGACCCGCGCGCCGCCCGGCAGGTCGAGGTGCGCGAAGCCGAGCTCGGTGGTGATGCCGCGGGCCTTCTCGACCGCCAGCCGATCGGTGTCGATGCCGGTCAGCGCGTGGACCAGCGCGGTCTTGCCGTGGTCGATGTGGCCGGCGGTGCCGACGACGAAGGGCCAGGACGCGGTCACAGCGGGCGATCGCGCAGCTCGCGCTTGAGGATCTTGCCGGTCGGGTTGCGGGGCAGCTCGTCGAGGAACACCACCTGCCGCGGCCGCTTGTAGTCGGCCAGCTCGCGCCGGCAGTAGTCGGCGACCTCGTCGGCGGTGATCGCCTGGCCCGGGCGCACGACGACGTAGGCGCGCAGCGTCTCGCCCCACTCGGGATCCGGCACGCCAACCACCGCGACGTCGAGGATCGCCGGGTGGGTGTGCAGGTGGTCCTCGATCTCGCGCGGGTAGATGTTCACGCCGCCCGAGATCACCATGTCGTGCTTGCGCGACTCCATGTACAGGTAGCCGTCGGCGTCGAGCCGGCCGAGGTCGCCGACCGAGAAGAAGCCGTCCTTGATCGACTTGTCGGTGGCGTCGCGGTTCTTGTGGTAGCCGCCGATCAGCATCGAGTTGCGCACGTAGACCTCGCCGACCTGGCCCAGCGGCACCTCGGCGCCGGCGTCGTCGAGCAGGCGGATCTGGTTGCCACGCATCGCGCGCCCGACGGTGCCGGGCCGCGCGGTGTGCTCGCCGGGGCCGGCCAGCGTCACCAGCCCGGTCTCGGTGGCCCCGTAGAAGTTCCACAGGACCGGCCCGAACTGCGCCTCGACCTGGCGCGCGGTCTCGGTGGCCAGCGGCGCGGCCCCGCTCATGATCCAGCGCAAGGACGAGGTGTCGTAGCGGCGCCGCACCGCCGCCGGCAGCGCGGTGATGCGCACCAGCATCGTCGGCACCATCAGCGTCGAGGTCACCCGCTCGCGCTCGATCAGCGCCAGGCACGCCTCGGGATCGAAGTGGTTCATCAGCACCGACGTCGCGCCCAGCGACATCGTGATCGCGACGAACGCCGGCGCCGCCGAGTGGTACAGCGGGCACACGACCAGGTGGCGGTCGTCGTGGTTCATGCCGACCCGCGCGATCATGTCGGCGACCGCGTCGAAGCCGGTCTGCTTCCAGCTTCGGGTCGCGCCCTTGGGCTTGCCGGTCGTGCCCGAGGTGTAGACGATCACGCCGCCGCCGTCGCCGCCGCGCGCGGTCGGCGGCAGGTCGCCGGGCTGCCCGGCGATCGCGTCGTCCCAGGGCTCGCCCACCGGCGGCGCGGCGGTGGCGCCGGCGACGATCACCTGGCAGCGGCTGCCGGCCAGGCGCATCGCCTCGGCGAAGGTCTCGGCGTACGGCGCGCCGACGATCGCCGCCGCCGGCTCGGCGTTGCCGAGGATGTACGCCACCTCGGCCGGCTTCGAGCGGTAGCCGATCTGCACGACCACCGCGCCGACCCGGGCCAGCGCCTGCTGCGCGATCAGGTAGTCGGCGCCGTTGCCCAGCATGCACGCCACCGGCGCCGCCGCGCCGCCGCGCGCGGCGATCGCGTGGGCCAGCTGGTTCACCGCCTGATCGAACGTCCGCCACGTGTAGCGGCGGTCGCCGTCGATGACGCACTCCTTGTCGGGGTGCATCCGCGCGTGCAGCAAGGTCGCCAGGTGCGGCCCGGGCTTGGTCAGGCGCGCGGCGGCGGCGAAGCCGGGCAGCGCGGTGGGCCGGAACGCCCGCACCATCCCCGACTTGCGCAGGACGTCGAGGGCGAAGCGCGCGTCGCTGGCGCGGGCGCGCAGGCGGTCGAGGATGGGCGGCACGCCCGCGAGGGTACTACCGACCGCGGGCCGTGAGGTAGCGACGCACCTCCTCGGCCTGGGCCTGGTTCTTCGGGTTGCGGGCCAGGTACGCCTCCCACGCGCGGATCGTGGCGCCGTCGTTGTGCATCACCTGCTGGACGGTGCCGAGCAGCCACAGCGCGTCGGTCAGCCACGGCACGGTCACGCCGTCCTTGCGCTCGTCGGTGGTCGCCAGCGCGGTGGCGCGCTCGAGGGCGCTGGCGGCCTGCGCGGCGCGATCGCCCTCGTAGTACAGCTCGCCGAGCTTGTAGTAGGCGTCGGCGCGCGGCTGGGCGGCGACCGCCTTGGTCAGCCACGCGACCGCGTTGGCGCGGTCCTCGAGCTCGACGTAGGCCATGCCCAGGCCGTACGGCAGGTCGGGGTTGCCGGGATCCTTCTCGAGCGCCTTCTTGAAGGCGGTGATCGCCTTGTCGTACTCGCCGCGGGCCAGCCGGATCCGGCCGGCGCCGGCCCAGGCGTTGACGATCGACTCGTCGAGCGACGCGGCCTGGTCGTAGGCGCGCAGCGCCTCGTCGCGGACCGCGGTGTCGCCGGTCTGGCCCGAGAACTTCTCGCTGACGCGGCCGAGGCCGTCGAGGAACTGGGCGTCGGGGTTGCGGCTGGTGGCCTCCTGCATCATCCGCCGCGCCTCGCTGAAGCGCTTGTCGAGGAGCAGGCCCTCGCCCTTGAGGAACAGGCCGGTGGGGTCGTCGGGCGTGACCGCGAGCAGCTCGTCGCCGAGCGCGCGGGCGGCGGCGATGTCGCCGGTGCGCGCGAAGAACCGGCCGGCGCGGATCTTGGTCTCGACGGTGACGTCGGCCAGCCGCAGCAGCTTGCGGTACAGCTCGGCGGCGTCGGCGTCGCGGTGGGCGGCCTCGAACCCGCGGGCCAGCTCGACGCCGAGGTCGATGCGGCTCGGGTCGAGCTCGAACGCCTTCACCAGCGTCGCCACCGCCTCGTCCTGCTTGCCCTGGCGGCGCAGCGCCTCGGCCAGCTGGTAGTGGGCCTCGACCTCGGCGGGCCGCTGCTCGATCGCGCTGCGCAGCCAGCGCTCGGCCTGGGGCGCCGCGCCGGCCGACAGATACGCGACACCGAGCGCGATCGCGACGCCGGCGTCGCTGGTCGCCGCGGCGGCGATCGTCGTCAGCTTGGCGTCGGCCCGCGCGCGCAGCGCGGCCGCCTCCTCGGGAGTCTTGGCCGCGTCGGCCATGTGGCCGAGGATCGTCGCCGCGGCGATCGTCGGGGCGATGTCGCCGGCGCCCAGCGCGGTGGCGGCGCGCTCGTACGCGGCCAGCGCCGCGGCGGGGTTCTTCTCGGCCTCCAGCCGGTGGCCGTCGATCATGTCGAGGCGGCCCAGCATCGCCGGCGCGGTGATCGGCGGCTTGCGCGCGCGCAGCGCCGCCAGCCGGGCCGCGGCCTCGGCGATCTTGTTGCGGCGCAGGTCGATCTCGGCGGCGGTCAGGCCGGCGTCGACGTCGTCGGGCGCCAGCGCCAGCGCCTTGTCGGCGGCCTCGGCGGCGGCGTCGATCTTGCCGTCGGCCAGCTCGGTCGCGGCCAGCGACACCAGCACGCCGCGATCGCCGGGGAGGATCGCCAGCGCCTTGCGGTAGCGATCGCGGGCCGCGTCGAGGCGACCGCCGCGGCGCGCCTCGTCGCCGGCCTTGGTCCACGCGAGCACGACCGCGCGCGGGTCGGCCTTGTCGATGCCGGTGCGCTGCAGGATCGCCAGGAGCGCCGTCTCGCGCTTGCCCAGATCGGTGGTGGGCGCGGTCAGCGCCTCGCCGACCAGCGCGCCGACGTGCTCGGGCGCCAGCTCGATCACCTTCAGGTAGCTGGCGTGGGCCGCGGCGACGTCGCCGGCGGCCTGCTGCGCCTGCGCCAACCCGTAGGTCGCGGGCACCGGCCGCGCGGTCAGCGCGGCGGTGAACGCCTGCTGCGCGGCGGCCCACTCCTGGGCGCCGGCCTGGGCCCAGCCCAGGTACAGCTGCGCGTCGGCGTCGCCGCGCGCGGCCAGCGGGGTCAGCGCGGCGATCGCGCCGGTGTAGTCGCCCTCGATGACGTCGCGCACCGCGGCGGCCTTGTCGACCGCCGGGTGGTGGGCGCCGTTGGTCGTCGCGGTCTCGATCAGCCGCCGGCCGTTGGCGAGCCGGGACTCGGCCTGGGTGCCCTCCTCGACGTACCCGACCAGCGCGGCCTGGGCCGCGATGCCCAGCGCCTCGGCGTGGCGCTTGTCGAGCGCCAGCACGTCGTTCGCCGCGCGGGCGGCGCGCCGCCAGTGGCTGTCGTCGTTCGCGAGCAGCGCCTTGCGCGCGGCCTTCAGGTTGCGATCGAGATCGGCGGCGCGGGTCTTCTGCGCGTCCCACCGCTTGTACATGAAGAAGCCGCCGGCGCCGACCGCGCCGACGCCGAGCACCGCCGCGAGCACCAGCTTGGCGGCGCGCGGCGACAACCCGCGCTTGGCCGGCCCCTCCTTGGGCGCGGCGCGCGCCTTGGGCTGCGCGGGCGCGTCGCGGCGCGGCACCGCGAGGTCGATGTCGCCGGTGTTCGCGGCCGGCCCGCGGCTGTCCGCGCTGCCCGGCGAGGTGGCGGCGCCGGCCTTGAACGAGACGACCCCGCGCCCGGCCGCGGCGGCGGCGGCCGGCGAGCTGGGCAGGTCGAGGCCGAGCGGATCGCCGTCGCCGAGCTCGAGCGCGGGCGGCGGCTCCGACGGCGCGTGCGCGCGCGGCGTCGCCGGCACGCTGCGGGCGCTGGCGTTGGTCGGCTCGAGCTCGATCATCCCCGAGCCGCCCGAGGCCGGCGGCAGGTCGATCCCCTCGAGGGCGGCCCCCGGCGCGACGCTCGGCGGCGGCGCCGGGAAGCGATCGGCGCGCGGCACGCTGGGCGGCGGCAGGTCGTCGAACAGGCCGATCGCCGGCGCCGGGCTCTTGGCCGGCGGCAGATCGTCGAACATGCCGCCGGGGGATGGCGGCTCGACGCGCGCGGCCGGCGGGTTGGTCGCCGGGCCGGGGAGGTCGTCGAAGAAGCCCTTGGGCGCGGGCAGATCGACGCCGCCCTTGCCGGTGGCCGGGCCGGGGAGGTCGTCGAAGAAGCCCTTGGGCGCGGGCAGGTCGGGGCCCCGCGGGGTCGCCGGGCCGGGGAGGTCGTCGAAGAAGCCCTTGGGCGCGGGCAGATCGACGCCGCCCTTGCCGGTGGCCGGGCCGGGGAGGTCGTCGAAGAAGCCCTTGGGCGCGGGCAGCGGCGCGTCGTTCGCGTGCGGGCGCGCCGGCGGGATCGTCGGTGGCATGCCGCCGACGGTGCGCTTGGGATCGGGCGGCGGTGGCGCGGCGGCGGGGCGCTTCGGCGCCGGCAGGTCACCGATCGTCGGCCCCTTGGGCGCCGGCAGGTCGGCGAACAGGTCGTTGCCGCTCGCGCGCTTCGGCGTCGGCAGATCGCTGATCGCCGGCGGCCCCTTGGGCATCGGCAGGTCGCTGATCGCCGGCGGCCCCTTGGGCATCGGCAGGTCGCTGATCGGCGGCGGCCCCTTGGGCGCGGGTAGGTCGACGATGCCGGCCGATGGGCCCTTGGGCGCGGGCAGGTCGACGATCGCCGACGGCGACGGGCCCTTGGGCGCGGGCAGGTCGGTGAACGGCCCCGGCGCGGTGGCCTTGGCGGCCGGGGGTGGCGCGCCGCGCGGCGAGGGGCCGACCGGCGCGACCAGGTCGACGCCGTCGAGCGTGAACGGCTCGGGCTCCCGCGGCTTGGGCACCGCCTTGGGCGCGGGCAGGTCGACGATCGCCGACGGCGACGGGCCCTTGGGCGCGGGCAGATCGACGGCCTCGACGCGGCCGCCGGGCACGCCGGCCGGCGACGGGCGGCGCGGCGCGGGCAGATCCGCGAGGTCGATGACGTCGCCGGTGCCACCCGCGACGTCGCCGGGGACCACGATGCGCGCCTTGCACTTCGCACACGACACCGTCTTGCCCGCCGGCGGAATGTCAGCCGCGGGGAAGCGGTACATCGCGCCGCACACGGCGCATGCCACTTCCTTCATCTGATCGAAATTGTACCCCGCCGGCGCGGGCGATGCGCGGCCGGGTGACTACTTGCGGGTATCGAACGGGTTGCCGCCCAGCTCGCCGCCCGCGCCGCCACCGCCGCGCCCGCGCCGCCGGCCCCGGGGCGCCGCCTCATCCGGAGCGTCGAGCCGCGCGCCGCGCAGGCCGCGCAAGATCTTGCGGTCGACCTCGGGCAGCAGGTCGAGCAGCGTCGCGGCCTGCTCGGGCGTCAGCACCGCGCGCAGGTCGGCGAAGCGCTGCTCCTCGGCGGTCCACCGCGCGCGCTGGTTGGCGACCAGCTGGTCGAGCGCCGCGGTGATGTCGGCCGCCTTGTGGGCGGTGCGCGCGGTCGCCAGCTTGTCGCGCAGCGCCGCGCGCTCGGCCAGCAGCTTGGCCAGCACCTCGTCGTACTTGTCGAGCACCGGGAACAGCTTGCCGGCGGTGGCCTCGTCGAGATCGAGCTGCTCGGTCAGCACCATCGCGCGCATGATCCGGATGCGCTGCTTGACCTTGTCGCGCTTGCCGCCGTTGCCGGGGCCCTTCTGCGCGACCTGCGGCCCGCCGCGGTCGGGCCGCGCCTCCGCCGGCGCCACCAGGCCGGCCACCACCAGCACCCCCACGAGCATGGTTCGCAGCGTCGTCATCCTGCCTCCTGCGCGTCGAGCCACGCCAGCGCGCGGTCGAGCTCGTCATCGGAGAAGTCGTCGATCCAGCCGGTCCAGGTCGCGCCCAGCGCCGGCAGCTCGTCGTCCCCGTCGTCCTCGTCGTCGAACGCGATCACCTCGTCGATGAGCGCGTCGTCGATCGGGCCCAGCCCGTCGAGGTCGCTGGCGGGATCGTCGTCCATCGCCAGCGCGGGATCGTCGTCGTCGACCGGCGTCGGCGCGGGCGTCGGCGCCACCGCGATGCTCGGCAGCGGCACCACCGGCCACGACCAGCGCCCGGCGTGCGGCCGCACCGCCAGCGCCACCGCCGCGGCCGCCGCCAGCACGACGCCGGCGTACAGCCACGGCCGCCGCCGCGCCGGGGCCCGGGTGGTCGCCGCGAAGATGCGCTCCTCGAGGGCGCGCCAGTCGGGCGCCGCGCCGGCGGTCGGCAGCGCCCGCACCGCGGCCACGGTGCCGCCGTCGTCCTCGGCCAGCGCCGCCTCGACCCGCGCGCGCTGGGCGGCGGTCAACGCCTCCGGCGCGTCGGCGTAGGTCGCCAGCAGCTCGTCGAGGGTAGCGTCGTCGTTCATGGCTCGATCCCCTCGCTGCCGAGGAGGCTGCGCAGCCGCTTGACCGCGAAGTGGAAGCTTACCTTGGCCGCGTTCTCGGTGCAGTCGGCCAGCACCGCCACCTCGCGGAACGACAGCTCGTCGAAGACGCGCAGCTCGAGCACCAGCTTCTGCTTGGGCGGCAGCTCGGCGATCGCCGCCCGCAGCGCCGCCGCGCGCTGGCTGCCCTCGAGCCGGTCGGCGCCGGTGGCGGCGATCGTCAGCGCGTCGTCGGCCAGCTCGCTGGGCTGCTCGCGGCCGCGGTCGCGCACGGTGTTGAGCGACAGGTTGATCGCGATCCGGTACAGCCAGCTGCGGACGCTGGCGTCGCCGCGGAAGTTGGCCAGCGCCTGGTAGGCGCGCACGAAGGCCTGCTGGGTCACGTCGGCGGCGTCGGCGTCCGACCGCACGTAGCGCCGGGCCAGGTGCCACAGGCCGCGCTGGTGGCGGCGCACGATCTGCTCGAACGCCGCCCGGTCGCCGCGCTGGGCCTTGGCCACCAGCGCCCGGTCGATGTCGACCGGCTCCTCGGTCACCGCGTCCTCGGTGCGCAGCCACGCGGCGGGCAGGGCCAGGTCCATGACGGTTGGACCCGGCGCTTGCGCCCAGGGTTAAGCGGCAGTAGGGTCACCGCCCAAGTACCCTCGATCGCTCGCGTTTCGGGGGCAGAAAGCCGCACCATGCTCGACCCCGCCCGCATCGAAGACGTCCGTCGCCGCCCCGCCGCTGTCGCCCTGATCGACTCGTGGCAGGCCCTCGACCGCGAACGCAAGAGCGTGCAGTCGGAGCTCGATAAGCTGCGGGCCGAGCGCAATGCGGCCAATGATCGCATGGCCAAGCTCGACAAGAAATCGGCCGAGTTCACCGAAGCCCGGGAGCGGCTCAAGGCGCTGTCGACCGACATCAAGGCCCGCGAGGCGACGTTCGGCGAGCTCGAGGCCCGCTGCGAGGCCGAGCTGCTCAACCTCCCCAACGCGCCCCACGCCTCGGTGCCCGACGGCGCCGGCGAGCACGACAACCGCGTCGAGGGCACCTGGGGCGCCAAGCCGGTGCTCGACTTCGCGCCCAAGGAGCACCACGACCTCGGCGTCGGGCTCGGCATCTTCGACTTCGAGGCCGGCGGCAAGATCAGCGGCGCCCGCTTCACCGTGCTGCGCGGCTGGGGCGCGCGCCTGACCCGCGCGCTGATGAACTACATGCTCGATCTGCACACCGGCGCCGGCTTCGCCGAGGTGTGGCCGCCGGCGATGGTGCGCCGCTCGGCGCTGCGCGGCACCGGCCAGCTGCCCAAGTTCGAGGCCGACCTGTTCGCGATCAAGGGCGCGCTGGTCGAGGACGATCAGGCCAGCGACCGCGACCACGATCTGTTCCTGTCGCCGACCGCCGAGGTCCAGGTCACCAACCTCTACGCCGACCACATCTTCGAGCCGGGCGAGCTGCCCAAGCGGTTCTGCGCCTACGCGCCGTGCTTCCGCGCCGAGGCCGGCGCCTACGGCAAGGACACCCGCGGCCTCATCCGCCAGCACCAGTTCGACAAGGTCGAGCTGGTCAAGTTCACGGCGCCCGAGGACAGCTACGCCGAGCTCGAGTCGCTGCGCGGCCAGGCCGAGGCGGTGCTGCAGGGCCTCGGCCTGCACTACCGCGTCGTCACGCTGTGCACCGGCGACCTCGGCTTCGGCAGCGCCAAGACCTACGACCTCGAGGTGTGGCTGCCCGGCCAGAACGCCTACCGCGAGATCTCGTCGTGCTCGAACTTCGAGGCGTTCCAGGCCCGCCGCGCCAAGATCCGCTACCGCCCCGCGGTCGGCGACAAGCCGCGCCCCTGCCACACGCTCAACGGCTCGGGCATCGCGATCGGCCGCACGCTGGTGGCGATCCTCGAGCAGTACCAGCAGGCCGACGGCTCGGTGATCGTGCCGCCGGCGCTGCGGCCGTACGTCGGCGGCGTCGAGCGCATCACCGCCGCGTAGCGGCCCGCGCGACCGATCTCGACTACGCTGCGCGCATGATCACCGCGCGCGGGCTGGCTCGCACGTTCAAGACCCGCACCGCCACGGTCGAGGCGGTCCGCGGCCTCGACCTCGACGTCGCCGCCGGCGAGATCGTCGGGCTGCTCGGCCCCAACGGCGCCGGCAAGACCACGACCCAGCGGATGCTGGCGACGCTCCTGGCCCCGACCGCCGGCACCGCCACCGTCGCCGGCTGCGACCTGCGCGCCGATCCGGTCGGGGTGCGCCGCCAGCTCGGCTACGTCTCGCAGGCCGGCGGCACCAACCCCGGGGCCAAGGTCGACGAGGAGCTCATCACCCAGGGCCAGCTCTACGGCCTGACCGCCGCCACCGCCGCGACCCGCGCCCGCGCGCTGTGCGCGTCGCTCGACCTCGCCGACCTCGGCGATCGCATCATCGGCAAGCTGTCGGGCGGCCAGCGCCGGCGCCTCGACATCGCGCTCGGCCTGGTCCACCAGCCCAAGCTGGTGTTCCTCGATGAGCCGTCGACCGGGCTCGACCCGCACAGCCGCGCCAACCTGTGGAGCCACATCCGCGGGCTGCGCGATCAGGCCGGCGCGACGATCCTGCTGACGACCCATTACCTCGACGAGGCGGACGCGCTGTGCGATCGCATCTTCATCATCGACCACGGCGTCATCGTCGCCAGCGGCACGCCGGCCGAGCTCAAGCGCCGCATCTCCGGCGACCTGGTGACGTTCGAGGTCGACGACGTCGAGCGCGCCACCGCGGTGTTGCGCGATCACCCCGAGGCGCGCGACGTCACCGCGGTCGAGCGCGGCCTGCGCGTCACCGTCGATCGCGGCGAGGCGCAGGCGCTGCCGCTGATGCGCGCGCTCGACGACGCCGGCGTCAAGGTCGGCTCGCTGCACATCGCCCACCCGTCGCTCGACGACGTCTTCCTCACCCTGACCGGCCGCTCGCTGCGCGAGTGATCGAGACGAGGCCTCCCCATGCTGCGCGACGCGATGATCATCTTCCGCTACCAGCTGCGCCTGCTCCTGCGCGAGCCGGTGTGGATCATCATCACGATGATCCAGCCGCTCCTGTACCTGGCGCTGTTCGCGCCGCTGCTCGAGCCGATCGCCAAGACCCAGGGCTTCCCGCCCGGCGACGCCTGGCAGGTGTTCGTGCCGGGCCTGTTGATCCAGCTCGGCATCTTCGGCTCGATGTTCGTCGGCTTCGGCATCATCGCCGAGGTGCGGTGGGGCACGATCGAGCGCATGCGGGTCACGCCGGCCAGCCGGCTCGGCCTGCTCCTGGGACGGGTGTTGCGCGACACGCTGGTGCTGCTGCTCCAGGCGGCGCTGCTGACGGTGATCGCGGTGGCGTTCGGGCTGCGCGTGCCGCTGGCCGGCGCGCTGGTCGCGGTCGCGATCGTCGGCCTGCTCGGCGTCGCGCTGTCGTCGCTGTCGTACGCCGCCGGCCTGTGGCTCAAGAGCGAGGACGCGCTGGCGCCGCTGCTCAACATGGTGTCGGTGCCGGTGCTGCTGCTGTCCGGCATCCTGTTGCCGATGGAGTTCGCGCCGCCGTGGCTGCGCCACCTGGCCAGCGCCAACCCGTTCTCCCACGTCGTCGACGGCTCGCGCGCGGCGTTCCGCGGCGACTACGGCGCCAGCTCGCTGACGATCGGGCTGTGCGCCGCCGCCGGCCTGGCGGTGGTCGGCCTGCTGATCGCCAAGCGCACGTTCGAGCGCGAGTCGGCGTAGCCCAGCAGCTCCCCTCAGAACTGGCCCGACAGCGGCGAGGTGTCGGCGCGGCCGGGGCTGTCGAGCACCCAGGTGCCGAGCGCGAACAGCCCGACGCCGAAGCCCAGCGTGAAGCCCGACATCGTGCACATCACGTCGCGGTCGTCGTCGCTGTTGGTCAGGCAGGGGATCGCGAAGCCGGCGCCGATGACGCCGTAGAACACCCCGCCCATCCGCGACAGCCCCGCGAGGTTCCAGCGCGACGTCGTGTGGGCCTTCACCTGGACGCCGCCGACCCCGGCCCAGTCGCGGAGGTTGGGCACCTGCACGCGGGTCGTGCGCGCGAACAGGCTGGAGCGCTCGCGCATCAGCAGCGTGCGCGACGGCTCGAGGTGCTGGACGCACGGCGTGGTGCACAGCTTGCGACCGTCGACGACGACGTCCCACGACGTCTCGGGCTCGGCCGACATGAGCTGCACCTCGATCGGCCCGCCCGCCGGCGGCGGCCGCCCCGTCGCCACCTGCCCCGGCCCGCCGGTCGCCTGCACCGACAGCAGGAACATCTGGATCGGCGACGCGCAGCTGGCGTCGGGCGACGCGTCGGTCGAGTTCGCGCACGCCGCGGCCTCGCCGGAGCGGCGGATGATCGACTTGCTCGCGGTGCTGGTGGCGTTGGCCGAGCCGATCGTGTGGACGCTCGCCTCGAGGCTGGCCGACGCCGTCCCGCCGGCGTCGAGCTGGTAGGCGCCGATCGCGAGCCCGCCGACGACGTGGGTCGCGCCTCGGCAGTCGCCCTCGATCATCGGCGTCGCGCCGGGCGGGATCGCCAGCCGGAACTGGCCGGAGATCGTGGTCTGCATCGTCAGGCTGCCCGAGCCCTGCAGCTCGCCCGCCAGCGACGCGGCGCCGAGCGGCAGCTTCGCGTACAGCTCGTCCTGGTTGCGGATCTCGATCCAGTCCGACGACGGCGTCGTGCGCACCCAGTAATACGGATCGCGGGTCCGGCACTGCGTGAGCACCGTCATCGTGCACCCGGTGAACGAGACGACGACGCCGGTGCCCAGCCGGACCTGCGTCTCGAGGTGCGCCTTCTCGGCGGCCGGCCACTCGGTCACCAGCGGCTGGTCGAGCCCGGCGGCGTTCCGGCACCGCGTGCCTTCACCCGCCAGGGTCGGCAGGGTCGGCTGCGCCACGATCGAGACCGGACGGCAACCGGCCGCCGCGAGCGCGCCGACGACGAACGCACGAATGGCCACCCCCATCGGCCCAGCGTACCATCGCCCGTCGCGGCGGCGGCGGTTCTGTCGAGCGGCGCTTCCCGTCCCGCGCGCGTGATTCCGGAGCGCCGCCGCCCGCGAGCCGCCGAAACGGGAGTCCTGGCCATGATGGCGGCAGGTTGGGAGGGCACCGAGGGCCTAAAATCCCGCCACTAGATCCTTTACAAGCGAAGGGCCCTCCATATACTGCGCGTCACCTCTGGGCTCTCTGGAGGAGTGGCCGAGCGGTCGAAGGCAGCGGTCTTGAAAACCGCCGAGCGAAAGCTCCGGGGGTTCGAATCCCTCCTCCTCCGCAAGGCTGACAACCGAATAGCTCGATCGTCGTTTTCTTTCTCGCTCGCCCATGGCGGTCCACCAGGTCCGCTAGATGGTCGAAGGAGAGATGGCCGAGTGGCTGAAGGCACCGGTTTGCTAAACCGGCGTATGGGGGATTCCCTGTACCGAGGGTTCGAATCCCTCTCTCTCCGCTGACTTGGCCGCTGCGAGCGCTCCGTATCGCTCGCGTCCGCTTCTCTATGTCCTAGCTTTTGTGTTTGGATCCGTAGCTCAATGGATAGAGCACCGGTCTACGGAACCGGGGGTTAGAGGTTCGACCCCTCTCGGATCCGCTGATGAGCATCGACCCCGTCACCGATGACGACCTGATGCTGCTCGCCCTCGAAGAGGCGCGGGCAGCCGGGGCCCATGGTGACGTCCCGGTCGGCGCGATCATCGCGGTGCCCGCCGACGGCCGCTTCGCGGTCATCGGGCGTGGCCACAACCGCCGCGAACAACGTGGCGATCCCACCGCGCACGCCGAGATCGAGGCGCTGCGCGACGCCGCCGCCCACCTGGGTCACTGGCGGGTCGAGGCCACGCTGGTCGTCACCCAGGAGCCGTGCCCGATGTGCGCCGGCGCGCTGGTCAACGCCCGCGTCCGCCGCCTCGTCTACGGCTGCGACAACCCCAAGGCCGGGGCCGTCGCCAGCCTGTTCACCATCTGCACCGACCCGCGCCTCAACCATCGGCTCGAGGTCGTCGCCGGCGTCCGCGCCAGCGAGTGTGCCGCCGAGCTCAAGCGCTTCTTCGAGGCGCTGCGGGCCCAGGGGCAACGCTAGTCTCTGTACCCGGTGCGGAATGCGCCGGGACGTCGATGTGATCTCTGGAGGGGTGTCCGAGTGGTCGAAGGTGCCTGATTCGAAATCAGGTAGGCGAAAGCCTCGGGAGTTCGAATCTCCCCCCCTCCGCTTGATCCGTGCACCCGGTGCGCGGCGCGTGAGCCCGGGACGTTTTCCCGGGCGGGTTTCGAGAGCTCGTGACGTGAACCAAGCCATCGCGAGGTGGCGAGGGGCGCTGCGTGGGGCCTCGTGACGGTTTCTGTGAAGTGTCTGGAGAGGTGACCGAGCGGCCGAAGGTGCACGATTGGAAATCGTGTGTATCGAAAGGTACCGAGGGTTCGAATCCCTCCCTCTCCGCAACGGTCACGACCGCCGACGATCGAGCTACACCCGATTTATGGTCCCGGGTGACACGACGTCTGTGAACCCCGCCAGGTCCGGAAGGAAGCAACGGTAGCGGAACTAGTGGGTGCCTGGGGCCACTTTTCTTCGAGGGCGACTCTCACGAGTCGCCCTCGAGCCTTTTTCGGCGCCCGTACGCCGTGAGGCTGGCCGGTGCTCGAGTCGCCGTCCACGGGTGAACTATTGCCGCTCGCTAGAACGTGAAATGTGGCTGATGTGATAGCGTCGGGCTCGGACAACAGAGAGGACGGGCCATGAATCGCACAGGGTTTGCCCCGAAGATGGGGTCTCGCACACTGTTCTTGGCGTCGCTGATCATCGCAGCGGTAAGCTGCAAGGTAACTTCGAGTGGTCTGCCGCCATTCGGTGGCGGTGGTGGCGGGGGCGGGGGCACGAGCGGCGGCTCAGGCGCTGTCTCGAGCGAAGAGGTTCAGCCGATCGCGAGCAGCTGCGCAGAGGACGGCCGGCGCACTCCAGAGGAGATCGCCGACGGCGTTCCCCCGTGGCCGTGCGAATACTCCGAGGCGGGCGAGCGTGAATTCAACGCCCGCAACTTCATCCGCCCCAAGGTCGCGGCCAGCGCTGGGCGTCCGACGGTCGGACGCTTCCGCGCGCCGTGGTGCAACGCCACCAACGCGGACGGCTCCGGGGGGGCGCGCGTGCTCGTCGACTTCGTCAAGGCTGGCGTCGATGGCGAGTCACGGTTCTTCGACTCGGCCTCCTCGGCCGCCGTCGCGATGTGCGCCGACCCGGACTACCCGCGGGCCCAGGACGTCGCTGGCGCGTACGTCCAGGTCTGGGTGAACTCGACGGGGGCCTCGCCGCAGGCCGTCAGCGACTGGTTGGCCACGATGGCCGACCACAACAAGCACGACGACGAGATCCGTGCGACGTGCGAACGCTGGGCCGATCGCGGCAACGCGTCGGAGCGTGACAAGGATCTGCAGGGCCTCGTCGCGAGCCTCTTCGAGTGCACCGGGCCGAGCGTGAGCGCGCCCGTGTGGCACCTCGATCGCGAGAACGATCCACCGGTGTTGATGACGCTGGCGCGGCTCCGCCAGTGCGCGCGCTGGGACGACATCAACAACATCCAGTTCCTCACCTCGTGGGCGGCGTGCCGTCCCGAGGCGGCGCTGTTGAGCGCGGCGAAGCTCGACGCGGAGCTGAAGAGCGGCAACTTCAACGCGTCGGCCCGCGCGAGCCTCAAGCTGGACTTCGAGACGCTCCAGGCGCGCGTCGTCGAGCTCGACGCCGCTCTCGAGAAGCAGGCGGCGAGTGATCCGGCCCTCCGTGCGGTCTTGCTCGACGCGCCGGCGAAGGCGTGGGCCGAGTGGCAGGCCGGTTACCAGGCGCACCGGGCGGAGGTCGACGCGGCGCGGGCCTACGAAGAGGTGTGGTTCGGCAACAGCAAGAGCGCCAAGCGTGGGTGCCTGGCGAAGGCCCAGGCGAGCTTCGCGAGCTACGTTCGTTCCAAGCCCTGGCAGTCTGTGGACGAGATGGCGGCGATCGCGACCGATCCGATCGGCGGCATCCTCGCCGAGTACCTGCGGCAGTGCCTGGTCGCGGAGGGCGACGCCCAGGGTGAGGCGATGATCACCGCGCTCATCGGCAGCGGCTTGCCCCGTCGTGGTCCGCGCTTCGCGGTCGCCATCGGCATGCGCGCCGCCCTGGCCGACGTCATGAGCGATCGCGAGCGGTTTGCGATCCAGCCGGACTTCATCGACATCCCCATGGGCGGCGACGTGGTCGGTAGCGGCTTCTCCTACCGCATGCGCGCCGACTACTCCGGCGTGGTCTCGAAGGTCGAGCCCAAGGGCGAGCGGCTCGTCGTCTCGTTCAAGGCCGAGCGATGGTCCGAGGACGAGCGCGAGTGCATCGAGACCAACCGGATCATCGGCTGGCGCCCCGACGGCACGCCGATGTACCGCCAGAACTGCCGCTACACGGGAAAGAAGGTGCAGCGCGAGTCTCAGGCCTACGCGTTCCACCTGCCCAAGGAACTCGCGGCAGGCATCAAGCCCGGTGTGTTCGTCGAGTACTCGACCGGCTCCGAGTACACCGACAAGATCTTCAACGGCGCGGCGGTCCACGTCTGGGCCGACAACCAGAAGAAGAAGCTGGTCGCGGCCTACGGCGTGCTGGCGCCCTAAGCGCTGGCGGGCGCGTAGCTGCGGCGACCTGACCGCCCCTCAGGCGGCGGGCGGCGCTAGGCTGGGGTGATGTCGATGGCCACTGCGTTCACCCGCCACGCCGGGGTCGAGGTGCCGCTGATCTGCGGCGCGATGTACCCGTGCAGCAACCCCGAGCTGATCGCCGCGGTGTCGGCGGCCGGCGGGCTGGGCATCATCCAGCCGATCTCGATGACGTTCGTGCACAAGCACGACCTGCGCGCCGGCATCCGCTGGATCCGCGCGCAGACGGACAAGCCGATCGGCTTCAACGCGATCGTCGAGAAGTCGTCGAAGGTCTACGAGGATCGGATGCGCAAGTGGATCGACGTCGCGCTCGAGGAGGGCGTGCGGTTCTTCGTGACCGCGCTGGGTGACCCGCGCTGGGTCGTCGAGCGGGTCCACGCCGTCGGCGGCGTCGTCTACCACGACGTCACCGAGCGCAAGTTCGCCGAGAAGGCGCTGGCCGGCGGCGTCGACGGGCTGATCTGCGTCAACAAGGACGCCGGTGGCCACGCCGGCTCGCGCTCGCCCGAGCAGCTCATGGCCGAGCTGGGCGATCTGGGCGCGCCGCTGGTGTGCGCCGGCGGCGTCGGCGACGCGGCCGCGTTCGTGCGCGCGCTCGACCTGGGGTTCGCCGGTGTGCAGCTCGGCACGCGGTTCATCGCCACCGCCGAGTGCAAGGCCCACGACGACTACAAGCAGGCGATCCTCAAGGCGCGCCCCGCCGACATCGTGCTCAGCGAGCGGATCTCGGGCGTGCCGGTGGCGGTCATCCGCACGCCGTACGTCGACAAGGTCGGCACCCAGGCGAGCTTCTTGATGAAGCGCGCGCTGCGCCACCCCAAGCTCAAGCACTACGCGCGCATGTACTACAGCGTGAAGAGCGTGTTCGAGCTGCGCAAGGCGTCCTTGCAGGGCGTCAGCTACAAGGACTTCTTCCAGGCCGGCAAGAGCGTCGGCGGCATCGACGCGATCGAGCCCGCCGGCGAGATCGTCCGTCGCTTCGCCGCCGCCGCCGCGGCCGCCGCCGCCCGCCGCGCGGGCTGACGGCCCGACGGGGCTGGGGCCGCGGCCTCACAGCGCGCGGCTGATCGCGGCGTGCAACGTCTCGAGCGCCTGGATGCGGGCGAAGCGCTTGTCGTTGGTCGCGACCAGGGTCCACGGCGCGTGCTCGGTCGAGGTGCGCTCGACCATGTCGTTGACCGCCTGCTCGTAGGCGTCCCAGCGCTCGCGGTTGCGCCAGTCGTCGTCGGTGATCTTGAACCGCTTGAAGTTGGTGGCGGCGCGGTCCTCGAACCGGCGCAGCTGTTCGTCCTTGCCGATCTGCAGCCAGAACTTCACCAGCACGACGCCGTGGCCGACCAGCTGCTCCTCGAAGTCGTTGATCTCCGAGTAGGCGCGCATCCAGTCGGCGGGCTTGCAGAAGCCCTCGACCCGCTCGACCAGGACGCGCCCGTACCACGAGCGATCGAAGATCGTGACGTTGCCGCCGCGCGGCAGGTGGCGCCAGAACCGCCACAGGTACGGGTGCTGGCGCTCCTCCTCGGTGGGCGCGGCGATCGGCACGATGCGGTACATGCGCGCGTCGAGCGCGCCGGTCACGCGGCGGATGTTGCCGCCCTTGCCGGCGGCGTCGACGCCCTCGTAGACGACGACCGTCGAGAGGCCGGCCTTGGCCGCCTTGCGCGCCGCCAGGTTGAGCGCCCCCTGGCACTCCTCGAGCTTGTGCTCGTAGGTCTCGTCGTCGAGGCGCTGGCTGAGGTCGAGCGTCGAGACGATCGTGCGCGGCTCGGCCGGCGGCGGCGGCGGCTGCGCGGCGGTGATCGTCGGCGCGACCGGCGCGGCGGCGCCGGGGGCCCGCGCCGCCAGCTGCGCGCGCAGGCACGCCAGCAGGTGGCGGCCGACGGTCAGCGTCTGGTAGCGGCGGTCGTCGCCCTCGACGATCGTCCACGGCGCGGCGCCGGTCGAGGTCCGCCGCAGCGCGTGCGCCGAGATCTTGGCGAACCGGTCGTACATCTCGAAGTGCTCCCAGTCCATGTCGGTCACGCGCCACCGGGTGCGCGGATCCTTGGCCAGGCTCTTGAGCCGCTTGCGCTGCCGCTCCTTGGACAGGTGCATCCAGAACTTCACCAGCAGCGCGCCGTCGTCGACCAGCAGCCGCTCGAACGCCACCACCTCGGCGAGCTGGCGCTCCATCTCGGCTTGCTTGATGTTGCGGTAGGCGCGGTCGACGATCGGCGCCGAGTGCCAGCCGCCGAAGAAGATGCCGATCTTGCCCCGCGGCGGCAGCGCTCGCCAGAACCGCCAGTAGCGCGGCCGGCCGCGCTCCTCGTCCGTGGGCGCGCCGAGCGCGAAGGTCTCGATGTAGCGCGGGTCCATCCATTCGAGCAGCGTGTTGACCGTCTCGCCCTTGCCGGCGCCATCGACGCCGCCGATCACCACGATCACCGGGAAGTCTGCCTTGCGCAGCTCTTGCTGCGCCGCCAGGAGTTCCTCGCGCAGCGTCGCCACCTCGCGCGCGTAGGTCTCCTTGTCGACCGACTGGCCCAGCTCGGCGGCTTCGAACATGCCCCGATCGTAAGCCCGGCCGGCGGCGCCGCGCCGCTCCAAGTTGTCGCGGGTGGACGGCGATCGCGGCGGGCGCCGTCGCGGCCGCCGGGTGTACGATCCAGCGATGCGCACCACCGGCTGGGCCGTGGCGATCGCCGTGACGGTGGCGTGGAGCGCCGGCGCGGCCGCGGACGACCCGGCCGGCACCTGCGTCGAGCTGCACTGCTACTGCGACGGTCCCGATCACCCGGACACGGTCGCGTCGTGCAACACGACGTGCGAGGCGGTGTGCGGCGACGGCTCGTCGAGCGGCAGCGGCGGTGGCGCCGGTCCGGCGCACCTGGCGCGTTGGGGGCTGACCACGATGGTGGGGCGGAGCTACGCGTCGCGCGACGCCACCGGGGCGCAGGCGACCCCGGCCGGCGGCACCTTCGGCGTCGCGCTCGACGGACACTTCGGGCGGCCGTCGGTCGGGATCCTCGCGCGCCTGGCGCTGGCCTCGACGCCGATCGCCGGGGCGGGTGTCGGGCTGGCGCGCGAGCGCGCCTGGGTGCTCGACTGGTTCGACGTCGGGCTCGAGGTCTGTCCCTACGTCGTCGTCGGCCACCGCTGGGAGGTCCGCGTCGATGGCGCCGTGTGGATCGCCTCCACCGCGCTGCTCGGCTGCGACGGCTGCGCCGACGCCGCGGCGCGCGGCGCCTACCAGGAGCCGGGCGGCGGCTGGAGCTGGGGCGCGCGCGTCGGCCTCGACGTCTACCTCGGCGCGCGACGGCGCCGCGGCCTCAGCGTGGCGGTGATCTACGAGCCCAGCGTGCTCGGCGCCATCGGCGATCCCGACCCGCAGACCGGCACCGCGACCGAGCACACCGCACCCACCTACCTCGTCCAGCTCGGCTTCACCAGCATGCCCGATCGCTGAGCGGTCGCGCCGAAAACGCCCCGGGAGCGCGCCCGGGGCGCCGCGTTGTCGCGCCTCGGGGCTATAGTCCGCCGGCCCCATGGCCTACCTCGTCCTCGCGCGCAAGTACCGGCCGACCACCTTCTCCGAGGTCGTCGGCCAGGAGCACGTGACGCGGACGCTGGCCAACGCGTTCGCCAGCGAGCGGGTGCACCACGCGTTCCTGTTCTGCGGGCCGCGCGGCGTGGGCAAGACCACGCTGGCGCGCATCCTGGGCAAGGCGCTCAACTGCGAGCTCGGCGTGTCGGCCGAGCCGTGCGGCAAGTGCGGCGCGTGCACCAGCATCGCCAACGGCAGCTCGGTCGACTACTACGAGATGGACGGCGCCTCGAACCGCGGCATCGACGCGATCCGCGAGCTGACCGAGGCGGTGCGCTACCAGCCGGCGGTGCTGCGCAAGAAGGTCTACGTCATCGACGAGGTCCACATGCTGACGACGGAGGCGTTCAACGCCCTCCTGAAGACGCTGGAGGAGCCGCCGCCGCACGTCACCTTCGTCCTGGCCACCACCGAGCCGCACAAGGTGCCGGTGACGATCCTGTCGCGGTGCCAGCGCTACGACTTCAAGCTGGTGCCGAGCGCGCGGTTGCACGCGCACCTGACCCGGGTGTTCGCGGCCGAGGGCCTCGACGCCGAGCCGGCGGCGCTGTCGCTGATCGTCCGCGAGTCGGGCGGCTCGGCCCGCGACGCGCTGTCGTTGTCGGATCAGGTGATCTCGTTCGTCGGGGCCAAGGCGATCAAGGAGACCGACGTCGCCGACGTGCTCGGCGTCGCCGACCGCGCCTTGACCCGCTCGATCGTCAGCGCGCTGGCCACCGGCGACGCCGGCGCGGCGCTGGCCGCGGCCGAGCGCGCGGTCGAGCGCGGCGTCGACGAGGTCCAGCTGGCGCGCGCGATCGTCCGCTACCTGCGCGACCTCGCCGTGCTGCAAGCCGCGCCCGGCGCGACCGCGCTGATCGAGGGCTCCGACGACGAGCGCCGCGAGCTGGCGGCCGAGGCCGGGCAGCTCGACCGGGCGCGGGTGACCCAGATGTTCGAGCGGATGCTGCGGGCCTGCGACGATCTCGGCAAGACGATGCAGCCGCGGCTGGCGCTCGATCTCGCGCTGATCGACGTCGCGACCACCGAGCCGCTGGTGCCGCTGGGCGATCTGATCGACCGGCTGGGCGACATGGAGCGCCGCCTCGGTGGTGGTGGTGGCGGCGGGGGCGGCGCCCGGACCGCGCCCAGCCGACCCGCCGCCGCGCCGGCCGCGCCGCCGCGCGGCGTGCGCACCGAGGGCACCGATCATCGCCCGCCGCCCCACGGCCCGCCCGCGACCACCGAGCGCGTGCCCGAGCGGATCGCCCCGCCGGCGCGCCCGGCCGCGCCGCCGCCCGCGCCGCCGCCCGACGTCAGCGATCGCACCACCGAGCGCGTGCCCGAGCGGATCACGCCGCCGCCGCCGCCGCCCAGCTCGAGCATCGTCGTCGACGCCGCCGCGGCCAGCGCCGATCCCAACGTGCGCTGGAACGCCGTGCTCGACGCGCTCGAGGCCAAGCGCCGCTTCGCCACGCTGGGCCACTACCAGCACGCGCGGGTGCTGGCGTGGAGCGCCGACGCGATCGAGCTGGGGTTCGCCGCCGACTACGCGATGGGCGAGATGGCGCGCGAGGCCGATCAGGTCGAGGCGGTGCGCCAGACGCTGCGCGAGGTGACCGGCAAGCCGATCGCGGTGACGGTGCGGCTGTTGACGGCGGCCGAGAGCGCGGCCACGGTGGGCAAGTCCACCGTCGAGGACGCCAAGGCCAAGGCCCACGCCGAGCGGCAGCGCCGCGAGCACGAGGCCCGCAACCACCCGATGACGCGACTGGTGCTCGAGACCTTCGGAGCCCAGATCAAGGAGATCAAGACCGATGTCTAACAAGATGCCCGACATGCAGGCGCTGATGCGCCAGGCCCAGCAGATGCAAGCCAAGGTGGCCAAGGCGCAGGAGGAGGTCCTGTCGATGACCGCCGACGGCGCCGCCGGCGGTGGCATGGTCACCGTGACCGTCAACGGCGCGTTCGACGTCACCAAGATCAAGATCGAGAAGGACGTCGTCGATCCCAGCGACATCGGCATGCTCGAAGACCTGGTGATGTCGGCGGTCAACGCCGCCAACGCGCGCATGCGCGAGGTCACCAAGCAGCACATGAGCAAGGTCATGGGCGGCATGAACATCCCCGGCATGCCGGGCATGTTCTGAGACAAAGAGAGGGTCTTTCGCAAAGACCCTCGCGTGTTGTGAGGAGGGTCTTTCGCAAGGACCCTCGCGTGGTTGAGGAGGGTCTTTCGCAAAGACCCTCCCCCGGCATTCGCCGGGGCCCCCACCCGAAACGGCCCGGAGCGTTCAGCGGAGCGCGGGGGCGACCGCCGACGAGACGCGCGCAGGGCCGTGGCGAGCGGCTGTCAGCGCCGGCGCCCGATCGATCGCGCGGGTCGCGCGTGGAGGTCGGCATGCTCTCTCTCGCGCGCGCGCTCCTCGTCCTCGTCCTCGGCGCGTGCGCCACGCACGACGCGCGGCACGCGCGATCGCTGGCCGCGCGCGCGGCGTGCGGCGACGACGGCCTGGCGGTGTTCGGCTTCCCGCGCCACGAGACGCAGTGCACCGACGACGTCGCCGCGCTCGGCGACGGCTGCTACGCGGTCGTGACCCCGTCCGCGACCGCGCTGGTCGAGTGCGTGGCCGCCGCGCCCGATGGCCACGTCATGTGCCTGCAGGATCCGCGGCCGCGCCCGGCGCTGTTCGCCGGCGACCCGGTCCGGATCGAGACCTGGGTGTGGCAGCGCGGCCAGCCCGCCATCGCGAAGGTCGCGATGGGCCGCTGCCGGCCGCGGTTCGCGGCGTGGACCGCGCGGCACGAGGCGCCGGTGCCGGCGCCCGAGCTGGCGATCAGCGACTGGTACTCGCCCACGGGGTGGGCGCTGCCCCCGGCGCCCGCGATCCGCTTCACGCCGCCGATCGACCGCGGCGCCTTGCAGGCGCTGATGCCCGCCGGCGCGCTCGAGATCGAGGTGTGCCCGGTGGCCGCGCCGCCGGGCATCGCGGTGACCCGGGTGCCGGTGCCGCTGGCGGCGGGGCTGGCGCCGGCGGTGGTCGACGCGCTGGTGCGCTGGGGCCGGCCGCTGCAGAGCTGCCGGTCGATCGTCGTCGGGTTCGTCGGCGCGCACCTGACGTGATCCGCGCCGGCGGCGGTTCGTGCTACGCAAGGAGGCGCGATGGCGGCCGATCCGATCCAGCGACTGGTCCGCGAGCTGGCCCGCCTGCCGGGCATCGGCGAGAAGTCGGCGACCCGCCTGGCGATGCACCTGGTGCGCTCGCCCAAGCCGCAGGTGCGCGAGCTGGCACAGGCGCTGATCGACGCCACCGAGCAGATCGGCCTGTGCTCGACCTGCATGACGCTGACCGCCGAGGATCCCTGCCGGCTGTGCGCCGACACCCGCCGCGACAACGACGTCGTGTGCGTGGTCGCGCAGCCGTCCGACGTGATCGCGATCGAGCGCGGCGGTCACTACCGCGGCCGCTACCACGTGCTGCACGGCGTGCTGGCGCCGCTCGACGGCATCGGCCCCGACGATCTGCGCATCGCCGAGCTGGTGCGGCGGCTGGCGCCGGTCGGCGGCCCCCCGGTGCACGAGGTCATCGTCGCCACCGCGCCGACCGTCGAGGGCGAGGCCACGGCGATGTACCTGGCGCGGCTGATCAAGCCGCTGGGCGTGCGGGTCACCCGGATCGCGACGGGCCTGCCGGTCGGCGGAGATCTCGAGTACAGCGATCAGGCCACCATCGGTCGGGCCCTTGCCGGCCGCACCTCGCTGTAGCCGAGCGCCAGCGATTCTCTGGGCGACGCGTACAGCCTCCTGGCTGCGACCCGGGCGGCTCGGCTACCCTGGCGTCATGCGCCCCTGGCTCGGTGCCTTCTCTCTGGCGATCGCCGCCGCGTGCAGCGGCGGCGGCGGCGACCCCCCACCGGCGATCGACGCGCCGCCCAACACCGACGGTGGCGGCGGTGATGACGCGGCCTCAGTCGACGCCGCAGCCGTGGACGGAGCGGGCGTGGTCGACGCCACCGCCGTCGACACGATCGGCCCGCCCGACGGCTTCACGCTCCCCGACGGCCTGATCGGCGTCGACTGCGTGATCGGCGCCGAGGTGATCGGGCCGGGGCACATCGCGTCCAACCCGGCCGGCATCAACTGCGCGCCCGACTGCCGCGAGACGGTGGCGTGCGGCTCGACGATGGTGCTGACCGCGATCCCCAACGCGGGCGCGGTCTTCGTCGGCTGGTCGGGCGCCTGCAGCGGCGGCACCTGCACGGTCACCGCCAATGGGCCGCTGACCCTGGCCTTCGCGCGGTTCCAGTGAATCGCCGAGGGATCCGGACCGGGCGATAATTGCCCGGAATAGTAGAAAGAATCTCGGGCCGTCTGGTACGTTGGCCAGTGGCTGGGGCCAGGCGTCCGCCTCCCGGTCACGTTCGACTGTACTCGACCAAAGGCCGGTAGGAGCCCAGGCGCGATGTCCAACCAACTGGTGATGTACGAAGAGGAGCTAGCGCAGATCAGCAACATCTGCGACGTGCTCCAGCGCGACTCCAACGCGAAGGCGGTCCTCGTCATCGACAAGAACGGCCAGGCGATCGCGCAGTCGGGCGAGGTCGAGCAGCTCGACGTCACGTCGCTGTCGTCGCTCACCGCCGGCAACGTGGCGGCCACGGGTGGCATCGCGCAGCTCCTCGCCGAGAAGGAGTTCGCGGGGCAGTTCCACGAGGGCGAGAAGACCAACGTCCACATCTCGATCGTCGGCGCCCGCGTCATCCTGCTGGTCCTGTTCGACGAGCGCAGCTCGCTGGGGCTGGTGCGCCTGCGCGTGCGCAAGGCCGCCGTCGAGCTGACCCACGTCCTCGAGGTCCTCGTGAAGAAGAGCGAGTCGGGCAACCAGCCGTCGGTCTTCGCCGAGATCACCGACGACGACATCGACAACCTGTTCAACGACTAGGCGCGGGGACGTATGAGCTTCATCAACTACTCGTCGCGCGAGATCAACTGCAAGATCGTCTACTACGGGCCGGGTCTCTGCGGGAAGACCACCAACCTGCAGTACATCTACAACAAGACCAACCCCGAGGCGAAAGGGAAGATGATCTCCCTCGCCACGGAGACCGATCGCACGCTGTTCTTCGACTTCCTGCCGCTGTCGCTCGGCGAGATCCGCGGCTTCAAGACCCGCTTCCACCTGTACACGGTGCCGGGTCAGGTGTTCTACGACGCCAGCCGCAAGCTGATCTTGAAGGGCGTCGACGGCGTCGTCTTCGTCGGTGACTCGCAGCTCGAGCGCATGGAAGCCAACATCGAGTCGCTCGACAACCTGCGCACCAACCTGCAGGAGCAGGGCTACGACCTCGACAAGCTCCCCTACGTCGTGCAGTTCAACAAGCGCGACCTGCCGAACTCGGCGCCGATGGAGGAGCTGCTCGAGGTGCTGAACCCGACCAAGGTCCCGCACTACGAGGCGGTGGCGACCAAGGGCGTCGGCGTGTTCGACACGCTCAAGGCGGTGGCCAAGCTGGTGCTGACCGAGCTGCGCAAGGCCGGCTGATGGCCGGGATCGATTTCGGAGGAGCCATGACCGCGATCGCGCATCCGCGTTTCCGTACGGATCTGGTGGCCGAGCCCATCGACGACGGCGGCAAGCGCTTCATCGACGTCGTCGATCCGGACAGCGGCAACGGCTTCCGCTTCTTCGAGATCGAGTATTCGCTGGCGTGCGCCATGGACGGCGCGCGCGACATCGCCGGCATCCAGCGCTGGGCCCGCGAGGAGCTCGGCCTCGAGCCGTCCGCCGCCGAGGTGGCGACGGTGATCTCGACGCTGGGCGACCTCGGCTACCTCGAGGGCACCGCGCCGACCAGCGTCGCCGCCGACGAGCCCGAGCTGGCCCCCGGCGTGGTGGCCGCGCGCCCGACCGCGGCGCCGGCGAGCTTCGCCGACGTCGAGCTGGGCACCGCTGGCGCCGCGCCGCCGCGCGCGGTCGAGGACCTGCCCGCGGTCGACGACTTCGAGCTGGGCACCGCCGGTGGCGTCGCCCACCACGCGAGCGCGCCGCCGATCACCGACGGCCCCGAGCTGGGCCCGTCGGGCGACGCGCGCATGATGGAGTTCGACGCCCCGACCCCGCCGCCGGCGGCGATGCCGACCGCGACGATGCGGCCGAGCTCGCGCCCCGACGCCGAGGACGACGGGCCGACCAACCTGCCCAAGCCGCAGTCGATCGCCGACGAGGACGAGGTGTCGGTCGACCTGGCCGATCACCTCGCGGTGTCGGCCTCCGACGTCAAGGAGGCGGTGCGCGCCTCCAAGGTCATGTCCGCGGTCGACGTCCCCAAGGACGTGCTCGACCAGCTCGAGGCCAGCGAGACCGCGGCCCGCGAGACCGCCGAACGCGAGGCTGCGGCCCGCGAGCAGGCGGCGCGTGAGGCGGCCGCCCGTGAGGTCGCGGCGCGCGAGGCCGAGGCCCGCGAGGCCGCGGCGCGTGACGCCGCCGCCCGTGACGCGGCGGCCCGTGAGGCTGCGGCGCGCGAGGCTGCGGCCCGCGAGGCCGCCAGCCAGGCGGCGCGCGAGCAGGCCGGTCGGCCGGTGGCGGATCTGCCCCAGATCCCCGTCGGCGTGTCGAAGAAGAAGCCCGGCGTCGACGCGCCCAAGGACGGCGACAAGGCCGTCGCGGCCACGCCGGTCGAGCCGCCCAAGGCCGGCACCAGCAAGGCGCTGGTGTTCGTGCTGGTGCTGGTGCTGCTCCTGGCCGGCGCCTTCGTCGTCTGGACCAAGGTCCTGAAGAAGCCGCTGCCGTGGGAGAAGTCGGACGACGGCCAGGCCGCGACGCCGACCAAGCCGACCCAGCCCACGCCGCCCACGCCGCCCCCGCCGCCCCCGCCACCGCCGGCGCCCACCGCCGCGCTGACCGAGAAGCCGGGCGACGTGTCCAACGTCGTCGCCGGCCAGATCGGCGTCGTCGCGTTCGTGGCCGCCGACGGCGCGCAGGTCGCGGTCGGCGACGAGCTCCTGCGCTTCAGCGCCAGCCCGGCCGACGAGAAGAAGCTGACCGGCCTCGACAACGATCTGAACGTCCGCTACCCGAAGCAGCTCAAGGACGCGACCGCCGCGCGCGACAAGGCGCAGGCGGCCGGCAACGCGGGCGCGCAGAAGGCGGCCGAGGCCAAGATGGCCGAGGTGCAGAAGAAGATCGACGCCCGCACCGCCGAGCGCGACGCGCTGCGCGCCAAGCTCGACGGCCTGACCATCAAGGCGCCCATCGCCGGCGTGGTCAAGCTCGAGGGCAACATCGCCAAGGGCGCGCGCACCACCGCCGACCAGGCGGTCGCCACCGTCACCGGCCCGGCGTCGCTGATCGCGACCTTCACGATCCCGACCGGCGGCAAGACCTACAGCCAGGACGCGTCGGTGATGGTGTCGGCCAAGGACCAGAAGGCCAACTGCACCGCGACCTCGGTCGATGGACCGACGGTCATCGTGACCTGCCCCGCCGATGCCGGCATCGCCGCCGGCACGATGCTGACGCTCGAGTAGCGTCGCCGCGGAGCGTGTCGGCGGAAGGGGTGGGCTGCCGCGCCGCGACTTTCGCGGTAGCCTCAGCGCATGGCGAAGCTGACCGGTACGATCCAGAAGAGCGACCTCGAGGGAGGCCACTGGTTGCTCGTGACCGCCAAGGGCGAGCAGTACCAGCTCGTCGGCGCCAAGGGCGTCAAGGCCGGCCAGGAGGTCGTCGTCGAGGGCTCGGTCGACCGCGGCGCGATGGGCATCGGCATGACCGGCCCCACGTTCACGGTGAAGAAGATCTCGCCGAAGAAGTGACGCTACGGCCGCGCGGCGCCCGGCGGGTGCGCCTTGCAGCGATCGGCCCACGGCATCTCGAGCAGCGACGCCGCGCCGAGATCGACGCCGCACTCGTCACACCGGCCGTAGCGATCGTCGTCGGCGTCGAGCCAGCGGCGGCGCTGCTCGACCTGATCGAGCGCGGCGCGCAGGATCTCCTCGGGCCGCGCGCCCGGCTTGGCGTCGAGGCCGAGCGCGCGCACCAGGCGATCGCCGTCGGCGCCGGCCAGCAGCGCGGCCAGCTTGGTGGCCAGCTCCTGGCCGCGGCGCATCAGGCCGCGGCGGAGGGTGACGCGGGTCTCGGGATCGAAGCGGTTGGTCATCGGGCCTTGGGCAGGGTGGACAGCAGCGCCTCGGCGGCGCGGGTGACGTCCGCCTGGCTGCCGCCCGAGGCCGGGAAGCGCTGCGCGACATGCCACAGCACGTGGCCGTCGCGATTGTCGACCATCGTCATCTCCAGGTACAGCGCCGAGCGACCGCGTCGCGGCGCGTCCGGGCGCTGTGCCCACTCGATCGTCGGGCCCGCCTGCCAGTCGGCCGGGCCGTAGGGGTCGCGCGGCCCGACGTAGAGCTCGATGCGCGGGTCGAGCATGCGCGGCACGACCCGGCCGGGGAACGTGCGCAGCAGGTGATCGGCGAGGTGCGCGCTGGTGCGGCCGACCTCGAACGCGACGTTGCCCGCGCGCGCGAGGCCATGCACCGCGACCCGCCCGGTCGCGACCGCCGCGTCGGCCACCGCGTCGGCGGCGCGGGCCAGGCTGCCGCCGCCCTTGTGCTTGCTCTTGGCCAGCGCCACCGCGACCACGACCGCCACCACGACGACCGCGGCGATCACCAGCACCTTGACCGCGGCGTTGTCGCCGTCGGGATCCTCGCCGACGTAGGCCCAGCCGCCGACGTACAGCGTCGCCTCGGCGCCCGACGCGCCCAGCCGCGCCGGCAGCGGTGGCTGCGGCAGGCCGCCCAGCCGCGCCGCGGCGTCGTGATAGCCGGCCAGCACCGCCTGCGTCGCCAGCAGCTGCTCGGGCGCCATCGCCGCGTGGGGCGCGCCGTCGTCGCCGACGAACGTGCCGTCCCAGCGCAGCTGCGCGCCCGGCAGGTAGCCGCGCTGGTACAGCGCCGTCGTGGCGGCGCCGGTCAGCGCGCTCTCGGCGGCCAGCCGCAGCGCCTCGGGATCGCCGCGGCGACCGTCGGTCCACACCGCCAGATCGATCGGCAGCACGTCGACCCGGGCGACGCCAGCGGCGTGGCCGCTGAGCCGCTGGTCGACCGTCGCCACCGGCCGCGGCCACGAGGGGGAACACGCCGCCACGAAGCAGGCGGCCGCCGTCAGGGCGACCACGCGTTGGCGCAGGCCGGTCATGCCTGGAAGCGTAGCAAGCGACGTTCCGCCACCGATGTGGCCGATCCGCGCACGGCGCGCGCGTGCCCGGCCGACACCGTGGCGCCGCCGCCACACCGTGCGTATCATCGCGGCCCATGCGCTCCGCTCTGGTCCCCGTGCTGGCCGCGCTCGCGCTGGCCGCCTGCACCTCGCCCAAGAGCAAGACCTGCCGCGCGATCTGCGCCCGCGAGGCCGAGTGCAACGGCGCCAAGCCGTCGGAGGCGTCGAGCTTCGACGAGGGCGAGTGCATCGCCGCCTGCGCCGCGCTCGAGGTCGACAAGAACCCGTTCATCGCCGGCCAGGTGACCAAGCGCGCCGAGTGCCTGCGCTCGACGACCAGCTGCGGCGACTACCAGAGCTGCGCCGGCAAGTAGCGGCGCCTCACCGCGTCTGCGGATCGATCGCGTCCCGCAGGCCGTCGCCCAGGAAGTTGAGCGCGAAGATCGTCAGGCCCATCGCCAGGCCGGGGCCAGCCAGCACCCACGGCGACACCGCCACCTGGGTCGATCCCTCGGTGACCAGCGTGCCCCACGACGCCAGCGGCGCCTGGACGCCCAGCCCGATGAACGACAGGAACGTCTCGAACAGCATCGCCTCGGGCACCAGCACGGTGGCGTAGACGACGACCGTGCCCAGCGTGTTGGGGATGACGTGGCGGAACACGATCCGGAGCCGGCCGGCGCCGATCGCGCGCGCCGCCTCGATGAACTCGCGCTGCCGCAGCGACAGCACCTGGCCGCGGACGATGCGCGCCATCGTCAGCCACGACATCACGCCGATCAGCGCGATCAGCGACACCAGGCTGCGGGTGTCGAACACGGCGCGGACGACGACGACGAGGACGATCGTCGGGAACCCGTACATCACGTCGACGATCCGCATCATCACCGCGTCGACCCGGCCGCCGGCGTAGCCCGCGATCGCGCCCCACGCCACGCCGATCACCAGCGCCACCGCGGTGGCGGTCAGGCCGACGACCAGCGCGATCCGCCCGCCGATCAGCACCCGCACCAGCAGATCGCGACCGAGGTTGTCGGTGCCCAGCGGGTGCGCGGCCGACGGCGGCGCCGCCAGCAGGTCGAGGTCGAGCGTCGTCGCGTCGAGCCCGAACCAGCCGCACACCACCGGGCCGACGACGCACGTCAGCGTGATGACCGCGAAGCCGATCAGGCACGCGAAGGCCATGCGGTTCTTGCGCAGCCGCTGCCACGCCTCGCGGCCGAGCGAACGCGGCGCGCTCACGCCGCGGGCTCGCTGTGGCGGATGCGCGGGTCGAGCCAGCCGTAGGCCAGGTCGACCAGCAGGTTGGCCACCACCAGGAAGCCGACGTAGAAGACCAGGAGGCCGGTCAGGACCGGGTAGTCGCGGCTGGTGACGCTGTCGACGAAGTAGAAGCCCAGCCCCGGGATCTGGAAGATCTTCTCGACGACGAACGACCCGCTGATCAGCCCGGCGGTGGCCGGCCCCAGGTAGCTCACCACCGGCAGCAGGCCGAGCCGGAGCCCGTGCCGCCACACCACGCCGCGCTCGCTGACGCCCTTGGCCCGCGCGGTGCGGATGTAGTCGGCGCCCAGCGTCTCGATCATGCTGGCCCGGGCCAGCCGCGCGATCGTGCCGGCGTAGATCAGGCCCAGCACCGCCGCTGGCGCCAGGTAGCCGACGACGCCGTCGGCGCGCGCCGCCGGCACCCAGCCTAGCTCGAGCGCCAGGTAGCGGATCGCGATCGGCCCCAGCACCAGGGACGGGATCGAGATGCCGATCAGCGCGACGCTCATCGCCGCGTAGTCGACCCAGGTGTTCTTGCGCGCCGCCGCCAGCACCCCGAGCAGCGTGCCGAACACCGCCGCGAAGCCGATCGCCATCAGCCCCAGGGTCAGGCTGTACGGGAAGTGGCGCTTGATGATCGCGCCGACGGTCTCGGGGCGCTTCATCGAGTGGCCGAGATCGCCGCGGGCCAGCCCGCCCATGTAGCGCGTGTACTGCTGCCACAGCGGATCGTGCAGGTGGTAGCGGTCCTCGATGTTGCGCTGCACCGCCGGCTGCAGCCGCCGCTCGCGCGAGAACGGCCCGCCCGGCGCCGCGTGCAAGAGCAGGAACGTGATCGTCGCGACCGCCGCCAGCACGGCGACGCCGCCGGCCAGGCGACTCACGATCAGGCGCAGCACGCGCGGCGATCATCGATCCGCGCGCCGCCGATGTCCACCGACGGCGGCGCGGCGATCAGAACGTGCCGACGACGGCGACGCCGGCGCGGTCGGGCGCCACCGACGGCGCGATCGCGACGCTGCGCCGGGCCCGCGCGTTCAGCCGGGCGGCGCGCCGCGGCGCGGTGATGATGTCGTCGACGGTGCCGGTCAGGTAGGCCAGCGCGCCGACCGCCAGCAGCGCGGTCCCGACGTTGACCTCGTCGCACGGCTCGTCCGAGAACAGCGGGCACTCCTCGAGCGCCACCGCGAAGCCGACCGCCGCCACCGCGGCGCCGGCGGTGCGCACGCCGAGCCCGCGCGTGAACACCTCGCCCGTGTAGAGGTGGCCAGCGGACGGCCCCACGAACGTCACCACCGCGCCGGCGGTCATCATCGGCGAGTTGACGCGGTCGATGCCCACGGCGTAGAGCCCGATCCCCGCGGCGGTCGCGCCGGCCGACAGCGCGAGCGCGCCGGCCTCGCTGTACGTGTCGCCGGTGCTACGGGGCGGCTCGGCGGCGGCACCGGACTGGGCGTGCGCGAGCGCGGGGACGGCGAGGACGGCGAGGGCGGCGACGACAGCGAGGCGAGTCATGCCCCCGCGGTTTGCAGCCCCCGGGCCAGATCGGCAGTCGCCAGTGATTTCAGCTGGTTGGCGGGCGGTTTCTGTTAGCCGATCGCCACCCCGCGGTGATCCTTCGACGCCGAGCCGCGCTCAACCGTCAGCGCCGCTGCCGCCAGTCGGGATCGCGCCAGGCCCGCCACAGCGACGGCTGGGCGAACAGGTTCTCGGGCAGGCCGCGCACGTAGGGGCGCTGCAGGTTCTTCTGCGTGTAGACGAACATCGGGATGATCGGCGCCTCCTCGACCAGGATCGCCTCGGCGGCCCGGACCTTGGCCAACCGCGCGGCCGGGTCGGTCATCTGCGCGGCCTCGTCGAGCAGCGCGTCGAACGCCGGGTTGCACCACGCCGGGCGGTTGTTGGGGCTGCCGCAGCGCCAGATGCGCACGAACTCGACCTCGGGGTCGGCGGCCGAGCCGATCCAGCCCAGGCGGGCCACCTGGTACTCGAGCTGGCGGGTGTCGTTCAGGAACACCTGCCACTCCTGCTGCTCGAGCCGCACGCCGATGTGCAGCACGTCCTGCCACTGCGCCTGGATGTACTCGCTGACCAGCTTGTGGGCCTCGAAGCCGATGTTGAACTTGTAGACGATCTCCTTCGGGAAGCGGTCGCCCATCTCGGCCTTGGCCTGGGCCAGCTCGGCGCGCGCGCGATCGGGATCGAACTCGAGGCCGGGCGGCGGCACGTAGCAGAGCTTGCCCCGCTCGATCACCAGCGCGACGCCGGGCGTCGTCCGCGTGACGCCGCAGGTGCGCAGATCCTCGTCGGTCAGGTCGGCGATCGGCGTGCCCGGCGTGTAGCTGGCGACGCCGATCTCGCCGCCGCGCAGGAAGCCGGCGATGCGCGAGCGATCGAGCGCCAAGGTCAGCGCCCGACGCAGGTGGACGTTGTCGAAGCGCTTGGTGTTGACCACCGCGAAGTACGTGCCGAGGTACGGCGCGACGGTGTAGTCGCGGTACGGCTTGCCGTGGTTGCCGGTCGACAGCGCCGCCAGGTACGACTGCGGGATGTTGTTGGCGGCCACCGCGTCGCACACGCCGGTGAAGTACAGGTTGGCGCTCGCGGCCTGCTCGTCGATCGACAGCACGGTCAGCCGGTCGAGCTTCACCTCGGCGGGATCGCGGTAGGTCGCCGAGCGCACCAGCGTCAGGTGATCGCGCGGCGCGTGCTCGGCCAGCCGCATCGGCCCCGAGGTGACGATCGTCGCCGGCGCGGTCCAGGTGCGCGGGTGGCGCGACACTGCCGCGCGCGGCGTCGGCCGCATCGCCCGCGACGCGCCGGTCGCGACGATCGACGGCGTCGGATCGCTGGCCTCGACCACCAGCGTCTGCGCGTCGACGACGCGGATCCCGAGGACCTCCGGCAGCATCAGCAGGTCGGCGTTGGTGACCTCGACCTCGGCGCGCGGCCGCGCGGCGTCGGCCTGCAGGTCGGCCCACGCGCCGTCCTTGCCGGGCACGTGCTTGGCGGCCACCGGCACGACGCGCACGCGGTGATCGGCGGTCGGCGCGCCGTCGAGCTCGTCGGCCGGCACCCAGCCGTAGACGCCGAGGCCGTGATCCCAGTGGACGTAGGCCCAGGTCCGGGCGTCGGGGCTGGGCAGCGTCGCGGGGCGCCCCGAGAGCTCGACGATCGTGACCGCGGCGCGCGGCGGCACGGTGGCGTACGCGGCGGTCGCGTCGGCGCCGAGGTCGCGGAGCGCGAGCGCGCGGCTGGCGGTGCGCTGGTTGGGATCGGGCGGCGCGGTGTCGCCCCAGTCGGCGAGCGGCTTGCCGTCGACGGCGGTGACCTCGACGATCGTGCCGGCCGGCAGGCCGCCGGCGTCGCGCACCAGCACCCGCGCGCGGTTCTCGAGGTACGCGAGGTTGTTCTTCAGCCAGTCGAGCGAATCGGCGTTGACCGACGCGGTCAGCGGGTGCAGCACGCGCACCAGCTGGTAGGCGACGTCGTACGCGGTGAGCGGGCGGCCGTCGCTCCACCGCGCCTCGGGCCGCAGGTGGAACGTCACCCGGCGCTGATCGGGCGCGACGTCCCAGCGGCTGGCCAGGCCGGCGACCGGCAGGCCGTCGTCGCCGAACACCAGCAGGCCGTCGAACAGCGCGTACATGATCGGCGTGACCGTCGTCGACTGGCCCTCGGCCGGGTCGAGGCTGTCGGGCTCGCCGCTGTTGCACCAGGTCAGCGTGTGCGGATCGTCGACCGCGGGCACCTTGCCGAAGTACTCGCTGTCGGGCAGGCCGCAGCCGACGGCGGCGAGCGCGGCGAGCGTGGTAAGGTGGCGGCGCGTCATGGACGAGTTTCGTTGTCCCCGCTGCGGGAGCTTCGCGGCCGATCGTACGGAGTCGCGGTTCGCGGCCTTCACCATGGTCGAGATGAACTGCCGCGGATGCAAGCTCTACGAGGAGCGACGCAGCGACGCCGCCGACTTCGCCGCGTTCAAGGACCGCTGGCGCGGCCGACCGCAGATCCCGATCTACGACTACTACGACGACCTGGTCGACGTCGACTGATGCCCGCCGGCGAGCGAGGCGGCCGCGCGCAGGCCGTGGCGACGCTGGTCGCGGTCGGCCTGTTGTGGTCGACCGCCGGCGCGCTGATCAAGTACGTGACCTGGCCGCCGGCGGCGATCTGGGGCCTGCGCTCGGGGATCGCCGCCGCGGCGCTGATCGCGATCTACCGGCCGTCGTGGCGCGGCCTGACGCGCACCGAGTGGCTGTCGGCGGTCGCGCTGGCGGCGACCACCGGCCTGTTCGTGCTAGCCAACAAGTGGACCACCGCCGCCAACGCGATCCTGATCCAGTACTCGGCGCCGGCGTGGGCCGCGCTGTTGTCGGCGGTGATCCTCCACGAGCGCGCGACCCGCATCGACTGGGTGACGATCGGCCTGGCGCTGTGCGGCGTCGCGCTGTTCTTCGTCGATCAGCTGTCGCTGGCCCACGTGCGCGGCAACGTCGTGGCGCTGGCGGCCGGCGTGATGTTCGCGACCAACGTCGTGCTCTTGCGCAAGATCGCGCGCGACCCCGAGGGCCGCGGCAGCGCGCTCAGGGCGATGATCCTCGGCCACGTGCTGGGCGCCGCCGCCGGCCTGCCGTTCGCGCTGACCGCGCCGGCGCTGCCGGCCAGCGGCTGGGGCGCGATGGTGGCGCTCGGCCTCTTGCAGCAGACCGCGCCGACGATCCTCTACGCGTGGGCGATCCGCCGGGTCACCGCCGTCGAGGGCCTGCTGATCCCGATCGTCGAGCCGATCGTCTCGCCGCTGTGGGTGTGGATCCTGTTCGCCGAGCGGCCCGGGGCGTGGGCGCTGGTCGGCGGGGCGGTGGTGGTGGCGGCGGTGACGCTGCGCGGGCTGGCGCCGTCGCGGGGCTGACCGCGATCGGGCTACACTCGGGGCGTGCGTCGCCTGGGTAACGCCATCCACATCCTGTGGGTCGGCATCGTCGTCTTCTGGTTCCTCATCGCCTACGGGCTGGTGCGGCTGGGGCTGCTGATCGGCCTGTGCTGGAGCGGCGCGCGGCGCCGGCAGGTAGTGGCGCGGTGGAACGGCTGGGCGCTGCGCACGCTGCTCGAGCTGCTCGGCGCGTCGTTCATCAAGATGGGGCAGGTGATGAGCACGCGGCCCGATCTGTTCGCGGCCGAGACCATCGCGCAGCTCAAGCACCTGCAGGACCGGCTGCCGGCGTTCGCCTTCGCCAAGGTGCGGCGGATCGTCGAGGAGGACACCGGCAAGCCGCTCGAGGAGACCTACGCCGAGTTCGACCCGCAGCCGGTGGCGGCGGCGTCGGTGGCGCAGGTCCACCGCGCCCGGCTGCGCGACGGCCGCGAGGTCGCGGTCAAGGTGCTGCGGCCCAACGTGCGTCGCCAGGTCGAGCGCGACGCGTCGCTCTTGATGCTGGGCGCCAAGGTGATCGCGCTGCACCCGCGGCTCAAGCGCAGCGATCCGGTGGGTCACACCAAGCACTTCGTCGACGCGATCCACGACCAGACCGACCTGCGCATCGAGGCCGCGAACTACCGCCGCTTCCACGACAACTTCGCCAGCTGGACCACGGTGAAGTTCCCCGAGGTGCTGGCGCCGTCGACCGAGCGCATCCTGACGATGGAGTTCATCCGCGGCACCAAGATCGACGCGCAGCCCGAGGACCGCAAGCTGCCGCTGGCCGAGGTGGTGCGGCAGTGCATGTTCCAGATGTGCTTCGACGACGGGTTCCTCCACGCCGACATGCACCCGGGCAACATGCTGGTCGACGAGCAGGGGCGGCTGGTGCTGTTCGACGTCGGCCTGGCCAAGCACCTGCACGAGGACGTGCTGATCCAGTTCATCGACATGGGCAAGTGCCTGACGATGGGCACGCCGGGCGATCTGGTCGCGCACCTGCGCCGGTTCCACACGTACATGGGCGACGTCGACTGGGACGCGCTGTCCAAGGACGTCGAGGTGTTCGCGACCAAGTTCCGCGGGCAGAACGCCGCCGAGCTCGACTACGGCACGCTGTTCAACGAGATGTTCGCGATCGGCCGCCGCTACCACGTGCGCCCGGTGACCGACATGACGCTGGTGCTGGTGGCGATGGTGACGTCGCAGGGCATCGGCCAGATGCTCGACCCGCACGTCGACGTGTTCGCCCACGTCGCGCGCCACCTGGTGCCGATCCTGATGAAGCGCAACGAGCGGGTGCCCGAGACCGCCGCGGCGCGCGCCGCCGCCGGGCAGTGATACCGTCGGCGGATGCAACCGCCTGGTCCGCCTGGTCCGCCCGCTGGTCCGCCGCCGCCGGGCTATCCGCCGCCGGGCTATCCGCCGCCGGGCTATCCGCCGCACGGCTACCCGCCGCCGCCGAAGCAGTCGCTCCTGTGGCTGTGGATCGTGCTCGGCGTGCTGGGTGCGGTGATGGTGCTCGGCATCGTCGCCGCCGTCGCGATCCCGTCGTTCATGAAGTACCAGCAGAAGTCGAAGCGTAGCGAGGCGGAGCTCAACCTCAACGCCATCAAGAAGTACGCGGCGATGAACTACGCCGAGATGGCCGGCTTCCCACCGGGTTCGGCGGGGCCGACCCCGGCGACGTCGTGCTGCGCTGACCCGACGCGGCGGTGCCAGCCCGATCCGATCGCGTGGCAGGGCGAGCCGTGGGCCACGCTCGGCTTCGAGATGACCTCGCCGCACTTCTACCAGTACACGTACACCGGCACCGCCGACGGGCAGAGCTTCACGGCGACCGCGATCGGGGACCTCGACTGCGATGGCAACGAGGTCGTGTACACGCTGACCGGCCGCGTCGTCGGAGGCAGCCCGTCGTTCGAGCTCTCGCCGCCCACCGGCCGGGACTGAGCCGCGCCGCAGACGCGGTGTTACGCTCGGGCGATGCAGCCACCTCCTCCAGGCGCGCCGCCGGGCGGCTATCCACCGCCGGGCTATCCACCGCCGGGCTATCCGCCGCCGGGCTATCCGCCGCCGCCGGGCTACGGGTATCCGCCGCCGAAGAAGTCGCTCCTGTGGCTGTGGATCTTGCTCGGCGTCGTCGGGGCCGGCCTGGTGATGATCGCGATCCTGGCCGCGGTCGCGGTGCCCAAGGCCGCCGAGTACGTCCAGAAGTCCAAGCGCATCGAGGCCGAGCTCAACCTCCGCGCGATCGGCAAGGCGGCCAAGGTCGCCTACGTCGAGAACGCGATGTTCCCGGTCGGTCACGCCGACGCGACCCCGGCGGCGTCGTGCTGCGAGACCCCGAGCAAGAAGTGCCTCGAGTCGTCGGCGTGGGAACGCGAGCCGTGGCAGTCGCTCGACTTCGGGCTCTACGACCCGCACTACTTCCGCTACACCTACGACAGCGACGGCAAGACGTTCACCGCCACGGCGATCGGCGACCTCGACTGCGACGGCGCCGAGGTCGTGTTCACGCTGCGCGGCTCGATCCAGGACGGCAACCCGATCCTGTCGGAGATCGAGCGGCCGGCCCGGCCGGACTGACCCCGCGCGCGCGCGTGCTAGCGTGCACGCGTGCAACCAGGGCCGCCACCGTCGCCGTCGGGGTATCCGCCACCAGGCTACTACCCGGGCTATCCGCCGCCCGGCGGTCCGCGGCGACCGTCGCGGCTGTGGCTGTGGATCACGCTCAGCGTCGTCGGCGGGCTGGCGGTGGTCGGCGTGCTGGCCGCGATCGCGATCCCGTCGTTCGTCAGCTACCAGCGCAAGGCCCGGGCCGTCGAGGCGGAGCTCGAGCTGCGTCGGATCGGCCAGGCGGCGGTGATGTACTTCGAGGAGCACGGTCGGTTCCCCGAGGCCGACGCCGGCCCGACGCCAGCGACGCCGTGCTGCGCCGGCCCCGGCCACAAGTGCGCGCCGGTGATCGACGACTGGGCCGCCGAGCCGTGGCGGTCGCTCGGCGTCACGATGCTCGAGCCGCACCGCTACCAGTACACGTTCGCCCCGGGCGCCGATGGGCAGAGCTTCACGGCGACGGCGATCGGCGACCTCGACTGCGACGGCGACCCGGCGGTGTTCACGCTGACCGGCACCGCCGTCGGCGGCGCGGCCCGGCTCGACGAGGTGATCCGGCCGGCCCGGCTCGACTGAGTGCCAGAGGGCTCGTCGCGTCACCTCCCCGGCGCGACAGGTGCGACCGGCCGCGACGGCTTGACGCCGACCCGGCGGGGCCGCTAAGCCCGTCGCCATGTCGATCTTCCGCTTCGCGCCGCTGGCGCTCCTCCTCGCCGCGGCTCCGGCCGTCGCGGGTCCCGGCAAGGGCCTCACCATCGACGACATGCTGGCGATGCAGCGGGTCGGCGAGCCCGCGGTGTCGCCCGACGGCAAGTGGGTCGCGTTCTCGGTGCGCGACACCGACATGACGGCCAACAAGGGCCGCACCGACGTGTGGCTAGCGGCGGTCGACGGCTCGACGGTGCGTCGCCTGACCACCGACCCGGCCAGCGACACCAGCCCGGCGTGGTCGCCCGACGGCGCGTACGTCTACTTCTCGTCGACCCGCGGCGGCTCGGCGCAGGTGTGGCGGATCGCGGTGGCCGGCGGCGAGGCCGAGGCGGTGACCAAGCTGCCGATCGACGTGAACGGCTTCCGGCTGTTCCCCGACGGCAAGCGCCTGCTGCTGGCGATGGACGTGTGGCCCGAGACCCGGACGCTGGCGGCCTCGGTCGAGCGCGACGCGGTGAAGTCGCCGTCGAGCGTGCAGGCCTACGACTCGCTGCTGTTCCGCCACTGGGACACCTGGGAGGACGGCAAGTACTCGCACCTGTTCGTGTGGTCGCCGGACAAGCCCGACGACGCGCGCGACCTCTTGCCGGGCGCGACCACCGACACGCCCACGCATCCGTTCGGCGGCATGGAGGACACCGCGATCGCGCCCGACGGCAAGACCGTCGCGTACGTCGCGCGGGTCGGCGGCAAGGCGATCGCCTGGACCACCAACACCGACGTGTTCCTGGTGCCGGCCGACGGCGTCGGCAAGCCGGTCGCGCTGACCGGCGCCAACCTCGCCTACGACTTCGCGCCGAGCTACGCGCCCGACGGCAAGTCGATCGCGGTGATGGCGATGGCGCGCGCCGGCTACGAGGCCGATCGCCAGCGGGTCGTGATCTACGACGTCGCGACCAAGAAGCCGCGGACGTTGACCGAGGGCTGGGACCGGTCGCCGGGCGGCGTCGAGTGGAGCAAGGACGGCAAGACGCTCTACGCGTCGGCCGACGACCTCGGCAACCACACGCTGTTCGCGATCGACGCGACCAGCGGCAAGGTGACGACGCTGATCGACAAGGGCACCAACGCGTCGCCGCTGGTGGCCGGCGATCAGATCGTCTTCCTGCGCGACACGCTGACGATGCCGGCCGAGCTGTTCCGCATCCCGGCGACCGGCGGCGTGCCGCGGCAGATCACCCACTTCAACGACGCGCGGGTCGCGAAGATCGCGTGGGGCGCGTACGAGCAGTACACGTTCACCGGCGCCAAGGGCGACACCGTCTACGCGTACCTGGTCAAGCCGGCCAACTTCGACGTCAAGCGCACGCCCAAGGTGCCGGTGGCGGTGCTGATCCACGGCGGGCCGCAGGGCAGCTTCGGCGATCACTTCCACTACCGCTGGAACCCCGAGGTCTTCGCCGGCCACGGCTACGCCGCGGTGGTGATCGACTTCCACGGGTCGACCGGCTACGGCCAGGCGTTCACCGACGCGATCAACGGCGACTGGGGCGGCGCGCCGTACGACGACATCATGGCCGGCATCGACGCCGCGCTGAAGAAGTACCCGTTCCTCGACGGGTCGCGCATGGGCGCGGCCGGCGCGTCGTACGGCGGCTTCATGATCAACTGGATCAACGGCAAGACCGACCGCTTCAAGGCGCTGGTCTGCCACGACGGCAACCTCGACGAGCAGCTCGCCTACTTCGACACCGAGGAGCTGTGGTTCCCCGAGTGGGAGCACGGCGGCACGCCGTGGGCCAACCCCGCCGGCTACGCCAAGCACAACCCCATCGACCTCGTCGGCAACTGGAAGACCCCCACCCTCGTCATCCACGGCGGCCTCGACTTCCGCGTCGTCGACACCCAGGGCATGTCCACCTTCACCGCCCTCCAGCGCAAGGGCATCCCCTCCCGCTTCCTCTACTTCCCCGACGAGAACCACTGGGTCCTCAAGCCCCAGAACTCCAAGCGCTGGCACGACGAGGTCCTCGGCTGGCTCGACCGCTACCTGCTAGGGACAGGATCCACCCCTCGAACCCGCTGATATCGCGGGCGAATTCGCCCGCCGTGCGTCGCAAAAGGGGACACTTTCCCACGGCGTAGCGAGCCGAAACTACTCGGCTTTTGGGAGCCAAAGCGGCAACTCATCCCGCGCAGAGGTTCCGTCCGGGCGCTCCACGCGAAGCCGATAGCGCGGGGCTCGCTCGGCGCCCGGCGCCGTCGTGCTCCCCCGCACGTGCGCAGCGACCGCTTCGCAGTAGCGCGTGGCGCGCTCGGTCGTCGTCCCGCCGAGCGCGAGGTACCACGCGCTCGGCGTCCACAGGTCGAGCGGGATCAACGACGCGCGCCCGGCGTGCAGCGGCCCCGTGGACCAGAGGTGGCCGAGCGGGTCGGCGACGACACCGGCACGGTACGCGTTGACGTCGTTGTAGATGGTGGCGGTCGCCAGGTAGGCGTCGTCGAGGATCGGCTTGGAGTGAAACCGCTCCTCGAACAACTTGCCGGTAGCGTCGCGTGCGTGGTTGCGGATCTGCGCGTAGCGCAGGCACGTCCGATGGATCAATACGCGCAACGCATCGGGGCCGGGCGGGACCGCGATCAGGTGCACGTGGTTCTCCATCAGCGTGACCTGATGCAGGCGGCTCGCGCTCGCCTCCAGGCCACGAGCCAGGCATCCGATGAAGCGCGCGCGATCGGCGTTCGTGGAGAACAGGCGACGACGGTTGTTGCCGCGCAGGTAGATGTGATGAGGGACGTCGGGAATCACCAGGCGCGCTTGTCGGGGCATGCCGCGGGTTTCGACCGCACGCCTCCGCGGTTGCCATTCCCGCCAAGCGGCCTTGGAGCCCAGTGATCTCAGTGGCTTGGATGGATGGAAAGTGTCCCTTTTCGGGACGCAACACGCTCGAAAAGCGTAGCGATCGTCTGCGCTTAGGAGGGGGGATCCTGTCCCAACACCGGCAACGCCTTGGCGTGGCGGGGGCGGGGGGCGGGGGCGATGGAGGGGCGCAGGTCGGGGGCGCGCTCGGCCCAGGCGCGGGCGACGTCGGGGTCGAGGAGGTGCGAGGGGCGGACGTTGCGGAGGGCGTTGGCCATGATGGCGCGGACGTGCGGGTTGGTCTGCTCGAGCTGGGCGAGCAGCGCGGTCATGGCGTCGCGCTGGAGGCCGTCCTGGCTGCCGCACAGGTTGCACGGGATGATCGGGAAGGCGAGCTCGGCGGCGAGGGTGGCGATGTCGCGCTCGGGGCACTCGATCAGCGGGCGGATGACGTCGAAGCGATCGTCGTCGGTGCGGTAGCGCGCGGGCATGGCCTGCAGCTTGCCGCTGTAGAAGAGGTTGAGCAGGAACGTCTCGAGCGAGTCGTCGCGGTGGTGGCCCAGCGCGATCTTGTTGCAGCCGAGCCGCTCGGCGGCGGTGTACAGGATGCCGCGGCGCAGGCGCGAGCACAGCGAGCAGTAGGTCTGCGAGGCGTCGAGCCGATCGGTGACGACCGAGTAGGTGTCCTCGCGCAGGATCTCGAAGCGCTGGCCGCTGGCCTCGAGGAACGCGCGCAGCGACGCGCCGTCGTAGCCGGGCTGCACCTGGTCGAGGTGCACCGCGACGAGCTCGACGGCGAACGGCAGCCGCGGTACCAGCTTGGTCAGCAGGTGGAACATCACGTAGCTGTCCTTGCCGCCGGACATCGCGACCATGACGCGGTCGCCGGGCGCGAGCAGCTGGTAGCCCTCGCAGGTGCCCTTGACCTGGCGGTAGAGCAGCTTCTCGAGGCGGCGCATCTCGGACATCGGCGGCATCCTACGGAGCGGTCGCCCCGACGCAAGGCCGATCGTGACCGGCGCACGAAATCGCGCCCTTCGCGGCCTTCGCGGTTGCGGCGCCTCGAGGCCCCCGCGTAACCTGCTCGGTCATGGGTATCCGCGCGGCGGCAGTGGTGGTGATCCTCGGATCGCTGACAGGTTGTCCTCACCAGGACGACGATCCGATCATCGACGCGCCGCTCACGTGCGATCCCGTCGACGACCAGAACCCGTGCACGCTCGACGAGTGCGACGGCCCGACGCCGATCCACACGCCGCGCACCGGCGCCAGCTGCACCGGCGGCACCTGCACCGCGCAGGGCACGTGCAGCGGCGACACCTGCGGCGACGGCGACATCACCGGCGCCGAACAGTGCGACGACCAGAACACCACGCCGGCCGACGGCTGCAGCCCGCTGTGCCGCACCGAGCCGAGCGAGCGCGAGCCCAACGACGACGGCACGCCGGCCGAGGGCATGGGCTCGGTCGATCCCGGCGGCAACGACTTCGACGCCACCGCGGTCGCCAACGCCAACGCCCAGGCCGTGCAGCTGCCGCTCGACGTCGCCGGCGGCGCGCTGCTGAGCGTGCTGGCCGCGATGACGCCGGCGGGCGACGAGGACGTCTTCGCGGTACGCAACAGCGGCGCCGCGCCGCGCGCGGTGAAGTTCGACGTGTGGCTGCGCCTGGCGACCTTCGGCTACGGCCGGTCGTGCGGCATCACGATGGACGCCAGCCTCACCATCCGCGACGCCGCCGGCGCGATCCTCGCGCAGAACGACGACCGCAACCCGAGCAACGACCGCTGCCCCGGCCTGACCTACACGATCGGCGCCGGCCAGACCGTCTACGCGCAGGTCGTCGAGTACGGCGACAACACGCCGGTCAACTCGTACGCCATCACGTTCGAGCCGATGTAGCGCGCGCGGTGGCCGCGCCGCCGCGCCGCTACGGCTTGACGAAGATGCACGAGCTCAGCGTCGGCACGGTGCCGCCGCTGCAGTTGCCCAGGCCGTCGACGTAGCCGGGCGGCGGCGACCAGCTCTTGGGGTTGTCGCGGTTGATCGCGACGAAGACGTCCTCGCTGCCGTCGCTGACCTTGTAGACCCAGTACCAGTCCTCGACGACGACGTTGGTGCGCACGCCGCGCCGCAGCGCCGGGTGCTCGGCGCGCAGCGTGCCGGCCTTGCGCGCGTGGGCCAAGGTCGCCTGCTCCTCGGCGGTCAGCCCGTCGAAGCGCTGCATCTTGCGGTTGTCGGGGTCCTGGCCGCCCTCGGTGCCGATGTCGTCGCCCTGGTACAGCATCGGGATGTTGCCCGGCGACGTGAACAGGAACGTCAGCGCCAGCCGCAGCCGCTCGGCGCCGCCGCCGTGGCTCTTGGCCTCGGTCAGCGCGCGCACCTGATCGTGGTTGCCGAAGAAGTTGCCCATGATCGCGCCCGGGTACCCGCCGCGCCCGCCCATCGTGTCCTGCGGCGACAGGTACGCGGTGTCGTTGCCGATCGCGAAGTCCGCCAGGTTGCGCATGCTGGCGTCGAACGTCAGCAGCGACGCCTTGGTCTGGTTGTAGTAGCCCTCGTCGACCTGGCCCTGCACCATGTCGGGCCGCACGTGGTAGCGGGCCCAGCCGCCGAGCGACTCGCCGACCATGTAGAAGACGGTCGGCTCCTCGGACAGCTCGTGGTGCTGCACGGTGGTCTCGATCTCGGCGACGACCGCGGCCTTGAGCGCGCGCACGAAGACGTCGTCCATGTGCTTGAGCGCGTCGGCGCGGAACCCGTCGAGGTCGAACTCCTGGATCATCCACAGCGCGTGGTCGACGACCGCGCGCACCGCGTCGGGGTGGCCGCCGTAGTCGAAGTCGGGCATGTCGGTGGTGAACCAGCAGCCGATCCGCGCCACGTCCCAGCGGTTGTCGCAGGCGTTGTACGCGAAGAACCAGCCCGGGTGGTCGGCGTACAGCCGCGCCTCCTTGTGGACGTGGTTGACGACGAAGTCGGGGATGACCCGCATGCCGCGCAGGTGGGCCTCGCGCACCAGCTCGTGCAGCTCGGCGGCGGTGCCGAACGCCGGCTCGATCGGCGTCGCGTAGCCGAGGTCGTCGCGGTCGGTGTAGCCGGTCGCGATCGGGTGGTACGAGTGGTAGCTGGCGAACCGCCGCGGATCCGACAGCCCCACCGACGGCTGCGAGTTGTGCGAGTTGATGATCGGCGAGCTGATCCACAGCGTGTTCACGCCGAGCGCGTCGAAGTAGCCCTCGCGGAGCTTGGCGGTGATGCCGGCGAAGTCGCCGCCCTGCCAGCGGCTGCGCGGATCGTCGACGCGGGCCAGGTCGCCGGCGCCGTTGTCGAGGTTGTTGCGGCTGTCCCCGTCGAGGAAGCGGTCGGTGAGGATCTGGTAGAGGATCGCGTCCTTCCAGCCGAAGTCGGCGTACCCGCCCTTGCCGATCCACAGCGGCGCGAACAGCGCGCGCGGGCGCTCGCCGGTGGTCGTGCGCGCCCGCACCAGCACGCTGTACTTGCCGGGCGCGAGGTCGTGGGCGGTCAGCGTCCAGGTCGAGGTCGCGGCGTCGAAGCCCTGGCTGGCCGGCACGTCGTCACCGGCGACCCGCAGCTCGGTCTGGTCGACGTCGATGGTCCCGGCGCCGGTGTAGCGGGCCACCACCGAGTAGCCGGTGTCGGTGGTCGCGGTGCACAGCTCGAAGTCGCCGACCGGGCGGAACTGGTCGCAGGTCCGGGGGCAGGCCGGGTCGCCCGGCAGGCACGGATCGTCGATCGTCGGCTCGTTGCTCGCGGGGCACGCGGCGGTGTACAGCAGGCCGAGGGTCGCGAGGACGGAGCGCATGCGGGTGCCCCAAGCATAAGCCGTGCTCGCGGCGCGCGGATCCGCCGAAGTGAGTCCGCCTACTTGCGCTGGGGTCGCGGTCACGGGGCGTTGCCGATCGCAACGGCGGCCCCGTGGTAGCGTCGCCCCGTGACCGTCGCCGACCTCGAGCAGGCGCTGGCCGAGGCGCGGCCCGAGGCCATCGAGCGCGAGGTGGTCGCGGCCGCGGTGGCCGCCACCGGGGCCACGATCGGGGCGCTGTTCGTGTGGGACAAGAAGGCGCGGGGCCTGGTCCTGTCGCACCACCTGGTCGAGGGGCTGGTGGTGACGCTGCCGGATCGCGTCATCCGCAACGACGATCGTCCGGGCATCGCCGGCTGGGCGTTCGAGCACGACGCGCCATACCTGTGCCGCGATAGCGCCAGCGATCCGCACTACACCCGCTACCTGCTCGACGTGCGCGCGATCGCCGCCGCGCCGGTGCGCTGGCAGCAGAAGCCGATCGGCGTGATCACCGTGGCCAGCCGCGCCGAGCCGCTGGCCAGGGACGTGCTGAAGACGCTGGGCGAACTCGCCACCGCCGCGGCGCGGTTCGTGCGCCGGGTCCAGGCCGATCGCCAGAGCCGCGAGGAGACCGGGCGCCCGTTCCTGATCGGCGGCCTGTCGCCCGAGTGGCGCGAGGTCGAGCGCCGCATCGAGCTGGCGTCGCCGACCCGCGCGCCGATCTTGCTGCGCGGCGAGAGCGGCACCGGCAAGGACCTGGTCGCGCGCGCGATCCACGGCGCCAGCCGCCGCGCCGATCGCCCGTTCGTCGCGGTCAACTGCGCGGCGATCCCCGAGACCCTCCTCGAGAGCATCCTGTTCGGCCACGTCCGCGGCGCGTTCACCGGCGCGACCAACGAGAAGGTCGGCGAGTTCCAGAAGGCCGACGGCGGGACGCTGTTCCTCGACGAGGTCGGCGAGCTGCCGGTGGCGCTGCAGGCCAAGGTGCTGCGCGCCGTCGAGCAGGGCGAGGTGCAGCCGCTGGGCTCGAACGCGGCGCCGTTGCGGGTCGACGTGCGGCTGGTGGCGGCGACCAACCGCGATCTCGAGGCGATGGTCGCCGACGGCCGGTTCCGCGACGACCTGTACTACCGCCTCGGCGTGATGACGCTCGAGCTGCCACCGCTGCGCCGCTACAAGGAGCAGCTCGAGGTCATGGCGTCGGTGTTCGTCGAGGAGGCCGCGCTGCGCCACGGCAAGGTCGCGCCGCGGCTGACCCCGGCGGCGATGGCGCGGCTGGCGGCCTACGACTTCCCCGGCAACGTCCGCGAGCTGCGCAACGCCGTCGAGCACGCGGTGATCCTGGCGACCGGGCCGGAGATCAGCCCCGACGATCTGCCGCGGCCGTTCCAGGTGGCGGCGCCGAAGAAGCCGGCGCGACCGGCGCGGCCCAAGCTGGCGGCGCTGCGCGAGCAGTGGCTGGCCCCGCTCGAGCGGCGCTACCTCATCGAGCTGCTCGCCGAGCACCGCGGCAACGTCCGCGCGGCGGCGGTGGCGGCGGGGGTCGATCCCGTGACGCTGTATCGACTGCTGCGCAAGCGCGGCGTGGCGCTCAGGCGCATCGTCGACGACGAGTGACGGGGACGGACACGGGCACCGCTTCGGAGGCGGAGAGGAAGACCGGACCGGCGGCGAGGTCCCCCTCGAGCCTCGCCGCCAGCCGGTGGAGATCGTCAGCGCTGGTCGGGCGTCGTCGGCGTGGCCAGGCGCGCGCCGTCCTGGCCGAGCATCGCGGGGATGCTGTCGCCGCGGGTGCGCGGCTGCATGCGGCGCTGGTGCAGCGGCTCGAGGGCCGGGGCGTCGCGGCGGGTCGGGCCGTCGGAGCGAACGATGATCGACATGGTGGGCCTCGGGGTCAGCGCTCGTACGTTTCTTGGTCGGGCACCGGTCGACGCGGCGGGAGCCTCGCGTCTTGGGGGAGGCTCGACGGGGGCATGACCCCGCCGAGGGGGGCTCGGCGACGAGCCCCCTGGAAATCAGAGCAGGACGACGGTGGGGACCAGGGCGATCAGCGCGTCGCGGGCGCGCTCGGCGTTGGCCTTGCTCGCGTAGACCTCGCTGGTGCCGATGACCTGGCCGTTGGTCGCGGTCAGGTTGAGGTACGCGCCGCCGTTGCTCGACGCGAGCACCAGGTAGCGGGCGGCGCTGGCGCCGTTGTCGAGCACCGCGAACGCGCCGTTGAGCGCCGCGGCCTCGCTGTCGTAGCGCTCCGAGCGCAGCACGATCGCGCCGTTGCCGGCGTGCAGGTTCCAGTAGTACTTGCCACCCGCGTCGAGGTGGATCGCGAAGCGGCGGCCGGTCGCGGTGGCCCACGCGGTGCGGTACGTGCTCACCGCGCCGACCGTGGCGGTCAGCGTCGCCTGCGCCGCGGCGGTCGTCGCCTGGATGCCGCTGGTGCCGATGATCTCGCCGTTGACCGCCTTGAGGGTCACGAGCGCGCGGCCGTCGGCGGTCGGCTTGATCTCGTAGCGCGCGGCGGTGGTGCCGTTGCTCAGCACCGACAGCAGGCCGGTCAGCGCGGCGGTGCGGCTCGAGTAACCCTCGGAGGTGAGCAGCAGCGCGCCCTTGGCGTCGACCAGGCGGAACCGGAACTGCGCGTCGCTGCTCTTCCACAGCGCGAACGACGGGCGGCTCGAGGTGTCGGCCCAGGTCAGGGCCTCGGAGGTGTCGGTGGTGTCGACGGTCGACTCGTCGACGCAGCCGGCGGCGGCGGTGGCGAGCATCAGGGCGGTGAGGGCGGTCAGCAGGCGGCGCATGGTTGCGTCGCCATTGAGCAAGGTCGGGGCCAGCCGTCGGACTTTCTAAGTGCCTGGAACGTGACGGGGCTCGGCGCGGAGGTTGCTGCAAATAAGACGCAGACGCGGCGGCCACGCAATGCGAGTTGTATGAATGCAAGTCGTGCATCCCGCACGCGCCAGCGCGGCGGGGCGTCGCGCTCCGTCGCCCCGGGTCGCCCGTCGTGCCCAGGGCGAGTACGATGCGTCAATGCGGGCTCGCTGGCTGTGTCCTACCGTGGCGCTCTGGGCGGCGGCGTGTGGTCCGTCCGACGGACCCAACCGGCCGCCGACGGTGACCGGTAGCCCGGCGACCACGGCGGAGGACACGCCGGTGACGATCGCGGTCACCGCCGCGGATCTCGACGGCGACCCGCTCGAGTACCGCTACGCGACGCCGGCCCACGGCGCGGTGACGGCCAGCGGCGCGTCGTTCACGTACACGCCGGCGGCGGACTACCACGGCACCGACGCGGTGACGGTGACGGTGCTCGACGGCGAGGCCCAGGCGACCGCGACGATCTCGATCACGGTGACCCCGGTCAACGACGCCCCGGTGGTCGGCGCCGACACGCTGGTCGCGCTCGAGCACACCGTGCTCGACACGCCGTTGACGACGCTGTTGATGAACGACGCCGACGCCGACGATGATCCGCTCACCGTCACCGCGGTCGCCGCGGCCTCGACCGGCACCGCCGTCATCGTCGGCGATCAGGTCCGCTACACGCCGCCGGCCGGCTTCCTGGGGGCCGCGACCTTCGACTACACGGTGTCGGACGGCCAGGCCACGGCGACCGGCACGGTCACGGTCAACGTCACCGCGGTCGACGATCCGCCGGTCGCCGGCGACGACGCCGCGACGACGGTCGAGGACACCGCGCTGCCGCTGACCGCCGCGTCGCTCCTGGCCAACGACACCGATCCCGAGGGCGGGGCGCTGTCGCTCACCGCGGTCGGCAACGCCACCAACGGCACCGTCGCCCTCGCGGGCACGACCGTCACGTTCACGCCGGCGGTCGACTTCAACGGCAGCGCGAGCTTCGACTACACGGTGTCCGACGGCGTCGGCACCGACACCGGCACGGTGACCGTGACGATCACCGCGGCGCCCGACGCGCCGGTGGCCGTCGACGACGCCGTCACCGCCACCGAGGACCAGCCGGCGACGATCGTCGCGTCGACGCTGGCGGCCAACGACACCGACGCCGACGGCGACGCGCTGACAGTCACCGCGGTCGGCACGCCCAGCGGCGGCGCGGTGGCGCTGGTCGGCGGCACGATCACGTTCACCCCGGCGCCGAACCTCACCGGCACCGCCGGCTTCGACTACACGGTCTCCGACGGCGCGCGCACCGACGTCGGCCACGTCACGGTCACGGTCGGCGCGGTGCCCGACGCGCCGGTCGCGGGCGACGACACCGCCAGCGGCGCCGAGGACACGCCGCTCGCGATCACCGGCGCGACCCTGACCGCCAACGACGTCGACGTCGACGGCCCGGCCCTGACCGTCACCGCGGTGGCCGCCCCGTCGCACGGGGTCGTGGTGCTGACCGGCACGACCGTCACCTTCACGCCCGACCCCGACTACGTCGGCCCCGCGGGCTTCGACTACACCGTCTCCGACGGCGCGCTCAGCGACGTCGGGCACGTCGCGGTCACCGTCACGGCGGTCAACGACGCGCCGGTGGCGGTCGACGACGCCGCGACCACCGCGGAGGACACCCCGCTGGCCCTGGCCGCGGCGACGCTGGCCGCCAACGACACCGACGTCGACGGGCCGGCCCGCACGGTGGTCGCGGTCGCGGCGCCGCAGCACGGCACCGTGGCGCTCGCCGGTGGCACCGTGACGTTCACGCCCGAGGCCAACTACGTCGGTCCCGCGGCGTTCGACTACACCGTCTCCGACGGCACCCTGGTCGACGTCGGCAGCGTCACCGTCACGGTGACGCCGGTCAACGACGCGCCGGTGGCCGTCGCCGGTTCCGCCACGACCAACGAGGCCACCCCGGTGGTGGTCACGTTGACCGCCACCGACCTCGACTCGCCGAGCGTCACGTTCACGCCGGCGGCGCCGTCGGTCGGCGGGCTCGGCACGGTCACGCCAGCCGGCCCGTTCAGCGCGACGGTGACCTTCACGCCGCCGCTCGGCTTCGACGGCACCGCGACGTTCACCTTCACCGCGTCGGATGGCGCGCTGACGTCGGCGCCGGCGACGATGACGATCACCGTCGTCAACGTGCCGGTGTGCAACGACGGCCTGGTCGAGGGCAGCGAGGGCTGCGACGACCAGGGCAACGCCGCGGGCGACGGCTGCTCGCCGACCTGCGCGGTCGAGCCCGGCTGGACCTGCACCGGCGCGCCCAGCGCGTGCGACGAGATCTGCGGCGACGGCATGATGGTCGGGGCCGAGGCCTGCGACGACGGCAACCTGATCAGCACCGACGGCTGCACCACGCAGTGCGTGGTCGCCCCGCCGTGCGGCGTGGCGCGCTTCCCGGCCGGCGATCGCTTCGCCACCCACCCGACCACCGGCGCCTGCTACGTCGGCTACGACGACGACCTCGACAGCCAGGCCGCCGCGCAGGCGGCGTGCGTCGCCGGCGTCGGGCACCTGGCGACGATCACCAGCGCCTTCGAGCAGGGCCTGGTGGCCGCCGCGGCCAGCGACGCCCAGAACCCGTGGATCGGCGCCACCGATGACGCCAACGACACCGACGCGGTGTTCGCGTGGGTCACCGGCGAGCCGTGGGGCTTCACCAACTTCGCGCTGGGCCAGCCGGACGACGACGCCGGTCTCGGTGGCAACGGCGAGTGCCTGCACCTGTTCAACGCCGCCGGCCAGTGGAACGACACCAACTGCGCCGCGACCGGCTTCGTGGTCGGCCGGGTGTGCGAGTACGAGCCCCGCTGCGGCGACGGCGTGATCCAGCCGGCGCTGAGCGAGACCTGCGACGACAGCAACAGCGTCAGCTTCGACGGGTGCTCGGCCACCTGCCGCGTCGAGACGCTGTTCTTCAGCGAGTACGTCGAGGGGTCGGGGGTGAACAAGGCGATCGAGATCGCCAACCCGACCAACGCGCCGCGCAACCTCACGGGCTGCTCGCTGCGCCTGTACTCCAATGGCGCCGGTGTGCCGAGCAACACGCTGGCCTTGACCCAGACCATTCCGGCGCGCGACGTGATCGCGTTCTGCAACCCATCGGCGAGCGCCGGGCTGCTCGCGCAATGCGATGTCACCACGGGCACCGGCGGTGTGATCAACTGGAGCGGCGACGACGGCATCGAGCTGTTCTGCGGCGGCGCCACCGTCGACATGATCGGGCGGGTGCCGGAGCGACCGTCGCCGGCCTGGGGCACCGGTCTCACCTCGACTGCCGATCACACGCTGCGCCGCAAGTGCACGGTCACCGCCGGCGACACCAGCATCGCCGACCCGTTCGATCCCGCCACCGAGTGGGACGGCTTCGCGATCGACACGTTCACCAACGTCGGCAGCTACCACTGCCCGTAGGCGGCGCGACGATCGGCCGTTGACCGGCCACCGTGGCCGGTGGATGCTTGGGCCGCGGGCTGCGGCCGGCGCGGTCGCCCGTGGGACCTACGATGACGCCTGGTGCGCATGATCGCCTGAGCGCGGCGCTGCTCGCGCTCCACCAGCGCGCGCGGACCGCGGCCGTCGCGAGCTTCCAGGCCGAGGCGCTCGCGGTCGTCGACGAGCTGATCGGCTTCGACTCCGCGCTGTGGGGCTGCGGTCGGCTCGGGGCGGGCGGACCGATCCCGCACTCGGTCCACCTCGATCGCCAGCCGCCCGAGATGATGGCCAGCTACGAGGAGATCAAGGCGCACGACCCGTCGGTCCGGGCCTCGGCGACACACCTCGGCAGGACGTCCAACGTCGCGATCGACCACCTGGGCGAGGGCGTCCACCCGGGCGCCGTGGCCCACGCGCGCCGCTACGGGATGCGGCACACGCTGGCCACGCTGCTGGCCGATCCCGACCTCCGGCTGTTCTCCGCGGTGTCGCTGTACCGCGCCGATCCGGCGCGACCGTTCTCGGAGGCGGACCGCCAGCTCGCGCAGGCGGTCGTGCCGCACCTCGAGGAGACCTGGACCTGGTGCCGGTTGCGCGCGGTCGACGACGGCGGCAGCGCGCGCCACGCGCGGATGTTGTGCGATCCCTGCGGGGTCATCCACGCCGCGTCGGCGGGGCTGGCCAGCGAGCTGCGGCGCGAGTGGCCGGCCTGGCGCGGCCCCGACGTGCCGGCGCCGATCGTGCCGATCCTGGCTACGCCGGGCGCGCGCTTCGTCGGCGCGGCGGTCGTCGTGACCGGTGGCGCCGTGGGCGCGCTGCGGTTGCTGACCGTCCGCGGCATCACGGCGCTCGATCGCCTCACGGCGCGCGAGGCCGAGGTCGCGCGCCGGTTCGGTCAGGGCGCGAGCCACGTCGCGATCGCCACCGCGCTGGGCATCGCCCCGGCGACCGTGCGCAACCACGTGCAGGCGATCTACCGCAAGCTCGGGGTCGGCGACAAAGCGGCGCTCGCCAACGCGCTGCGCGACGACGCGAGCGCGTGAGGTGGCGCGCCGCGCGGCCCTGATGCAAATGCATCACGGGCCGCGACGCATGATGCAAATGCATCAGGTCGGCGACGCGATCTTCGTCGAGCGGAGACGGCGCGGCGGGAGGATCGCCGACCCCGCGTTCGTACACTGCGCATCATGTTCGGACCGATGAAGGAAGGCGCGGTCGCGCGCGGACACTTGCCCCACCTCGACGCGCGCGCGGTCGAGCACGCGCCGGCGCAGCGTTCGGGCCCCGAGCTGGTGCACGCGGCCAGCGGGGATCCGCGTGCGTTCGCGGCCAGCCTGCGAGGGCTGTCGCCGGCGCTGCGCGACGAGGCGGTGTTCGCCGCCCACCAGCTCCACGGCAACGGCTTCGTCGCGGCGGCGGGGCTCGACGAGCACGAGGCCGACCGCGGCCGCGACCGCGACCAGTCCGCGCCGGCCACCACCGAGGTCTCCGAGGACGAGCAGCAGGCGCGGCGCGCGGGCGCGACCGTGCAGGCCGGGCTCGGCCAGCTGCGCGGCCTGGTCGGCCGCCTGTCCCAGCACGGGCTCGACACGCTCGCCGGGCAGATCCAGAAGATCGCGAGCGGCGCGGACGCGTTCACCGCGTGGCTGTTCCAGCACAAGAAGACCAACGCGGAGCAGTGGGGGATGATCGCCGCGGTCGCGGAGATCATCGTCGAGCTGATCGTGGCGGTGGTCGCGATCGGCACCGCCGTGCTGACGAGCCCGGCCGTGCCGGCGGCCGGCGCCATCGCCACGAGCGTGGTGGCCGGGTGCGTCGCCGCGGTCACGACCCTGGTCGTCAACCTGCCGGCCCTGCTCGACGTGGTCGGGGCGCACGACGCGGCGGACGCGACGCGGGGCTGGACCCGCGACAACCCGTGGTTCGGGACCACGCTGGCGGCGATCGGCGCGGTCACCGTCGCGATCGTCTCGATCTCCGCGCTGACCGCGAGCGCGGCGCCGGAGGCGGTCAGCGACGTCGGCCCGCAGGTGGTGGCGTGGATGGGGCAGGGCGCGCAGCTCCTGACCCGCGACGCGTTGATGGTCGGCGTGGGGATCGAACAGACGACCGACGGTGCGGCATCGGCCGGCGCCGACGCGCTGGTCGCCGCCCGCCAGATGGTCGAAGCCAAGGTCGCCGCGCTGGGTGAACGGGTCGCGCAGGTGCAGCCGGTGTCGGGCGTCGCGGCGGACGCGTTGGGCCAGGTCTGCCGCTACGCCGGGCGGCTGGCGGGCCGGGTGGGCTCGACCGAGCTGTGCGCGGCGCTCGCCGCGGTGATCGCGACGATCGACGGCGTGGTCGACGTCATCGTCGCTGCGGGCGCGATCGGCGCGGCGGTCGGCGCCGCGACGGCGCACGAGCTGCTGGCGGTCGCGGGGGCGCTGAAGGCCGAGGCGTCGAGTGATGCCGCGCAGGCCGCCGCGCTCGCCGCCGCGGCGGAATCGGCGGCAGCTGCAGGCCGCGCGGCCGACGCCGCGAGGTTCGACCAGGCGGGCGCCACGGTCGGTGCGATCGCCGAGTCGGCGGGCGCCGCTGGGGAGGCCTTCCTCGACGTGATCGGCAGCCTTGCCTGAGGCGTGGCGGCGCGAACTCGCTCCCGCCGACCCGGGGCTACTGCAGATCGGCGGCGGTGCGCGGCAGCAGCTGGAAGTTCATCCGCTGCGCGTAGACGCCGGTGATCGACGCGAACGCCTGACCGGCGGTGGCCGGCACCGGCCCGGCGTTGGTGTAGACGAACGGGTTGATCTGGAGGCTCCCGGCGCCGCCGGCGGTCTTGACCACGCGGAACCCGCCGGTGGTGCCGTCGGTCGCGGCGGGCGCGGTGACGTTGGTGACCCGCAGCAGCACGCCCTCGTAGATCTCGGCGGACGCGCCGGGCTGATCGCCGGCGGTCACGTCGTCGGTGTCGGTGGCCAGCATGTCGAAGGTGAGCGCGCCGGCGGGGATCTGGAGCGGCGTCGGCGCGGTGCCGCAGCTGCCCGCGGCCTCGCGCGTGAACGCGGTCGGCGTGACCAGCTCGGTGTCGTCCTGGAACTCGAGCGTGTTGCCGGAGAGGGTGATGCAGTCGCCGATCTGGATCGCCTCCAGGCCGGGGAACTGCGCGACCTCGGTGGTCGCGATGAACAGCTGCAGGCCGGCGTACTGCGGGTAGGTGTGACCGCCGGTGGTCACGCCGTCGGGCTCTTGCACGAAGGCCAGCAGGTTGCCCGACGGGGTGATGCGCAGCGCGGTGACGAACACCTGGTCGATCGTCGCGGCGGCGCCGGTCGGCACCGTGCCGTCCTGGAGCTCCTGGATGCTGTGGACCGCGACGGGCGGCGCGTCGATCGCGAGCGGGGCGTCGATCGCCGGCGCGTCGATCGCCGGTGGTGCGTCGATGCCCACCGCGGCGTCGATCGCGACGGCGTCGTCGCCCCCGCACGCAGCCAGCCCCAGGGCCACCACGATCGTGCCCGTCCGCATCCAGGTCGAGTGCTCACCAGTCCGCGCCATGCTCTCTCCTCCGCACGTTGCAACGCGAGCGCCCCGACGCAGCACGCGTCAGACCCCCGCTCCCCACGGTACCACGGCCGTCGCGGACCGATGTTCGCGCTACGATCGTCGGCATGCGTTCATCGTGCGCGTCGCTCATCGGGCTCCTGGTGGTCGCGCTGTCACCGGCCGTCGCCGACGCCCAGCCGGCGTCCGCGCCGCCGACCTGGCCGGGGCACGTCGACGGTGGCGCGGTGCAGGTCGACGCGCTCGACGTCGCCGCCGACGTGCTGCGGGCGGCGCTGGTCCCGGCGGGCGCCGCCTATGTCACGATCCCGAGCGGCAAGACCGTCACCGGGCGAGTCCGGGTCGCCAAGCGCGCCCACGCGCTGGCCGCGCTGATCGCCCACGAGCCGACGCTGGCCGTCGCGTCGCGGCCGATGCGTGGCGGCGGTCCGCGCCTCGATCTCGAGTTCACCGCCGCGCCGACCGCCGATCTCTACCGGTTGCTGGCCGACGTCCTGCGGACCAACATCGTGGTGCTGGCTCCGTCGACCAACCTGACGATCCGGGCCCGGCGCAAGCCGGCGGGCGGCGTCCTGGCCGAGGTGGCGCGAGCCAGCGGCGCGGCCATCGACCGGCCGGCGCGCAACGTCGTCGTGGTGCGCCCGGCGAGCGCTCCGCCGATCACGCGGCTGCCCACCGGCGGCGCCACGCTGCGGCTCGCCGCGCGCCAGATCCTGGCCGGGCACCTCGTCGAGCTGATCCGCGCGCTCGACGGTCCGCGGTCGCCGACCGACGTGCTGCGCGACGCCGCGCTGGCGTGCGGTAGCGGCCAGCCGGTCGACCTGAGCTTGAAGCAGGTGGCCACCGCGACCGCGCTCGGCATCGTCGAACGGATCGGCGCCGTGAACCTGCGCGGGCCGCGCTGCGCCCTGCCGCCGCTGGCCCAGGATCCGACGGTCGATCTGAAGCTGCTGGCCACCGTCGAGCGCGGCGGCGCGCGCCTGGCCGCGGTCGAGCTGGGCGGCGACGCCTACCTGGTCGCGCCCGGCGGCGCGTGGTCGATCGGCGACGCCTGGATCGCGCACCGCGGCTCCGGCGGCGAGCGGCACTGGCGGCTCTACCCCAGCCTGGGCGCGACGGCAGGCGCGGCACCGGGGGCGACGCCGCCGCGCCAGGCGCGCCTCGCCGCGACGGTCATCGACGGTCGCGCGCGCCTGGCGATCGTCGAGCTCGACGGCGGGTTTCGGGTCTGGACCGACGGGCGGCCGGTGGTCACCGACGCCGGCGAACGGCTCGACGTGACGGTCGCGCCCGGCGAGGTCCAGCTGGGCGCGACGACGCTGCGCCTGACGCCGCGCGTGCCGTAGCGCCGCGCGGTCAGCCCGGGTAGCGGACGATCGCGCGCAGCTCGCTGGGCGGCGGCAGGCTGGCGTCGCGGAACGCCCGGGCCATCGCGACCGGGCTGCCGTAGCCGATGCGGTCGGCGACCTCGGCGACCGACGCGTCGGGCGCGCTCAGCAGCAACAACGCCGCGCGCAGCCGCAGGATGCGGGTGATCTGCCGGAAGTCGCCGCCGAACAGATCGAACTCCTTGGCCATCGCCTTCAGCTCGCGCCGCACCTGCCGGCTCGAGCGGCCGCTGGTCGCGGCGACCTGATCGATCGTGATCGCGGTGGCGTAGGCGTCGTAGGCCGGCGTGATCGCCTGCCACAGCCGGGTCAGCGCGGGCGGCTCGTCGAGCGTCAGCGCCGGCGGCGCGGCCAGCACGCCGTCGGCGACCAGCCCGCGCAGCGTCGCCTGCACCGGCGGCAGCGGCGCGACGCCCGCCGCGGGGGTGCCGGCCAGCGCGATCAGCGCCTCGATCGCGGCCCACGTCGTCGGCGCGAGCGCGCGCGGCCCCGCCGCCAGCCCGACCGGCCCGCGCACCAGCGCCCGCGCGAGCCGCAGCTCGACCGCCACCGAGCGCTCGCCCCAGGTGCGGAAGCTGCGCGCGCGCGGCGTGACGCGCTCGAGCTCGTCCTCGGCCATCACCCACAGCCCGGGGCCGTGGCTGCTGAGCTCGCCGGTGACGAACGCGCCGGCCGCCAGCGCGTAGACCGTGACGACGTCGCGCGCCACCGGGCTCGGCGGCGCGAACCGCGAGTCGAACAGCAGCCGCCGCTTGTCCATGACGTGCATGCGCACGGTGCGGTCGATGAACAGCGCCGAGCGGACCTGGGCGCCGGCGAAGTCGGTCTGGCTGGCGGCGAACAGCATCGACGACGGCCACGGTCTTAGCACGCGGGGCCGCGCCCGAGCGCGCGTGCTACGGTCGAGGCATGGCGAAGCTGCGCGTGACCTACAACGCCCCGGTGGTGCTCACCTTCGCGCTGGCGGCGGTGATCGTGCAGCTGTTGCCCGACCGCACCCAGGCCTACTTCGTCGCGCACCCCGCGCTCGACGGCTGGCGCGCGTACCTCGGGATGTTCACGCACATCCTCGGCCACGCCGGCTGGGATCACCTGCTGGCCAACTTCTCGATCATCCTGATCATCGGCCCGATCCTCGAGGAGCGGCACGGCTCGGTGTCGCTCCTGGCGATGATCGCGGTGACCGCGCTGATCACCGGCGTCGTCAACGCGGCGTTCTTCAACCAGTACCTGCTGGGCGCCAGCGGCATCGCGTTCATGATGGTGATCCTCGGCTCGGTGGCCAACATCAAGGCCGGCGAGATCCCGCTGACGTTCATCGCGGTGGCCGCGCTGTTCATGGGCCGCGAGGTGGTCGCGGCGTTCAAGGACGATCAGGTCTCGCAGGGCGCGCACCTGATCGGCGGCACGGTCGGCGGCGCGTTCGGCTTCCTCGGCGCCGGCCTGGGCGCGCTGCGCGGCGGCGCCAAGCCGGCGGTGGCGGCGGCGACTCCCACGGCGCGGCCGGTGGCGCGGCCGGGTGGCAAGCCGCCGGCGTGACGCCGCCGCGGATCGTAGTAAGGTGCGCGCCCATGAAGCGCACCATCGGACTCGCACTCGCGTTGACCGCCGCCCTCGCCGGCGGCTGCAAGAAGAAGGACAAGGACGCTGGCGCTGGCGCCGGCACCGCCGCGGGCACCGGCGCGGGCACCGCCGCGGGCACCGCCGCGGGCACCGCCGCGGGCACCGGCTCGGCCGCGCCGGCGATCGACGCCGCCGCCGCGCCGGCGGCGCTGCCGCACTACATGGACGGCCTGGCCACGCCGGAGTCGGTGCTGTACGACGCCGCCAACGACCGCTACCTGGTGGCGAACATCAACGGCACGCCGTTCGCGGCCGACGACAACGGCTTCATCTCGGAGCTGTCGCCCGACGGCCAGATCAAGAAGCTGAAGTTCATCGACGGCGCCGCCGCCGACGTGACGCTGAACGCGCCGAAGGGCATGGCGATCGTCGGTGGCACGCTCTACGTCGCCGACATCACCGTCGTGCGCCAGTTCGACCTGGCCACCGGCGCCGCCAAGGGCGAGATCAAGGTCGACGGCGCGGCGTTCCTCAACGACGTCGCGGCGACCGCCGACGGCGGCGTGGTCGTGACCGACACCTCGGTCGACGAGAAGTTCGCGTCGCTCGGCAACGACGCGATCTACAAGATCGGCGCCGACGGCAAGGTCAGCACGGTCATCAAGGACAAGGCGCTGGGCGGCCCCAACGGCGTGGCGGTCGCCGCCGACGGCACGCTGTGGGTGGTGAGCTTCGGCTCGGGCGAGATCGCCGCGGTCGACGCCAAGGGCGTCAAGCAGCCGGGGCAGAAGCTGCCCAAGGGCCAGCTCGACGGCATCGAGGCGCTGGCCGGGGGCGACTACCTGGTGTCGAGCTGGGAGGGCGGGGCGGTGTTTCGCGGCAAGCCGGGCGGCGAGTGGAAGCCGGTGGCCGAGAACCTCAAGGCGCCGGCCGACATCGGCGTCGACAGCAAGCGCGGCTGGCTGCTGATCCCGCTGTTCACCGAGAACATGGTGCACACGGCCGCGATCGCGCCGTGAGCCGTGCTTCTGGGGGCTGGTCGCCCAGCCCCCTCCGCGCGGCGATCAGCCGCCGTCGGGCGCGGGCGGCGTGGCGGTGACGATGCGGTTGCGCCCGCTGCGCTTGGCGGCGTAGAGCCGCTCGTCGGCGCGGGCCAGGAGCGTCGCCGGATCGCCGCCGTCGTCGGGGAACTGGGCGACGCCGCACGAGAACGTGTAGCGCGGCAGCTCGGGCGTCCCCGGCCGCTCGGCCAGCTTGGCCCGCAGCGCGTCGAGCACGCCGGCGGCCTGGTCGACGGTGGCGCGGCGCATGACGACGACGAACTCCTCGCCGCCGTAGCGGCCGACCAGGTCGCTGCCGCGCAGCCGCTCGGCCAGCACCTTGGCGATGTCGCGCAGCACCGCGTCGCCGACCAGGTGGCCGTGCTGGTCGTTGACCTGCTTGAAGAAGTCGACGTCGAGCAGCGCCACCGCGACGCGCTCGCCGGCCGCCGCGCCGTGGGCCAGCGCCGCCGCGAGCTGCTCGAGCGCGAAGCGTCGGTTGTAGATGCCGGTCAGCCCGTCGCGGATCGCCAGGTCGCGCAGGTGGGCCTCGCTGGCGCGCAGCGCGGCCTCGGCCCGGCGCTGCAGCGTCACGTCGCGGTAGCTCCAGACGCGGCCGACGATGTCGCCGCGCAGGCGCTGGGGGCGGCCGGTGCGCTCGAACACCCGGCCGTCGAGCAGCTGGATCACGTCGACGGTGTCGGCCTCGGGCGCGGCCAGGATGTCGGTGGCGCCGGCCAGGAACCGATCGAGCTGGTGGGTCCGCTGCGCCATGTGGACCTGCATCAGGTCGACGTCGCGCGGCGGCGTCTCCAGGCCCCACATCTCGAGGAAGCGGCGGTTGAACGCGACCACCTTGTTGCCGTCGATCGCGACGATGCCCTCGCCGGTCGACTCGAGCGTCGCGGCCAGCAGCGCCTCGCGCCGCGCCCGCTGCGCCAGCTCGAGCGCCAGCGAGGTCAGGCTGGCGAGGAACGCGGCGTCGCGCTGCTCGGAGGTGGTCCACGCGCGGGCGCCGCCGACGTGCTCGTTGCACACGACGCCGACCAGCGCGCCGCCGGTGCGCAGCGGCGCGTCGAGCAGCGCGCCGATCGCCAGCGGCGTCAGGTAGCCGGTCGAGAACTCGCTGGTGCGCGGGTCGGTGTGCGCGTCGATCGCCGCGATCGGCTCCTCGCTGGTGAGCGCCGCGAAGTAGCGGGGGTAGTCGGCGGCGGCCAGCACGACGCCGCTGGCGTGGACGCCGCGGTCGCGCTCGTAGAGGTCGGCGCAGCGCAGCGACTGGCGATCGTCGCTCAAGAGCCAGACGCTGCAGCGGGCCACGCCGATCGCGGTGCAGCCGGTCTCGGTGATCGCGCGGATCGCGCCGTCGGGGTCACCCTCGTACCGCCGCCAGACCCGCGCCAGCTCGGACAGCGCGTCGGCCGACGAGGGCGGCGTGGGCTCGGCGTGATCGGGCGGGGACAACCCGACCAGTGTAGCCGAAGACCCGGCCGGCGATCAGCGCGGCAGGCGGTTGATGCGGACGGTGCGGCTGCGCGGCTCGATGTCCGACGGCCAGCGCACCGGCGGCAGCGGCGTCGCCGGCCGGGCCAGCAGGTAGCCCTGGCCGTAGCGCGCGCCCGCGGCGATCACCGACTCCAGCTCGGCCTCGGTCTCGATGCCCTCGGCGACCACCTTCGCGCCCAGGTCGGTGCACAGCTGGATCACGCTGGCGACCAGCTTGAACATGCGCGAGCCCAGCGTGAGGCCGGCGACCAGCATGCGATCGAGCTTGACCACCCGCGGGTTGAGGTCGGCGATGTACTTGACGTTGGAGTAGCCGGCGCCGAAGTCGTCGACGACGAGGTGGACGCCGCGGCCGCGCACCTCGTTGAGCATGTTCTGGCACAGCGCGAAGTGCGACAGCGGCACGTCCTCGGTGATCTCCAGGTAGACGTCCTCGGAGTGCTGGAAGATCGGGTCGTCGGGCTGGACCAGCCAGCCCTCGTTGAGCTCGGCCGGGTTGAGGTTCAGGAACAGCGGCGTGTCGGGGCAGCCGTCGACCGCGAGCTTGCGCAGCTTGCGCCCGAGCTGGCCGGTGACGCCGTACCGGGTGGCGGAGGCGAACAGGCTGATCGGCCCGTCGAACTCCGGCGCGGTGGTGCGGGCCAGCGCCTCGTAGGCGAAGGCCCGCCGGGTCCGCAGGTCGACCACCGGCTGGTACACGACGAACAGCTCGTCGGACGTGAGCACGCGATGGATCGGCTCGCGGTGCCCCTCGCGGAACGGAGGGCTCTTGGTCGGGCGCGCCACGTCTCCCAGCGTAACAGACCGCGCGGCGCGACGTCGCCTACTCGCCGTTGTCGACCGGCGGCGCGCACACCGACAGCGACGCCGGCTGGGTGTCGATGACCGACACCGGCGTGCCGGTGAGCCACGCGACGATCGCGCCGCGCCAGGTGAGCGCCTGACCGCCGGGCGGGGTCACCGTCGTGATCTGGAAGTAGTCCTTGCTGGTGAGCGCGACGTGCTGGCCGCAGTTCGGCGCGTAGATCCCGGGGGCGACCGTGATCGCGGCGCGCTCCTCGGCCGTGGACTGAATGCCCGGCAGCGCCTGCGCGGTGGCGCGGTACCAGGTGGCCAGCGTCGGCATCGGCACGCCGAGGTCGGTGTACTGGCCGCCGATCACCGGATCGCGCAGGTCCTGGCGCGCGATGAACGGCGTCGTGACGTGGTTCATGACGACGTGGGTGTTGTCGCCGCACATCCACTGGTCGGCCGGCGCGTGCATCGCCAGGCACGACTGGTCGGTGTACATGCCCCAGTTGCCGGTCTGGACCACCGGCCAGCCCATCGTCTGGGCCTGGCCGTCGACCTGCGCGGCGATCGCCGGGTCGATGTCGCTCGAGCGCGGCGGCAGGTTGGCGTCGAAGACGCCGCGCACCTGGGTGCCGTTGGGGGCCAGCCGCCCGGCGACGTAGTCGAGGTTGTACTCGGCGCCGGCGCCGCCGGCCGACGTGCCGCTCCACACCACCAGGCTGGCGGCGGTCAGCCGCGGCAGCGTCACCGCGCCGTCGTCGGAGGTGACCGGTCCGGCCAGCAGCTGATCGAGCGCGGCCTGGACGATCGTGTGGCCGCGGAAGTGGATGCGGTAGCGCTGGGTCGGATCCGTCGGGTGCTCGAGGATGGTGTCGCTCTTGGTGCCGCTCCAGCTGTCCGAGCTGCAGTAGTACATCAGCACGCCGTTGGCCTCGCCGAACGGGTTGATGCCGTCGCGATCGAACAGCCCCTGGTCGTCGCTGTTGGCCACCATCGGCGTCCACCGCGAGCTCATCTTGGCCTTGGTGTATTTCTGGGTGCCGCAGTAGCGGACGGCGCAGCTCGCGGCGGTGCCGCAGGCGCTGCCGCCCTGCTGGTAGAACACCCAGCGGCCGGCGTTGGTGCCGCCGGTCGAGGCGCGGATGTAGATCACGGCCCGGGTGCCGTCGTTGCACACCGCGTCGGGGTTGGTGAGCGTGACCTTGTGCAGGTCGTCGCCGGCGCCGACGCCGGAGCCCGGCGTGTACGCGCCGCACTGCGCGGCCAGGAACTCGTCGATCATCGGCACCGCGGGCGGCCCGTCCGGTGCGGCGTCGGGCGGGGGCGGCGGAGCGTCGGGCGGGAGCGCCGCGTCGGGGGAGGCCGGCGGGGCGTCGGTGGCGGCGCGATCGTCGACCGAGCCGCAGGCCGCGACGAACGTCGGCAGGAGCGCGAGGTACCGGAGGCTTGCCATCCCGCGCGGTGTTGCAGGCCGCGGGCCGGGCCAAGCTCGCGGAACGACGTCGCCGCCGGGACCTCGCGGTCCCGGCCGGTCCGGGGCGTCGGTGCCTCGGGTGCCCGGCGTCAGGCGTTCAGCGCCAGCTGGGTCGCGCGCGCCAGGTTGCGCTCGAGCTGCAGCTTGCCAGCGCCGTACTGCACCGGCCACGGCACGTCGGTCACGCCCTGCTCGGCCGCGGCGTGCAGCGTCCAGTACGGGTCGGCGAGGTGGGGCCGGGCCAGCGCGCACAGGTCGGCGCGGCCGGCGGCGATGATCGTGTTGACGTGATCGGCCTCGAAGATGTTGCCGACCGCGATGGTGGGCACGTGCAGCGCGTTGCGGATCTGATCCGACAGCGGCACCTGGAACATCCGACCGTAGACCGGGCGCTCGTGCTTGACCACCTGGCCGGACGACACGTGGACGATGTCGACGCCGGCGGCCTGGAACCGCCGCGCGATCTCGACCGCCTCGTCGCCGGTGTTGCCGTCGGGCGCCCAGTCGTGGGCGCTGAGCCGCACCGACATCGGGCGATCGGCCGGCCACGCCGCGCGCATCGCCGCGAACACCTCGAGCGGGAACTTGCAGCGGGCGTCGACGCTGCCGCCGTACGCGTCGCTGCGCCGGTTGGTCAGCGGCGACAGGAACGACGACAGCAGGTAGCCGTGGGCGCAGTGCAGCTCGAGCAGGTCGAACCCGCAGCGCGCGGCGCGCTTGGTCGCGGCGACGTGGGCGGCCAGCACGGCGTCCATGTCGGCGCGGGTCATCGTGCGCGGCACCTGCGACGTGGGCAGGTACGGCAGCGGCGACGGCGCGATCAGCTCCCAGCCGCCGGCCGGCAGGGGCTGATCGGCGCCCTCCCAGGCCAGCTTGGTCGCGCCCTTGCGGCCGGCGTGGCCCAGCTGCATGGCGATCTTGGTCGACCCGGCGCGGTGGACGAAGTCGACGATGCGCTTCCACGCGGCTTCCTGGACGTCGTTCCACAGCCCGGTGCAACCCGGCGTGATGCGCGCCTCGGGCCCGACGCAGGTCATCTCGGTGAACATCAGGCCGGCGCCGCCGGTGGCGCGGCTGCCGTAGTGCACGAGGTGGAAGTCGTCGGGCGTGCCGTCCTGGGCCGAGTACATGCACATCGGCGACACCGCGACCCGGTTGGGGATCGTCAGGTGCCGCAGCCGGAACGGCGTGAACATCGGCGGCACCTCGCGATCGGGCACGCCGCTCTGGGCGGCGATCGCGCGATCGACGCCGGCGATGTAGGCCGGGTCGCGCAGCCGCTGGTTGGCGTGGCCGACCCGCTGGCTGCCGGTGAGCAGCGAGAACACGAACTGCTGCGGCGGCAGGTCGACGTAGCGGTCGACGTGCTCGAACCAGGTCATCCGGTTGCGCGCCGCGCTCTGCAGCTTGAGCGCCTCGACCTCGCGCTCGGCCTGGTAGCGGGCCAGCCGGGTCGGGACGTCGCCGTCGGTCGACTGCAGCACCGCGGCCAGCGCGATCGCGTCCTCCATGGCCAGCTTGGTGCCCGAGCCGATCGAGAAGTGCGCGGTGTGGGCGGCGTCGCCGAGCAGGACGATGTTGTCCTTGTACCAGCGCTCGCACAGCACGCGGTTGAAGCGCAGCCACACCGCCGAGCCGCGCAGGTGGCGGGCGTTGGAGATCAGGCGGTGGCCGTCGAGCAGGTCGGCGAACAGCTCCTCGCACAGCGCGATCGACTGGTCGGCGGTCATCGCGTGGATGCCGGCGGCGCGCCAGACGTGCTCGGGGGTCTCGACGATGAACGTCGACATCTCGTCGTCGAACCGGTACGCGTGCAGGTTGAACCAGCCGTGCGCGGTCTGGCGGAACGCGAACGTGAACGCGTCGAGCTTCTTCTTGGTGCCGAGCCAGATGAACCGGCAGTCGCCGACCTGGATCCGCGGGTTGAAGTGGGCCTCGTGCTTCTTGCGGGTCACCGAGTGCACGCCGTCGGCGCCGATCACCAGGTCGTACTGCTTGGCGTAGACGTCGGGGTCGGTGAACTCGGTCTCGTACTGGATCGTCACGCCGAGCGCACGGGCGCGATCCTGGAGGATCTGCAAGAGCTTCATCCGGGCGATGCCGCAGAAGCCGTGGCCGCTCGACGTGATCTTCTCGCCCTTGAAGTAGGTGTCGATGTCGTCCCAGTGGCGGAACGCGCGCTCGATCTGCTCGACCACCTCGGGCGCCTGGGCCCGGAAGCCGTCCATCGTCTTGTCGGAGAACACGACGCCCCAGCCGAAGGTGTCCTCGGCCTTGTTGCGCTCGTAGACGGTGATCTCGTGGCGGGGATCCGCCTGCTTCATCAGGATCGCGAAGAACAGGCCGGCGGGGCCGCCGCCGAGACAGAGGATGCGCATCGGATACTCCTGGAACTCAGATCTCGACCGCGAAGCCGTAGGCCGCGGGGTTCTCGAGAGGCGGCAGCACCGACTCCTGCACGAGGAGGGTCCGCACCGCCCAGACGTCGCGGAAGATGCGGTAGCGCAGCGCGGTGTTGTCGAGGTACTCGACGCCGGCCGAGCCGCCGGTGCCGGTGCGGCGGCCGATGATCCGCTCGACCATGCGCGCGTGGCGCTGGCGGAAGATCACGAACGCCTGCTCGAACGCCACCAGGCTGTCGATCACGGCGCGCGGCCAGGCCAGGAGCGGCAGCTCGCGGTAGCTCTCGATGAACACCAGCGCGGCGCGCACCCGCGAGGCCCGCGCCCGATCGGCCTCGGGCACGTCGGCCGCCAGCAGGAAGTCGCGGGCGCCGTCGATCTCGCGCTGGAACCGCTCGTCGAGACGATCGGCGTCGGCCGGGTTGCGGGTGGCCTCCTTGGCCAGCGCCAGCGCGGCGCGCGAGCTGCCGGCGTGGGCCGCGCAGTAGCTGTCGATGAAGGCGCGCACCCGGGCGTCGTCGTCGGGGTGGCCCGGCATCGAGCCCTGGATCGGCGTGCGGTACAGCCAGTTCGAGATCGCGTCGACCAGGGTCGGCGTGTCGGCCAGCGCGGCGTCGACCCGGCGCGACGCCGAGGTGGCGCTGCCGTCCGGGTTCTTCAGCATCGCCATGTAGCTCTTCTCCTGGCCGAGCGGGATGCGCATCGTCTCGGGCAGGCCGGCGAGGATCTCGATCTGCCGCAGCTGCGCCGACTGGAAGCCGCTGGCCGGGTTCAGCTTGTCGCGGAACGCCAGGTAGTCGCGCGTGGTCATCGTCTCCATCAGCGCGAAGTGGTTGGCGATGAGGCCGAGGATCTGCGACATGCGATCGATGCCGCGCACCGCCGAGGCCAGCGCCTGCTCGGGCACCGGCACCTTGACGAACAGGTCGCGGGCGGCGACCAGCTCGCGCAGCACGAGCCGCATCCACAGCTCGTCGATCTGGTGGATCGTGATGAACATGACCTCGTCGTTCGCGAGCTTGCTCGCGTCGGGCTCCAGCCCGCTCTGCAACGACAGGAGCTCCTCGACCCGGATGTAGTCCCAGTACGCCGTAGGGGTGCGCGCCATCGGCGGCGAGTGTCGTCAGATCGCCCCCCCGGCACAAGCGCCGCCCGCTGTCTGGGCCTTGCGGTCGGGTGGCGCACGCCGCGATGCCGCGCTGCGGCAGGGTGATCAGATCCGATCAGCCGCGATCAGCGGTGGGCGGGATAGATCCAGCGGGCCAGCCAGCGGGTGAGCCGCGGCATCAGCACGTAGGTCATCAGGAAGACCTCGATCGTGATCGTCGTGAGCAGGCGCACCGGCAGCGGGGCGGTGGGCAGCGCGAGCGCGACCAGCCGGCCGATCGAGAACACCAGCCCGAACACCACGGCGATCATCACCAGCGCCATGCGGAAGCGGGACGGCTGCGGCACGACGGTGCCCGGCGGCGGCGTGAACCACAGCTCGAGGCCGGTCAGCCGATCCCAGCGGGCGTCGGCCTCGACCAGATCGACCACCTCGCGCAGCGCCGCGCGGCGGAGGTCGCTGTCCTCGAAGCGGCGCAGATCCTCGACGGTGGCGAAGCGGAAGATGCTGGTGTACGTGCGGCCGCCGGCGGCCGGGCGCTGGACGGTGGTGCCCAGGTAGCCGGGCAGGTCGGCGGCGGCGGCCAGCAGCCGGGTCAGCCACGCTTCGTAGGCGGCCTCGCGCCCCGGCTTGACCTGCCGCGTGACCACGACGGTGACCGGCTCGGTGGTCACGGGCTGTGCCACGTCACCGCCCCAGCGTCTGGATGATCAGCTCGGCGGTCTCGGCGCCCGAGAAGTTCTGCTGGCCGGTGATCAGGTTGCCGTCGCGGACCGCGAAGCCGCGCCAGCGGCCGGCCTGCACGTAGTTGGCGCCGAGCGCGCGCAGCTCGTCCTCGATCCGCCACGGCATCAGGTGCTGGCCCCGCGGCAGCGCGCCCATGCCCCAGACCGCCTCGTCGGCGAAGTCCTCCTCGACGTTGGCGAAGCCGGTGACGGTCTTGCCCTTGACCAGCGGCGTGCCGTCGCTGAGCCGGGCGTAGCGCAGCACCGCGACGCCGTGGCACAGCGCCGCGGCGAGCTTGCCGGCCTCGTAGAACGCGACGAACGTGCGGTGCAGCGCGGTGGCGTCGGCGAACGCGAACATCGGGGCCTGGCCGCCGGCGACGACGATCGCGTCGAAGCGCGCCACGTCGATCGCCTCGACCGGCCGGGTGTCCTCGATCAGCGCCGCCAGCGCGGGCGTCGACAGGAAGCCCATGCTGATCAGGTCGCTCGAGGAGTAGCCGCTGGGGTCGCGCGGGTCGCTGAGGCCGTCGGGCACGCAGCGCCCGCCGGCCGGGCTGAAGATCTCGACCTCGTAGCCGGCCTCGCGGAACGCGTAGAACGGGTGGGTCAGCTCCGACCACCAGAAGCCGACCGGCCAGCCGGTGGTGGTCGAGGTGGCGGGGTTGGCGATGACGATGGCGACGCGCTTGGGCGCCTGGGGACGGGACGGGTTGGGATCGCGCAGGCTCATGGTTCGCTCCTCGGTGGGCGGGCCTCGCCCGCTGGAGCTCACTATTGGCAGCGCGGTGGATGTCGGCAATCGAGCGCGATGCAAGCCATCATTTCATCGCGTGCAACTACCGCGGCCGCGGCCGCCGCCGCCGGCCCTGGCCGGAGTTGGGGTGGCCGGCCGCGAGCCGGGTCTGCGCCTCGGGGTGGCTGTCGCCGGCGGCCTCGCGGGCGGCGCGCACCAGCGCGTCGCGGACGAACCGGTGGGCGGCGTCGCCGTCGAAGCGCGGGTGCCACACCAGGCTGAGCGCGTACGGCTGCACCGCGACCGGCAGCTCGAGCACGCGCAGCCCGAGCCCCGGCGCCAGCCGGGTGGCGATGCGCTCGGAGATCGACAGCGCGTAGTCGGTCTGGGCCGCCAGCCCCAGCGCGGTCACGAAGTACGGCACCGCGCGCGCCACCCGGCGCGTGTGGCCGCGGGCCGCGAGCACGTCGTCGAGGTGGCCGCCGGGCTTGCCGCGCGGCGCCACCTGGATGTGCGCGAGCCGGAGGTACTGCTCGAGCGTGAGCCGCTTGCCGACCGTCGGGTGATCGGCGCGGACCACGCAGACGAAGCGATCGGTGAGCAGCGGCCGGCTGCGCATCTCCTGCGGCAGGTCGCCGTAGATGCCGACCGCGAGGTCGGAGCCGCCGCTGCGGAGATCTTCGGCGTCGTCGGGGCTGTTGGGCACGAACCGCAGGTCGACGCCCGGCGCCTCGGCGCACAGCAGCCGATCGAGCGACAGCCCCAGCACGGTCAGCACGTAGTCGGAGGCGTGGATGACGAACCCGCGCGTGAGGTCGCGGGCGACGAACGGGCGCTCGGGCGCCAGGGTCTGGCGGGCCTCGGCCACCACCGAGTGGACGCGCGCGCGCAGCGCCTCGGCCCGCGGCGTGAGCACCATGCCGCGGCCCGACCGCACCAGGATGGGATCGCCGAGCCGGTCGCGCACCCGCGCCAGCGCGTGGCTCATCGCCGGCGTCGACAGCCCGACCCGCCGCGCCGCCTGCGTGACCGAGCCCTCCTGCAGCAGGGCGTCGAGCGTGACCAGCAGGTTGAGATCGGTCGATTCCATCGCATGAAAGAGTAGGTTGATTACGTTGCACTGGTCAACGTTCGTTCCGAGGCCACGGTGTCCGCCATGTCGACGCCGTGCGCCCGCTCGCTGTCGATGGTCTTGGCCGTGGTGGCGCTGGCGGCGCTGGCCGCGCCTGCGCGGGCACAGGTCAACGCCGAGGCGCTGCGCCCCGATCCGCGCCGCGCGGGCTGGTCGCGGACGATCGACGGCAGCCTGGCGCTGGCCACCGGCAACGTCGCGCTGCTGGACGTCGGCGGCGCGGCGCGGGTGCAGTACCAGACCGTGCGACCGGGGCCGGTGCCGTTCATCCGCCAGCGCGGGCTGATCGCGGCGAGCGCGCGCTACGCCGAGCGCGCCGACGCGGCGTTCATCGACCAGGCGTTCGTGCACGCCCGGTGGACCGCGATGTGGTGGCCGCGGCTCGGCACCGACGTGTTCGCGCAGCACCAGGCCAACCAGTTCCTGCGGCTGCGCGGGCGCGCGATCGCCGGCGAGGCGCTGGCCCGGGTCACGACGGTCTTCGCGTTCGGCGCCACGCTGTCCGTGCTCCACGACCGCGCGCCGCCGACCGGCGTCGCGCCGACCGACGTGCGGCTCACCAGCACGGTGCGCGCGACGCTCTGACGGCGCGCCGGCGCGCGTGGTATCCACGATCGATGCGAGCCGCCGTCCCGGTGTTGCTGCTGATCGGGTGCGGCGGCGCGCCGGCGCCGACCGCCAGCCCCGCGTCCCCTGCGTCGGCCACGACCGCGGCGCCGGCCCGGCTCCGGCTCACCGCCGTGCCGCGCGCGGTGGGCGACCGCTTCGACGAGACGTCGTACGACCACTACGACGTCATGGTCGACGGCGTGCACATCGTCGAGCTGCAGGAGTTCCGGTGCAGCCGCGAGGTGCGGGCGGTGGCTGACGGCGCGGTGACCGAGCAGCTCACCTCCTACCACCACTTCCACGTCGAGCAGCGCCGCGACGATCGGCTGGCGATCGGGCCCGACCTGTCGGGCCACACCTACCGGGTCGCGGTCGCCGGCGGCGAGCTCGCGATCACCCGCGACGACGGCGCCGCGCTCGACCCCGCGGAGCACGAGCAGGTGGCCCGGGACCACGGCGACCTCGGCCACCCGATGGCGTCGACCGCGCTGGAAGCGACGGCGTGGGAGCCCGGCGTCGAGGTCGCCCTCGACGCCGCGGCGCAGCGACGGTTCTTCGGCGAGGAGGCCAGCGGCACGGCGACGATGACGTTGACCGCGGCCTCCGCCGACACGGTCACGTTCGCGGGCGGCAACCACCGCCGGTTCGGCGACGGCGTCGAGGTGATCGCGACCGGCACCTTCGTCTACGATCGCGCCACGCTGCGCCTGCGCCACCGCGAGGGCACCGCCACGCTCACCGGCGCCTGGGTCGGTCGCGCCGAGCGGCGCGGCGACATCGTCGACCTTCCCCCGCCGTGACGGCGGCGGCCGGCTACCCGCCGAGGTGGCGGCGGAACGCCTCGACCGTGCGCTGCGCGGTGTCGCTCGCCAGCGCGGCCTGGGCCCAGCGCGGGACGGCGCGGCCGGCCCAGGTGCGGAGCTGGTAGTGGAGGATGCAGCGGTCCGGCGCGATCGCCTCGACCCGGGCCGTGCCCTCGAGGCCGCGGGCGTCGTCGACGGTGGCCGGCGACCAGCCCAGCGTCCGGGTGTCGTCGTCGTAGGTGTAGCGCAGCGTGTAGGTCAGGCTGCCGGTCGACGGCATCGACGTGAACTGCACGACGCTGGGACGGTGCGGCGCGCCGTCGACGACCTTGGCGTCGGCGATGCCCGGCACCCAGTCGGGCGTCGCGCCGACGTCGGCGAGCAGCTGCCAGGCGCGATCGGCGGAGCAGGCGACCTCGATCGATGCCTCGAGCACGCCGGGACTATACGGCATCGCGCGTGTCGACGCCCCGGTCGCGCGCCGCTTGCCGTCCCGCCGCTGCGTCGGTATGACCGGGGGGCGATGAGCGTCACCGGCGACCACGGGGCAGATACCCCGAGCCTCGCCTCCGGCGGCGGTCGGGTCGACGACTACTTGCTGTGCATCGACGGCGAGCGATCGTGGAAGGTGCCGGTGCCGGTCGGGACCGAGCTGACCATCGGGCGCGAGGCGGATGGGGGGCTGCGCCTCACCGACGCGCTGGCGTCGCGTCACCACGCGCGCTGCCTCGCGACGCCCGACGGGCTGCGGCTGGTCGATCTGGGCAGCCGTCACGGCACGCTGGTGAACGGCGAGCGTATCGTCGGCAACCGCTTGTTGCGTTCGGGGGACGTCGTCTCGATCGGGAACGCCACGCTGGTGCTGCACCGGACCCTGCGCCCGGTCACCAGCGCGGTGGTCGAACGCGACGCGCTGGTGCGGCGGCTCGACGACGAGCTGGCGCGCGCGCGGCACTACGGGCGCGAGGTGACGGTGGTGGTGGCGCGCAGCCAGCCGGCGGCCGACGCTGCGCGCGTTAGCCTCGCCGTCAGTGGGCTGCTCCCACCCGTCGCCTTCATCGCGCCGCTGGCCGCCCACCACGTCGCCGTGGTCGTGCCGGAGCTCGGTGGCGCCCAGGCCCCGCGGCTCGCGGCGCGGCTGGCGACGGCGCTGCACGGCGTGCTGGGCCCGGTCACCATCGGGGTCGCGCGCGCGCCGGGGGACGCCGTGGTCGCCGACGGGCTCCTCGCGGCCGCGCGCGCCGCCGCCGATGCCGGCGAGCTCGGCGCGGTCACCGACGCGGCGGCGCATGTGCCGACAATCGAGATCGGCGACCTGCGGATCGTCGTCGCCGAGCCGAGCCTGATCAAGCTGTACGAGCTCGCGGCGCGCCTGGCCCGCTCGCCGTTGCCGATCCTGATCGAAGGGGAGACCGGGGTCGGCAAGGAGGTCGCGGCCGCCGCGATCCACGGCTACTCGCGGCGGCCGGGGCCGCTGGTCGCCGTCAACTGCGCCGCCGTGCCGGAGGCGCTGGCCGAGAGCGAGTGGTTCGGACACGCCCGGGGCGCGTTCACCGGCGCCAGCAACGCCAAGGCGGGGTACTTCGAACAGGCGCACGGCGGGAGCCTGTTCCTCGACGAGATCGGCGAGCTGCCGCTCGCGCTGCAGGCCAAGCTGCTGCGGGTGCTCGAGGTCGGCGAGATCGTCAGGATCGGCGAGACCGCGACCCGGCGGGTCGACGTGCGGATCGTCGCCGCGACCAACCGCGACCTGGCCGACGAGGTCCGGGCGGGGCGCTTCCGGCAGGATCTGTACTTCCGCATCGGTGCCGCGCGCCTGGTGCTGCCACCGCTTCGGGATCGTCCTCGCGATCTCGCGGTGCTGTGCAACCGCATGCTGCGCGACGCCTGCGCCGCGCTGGGGCGCACACCGCTCGCGCTGTCGGTCGCGGCGACCTGGGCGTTGTTCGGCTACGCGTGGCCCGGCAACGTCCGCGAGCTCAAGAACGTCATCGGCTACCTCGCCGCGGCGGCCGGCGACGACGACACGCAGCTCGACGTCGAGCACCTCCCGTCGCTGGTGACCACGGCGCCGCGGCCCGCCGCGCCTCTGCCGACCGCTCCCCCGGCGGCGGCTGCGGTTCCTGCGCCCGCTGCGGCGCCGGCGGTGGTGGCTGCGCCGCTCGCCGCGGCCGCGCCTGGCGCGAGCGCCCCGCTCGGCTCGATCGCCGATGACGTGCGCGCGCTCGAGCGTGGCCGGATGGTGGCCGCGTTGCGGTCGAGTGGTGGCCAGGTCAACCGCGCGGCGGCCTTGATCGCCATGCCGCTGCGAACCTTCGCGACCAAGGTCAAGCGCTACCAGATCACCGCGGCGGACTGGCGAGATCCCGAGGCATGAGCGAGGACCCGCCGCTCGCCGACCTCGACGAGTTCCGCCTGCTGCGGGCGCTCGGCCGCGGCGGGATGGGGGCGGTGTACCTGGCGCGCGACACGCTGCTCGATCGCCTGGTCGCGGTGAAGGTGATCGGCGTCGGCGCGGCGGGCAGCGAAGGTCGCCGCCGGTTCCTCACCGAGGCTCGCGCGATCGCCCGGCTCAACCACCCGAACGTCGTCGGGGTCTACCGCGCGGGTGTCACCGCCGATGGCCAGCCGTACCTGGCGCAGGAGCTGGTGCGCGGGCAGAGCCTCGACCGGCTCGAGCTCCCGGTGCCGCCGGGGCGCGCGACCGAGATCGCCCTCGGCGTGGCGCGCGGTCTCGCGGCCGCGCACCGCCGCGGCATCCTGCACCGCGACGTCAAGCTGGCCAACGTCATGCTCGACGAAGCCGGCGTGCCCCGGCTGCTCGACTTCGGGCTGGCCAAGCTCGGCGCGTATGCCGAGGCGGCCCCCGCCCCGCCGCCGTCGCCGCTGCCGCCGCCGGAGAGCGTCGCGACGCTCGAACCGGTCCCGTCGCCGGCCGCGACGCTCGACCCGATCCCGTCACCCGCAGGGGTCGCGATGGACGAGACCCCGCCGCGGGGCGACGCGCCGCCCACTGTCGACGCTGACCGTGTGGATGCGGCGGCCACCGCCGACGGTGCGCTCCTGGGCACGCCGCGCTACCTCGCCCCCGAGCTGTGGCGCGGGCACCCGGCGTCGATCGCGTCGGACCTGTACGCCTTCGGCGTCCTGCTGTTCGAGCTGCTGGCCGGGCACCCGCCGTTCGGCCAGCGGACCCTGGCCGACCTGCGGAGCGCCGTCCTCGTCGCCGATCCGGCGCCGCTCGCCGTCGACGGCCTCGCGCCCGAGCTCGCGGCGCTGGTGGCCGATTGCATGCAGCGCGAGGCCGCGGCGCGCCCGGCCTCGGCCGATCAGGTCGTGCATCGGATCGAGCGACTGCTCGCCGGCGCGCCGGCGCTGGCGGCGGTCGAGCCGTATCCCGGGCTGGAGCCGTTCGACGACGCCCGCCGGGCGGACTTCTTCGGGCGCGGCGCCGAGATCGCCGCGATGGTCGATCGCCTGCGCGGCGAGTCGTTGCTGGCCATCACCGGCGACTCGGGCACCGGCAAGTCGTCGCTCGCCCGCGCCGGCGTGTTGCCGGCGGTGGTCCGCGGGGCGCTGGGCGACGGTCGGCGCTGGGAGGTCCGCGCCGTGCGGCTGGCACGCGCGCCGGCGGCGGCGCTGACCTCGGCGTGTGGTCTCGCGCCGGGCCTGATCGACGATCCGTCGCCGACCGCGATCGCGGCGGGGCTGGCCGACCGCGGCGACCGCGGGCTGCTGGTGTTCGTCGATCAACTCGAGGAGCTGATCACCGAGGCGTCGGCGGAGGAACAGGGGGCCGCGCTCCGGCTGCTGGCGGCCCTCGCCGGGGACGTCCCCGGCGTGAAGGTCGTGGCGACGTTGCGGGGTGACTTCTTCACGCGGCTGGCGAGCACCGCCGCCTTCGGCCCGCTGCTCGTCCGCGGTCTGGCCGTGCTGGGGCCGCTCGCCGCCGACGGCGTCCGCGAAGCCGCGGTCGGCCCGGCGCGGGCTCGCGGGGTGCGGTTCGAGAGCGAGACCACGGTGGCCGCGCTGGTCGAGGCCGCGCGCACCGCGCCGGGGGCGTTGCCGCTGGTGCAGTTTGCGCTCGCCGAGCTCTGGTCGCGGCGCGACCAGGCGCGCGGGTTGATCCCGACGGCGACGCTCGACGAGCTGGGGGGCGTGGCCGGCGCGCTGGCGCGTCACGGCGACCGTGTGCTCGCGGCGCTCGGCCCCACCACGCGCCCGGCCGCGCGGCGGATCGCGCTGGCGCTGGTGACGCGCGCGGGCACCCGCGCCACCCGGACCCGCGACGAGCTGGCCGGCGACGATCCCGACGCCGGCGCCGCGCTGGAGGCGCTGGTCGCCGGTCGCCTGGTCGTCGGCAGCGACGGCGGTGGCCCGGCCCCGGTGTACCAGCTCGCCCACGACGCGCTCATCGCCGCGTGGTCGACGCTGCGCGGCTGGCTCGACGACGCCGCCGGGCAGCGCGGCCGCCGCGCGCGGTTGGCGGCTGCCGCCGACGAGTGGCATCGCCTCGGTCGGCGCCCGCAGCACCTGTGGAGCGCGGCGCAGCTGGCCGACGCCGCCGGTCTCGACGAGCTGAGCGATCGCGATCGGCAGTTCGTGACGGCGAGTCGCCGCGCGAACGTGCGGCGGCGCGCGGCGCTGGTGGCGGCGATCGCCGCGCTGCCGCTGATCGCGGGCGGCACCTGGTCATGGATCCGGCGCGGCGACGCGCGCGATCGTGCGGCGCGGGTGGCGCTGCGGGCGGCCCAGGCCGACGCCCACGAGCGGGACGCGCGTGAGGCCGCGGCCCAGGCCGCAGCTGGGCGCGCCGCGCTGGCGACCTGGTTCGCGGCGGGGACGCCGGCCGCGGCCGAGGAGCGATGGCGCAACACCCAGGCCGACGCCGCGCGGGCGCGGCGCGCGTTCACGGCGGCGGCCAACGAGCTCGAGGCCGCGCTGATCGTCGCCGGCGAGAGCGAGCCGCTGCGGCGCCGGCTGGCGACGCTGCTGGTCGAGCACGCGGCGCTGCTCGAGGCCGAGTTCGACGCCGTCGGCGCCGACGCGCTGATCGCGCGCGCGGCGCTCTACGACCGCGCGCAAGGCGACCGGTGGCACGCGCCGTCGCGGGTGACCGTCACGGCGCGAGGCGCGACCTCGATCTCCGCGGCCCGCTACGTCGACCAGGGCGGCCGGCTAGTGCTGGACGCGCCGGTGGCGAGCGTCGCGGGTGCGCGCGCGACGCTGACGCTCGCGCCTGGATCGTATCGACTCGCGCTGGCGACCGCCGACGGGGTGGTGGTGATGATGCCGGTCGCGGTGGCGCGCGGTGAGGCGTCGACCGTGGCGCTGGCGCTGCCCCGTGCGGCCGAGCTGCCCGCCGGCTTCGTCTACGTGCCGCCGGGGCACTTCCTCGCCGGGAGCCGCGACCCTGACTCGTTCCGCACCATGCTGCTCGAGGCTGCGCCGCAGCATCGGCGCCGCACCGCCGGGTTCCTGATCGCCCGCGACGAGACGACGTACGGCGACTGGATCGAGTTCTTGCGCGCGCTCCCGCCCGCCGAGCGCGAGCGCCGCCGGCCGCGCACGCTGAGCGACGCGGCGCGAAGCCTCCGCCTCGAGGGTGCCGGTCCGTTCACGCTGCGCTTCCAGCCCGTCGACGCGCCGATGATCGCGGCGGAGGGCGCGCCGCTGTGGTTCGCCACCCGGCCGGCGCGCCAGGCCGTCGCGTGGGAGCGGGCGCCGGTCGGAGGGATCGACTTCGACGACGCGCTGGCGTACGCGGCCTGGCTCCGCGACTCCGGCCGCGTGCCGCGGGCGCGGCTGTGTGAGGAGTACGAGTGGGAGCGTGCCGCGCGCGGCGCCGATGGGCGGCGGTTTCCCCACGGCGATCGGATGTCACCCGACGACGCCAACGTCGACGTCACGTACGACCGCCAACCCGATCGGTTTGGCCCCGACGAAGTCGGCGCGCATCCGAACTCCGAGAGCCCGTTCGGGGTCCGCGATCTCGCAGGCAACGTCAAGGAGTGGACCGTGGCCAGCGACGGTGGCCCACGGCTGCGCGGCGGTGACTACTACCACAGCACCGACGCCGCCTTGGCGATGAACCGCGATCCGGCGGAGCCGACGATGCGCTTGCCATGGATCGGCGTCCGGATCTGCGCGGATCCGCAACCCGGCCTGGAGCCCACCACGCTGGAACCTTGAGGTACCGCCTCCACAACGAGTGACGGAACGTCGGCCATGGCGCACCAATTGCACAAGGAGCCCGTCATGCGAATTCCCCCTCGCGTCCTCCTCCTCATGGCCCCGGCCGCGCTGACCTCGCTCGCGGCGGGGTGCGTCGAGCCAGAGCCGCCCCCCCTCGCTACCTCCGCGGCCGAGGCTGGCGGCTCGGGCGGTGGCGGCTCCGACAAGGACCAGAGCCGCTTCCTGCTCGGCTCGCACCTCGACACCCAGCCCGGGTTCGACGCTAGCCACAAGTACGCGGTCGTCGGCACCGACGCCCGCGACGGGACCAACAAGCCCGCGACGGTCACGTTCGTCGCGCCGGGCACGCTGCTCGGCGTCGACTCGACCGGGGCGCAGCACATCGGCGCCGACCCGTGGTGGACCGGCGTCCGGCTCAAGGGCCCCGGCACCAGCGAGCTCAAGCTCACCGCGGTCGCGACCTCGGGCGGGGTGACGACGTACACCGTCTCGCACCGGACCTCGCCGACCGCGCCGTGGGTCGACGCCTGTGATGGCGACACGGCGGTGCCGATCGTGGGCTCGTACAGCACCACCTGGGCGCACGAGGCGACCTCGGGGAAGATCACCCTGGCCTGTGGCACCGGCGTGGTGAAGAAGTGCCTGGACTGGGGATACCCGTCGGGGACCACCTCGGGGAACGCGGCGTGGAACCTGAACCAGGCCTGCACCCGGATGGCCAGCAGCGACGTCTGCGGCAACGGCCAGCCGCACACGCGGACTGGCACGTACATCCGCGTGTTCGACCAGGCCGGCGTCAACCTCGCGGCGCCGAGCAACTTCCCGACGCTGAGCTCGTGGCCGCCCAACCACAACGACTACTGGCTCGAGGGCGGATGGGGACCCAACGGCGCCGTCTGCCAGTCGCGGCCGCGCTGGCAGAGCTTGCCGGTCGGCGCGATGTGCGGCGGCGCGCTCCCGGATCCGCGCCAGGACTCGAGCGTTCACTTCTGCGATACACAGTCCACGGCCCAGATGGCGTCGCTCGGGGCCCTGCTGTTCGACACCACGCGGTTCAACGACCTGCCGCTCGCGACGTGGACCAGCGGCACGAACCGGATCCTGAGCGCGCGCGGCTACCACAAGGGCGCGAACTCGGCGGAGTTCGCGGAGACGCCGCCGCTGCCCGGCTACACCTACGAGTCACGACCGGACGTGGCGTTCGTCATCCGCAGCCTCCCCGAGGGGTACGATCCCAGCGCCGCGATTCCGGTCGCGCTCATGCAGAACGCGACCGGCGACGTGGTCCTGGCCGCCACCGCCGCGCCGCCCGCCGGCTACGCCCCGCTCGCCGAGAACGCCAGCGAAGGCTGGATCTGGGCCAATCCCGGCGGCGGGCGCGTCGAGCTCCACACCTACCAGCACCCGTTCACCCGCGACCTCACCACCGGCACCTCCGCCCCCGCCGGCTACACTGACCTCGGCATCCTGGGTTACGTCCTCACCGAGCGGTGAGGCGGCGGGCCCGCGGCGGCCTGCCGGATCGGCCTGCCGAGTCGGCATGCCGATCTGGCATGGGGCGTCGTCTCTCGCAGAGACGGATCTGCACCCGCGCCGAAGCGGGTCCAGTGTGTCGCCGCGGGCGCTGAGCACGTCGAGATCCGTCGCGGTCGGCGCCGGCTCTGGGGGCTGGTCCCGTGGTGCCTGCAAGCACGCCATGCGCGTGACGGTCGAGTGGTGGAGTTCGTCGGGGACCGTTCGGGGTAGTGACTAGTCCCGTTCGGGATTCCTTGTGGCTCCGGTCTTCGGGATCTTCACTTTGACTGAGTGAGGACTCCACGAGTTGAGCCTGTCCGTGAGGCCGGGCTCGTTCCCGTCAATCCAGTTCTGCATCCGCCGGTAGTCGGGCGCGAGGCCATACCACCGGGACATCGCCGGCACGATCGACACGTGTCCTGCTGGGATCGCACTGCCATCGGGGCCCGACGTGCCGCCGTCGTCAATGAAGACGAACGAGTGATCGCCTTCGACCGGGTCGATCAGCCGAAACGTGGTCTTCCCCGGCCGCCCCGTGGGGTTACGGAAGGAGGACAGGCCTGTCGCATCGTCGGGCGACGGTACGAACGGATCTCGCCCCTGGGACTGGCGCCGGAAGAGTCCCCGAGGCGCGATTCCGTCGGCCACAGGGAGGGGGTCACGCAGGATTGGTACCTGCGGAAGTCTCGGCTCCCACGACGTTCCCGACGGCGGAAGCGTTGGTCGCCCTGGTCGGCATGGCGCGGGCGGCCGATACATCTTGACTATCTTCTGCACCCGTCTGATGGCCTGGCGGCCGCCGCCATTGAGCGGTGCGAGGGCGATCGGTGCCAGCTTGCTGCCGCCGGACACCCACTGGCCGGCGCCGTCGAGCATGTCTTCGGCGGCTGCCTCCATCTCGGCGTCGCTGTCGGCGGTCATCATCCGGTAGCTGGCGTCCCACACGCCGTATGCGCCGCTTACCTGCTCGCCGACGCCGGTCACGACGTCGGTCGCGAGGTCGCGCGCCTCGCGCGCTGCGGTGGCAGGCGGCGAGTAGTAGAGCGCTGTGCCGATCGGGTCGTTCCATGCGTCGCGGACGGCCTGCTGGCCCTGCTCGCGTAGCTGCGCCGGCAGTTCGCGGATCGTGTTGCTGACCCGTTGCGCGGCCTCCTCGAGCCGACGCCCGCCGGCGCGAAGCAGCGTATGTCGCTGCCGAGAACCGGGGATCGCCTCCTCGACACGGCCGACCACCCGCCCGACGTCGTCGACAACGCCGTCGTCGCCGTCGCCGAACAGATCCCGCAGGCTCTCGAAGAGGCCCTGCAGCGGGCCTTGCCCCTTGGGCGGCGCGGCCGGCGGCTCGATGGGCGGCAACGACGGAGGCGTCGGGGTATGCATGCAGTTCGCGATGCACTGCGTGCCGGGGGGCGGAGGGGGCAGCCATGGCCCGGTCTTCGACTTCCGCGCGCCCCGCGCCCACTCGCTCCAGTGCCGCGACCACCTCTCGGCCTCGCGGCTGGCGTTGACCGTGTCCAGCAGGGACTGGATGCCCATCTGCTGGTCGAGCGACTGAGGGATCTGCGAGACGTCGGTGTCGTACAGGCGCGGCTTGAGCGGCTCGAAGCCGAAGTTCGGCGTGGCGCCGGCGGCGCAGTCGGCGCCGATCGCGGTGTCGCCCCACGGGTCGACGTGGTTGACCGGGTCGCCGTAGCCGTACTGGTACAGCTCGAGGCCGCCGGCCGAGCCGATGGGGTCGCGCTCGAGGAAGCGGCCGGTGACCGGGTCGTAGGTGCGGACCCGGGCCAGCAGCACCTTGCGGGCGGCGGGCACCCGCTCGAGCATGGCGAAGGTGAAGCGGTCGTCGACGCCGGTGGGGGCGACCAGCCCGGTGCCGGTGGCAGCGGCGTCGCCCAGGAGCTGGGCGCCGTGCTGGAGCACGGTGCCGCGATCGTCGGCCTCGACCGGGGTGAGCGCGCCGTTGGCCAGGACGCCGAGGTGGTGGCCCTCGACGTTCAGGTAGGTCAGCGCCGCGCCGGTCGCGTCCTCGATCTCCAGCGGCATCCCAGGCGCCAGATCCCAGGTCGAGCGGCGCACGCCGAAGCCCTCGACCTCGGCGATCGGCTCGCCGCGCGCGTTGCGCGACAGCGCCACGCCGACGCCGGCGCGCGACAGCACTGCCAGCGCGCCGTCGGCGTTGCGCGCGTACTGGTTGCCGTGGTGGTCGGCGGTGACGTCGTTCCACGCGTCGTAGCCCAGCGGGGTACCGCTCACGTCGGTGAGCCGGGGGCCGGCGTAGGTCGCGGTCATCGCGGTGGTGACCGCGCCCAGCGCGTCGGTGGTCGTGGTCGACAGGCGGTTGCCCGCGGCGTCGAGCGCGTACACGTGCCGCGCACCGGTCTTGCCCACCAGCTCCTCGGTCAGCCGGCCGGCGCCATCGTAGGCGTACTCCGAGGTCCACGCCGCCGACGACACCAGGTCGGTGACCGTCTCGGTCGCTAGCTTGCCGTCGGGGAAGAAGGTGCGCGCCGTCTCGAAGCTGGGCGTGGGCGGCATCGCCGCGGTCGTCGACACCTCGAGCCGGCCGCGATCGTCGTAGCCGAAGCTGCGGGTCTGGCCGAGCGTCGGCAAGGTCAGCGCGGTGATGGCGCCGCGGGCGTCGCGCGCGTCGATCTGCGCCAGGGTCGTGTTGCCGCTGCGGACCGCGTCGAGCCGGTGGTCCAGCGGGGCGCCGTAGTCGTAGCTGAGCGTGACCCCCGAGGGGGTGGTCACCGAGCCCAGCTCGCCGTGGACGAGCCAGCTCCAGCGCGTGAGCCGCGCGGGCAGGCCGGTGCCGCTGGTGGTGCGCGCGGTGATGCGACCCAGCTCGTCGAAGGTGCGGGCCTCGACCACGTCGATGGTGCCGATGGTGCGCGTCTCGAGCCCCGGCTGGTCGAAGTAGTCGTAGCCGGCGAAGCGCACGGTGACGGTGGGCTTGGCGCCGTCGTTGGTGTCGATGCGCAGCGGGCGGCCCAGGAGGTCGCGCGTGAAGTCGCGGGTGCGCGTGGCGCTGGAGGCCGAGATCTCCTCGCGGTCGACCCACCCGGTCTGGGCGCCGCGGATGAGCCGGTGACCCACGCCGGCCTCGCGGTAGGTGGCCAGCAGTCCCCCCTGGTAGGTGCGCTCGAGCACGTCGTCGGGCGTGGTGATGCGCCACGGGCGCCCGGCGGCGGTGAACTGGTAGCCCACCTGGTACGGGCCGGTGGTGGTGGTCACCGGTCGGCCGGTCACCGTGTCGAACGCGTGATCCGTGGCGCGGTGCACGCTGCCGTCGGCGGCGCGCACCTCCTCGCGCGTCACCTGACCGGCGGTCCAGGTCCAGCGGCGCGAAGCGCCGTCGGGGTACAGCTCGGCGATCGGGTGGCCGGCGCCATCGACGTAGCGGCGGGTCGACACCGCGCGGGCTTCGTCCTCGGAGTCCTGGCGGGTCACCAGCCACAGGTTGGGCTCGGCCTCGAACGTCGCCCGGCCGGCGTAGGTCGTCCGATCCCAGCCGCCGGCCGCGCGCTGCTGCGCGATCACCCGCCCGTACGCATCGTAGCGAGTCTCGAGCTCGACGTCGGCCGGGTCGCGGTGCATGCGGATCCGCCCGGCGAGGTCGCGCCGGAAGCGGCTGACGTTGCCGCGGGCGTCGGTGGTCTCGGCCAGGCGCGCCCACCCGTCGTAGCCGAAGCGGGTGGTGCCGATGGTCATCCCGGCGACCGGCGCCTGGCGGACCTCGGTCACGCGATCGCCGGCGTCGTAGAAGTAGCTCGTGACCCGCAGCTCCGAGGCGCCGTCGACGCCCTCGCGATGGCGGGTCAGCCGGCCGAGGTCGTCGTAGCTGTACGCCATCGGCACGCCGCCCTCGGTCGCCTCCACCACCTGGCCGCGCGGATCGTAGGTGCGCGCGCTGACCTCGATCGAGCCGCGCCGGTGCTGCGCCAGGCTGCCGGCGTAGGTGTACGTGTAGCTCTCGCTGGCGCCGTCGGCGTCGGTGCGCGAGGCCAGGCGCCCGAGGCCGTCGTAGGCGAACTGGGTCGTGCCGGTGGCCGGCGTGGTGACCGCGAGCAGGTCGTCGCGGCGGTCGTAGTCGAAGCGGGTCGCGCGGCCGGCGTCGTCGAGAGTGGTCGCTACGCGGCCGGCGTCGTCGTAGGTCCAGCCGCGGCTGGTGCGCGGCGCGGTGCGGCTCCAGACCCGACCCAGCCCGTCGACCTCGTCGACCGTCTCGCTGCCGCCGAGCTCGTCGGTGACCGCGATCCGCCCGCGGACGGACGTGGTCGGTTGCTGGTAGCGCCGGGTCTCGACCAGCACGGTGCCGAGTGATCGGGTCAGCACCCGATCGAGCGCGTCGTAGGTGTAGTCGGCGATGGTGCCGTCGGGCAGGACCTCCTTGGTCACCCGGCCGCGGCCGTCGCGGGTCGAGATGACGTGCTCGTAGGGCAGGTTCACGGTCGCGCCGGCGGCGTCGACCACCTGCTCGCGTAGCACTCCACCCGCGGCGTCGATCCTCACCTCGCGCCGCAGCCGGTAGAGCCCGTCGTACTCGAGACGGGTGCCGGTGCCGTCGGGCTCGGTGACCGCGAGCAGGTTGCCCAGCCGGTCGTAGCTGGTGGTGCTGCGCACGACGCTGCCGACGGTGACGGTGGCCCCGAGCGTGCCGTGGGTGGAGCGCGTGGCGATGGTGCCGGTGGCGGTCGGTGAGATCCGCTCCTCGTACCCGGCGCCGTAGCGGAGGGTGTGGTTCCACCACGTCGGCGCGCCGGGCAGCTCGGCCGGGACCGCGATCACCGCCGGCCGGCCCAGGTGATCGTGGGCGTAGCCGGTGGTGACTGGCGTCGCGCCGTCATCGAACGGCGCGACCTCGACCTTGGTCAGGCCGTCGGCGCCGTACAGCGCCCACGCCAGGTGGCGCCGGGCCGACGTCCCGCACGACACCTTCGAGATGTCGCCGGCGGGCGTGCCGGGGCCGTGGTTGGTGCACTGGGTGACGCGGGTGGTTCGGCCGAGGCCGTCGGCGTAGCTGTACTCGAGCCGGCCGTCGCCGCGGAGCGTCGCCTGCCGTGGCTCGGCGTAGCCGGCGTCCTCGCGCGCGCCGACGGTGGAGTCGAAGCTCCAGGCGTCGTCGTAGAAGTACGTGCGCCGGATCGTTGCGCTGGCTGGCGCGCCCCCGCCGGGCGTGGTCACCACCGTGAGCGGGCGCGCGAAGGCGTCGTAGGTGGTCGTGGTGGTCGCGCCGTCGCGGCTGAGCTTGGTCAGCAAGCACCGCTTCTCGCCGCCGGTGGTGCGCTCGTAGCTGGTGATCAGCCCGGCGGGGTCGGTGTGGGTGAGCGGCTGGCCGCACCAGGTGAGCCGGGTCCACGACTCGACGGTCCCGTCCGGTAGCGTGTGGGTCTTGAGCGTGCCGTTGGCGAACAGCGTGACCGTGTCGGTGGTGCAGTCGGTCGGGCCGACGCCGCAGCGCTTGACCGTGCGCGCGTCGTCGAAGCCCGCCCACGCCGAGCGCTCGATCTGGGACAGCCGCACGCCGGCCTCGTCGTCGGTGCGCTCGGTGGTGAGGCGGTACCAGTAGCCGGTGCTGTCGGGCTGCGCCCAGGTGAGATCGACGCTGAGGTCGTCGGCCAGCGTCGCCAGGTGGCGGTGGGCGTAGGTGCGCTCGAGCCGGCGCACGCCGTGGTCGTAGGTCGAGTCCCAGGCGTAGCTGCGCCGGGCCTCGAGCAACGGCGTCGCGTGGACGTAGCCGGCCTCGGCCGCCGCCAGGTCCGGCAGCGCCGCGGCCAGCGCCGCCGGCACCGGCCACCGGTAGAACGCGCCGGTGCCCGGGGTCGCGATCGCGCCGACCGCGCGGGCGAACGCGGTGGCGTAGGGCTCGGCGCCGACGCCCGGGCGCGGGGTCGCGCCGACACCCCACACCTGCGCGAACAGGTTGGTGAACGCCGCGGCCGCCGAGCGATCGTGGCCGATCGCGATCCGGTAGGTCGCGCCATCGACGGCGTACTTCTGGCTGGCGGCGCCGGCGGTCTGACCGACGTACGGGGCGCGCCACGTCACCCCGCGGCAGTCGTTGACCGCGGTGTCGACGTCGACCGGATCGTAGCCCAGGTCGAACTCGCACCGTCGGACCTCGGGATCGAAGTACGGCCGGGCGACGTCGACGTACGCCGCGCTGCCGTTGCGATAGCCGTGCTCCTGCACGGTCACGTGCTCGAGCGATCCATCCTCGCGGTAGCGCGCGCCGACGTGCTGGGCGCCGCGCGCCCACGGGGCGACGATGAACGCATACACCTCGACGGCCCCCCGATCACCAGCGACGGCCACCTGGGCGAACGGCGTCACCTCGCCACCAGCCAGGGTCGCGCGCTCGTAGCGCATCGTGCGGTTGCCGGCGGGGCCGCTCACGCTCTGCAGCACCTCGAGGTTGAGCGGCAGATCGGGGTTCTGGTTCGGCGCAGCGGCGGTGAAGCCCCAGCTCAGCTTCGTGCGACCACCATGCTCGCCGTCGCTCGCGATCATCCGGCCCTGCGCGGTGTCGCGCGTGCTGTAGCGCACCTCCGCGATCCAGCCGGTGGTGGCGCCGGGCGCCGAACCCTCCAGGGTCAGCACGTCGAGGAAGCCATCGCCGTCGAAGTCACCCCAGGTGGCCTGGCGTGACACCGGGTCGCAGTCCCACGCCGACCCGATGGAGTCAACGACCAGCGGCGCGGGCGCGATCAGCGCCGTCGGCAGGACGCCGAACCCGTCGGGTGGTGGGACGTCGAACGGCGGCAGCGGCGCGACGGCCGGCGCGTGATCGTGGTTGGGTCGGACGCCGATGCCGAAGCGCGATCCTGCGCTCGACAGCGTCGTGCCTAGCAGCTCGCTCCAGCCGTCGCGGTCGACGTCGAGCGCGGCCAGCGTGCCCGAGGTGATGCGGGTATCGCCGATGCCGCCCCACTGCGCGGCGTCGAGCAACACCGGCGGGCCGGCCGGCAGCCCCGACTCGACGAAGTTGCCCTTGCCGTCGCCGAAGTGGATCGCCGAGTAGATGCTGGCCTGGTACGGCGCCCACCGCGTGCCCTCCGACCAGCAGCCGTACAGCGCGTAGGCCACGTCGATCAGGCCGTCGTCGTTCCAGTCGTCGAAGCGCGCCTGCTCGCCGACGTAGCGGGTCGCGTCCCAGGTGTCGCGCACGTCGGTCGGCCACGACACCGCGCCGCCCGGGCAGGCCGCGAGCGCCGCGGTCCACGCCGCCGGCGGGGTGGTCCGCTCCAGCGGCACCAGCAACGCCAGGTCGGCAGCCGAGTCGAACCACGGCGCCTGGCCCAGGTTGCGGATCCAGCGGCTGCGGGGCTCGGCCGCGCAGGCGGCGTCAGCGGCGTGCGGGCGCACCACGACGTCGACGCGGCGATCGCCGTCGACGTCGACGAACTGGCCGTAGCGCGCGTCGCAGCGGTCGAGCGCCTGCGTCATCGGCACGAACGACACGCCGGTGAGGGTGCCCGCGGCGTCGAACAGCGACACCGCGCGATCGATCTGGAGCGCACCGTTCTCCTCGAACACCAGCTCGGGGATGGCGTCGCCGTCCACGTCGGTCAAGGCGCGCGCGCCGGTGGTCGAGTCGAAGGCCCAGTTGATGTGGCCCTCCCAGGCGTTGGCGACGATGCCGGCCTGACCGCCGGCCGCGGCGTCGGCGAAGGGCGTGGCGCGATTGGGCGTCGCGACGTACGCGCGGTGCTTGTGCGGGATGAGGTCGCCCGGGCGCCACGCCAGCACCAGCAGGTCGGTGCGGCCGTCGCCGTCGAGCTCGGCCGGCATCGGCAGCCACGAGTCGGCGAGCGGATCGATCGCCGCCGTCGAGCCGAACGGGTTGGCGACGGTGTTCGACACGCCGACGCCGCCGCTCCAGGCAGTGGCTTCGACGTGGTAGGTGTTGCAGCGCACCACCCGCCCGGCGCCGGTGCTGCCGGCGGTGCGGTGGACCTTGCGCAGGAGCGTGCGGACCGGCGTCGGCATCGCCGCCACGGGGCCGTTGTCGCAATCGGTGCGCGGGCCATAGATCGTGTCGCTGCCGGTCTGGTCGACGTACTGGAAGCGGTAGCGCGAGTATTCCTGGGTCGCGGTGCCGGTGCCGGTGAGCGCGACGATCTGGTCGAGGCGGTGGGTGTGCAGCACCGGGAAGCCGGCGCTCAGATCGACGCGGGGATCGGGGCGGGGCCCGTACGAGAACGTGACCGTGGCGTTGCTGGCGGCGTAGACCACGCTCGCCAGCAGGTGATCGCGGTTCGACGTGAGCGTCGGGTAGGTCGCCGCGAACTGCGTTGGCACGGTCTCGGTGCGATAGCTGAAGTCGATCCGGTTGCCGAACGGATCGACCACGCTGCGCAGGTACCAGCTCTCGGTGTTGCATGGCGCCGCGCACATCGGGAACGGGCTGGCATCGACGATGCGCCGGGTGGCGTTGGCCGCGACGTCGCCATACGTCCACGTCCAGCCAGCGCGCTTGCGCGTCCAGGTGTCGGTGGCGGTGCTGTAGTCGAAGCGCGAGCCATCAAAGCTACGCGGCTGGTAGTGCGCGACGCCGGGCGTCGTCACCGCGACCAGCGGCTCGCCGTCGACCACGAACTGCGACGCCAGCATCGATCCGTCGAGGGCTGGCACGCCACCCGACGCGGCGCGCCGCCGGATCACCGAGCCGCCGGTGAGCTGCCAGCCGGCGCCGACTTCGCCATCGCGGAGGGTGTGGGACGCGACCAGGCCGAGGCTCGGGCGGGTGTCGCGCGCCGCGGGGGGCAGGTCGAACTCCACCCGCTCGCTCCACTGGCCGCGCGCGAGCCCTGGGTCGGCGACGACCGGGGTGCCGCCTTCGCCCTGGGCTGCGGCCGGGGCGGGCGCGGTGATTGTGAGGATGAGCGCGACGATTGCGAGGCTGCGCATGCCGACGGCCTTGAGCACGACCCGCGCCAGCGCACCGCCGCGGCGATCCGGCCGTCTCGCCAGGCGCGGCACCGGGAACGGCAAGATCGGCATGCACGATCGGCCGTCGCGGCGTCGTCATAGCCGGCCGGCCACCGCGATCGGGTCGTGGTCGACAGGGCCCAGCTCGCGATCACCCGCGACGACGGTGCCGCTCGAGCCGTCGAGCACGGCGTGGTGCCGCTCGACCGCGGCGGCCCACGCCGATTCGGCATGCCGCGATGGCCCGCGCGCGTGGATCGGCGCGGACCGGCGGCCCGAAGTCCTCGAGATCGTGACCGCATGCGTCGGCACGGGCGCTGCTCTAGGAACCCGGCATGTACCAGAACCTGCGACGGTCGGCCGAGGATCCCGCGGCGGGCGAGGGCGGCCGCGCGCCCGGCAAGCGCACCTTGACCGGGGCCTTGCCACCACGCCTGGCGGCCCGCGCGAGCGTGGCGACCGGCCACGACGTGTCGAACGTGACGGTGCGGCAAGACGGGCGGGCCGAGGCGTTGGGCACTCGCGCCTTCGCGCGCGGCGACGAGCTGCACTTCGCGGCGGGCGCGTACGAGCCCGACACCACCGCCGGCCGCGCCGTGATCGCACACGAACTCGGCCACGTCGCCCAGCAACGCGAGGGCGCGGTCGCGCCGACAGGAGTCCGGCAGGGGCAGCCGGTCAACACCGACCCTGGCCTCGAAGCCGACGCGGACCGCCGCGGCGCGGCGATCATTCAGGGCTTCGACCTCGACGAGTTCTGCGCGTTCGGCGTGCGCGCGCCGGCGGGCCGCGAGGTCGGTGGCGCGACATCCACCGGCGTCATCCAAGGAGCCGACCTACCGCCGGCCCCCGCGGCTACCGCCGCCGCCGCCGGCGCGCCGCCCGAGGTGCTGGCGCGCGTCGGCGCTGAGTTCCTCCACGAGGACGATCGAGGCGCCGACCGCCACTACCGTGTTTTGGCCGGCGGCGACTTCGAGCTGATCGCGTCGGCCAACGGCCGGGGCCTGGGGGTCCGGTTCGCGCCGACGTCCGCGAGCGAGCCCGCCCGCACCGCGTGGGCGACGCTGGCGGCCTACGTGGTCGCGCACGTGGCCGCGATCCCGCCAACCATCGCGGCTGCGGCCGCGACGCCGGTCGAGGTGCCCGCGGCGCCGGCCGCGGCGCCCGTGGACGGCACCTGGTCCATCGGCGGTCTGCTCGGCGACGCCGCCGCGGCGGTCGGCGGCGCGGTCGACGGCGCGCTCGCCCTCGGGCGCACGCTGCTCGACGGCGCGGGCGCGGTGGTCGACGCCGCGCTCGCGGCGGCGCTCGGGCCGGCCCCCGCCGACGAGCCAGCCGCGCCTGCGGCCGCGCCGGTCGACGCACCCGCGGCGGCGCCGCCGACCGCAGGTGAGCACCTGTCCGCCGAGCAGGTCAGCGCGGCGCTCGCCTTCTATCGCGAGCGCCCGGTCGAGTACCCGCCGGGCGTGGTCAACGCGATCGCCAAGGAGCTCGGCCGTCGCAGCGCCGAGCCGTCGGATCACACCGGCGAGCCGGACGCCGCCATGGACGTGGCGCTGGTCGACGCGGTGGCTGCATACCAGCTGACGCGCGAGCTGCCGCCGACCGGGATCGCCGACGTGGCGACCATGAAGGCGATGTTCGGGCGCGACATCCGGTGCCGGGCCGACGCCGTCGATCCGTCCCGGGTCACCGGCTCGAGCGGGCTGGCTCGCGTCGCCGCCAGCGTGCAGACCACGCCCGAGATCCGCGAGGCGTGGGCCCTGCTCGAGCCACGCCTGCCGGCGACCGCGTACATGTCGTCGGGTGTCCGGACCTGGGACAAGACCGTCGACATCTTGATCGACTACGTTCTCGAGAAGGCGCCGCGCATGATCGAGCTCGGGCTCACGAGCCAGGCCGACGTCGACGCTGCAATCGCCGGTCAAGACTATGCGACGCTCAAGGATCTCGGCAACCTCGACTTCGACGGCAAGAACTACGCGGTCGCCGGGCCCGGCGAGAGCGACCACATCACCGGCATGGCGTTCGATATCGCCAGCAACGACGCAGATCGCCAGACGCGGTCCGAGCACGTGCCGGTCCACGACGCCGCGGTCAAGCAGGTCGTCGCCGACGACCCCGCGTTCGCGGCGATGTTCGAGCGGACGATCCCCGAGACCGGCAACCGCTGCGTCCACGTCGACCTGAAGCCGGTCGCGCGGTGATCGCGGGTCACGGCGGCACCTCGACGCCGGGCGGCGGGGCGACGGCGGGCATGGCGACGGTCTTCTGGCCGATGAAGGTCGCGAGCTGGCGGTTGAAGTCGTCGGCGAGCTGGGCGGTGCCGGCGGTCAGGCCGCGGGCGCGATCGAGGCCGGCGATCAGCACGTCGGTGGTGATCAGCGTGAGGATCCAGACGTTGGTGATGAACGTGAACACCAGGTTGATGACGGTGATGGCCTTGAAGTCGAGCTGCTCGATCAGCTCGCCCAGCGCCAGCACCATGAACAGGAGCGCGATCATCAGCGCGCCGAAGTACATGAGGCGCGCCTTGCGCACGGCGGTGATCGCGTCGGCTCGGGTCAGCGGGCGCGCCAGCGAGTAGCCGCCGCGGCCGAGCAAGATCTCGGCGCCGATGATGCCGAGGATCGTGACGACGAAGTAGCCGGAGCCGGTCAGCTGGTACGGCACGATCAGCACGACGTAGATGAACATCGCGTAGATCGGCGCGCCCAGCACGATCAGCCAGCCGGGGGCCGCCGAGCCGGGGAACAGCAGCTTGGTGACGGTGGCGGCGCGGACCATGCCGGGGATCAGCGACACCGCCTTGGGGGCCAGCGTCATCATCGCCTGCAGCGAGAACGCGAGGCCCAGCATCAGCGACACCGCCTTGGCCTCGGCCGGCGAGGCGTCGCCGAGCATCTCGCTGGCGAGGCTGCGCAGCGGGTACAGGTACACCGCGAACGGCGCGAGGAAGAACACCAGCCAGCCGTAGGCCAGCGCGCGGCGCTGGTGACGCCAGCGGGTCCAGTTGCGGAGCTGGTACCAGGCCAGGCCGCAGAACGCCGCCTCGGCGAGCAGGGGGATGGTCCGCAGCGAGCGCAGCGTGTCGGTGACGGCGGCTGGCAGCTGCGAGTCGTCGCCGTAGACCTCGTAGAGCTTCAGCGCCAGCAGCGGGACCAAGAGCGTCGCGACGACGAACAAGATCGAGCGTCGCCACGCGAGGAACGCCTGGAAGCTCGGCTCGGTGACGCCGGCGCGCTCGAGCGCGGCGCGCTCCGCCGGTAGCACCTCGTCGGGCTCGATGCGGAGGCGGATCGCGCGGAGGATCGACAGCTTGAGGAACGGCAGGAAGCCGTCGCCGGGGGCGGCCGGCGGGCGCGGCGGCGCGTAGGCCTGAGGCAGGGGCGGGTAGGGCGCGGCCTGGGGCGGGTACGGGTACGGCGCGCCGGGCTGCGGCGGCGGTTGCGGGTACGGGTACGGCTGCTGGGCCTGCGGGTATGGGTACGGGTACGGGTACGGCTGCGCTTGGGGATACGGCGGCTGCGCTTGGGGATACGGCGGCTGCGCTTGTGGATACGGTGGCTGCGCGTACGGCTGCGGCGGGGCGACCGGCGCGGGCCCCGCGGGCGGTGGACCGGGCGGCGCCGCGCTCGGCGCGGCGGGGCGCGGCGGGTGACCGAACGGCGGTGGCGGACCACGACGCGGATCGCGCGGATCACCCGGCTGCGACATCCGCCGAGTCTATCGCGGCCGCGCCGCGATCAGCGCGCGCTGGCGAGGATGCGCTCGCATAGCTGCGCGTAGGTCAGGCCGGCGCGCTTGGCGATCTTGGGCAGCAGGCTGGTCGCGGTCATGCCCGGCAGGGTGTTGACCTCGAGGACGAAGGCGTTGCCGGCGCGATCGATGCGCAGGTCGGGTCGCGAGTGGCCGCTGCAGCCGAGCGCGGTGTACGCGGCGAGCGCGTGGGCCTCGCAGCGCGCCAGCACGTCGGCTGGCAGCTCGGGCGGCAACAGGTACTGCGTGTCGTTGCGCAGGTACTTGGCCTCGTAGTCGTAGAACTTGGTCGCGGGCCGCACCTCGACCGAGCCCAGCACCTCGCCGTCGACGATGCCGACGAACACCTCGGTGCCGGCGATGTACTCCTCGACCAGCACCGGGCCGTGGTGCTGCCGGGCCAGCGCCACCGCGGCGGCGCACTGCGAGGCGTCGTCGACCACCGACACGCCGACCGAGCTGCCCTCGTCGGCGGGCTTGACCACCAGCGGGTAGCCGAAGTCGGCCAGCGCCGCCGGGCCGTCGCTGCCGTCGGCGGGACCGGCGCCCTTGCCGGGCAGCAGCTTCCAGCGCGGCGTCGGGATGCCGTGGCTCTCGAAGATGCGCTTCGACGCGACCTTGTCCATCGCCAGCGCGCTGGCCAGGATGCCCGAGCCGGTGCACGGGATGCCCAGGCACGCGCACAGGCCCTGCACCGCGCCGTCCTCGCCGTAGGTGCCGTGGAGCGCGTTCCAGACGACGTCGATCTGGTGCTCGGCCAGGAGCGCGGCGAGCGACGTGCCAGGCTTCCAGTCGATCGCGACGGCCTGGTAGCCGGCCTCGAGGAGGGCGGCGTGGACCCCGGCGCCGGTCTTGAGCGAGACGTCGCGCTCCGACGACAGGCCGCCGAGGACGACGCCGATGCGCTTGCTTCGATAGGCTTCGATCATACGACTTCTCCGAGGATCTTGACCTCGAGCTCGAGGGTGAGCCCGTGCACCTCGCGCACGCGGTCGCGCACGCGCTCGATCAACGTCAGCATGTCGGCGCAGGTGGCGCGCCCGTTGGACACCAGCCAGTTGGCGTGGACCGGCGAGCACACCGCGTCGCCGACCTGCCAGCCCTTGCAGCCGGCGCTCTCGATCAGCCGCCCGGCGAACTGGCCCGGCGGGTTCTTGAAGGTCGAGCCGTTGGACGCGACCTTCTTGGGCTCGCGAGCGGCGCGGCGGGCGCGCAGCTCGCGGATCTCCGCGTCGGCCTCGGCGCGCGGCCGCGGCCGCAAGGTCAGCCCGGCGCGCACGACGAGCTCGTCGGGCGGCAGGTCGCTGGCGCGGTAGCGGAAGCCGCACGCGGCGTGGTCGCGGCGCACGGTCGTCGCGTCGGCCAGTCGCACGCTCTCGACCCAGGTGACGACGCTGGTGAACTCGCCGAGGTAGGTGCCGGCGTTCATGATCAGGCCGCCGCCGACCGAGCCGGGCACGCCGCCCAGGAACTCGAGGCCGCCGAGGTCGTGCTTGAGCGCGAGCTGGAGCAGCTTCGACGTCGGGGTGCCGGCCTCGACCTCGATCGTGGTGGGCGAGGTGAGCGTCAGGCCGCGCAGGCGGCCGGTGTTGAGCACGACGCCGCGGATGCCGGCGTCGCGCACCAGCAGGTTGGAGCCGCCGCCGACCACGGTGACCGGCACGCCGCGGGCGGCGCACCAGGCCAAGAGCGCCGCGAGGCGCGCGTGGGTCGACGGCCGCGCGAACGCGTCGGCGGGGCCGCCGATGCGCGCGGTGGTGTGGCGGCGCATCGGCTCGTCGAAGCCGACGTCGTCGCCCAGCACCTCGACCAGCGCCGCGCGAGCGGCACCGTCGAAGATCGTCCGCGGATTCGGTTCCGCGGTGGCGAGCCGGTCGTCCGGCTCGTCGTCGCCGATCAGCAGCTCGTCGTCACCGGCCATCGCGAGCCCCCTCGTTGATGGCCGGGGCGACGGCGCCGATCAGGCCGCGCGGGCCGCGCCGCCGCGGGCGCCGGCCTCGTTGAAGGCGCTCTGGTGCAGGAAGATGCCGAACGCGAAGGGCACGAAGAACAGCAGGAACGAGATCACCTGGCTGTACTTGCCGCCGTTGGCCTTCTCGGCGCCACCGGCCCACTTCCACATGTAGAACAGGTTGGCGATCGGCACGATCAGCAAGAACGTCGTCGGGATGCCGGCGTTGTACTTGGCGTTCATCTCGTGCTTCGCGGCGCGAAGCCAGAAGATGCCGTAGATGCCGAACGTGATGATGCTGAGAATCCAGACCGTGACCGGTGCCTTCTGAGTCATGTAAATCCCCCCTTGGATTGAGGGGAGAATGTTCGAGCCGCACCGCCACTGCGGTCAAGCGTCGCACCGGATTTCCCCCTGGACCGTGTCGTTTCACGGCGGCCCACCGGGCGTGGGCGCGGCGCCGGTCGCGAACACGGCGAGGCTGCCGCTCCCGAGCGTGACGACGTAGGGCGGCGCGGCCACCAGCGCGAGCAGATCGTCGATGCGGCAGCCAGGCTCGTCCCGGCGGCACACCGGCCGCGCCCCGCCGCTGGTCAGATCGTGCAGGTCGATCGTCGGCGCGCCCAGCCGCGCCTCGACGAGCCAGTCGCCGGCCAGCGCGAGGTCGACGACTCCGTCAGGGGCAGGGATCTGGACCGGCTTGCCCGTGCCATCGCGGCGCGTCGCCGTGATCGCGCGATCGCCCAGCCGCACCTGCCACGTCGCCGACGCGGTGTTGGCGTCGAGCGGCGTCGCAGCGCCGGTGGCGGTGTCGAGCTCGATCAGCGATCCGGTGCGGTGCAGGTAGACCCGGCGGCCGTCGTCGTTCGGATGCAACGTGTCGACGACCTCGCGCGGGTGGCGCCACGCGACCGAGCCGTCGGCGACGCGGTGGGCGACCCACGTCGTGCCTTTGAAGCCCTGGCCGTCGGCCCGGATCACGAGGTCGGCGCCGACCGCGGTCATCGTCGAGGCGCTCGGGGTCGTCGCGGCCACGGTCCAGCGCCGCTGCCCGGTGCCGAGGTCGTACGCCGCGAGGCCGTCGGGGCCGGCGACCAGCAGCGCGCTGCCGGCGTGCGCGAAATGGTATGCGCCGTCGGCGATCGGCGGCGGGGTCAGGCGCAGCGGCGCGCCGGCCGTCCCGGTGCGCGGGTCGAACCCGACGACGACGAACGGCTTGGGGATCGGTGCGTCGTCGTCGACCCCGACCACCCGCACCTGCGCGCCGTCGGCGAACGCGACGAAGCCGCGTGTCGCGAACCGCTGGCCGCCAGTGGCGAGATCGAACCCGATGATCGGCCCGCGGAACTCGGTCGGCGCCAGCACCACCAGCCCCGCGTCGACCAGCGGCACGACCAGCGGATCGCTGGCCAGGGTGCCGTCGGCGTAGTTGCTGATGTCGGCGACCCAGCGCCGGCTCACCGCCCCCGGGCCGTAGCTCGGGGCTGCGACCGCTGCGCGGCCCGCGCCGTCGCCGGTCCGCGCGGGCGGGGCCCGGCGGTCACCACGGCCGCAGGCCAGCAGCGCGATCGCGCCGAGCGCGACGCCGGCCGCCCCGACGATTGTCGAATCCGAGTTCAGATCCGCACCAGGTTCTTGCGCGTGGCCGGGCCGCGGGTCTTCTCGAGGATCTCGATCACCTCGTTGCACGACAGCTGGATGTTGCCGGCGCCGAGCGTGATCAAGAGGTCGGTGCCCTTGGCCTGCTCGGCCATCCACGCGGCGACGTCTTCGCGGCGCGCGACGTAGGTGACGTCCTTGTGGCCGGCCTCCTTGATGGCCTTGACCAGCGCCTCCGAGGTGATGCCGTCGATCGGCTTCTCGCCCGCGGCGAAGACGTCGCACACGACGACCTTGTCGGCGTCGTAGAAGCTGCGCGCGAACTCGGCGAACTGATCGCGGGTGCGGGTGAAGCGGTGGGGCTGGAACGCGGCGACGATGCGGCGGCCGGCGAACGACGCCCGCGCGCCCGACAGCGTGGCCCGCACCTCGGCCGGGTGGTGGCCGAAGTCGTCGACGACGGTGATGCCGCCGACCTCGCCGCGCACCGTGAACCGGCGCTGGATGCCCTCGAACTTGGCGATCGCGCTGACGTAGGTGGCGAACGGGATGTCGAGGAAGTCGCTGATCGCCAGCACGCCGAGCGCGTTGAGGACGTTGTGGTGGCCGGGCATCGGCAGCACCACCTCGCCCAGCTCGTCGGCCTTGCGCCACGCGACGAAGCGGGTGATCAGGCCCTCGTGGCGGATGTTGCGGGCGCGGTAGGTGGCCTGCGCCGAGACGCCGAAGGTGGTGAACCGCTTGGTCAGCTGCGGGATGACCTCTTGCACGCCGGCGTTGTCGAGGCACAGCGCGCTCATGCCGAAGAACGGCACGCGGTTGCAGAACGACGCGAACGCCTTCTTGACGTTGTCGTAGGTGCCGTAGTGATCGAGGTGCTCGGCGTCGATGTTGGTGACGATCGCCAAGGTCGGCGACAAGGTCAGGAACGAGCCGTCGCTCTCGTCGGCCTCGGCGACGAGGTAGTCGCTCTTGCCCCAGCGGGCGTTGGCCAGGCCGAGCGAGTTGACGCGGCCGCCGATGACCGCGGTCGGGTCGTGGCCGGCCGCCATCATCACGGTGTGCATCATCGTCGTCGACGTGGTCTTGCCGTGGGCGCCGGCGACCGCGATGCCGAACTTCATCCGCATCAGCTCGCCGAGCATCTCGGCGCGGGGGATGACCGGGATCTGGCGGGCGCGGGCGGCCTCGACCTCGGGGTTGTAGCCCTTGATCGCGCTCGACACGACGACGACGTCCGACTCGCCGAGGTTGTCGGCGCGGTGGCCCTGCTTCACCGCGCAGCCGATCTCGGCCAGGTGGCGGGTGATCTCGGTGTCGTTCATGTCCGAGCCCGACACCTTGTAGCCCATGTTGGCCAGCACCTCGGCCAGGCCGCACATGCCCATGCCGCCGATGCCGACGAAGTGGATCTTGGTGTCAGGCTTGCGAAACATGGTGACCTCGGCGACGAGCGGGCGGGGGTGGCGCACGGGGATGCAACGCCTGGTGGCGTCAGTTTGTGCCGTGCGGGGCCGTACATACCAGAACCCGGCGGATCCGGCGCGGCCGAGGCTGGGTCAGGGCGCGGCGCGGCGGCGCAGGCGCAGCTGGGGCAGGCCGTCCTCGACCTTGCGGGCGCCGTCGAGCGCGAAGCCGCCGCCCTGGTAGAACCCCAGCGCGCGGTCGTTGCCCTCGAGCACCCAGAGCAGTACGTCGGGCAGGCCGCGCCGCGCCAGCGCGACCATGGCGTCGGCGAACAGCGCGCTGCCGACGCCGCGGCCCCACGCGGCCGGGTCGACGTACAGCGCCCAGACCTCGCCCCAGCCGCCCAGGTCGCGGCTGGGCCCGACCGACGCGAAGCCGAGCACGCCCGTCGGACCGTCGAACACCGCGGTGCGGACCGCCGCGCCGGGGCGCAGGTTGCGCTGCCAGGCGGCGGTGCGCGTCGGCACCGTGAACGCCGCCAGCCGGCCCGCCGGGATCAGCGCCCGGTACGCCGCGTGCCAGCTGGCGACGTGGACCCGGGCGATCGCTGCGGCGTCCTCGAGCCTGGCCTCGCGCACCATGGGTGCAGTGTGGCACCTGGCGCGGCGCTGGGAAGCGTCGTCGATCAGCGCGGCGGCGCCGCGGCCTCGGCCTTCTCGACGCAGGCCTTGTACGCCTCGCAGGTCGTGGTCGACCTGGCGCAGCCCGGGCCGGCCTTGATGCCGGCGAGCATGTCGAGGTCCTTGTTGCCGTTCCTGACCTCGCGGCAGAAGCCCTCGGCGAGCTTGAGCGTGATCGCCTTCTCGCTCTGCGGATAGCCGCCGCACTCGAAGTCGCGCTTCGCGTAGGTGGCGCACTCGTCGGGCTTGCTGCTGCCGCAGGCGGCCAGCGCGAGGAACGTCAGGACAGCGAACGGGCGCAACATCGCCGGGACGGTACCTCAGCCCGGCCGGCCGTCACAGGGCGAGGAGCGCATCGAGCAGCGCGTCGCGATCGGCGTCGACCTCCGCAGTGGTTCGGCCGATCGCGTACTGGGTGATGTCGATGCGAGCACCGGCCGCGCGATCGCACGCCTCGTTGTACGGCGCACACTCGACGCGGGCGCGGACGATCGCGCACGCCGTCGCCAGGGCCGGATCGCTCGGCGGCGTCGCGCAGTCGACGTCGCGCGCCTTGAGCGCGTGCCGCAGGGTCGCCCACAGCCGCACGTCGTCGATGCCCTCGCGCACCGCCTGGCCCTGCCGGGTCGGGACCGGTAGCTGGTGATCGTCGTCGACGACCATCGTGAAGCCCTGGATCGTCGGTGGGCCGGCGTACGCGTAGACGAACATGCCCTGGTACCCCAGCGCGCGCGGGTAGGTCCCGGCGAACACGCGCGCGACCAGCGGATCGACGCCCGGCAGCGCGAAGTAGTAGTACGCCGGCTTGCCGGCGGCGTGGACCTGATCGACCGCCGCGGGATAGCCGTGCCCGGTGATCACCAGCAGCGGGAGGTCGACGTGCGGGAGGAGCTTGGTGAGCCAGCCGGGGTGGACCGTGACCATGCTGCGGTGGACGAAGCCGGGCGGACAGCGCGGGCTCGCTGGCTGGCCATCGCACGCGTGGCGGTGCGCTTCGCTGTTGGCGATGGCCGTCGCCACCTGGGCCTCGTCATGCGGCTCGTCGGCGATGGCGGCGGCCCAGCCGCCGATGCCGACGCCGCCGGGGGCCGTGGCGTCGTACCAGGGCGCGGTGGCCTGGGCGCTGGCGCTCGCCGCCGACAGCAGCGCGAGCCGATCGAGGCCGGCGCTGGCGGCGAGCTCGACCAGGCGCGGGCCGGTCGGGGTGGGGAGCTGCAGGCCCTCGAGCGCCCAGATCGAGTCGAGCCCGTGCAGGTGCATGTCCCAGAGGTGGCGCTGCATCCGCGGCGTCTCGACCGGCAGGTCGTAGGAGGCGCAGTCGGTGCCGTCGCGGCAACCGAAGTAGTAGGCGCCGTTGACGCCGGGCGCGGGCTCGAGCGCGATCGGGTCGACCACCACCTCGATCGGGACGGTGATCGCGTCGCCGGCGAAGCCGTCGACCACCACCCGCAGCGCGCCGGCGTAGCGCGTCGACGCGGTGAACCCGCCGGTGGGCAGCTGGACGGTGACCCAGAACTGGCGCTGATCGCCGGGGGCCAGGATGCCGCGCGCGCGGCCGCCGCCGAACGGTCCCTGCACGCCGGCGGGCACCGACGGGCCCGCGGTGATCACGTCCCGGGCGCAGAACGCCTCGTCCTTGACCAGCAGCTGGCCGGTGGGCCGCGTCTTGGTCGCGATCTCGTGGAACGCCGACACCTGGGCGTCCTGCACCGACAGGGCGCGCACGTCGATCAGGCCGGCCGGCAAGGTCGGTGCGCCGGCCGCGGTCAGCTCGTCGAGCGACACCTCGACCGACGCCGGGATCGCGAACATCGCCGGGTTGGTGGCGACGCCGATCGCCAGCGACACGCGCTGGCCGAGCGTCCCGCGCACCGTGATCGGCGCGGCGGTGCCGCCGGGCATCGTGGTCGGCGACCACGCGGTGGGATCGTCGGCGTAGCGATCGGCGGGGCCGACCGCGAAGCGCGCGGCCGCGAACGGCGGGGCCTGCATGCGATACCCGCGCGGCCCGTACACGGGTGGATCGGTCACCGCGGCGCTGACCGTGGTGACGTCGTCGAGCGGCGCGGTCGCCAGCACGATCTTGTCGAACTCGGCGGCGCCGGCGAGCTGGATGTCGAGGTGGTGCTCGCCGCTGGGAATCTCGAGGGCGTAGCCGAGCCACCCGGCGGCGGCCGGGGGCGCGGTCATCGCGGTGTCGTCGATCCGCAGCGTGATCGGGTTGTCGTTGGCCGAGTGCACCCACGCGGACAGCTTCCCGCTGGTCGGCACGGCGATCCGCCAGGTGATCTGCGCGTCGCTGCCGAACGCCCGGACGCCGGCGCCGACGGCCACCAGCCCCGCCGCGGGCAAGAACGCCGTGGCGGCCGCGTTGACGCCCCCAGGTGGCACCACCGTCGCTGGCGCCAGGACCGGCGCGCAGGTCGAGGCGAGCCGGGGATCCGGCGCGGGGTCGCCCTTGGTCGCGCCCTCGTCGAACGCGGGGGTGGTCGTGGGTTCGACGCAGGCGGTGGCGAGCGCGACGGCGAGCAGGAGGTGGCGCATCGGGGATGGCGGTCAGCAAGCGTCGTGCCGTCGCTGCCACCGCGCGCCGACGGGGGCCTGTCACTTCCCCGGTGACTTCGCGGTCGGCGCCGTCACCGCGCCGGTGACGCGCGGGTCGAGCTCGATCACCAGGCCGTCGGTGTCGCCGCGGCTGGTCAGCGCGAAGCCGCCGACGTCGAACCGGCCCGCGTAGTGGCCGCCGATCGCCAGCCGGCCGTCGGCGCGCGCGGCGATCCGGCGCAGGCGCTCGCCGCCGCGGCCGCCGACGCGTTCGAGCCCGAGGGTGCGGCCGGCGGGGTCGAGCTCGAGGACGAAGCCGTCCTCGTCGCCGCCGCTGGTGATCCGGTGGGGCGCGTCGCCGGCGTCGAGCGTGAACTTGCCGATCACCCAGGCGTGGCCGCGGGCGTCGACGGCGAGGTCGCTGGGGTTGACCATGCCGGGGCCGGTGACCGCGGTCGACCAGCGGGCGGCGCCGGTCGCGGGATCGAGCTCGGCGACCCACGTCCCGAACGAGCCGGCCGTCGGGTAGCGGACGCCGGCGACCGTCACCTCGCGCTGGAAGTTGCCGGCGACCACGAGCCGATCGTCGCGCGCGCGGCACGCCGCGACGTTGGCCGCGCGCGCGCTGTCGATGCGCTGCTGCCACTGCACCGCGCCGGTGGCGGCGTCGAGCGCGACGACCACGCCGTCGCCGACGTCGCGGGCGCCGAGGTCGCGGGCGCCGAGCGAGGTGTGGCTCCGGACGATGCCGCCGAGGATCACCCGGCCGCCGGCGGCGCACAGCCCGAACATCCGCGCCGCGGTGCCGCGGCCGCCGACCACCCAGCGGCGCTGGCCGGCGCCGTCGAGGGCGAGCACGAACGGCGCGCGGGCCTCGCGGGTGCCGCCCGAGTCGGCGACGATCGCCGGGCCGCCGAACGTCGACGCGCCACCGTACTCGCCGGCGACGAAGATCGTGCCGGCGGCGTCGACCTCGATCGCGCGCGGCGCGCCGCTGTGGTGGATGCCCAGCGCCTGGATCCACCGCAGCCGGCCGGTGGCGCCGTCGAGCCGCACGACGAAGCCATCGAGGTCGGTGAGCGGCCGCGGCAGGCGCACGCCGCCGGCGTCGAGCTCGTCCTGGTACCAGCCGGTCGCGACGACGTCGCCGTCGGGGGTGACCGCGACGTCGGTGACGCGGACGTCGTTGGACGCGGCGGTGCGCCACGCCCAGCGCGGTCGGCCGCGATCGTCGACGCGCGCCACCCAGCCCGAGCGCTCGAGCTGCGGATCGCGGCCGAGCGCGACCTGGCCCAGCGTCGCGCCCGGGCTGCCGTAGCCGCCGAGCACCAGATCGTGGGCGTCGTACCAGGCGAGCGTGTTGACGTTGTCGCGGCCGAGGCCGCCGACTGTGTAGGCGAGCGGGACCCGCGCGCCGTCGGCCCGCGCCAGGCCCGCGGGCGCGCCGCGGCGAGCGGCGAGCAGCGCGCCGCCGCTGGCGATCGCGGCGATCGTGGCCACGCCGACCACCGCCGCGAGCGGGCGCCGGGACAGGCCGGGTCGGCGGCGCAGCGCCGCGAGCCGCGCGGCGCTCGGGCGGCGGGCCGGATCGACGTCGGTGCACGCGGCGATGAAGCGATCCCAGGTGGCCGCGGCGGCGCCGCCGACCGACGGCAACGGCCCGCGCACCAGCGCGCCGGCGGGCCGCGTCGCGGCGCTGCTCGCCGAGAACGGCAGACGCCCGGTCAGCATCTCGAACGCCACCACGCCCAGGGCGTAGACGTCGACGGCGGTCGACACCCGGCGGCCGACCATCTGCTCGGGCGCCATGTACGCCGGCGTGCCCGCGAAGTCGGTGGCGCTGGCGCGCTCGTCGCCCTCGTGGCGGGCCAGGCCGAAGTCGGTGATCACCGCGCGATCGCCGGCGCACAGCACGTTGCCGGGCTTGAGATCGCGATGGATGACGCCCGCGGCGTGGGCCGCGCCCAGCCCGGCGATCAGATCGTCGACGATCGCGCCGACCTCGGCCGGCGGCAGCGGCCCGTCGCGCAGGCGGTCGGCCAGGCTCGGCCCGGCCAAGAGCTCCATCGTCACGTAGCGGCGCCCGTCAGCGTCGACGCTCAGGTCGAACGTGCGGCACACGTTCGGGTGGGCGATCGCGCGGGCCAGCGTCACCTCGCGATCGAAGCGATCGCCGGCGCCGCGGGCGGCGCGCTCGGGCGTCAGCGCCTTCAGCGCGACGTCGACGCCGAGCGCCTCGTCGTGGGCCTCGTAGACCTCGCCCATGCCGCCGCGGCCGAGCAGCCGGACGATCCGGTAGCGACCGGCGACGCGGGCGCCGGCCGCGAGCACCGCGCCGGACGCGATCGCCGGCGGCGCGGCGTCGAGATCGCCGCCGGCTGACACCGTAGCCGCGCCGACGCGCAGGCCGCGCGGGTAGGCCGCGTCGCCATCGGTCGGGTCGTCCGGGTGCATCCCGCCACCATACGCACGGCGGGGTGAATCTTCCCAGGCTAGCGGGTCGGCTTCGCGACCTCGCCGCACCAGTCGACGACCGCCGCCGCGGCCCCCGGCTTGGCCAGCGTGCGCATCGCGGCGCCCATCACCGCCCGGCGGTGAGGGTCGTCGAGCAGCGGCGCGATCGCGTCGCGCAGCGCGGCGGCGGTGAGGTCGGCCTGCTTGTACGACAGCGCGGCGCCGGCGGCGGCCATCTCGCGGGCGTTGATCTCCTGGTGGTTGTCGGCGGCGAACGGGTACGGGATGAAGATCGCCGGCTTGGCGGCGATCGCCAGCTCGGCGACGGTCGTCGCGCCGGCCCGGCACACGATCAGATCGGCGCGCTCGTACTCGCGCGCCATGTCCTTGATGAACGCGCGCACGTCGGCGGCGACGCCGGCCTCGCGGTAGCGCGCCGCGATCTTGGCCTCGTCGGCGGTGCCGGTCTGGTGGACGATCGTCAGCGGTCGGCCCTTGGCCAGCTCGATCAGCGCCTGCGACGCGAGGTCGTTGACCGCGACCGCGCCGAGCGAGCCGCCGCTCACCAGCACCGTCAGCGGCGCGTCGGCCGGGCGCTCGGCGGCGCCGGCGGCGAGCAGCCGCGCGGCCAGCTCGCGGCGCACCGGGTTGCCGGTCATCGCGACCTTCGCGGGCTTGAAGAACCGGCGGCTCTCCTCGAACGACAGGAACACCCGCCGCACCAGCCGGCCGAGGATCTTGTTGGTGAGCCCGGGGATCGAGTTCTGCTCGCAGATCGCGGTGGGCACGCCGCGCAGCCGCGCCATCAGCACCACCGGCCCCGACGCGTAGCCGCCGACGCCGATCACCGCGTCGGGCTTGAACTGCTTGACGATCCGCCGCGCCTGCCACAGCGCGCGCGGCAGCTTGAACAGGCCCTTGATCGCGCCCAGCGCGCCGACGGTCTTGAGCCCCGACACCTGGATCGTCGCCAGCTCCCAGCCCAGCTCCGGCAGCACCCGGGCCTCGATGCCGCGCTGGGTGCCGACGAACTGCACCGCGGCGGTGGCGTCGCGCGCCTTCACTTCTTCGGCGATCGCGACGCCCGGGAACAGGTGGCCGCCGGTGCCACCGCCGGCGATGAGGACGCGCATGGCGCGACGCTAGCGCACGCGGATCCGTCGCGCCAATTCCCGCCCGGCGTCTCAACTTGGCGCAGCATGGCGCGGTGGCGGGTGGTACCCTGGTCGCGTGGCTCACGCGAACAAGATCCTCGAGGAGGCCCTCTCGCTGACCGCGGCCGAGCGGGCTCGGGTCGCGGCGAGGTTGATCGAGAGCCTGGACGACGAGAACCAGGCCGACGCCGAGGACGCATGGCGCGCCGAGGTGGCCCGACGGGTTCGCGACCTTGACGATGGCGCCGTTCTCGCGATCGACTGGCTCGAGGCTCGGCGGCAGATCCTGGGTTGAGGCGTGGTGCGCGTTCGGCTGCACCCCGAGGCAATCGCCGAAGCTCGGGCCGCACGACGCTGGTATGCGGAGCGTGACGAGTTGGTCGGTGCCGCGTTCATGGCCGAACTCGATCGCGCGGTCGAACTGGTTGCACGCCTGCCGGGAGTCTGGCCGCTGTTCGAGGGCGGCACTCGACGCTTCTTGTTCAAGCGCTTCCCCTACTACCTGATCTACCGTGAGCGCGACGGCGCCGTCGAAGTCGTCGCTGTCATGCACGCGCGGCGCCATCCCGGCTACTGGCGCCACCGTTGACGCCCTCGATGGCGAGTCGCGGCTGTGGCAAGGTCGGGCGATGCACGTGCTCGTGATCGGCGGCAATCGCTTCATGGGGGTGTCGCTGGTGTGGCGGCTCCTGTTCGCGGGGCACCGGGTGACGGTGTGCAACCGCGGCAACCTCGCCGATCCGTTCGGCGATCGCGTCGAGCGCGTCCGCGCCGATCGCTCGACCGACGGGTTCGACGCGGCGCTGGCCGGGCGCGCGTTCGATCGCGTGATCGACATGGCCGGGTTCACCGGCGACGACGTGGCCCGCGCGCTGCGGGTGCTGGGCCCGCGGGTCGGCCACTACCTGTTCGTCTCGACCGGCCAGGTGTACCTGGTGCGCGAGGGCTGCCCGCGGCCGGCGCGCGAGGACGACTACGCCGGGCCGGTGATGGCCGCGCCGCCGAGCGAGGCCGAGCACGCGGACTGGGCCTACGGCGTCGGCAAGCGCGCCGCCGAGGACGCGCTGGCGGCGGCGGCGGTGCCGTCGACCCGCGTGCGCATCCCGATGGTCAACGGCGAGCGCGACCCCAAGCGCCGGCTCGAGGGCTACCTGTGGCGCATGCTCGACGGCGGGCCGCTGCTGGTGCCGGGCGCCGACGCGATCGCGCGCCACGTCTACCGCGGCGCGGTGGTCGACGCGCTGGCGCGCATGGTCGACGCGCCGCCGCCCGCGCCGGTCTACAACCTCGCGCAGGCCGAGCAGCCGACGGTGCGCGAGCTCCTCGAGCGGCTGGGCGCGCAGGTCGGCGTGCAGCCGCGGATCGTCGACGTGCCCGCGGCCGAGATCGCGGCGGCCGGGCTCAGCGTCCGCGAGGTGTCGCCGCTGTCGACGACGTGGATGTCGCACGTCGATCCGGCGCGCGCGGTGGCCGAGCTGGGCTTCGCGCACCCGTCGCTCGACGCGTACCTGGGATCGATCGTCGCCGAGCTGTTGACCGGCTGGCGCGCCGAGCCGCCGGCGGGCTACGGGCGGCGCGCGGGCGAGCTCGCGCTCGCAGGTTGCTGAGAACGCCGGAGGCGGTTCGAAGTCAACCTGCCCCGTGCCCGTGCCCGTGCCCGTGCCCGTGCCCGTGGGGCCTCGCGCTGGCGAGGCGGCGGCATGACCTCGTGGCCCTGGTCCACGAGATCGAGGAGGTCGAGGCGCGGTGGTAGCGCCCCCAGAAGATCGGGCACGGGCACGGGCACGGGCACGGGCACGGGAGCACGGCGCTGCCAACGCGGCTTTGCCGCGGGTTGGCAGCGCCGGCTACGCCTTCATCGCCGCGGTCAGCCGCGCCAGCGCCCGCGCCGCGCCGGGGCTGTCGTCGAACGACAGCGCGACGAAGCAGCTCACCAGCAGGTCGCGGGCGTTGCGCTGGGTCGTGTAGACGAGCGGGTCGAACGGATCGGGCCAGCCGCTGGCCAGCGGCGCGACGATCGTGGCCAGCCACGCGTCGAGCGCGGCGTCGTCGAGCAGATCGCGGCGGGCGACGGCGCGCACCGCGGCGGCCAGGCGCTCGTCCTCGCCGTGGCTGAACCGGGCGCCGTGGGCGCGGGCGGCCAGCGCGGTGATCGCGCCGAGCAGCCGCGTCGCCTGGTCGCGCGTGAGCGCCGGATGCCGAGCGAGGAACTTCACCCAGTCGGCGGTGTGCGCGGCGGCGTGGGCCCAGCCGGCGGCGCCGGTGTAGCCGCGCAGATCGGTCTCGCGGCCGGCGTAGCTCACCGCGGCGGCGATCTGCGCGTCGAGCTCGGCCGCGGTCCACGCCGGGTGCGCGACCTCGCGCGCGGCGACGACCGACAGCACCAGCGCCGCGAACGATCGCGCGAACACCGCGTCGCCGGCGACGATCGGCCCCGCGGTGCGCGCCACCAGCCGATCGCGCAGCCCGCGCGCGGCGTCGTCGTCGAGGATCGCCGGCTGCTGCAGCCACGCGGCCAGGATCTCGTAGCCGAGGCCGTCGCGCACCGTCGGATCGGTCGCGGTCAGCAAGGCCTCGAGCTCGGGCAGGAGCGTCGCGGCGGCGGTGCCGGCCGGCGGCGCCTTGGCGGCGCGGATCGCCTCCCACCAGGCGCGCCGCTCGGCGGTGAGCGGCGAGGTCGGGGCCGCTGGCTCGATCGCGGCGGGCGTGGCGGCGGCGGGCGCGCCCGGCGGACAGCGCGGCGCGGGCGGTCGGCACGCGGCCGTCACGGTCAGCGAGAGCGACAGCGAGAGCGCGAGGGCGAGGCGCATGCCGGCAGCATGGCGAACCGCGCCGCCGGTGCGCAACCCTGCGACCGGGTGCGATCCATGCGACACGCTCTCGCGTACCATGCGCATCGATGCAGGCCCCTTATGCGATCCGCGTGCTGGTCCTCGGCGGCGTCCTCAACCTGGTGCTGTCGTTCGTCCTCGGCTGGGTGCTGTCGATGAAGCGCATGAAGGAGCCGATGGCCAAGCACCACTGGCTCCTGGTCGCGCACACCGTGTCGCTGCAGGAGGGCCTGATGCTGCTGGGCCTGGGCTTCGCGATGTCGTTCGCGGTGCTCGGCAAGACGATGGCGGCGACCGGCGCGTGGCTGCTGGTGCTGGCGTCGGCGTTCCAGGACTTCTCGGGGGTCGTCAACTGGCTCAAGGGCACCGGCGATCAGTTCGCCGAGAAGTCGACCGGCTGGTTGCTCGCGTCGATCAACGCCGTGCTCAACACCGCCGGCCTGGCGATCATCGCCTACGGCGTGCTGCGCGGCGTGCTGTAGTCACGGCAGGCGGCACAGCGCCGGGTAGCCGGCGTCGCAGCTGGTGTCGCGCCAGCCGCCGGCGGTGCCGGTGTCGAGCACCGCGCAGTTCTCCGACGTGCCGCCGGTGGGCTCGCGGCCGACGAAGCCGAGGTACGGCGCCGGCGCGCCGCTGGCGTCGACCCAGGTGTCCTCGACGGCGGCGTCGGTCAGCCCGAGCCAGACGTCGGCCGAGCCGAGCTCGCGGCGCACCACCCGCGCCAGCACCGCGGCCTCGGCGGCGCTGGCCGGCACGATCAGCGCGCCGCCGCCGGCCGCGCACGCCGCCGCCGCGCTGACCTGATCGATCGCCGCCGGGCACAGCCGCCAGGTGGCGCCGCCGTCGGCGGCGGTGGCGGTGATCGCGCGGCACTCGGGGCGGCAGCTCGCGTCGCAGCCGTCGCCGTCGGCGGTGCCGCCGTCGTCGCACTGCTCGGTGGCGTGGACCACGCCGTCGCCGCAGCGCGGGGCCGCCGCCGCGCCGCGAATCAGCGCCGCGCGCCACGCCAGCTGCGCCTTCACCACCGGCGCCTCGCGGGTCAACGTGGCGACGTCGCCGACGGTGAAGTCGTCGTCGACCGCCAGCGCGCGCACCAGCGCCACCACGCCGTCGACGTGGGCGGCCAGCGCGGCGTCGTCGAGCGCACCGCCCGACGCCGCCGCGGCGGCCAGCTGCTGATCGAGCGCGGCCGACAGCGCCGGGATCGCGCGGATGCGCGCGGCCAGCCGCGCCGCCGGCGGGTAGTCGGGCTCGAGCGCCGGGTTGCCGAGGATCACGTCCTGGCCGTGGGGCAAGAGCACGAAGCGGTCGGTGTCGGGCCGGTGGTACAGGTAGTAGTTGTTGCGGCCGAGCACGAAGCCGTCCTCGGCGGCCAGCGCCAGCTCGGCGGCGATGAAGCGCGTCGCCTGGTCGAGATCGATCAGCGCGCCGACCGCCGTGGCGAAGTCGGCGTCGCTGGCGCCGACCACCGCCGCCGCCGCCGCCTCGAGATCGGCGCGGCTGCGCCCGGCCGCATCCTTCAGGTCCATGCCGTCGGGGTCGACCGCGAAGTCGGCGGACAGCGACTCGTACAGGTTGCCGCCGCCGTTGGCCGCGCCGTAGCGATCGCGCAGGAACTCCTTGTCGACCGGCTCGACCGCGACGTACAGCCCCCGCGCCTCGCCGTTGAAGATCAGCCGCGCCATCGCGCTGCGGTGGGCCGGGACGCCGGCGCGGCGGAACACCTCGTACGCGACGTGCTCGTGCAGCAGGCTGGGGTCCTGCAGCGCGTTGTCGAGCGCCATCTTGTCGAACGGCCCGAGCTTCTGCCCCGCGACCAGCTCGTCGAACTTGATCGAGAACGCCGGCTTGCCGACCACCGCGTCGACCGAGCCGCCGCTGCCCTTCTTGCGGCACGCCGACCGCGCCAGCAAGACGCCGTCCCAGCGCACGTCACACGGCACCCGCGTCGTCTGATCGCCGTCGAACGTGTCGAGATCGGCCGCGGCGATGTCGATCGCCACGACGTGCAGCACCGCCGGATCGAGCGGCGCCGCCGCGCCGCCGCCGTCGGTGCCACCGTCGACCGCGCCGCCGTCGGGATCACCGTCGCCGCCGGCGCCGCCGCAGGCCGCGAGCGCCGCGAGCGCCGCGAGCGCCGCGAGCCCACCGACCAGGGCGAACCAGGTCCGCACGCCCGCAGTCTACCGCGGCCCGTCGCCCGTCACCGCGGCGCATCGTCGCGCATACTGGCCCCATGCCTCACCGCCTCACCGCCGCCACCATCGACGACGAGGCCGCGCTGCGCGCGCTGCTGGGCGAGCCGTCGCCCCTGGTGTGCGCCAAGCTCGCCGACCGGCTGGTCGCCGAGACCCGGCCGTTCATCGAGCGCGCGCCGTTCGTGCTGCTGGCGACCAGCGATCGCGCCGGCCGCTGCGACGTCAGCCCGCGCGGCGATCCGCCCGGCTTCGTGCGCATCCTCGACGATCGCACGCTGCTCTTGCCCGAGCGGCCCGGCAACCGCCTGGCCGACTCGCTGCGCAACATCGTCGCCAACCCGCACGTCGGCCTGCTGTTCGTCGTGCCCGGCGTCGGCGACACGTTCCGCGTCAACGGCCGCGCGACGCTCACCACCGATCGCGACCTGCTGGCGCCGAGCGCCGTCGAGGGCAAGCCGCCGGCGCTCGGGATCCTGGTCGACGTCGAGGAGGCCTACACCCAGTGCAGCAAGGCGTTCCTGCGCTCGCAGCTGTGGGATCCGACGCGCTTCGTCGATCGCGCCGCGCTGCCGTCGAGCGGCGCGATCCTGCGCGCGCTGCAAGGCGAGGGCTTCGACGCCGACGGCTACGACGCCGCGCGCGCCGAGCGCTACGCCCGCCGCGACGGCTTCTACTGACCGCTGCCGACGCGCGCGTGGTCGGGTGCGCCGTCGCCAACGACGACGTAGGCGCAGGGGGCGGCGGGGGCGGGCGCGCCGGTCGCGCCCCAGAACAGCACCGATCGCCCGGTCGCGATCAGCTGGTACGTCAACGTCGCGCCGGGCCGGGCGCGCGGCACGCCGGTGATCCGCAGGCGTAGCTTGGTCGGGTCTTCCCAGCGGACCTCGGCGAGCCCACCGTCGGGCAACGCCAGGGTCGTCGCGGCGGTCGCGGCCCGAGGCAGTGTGACCGTCGCGGCCGCGCGGACGGCCGGGCACGCGGCGAACACGTCATCGAGGGGCGCGAACCGCGGCAGCGCCGGCGGGCGCGTCGGCGCGCCGACGAACCCTGTGAAGATCGTCAGCTCGACGCCGGGCGCGGCGGGCGCGTGCGTCGCGGCGGCGGTGGGCCGCGGCGCCGTCGGCGGTGGTGGGGGCGTGCAGCCGGACGCCAGCGTCGCGGCGAGGGCGAGCGGGGTCAGCCAGCGGATCGGGGCCAGGCGAGTCGAGATCACGGGTGCTCCGGGAGCGCGGATCGGGCGGCGATGCCCGTCGGCGCAGCCCGACGCCCGAGGCGCCGCGGTTATTCCTAGGCGACGACGACCTTGACCCGCTGCGGGCGCCGCTTCGCGTACTCGGCGTTGACCAGCTCGCGCTTGGGCACCGGGGGCGGGCGACGGCGGCCGACGTTCAAGATCAGGCCGGCCAGGAACATCGTCAGGATCAGCGAGGTGCCGCCGTAGCTGACCAGCGGCAGCGTGATGCCCTTGTTGGGGACCACCCCGAACACCACGCCGGCGTTGAGCAGCGCCTGCAGGCCGAACATCGAGGTGATGCCGAACGCGAGGTAGCCGCCGAAGGTGTCCCGGGCGCCCAGCGCCGCGCGCATGCCGCGCCACACCAGCAGCACGAACAGCCCGAGGACCAGCGCCACGCCGATGAAGCCGAGCTCCTCGCCGATCGGCGCCAGGATGAAGTCGTTGTGGCCCTCGGGCATGTAGCCCAGCGACTGCCGGGAGTTGCCCAGGCCCAGGCCGGTGAGGCCGCCCGAGCCCAGCGACACGTGGGCCTGCACCATCTGGTAGGCCTCCTTGTCGCTGAAGGCCTCGGGGTTGAAGTACGCCATGAAGCGCCGCATGCGCCACGGGGTGCCGACGATCAGCTGGTAGGCCACCGGCAGCGCCGCGAGGATCGCGAGCACGATGTAGGACACCCGCGCGCCCGCCATGAACAGCATCATCAGCGTCGTCGTGCCGAGGATGATCGACGAGCCCAGGTCGGGCTGCAGCAGCAACAGGCCCATCATCAGCGCGCACACGACGAGGTGCGGCACGAAGCCGATCGTGAAGGTCTTCACCTTGTCGGCCTTCTTCTGCAGGCTGTGCGACAGGTAGACGATCAGCGCTAGCTTGGCGAGCTCGACCGGCTGGAACGACAGCGGGCCGATCAGCAGCCAGCGACGGGCGCCGTTGAGCGACGGCATCGCCAGGGTGGCGCCGAGCGCCAGCAGGCTGCACGCGAGCAGGGAGTAGGCGCGGTTGCGCAGCCGGCGGTAGTCGATGTGCGCCGCCGCGAACATCGCGAACGCGCCCAGCGCCAGGAACACGATCTGGCGCTTCAGGAAGAAGGCCGGGTCGCCCTTGGTCGCCATCGCCTCGGCGGCGGTCGCGGCGTAGATCTCGACGGTGCCGATGCCGAGGAGGCCGAGGATCGTGCCGATCAGCACGACGTCGTAGGGCCGCTCGCTGACGTCCTCGACGGTCGCCTGGGCGGCGAGCGGCGGCGGCGGCGGCGCGGGAGCGTCGGCGGTGAGCGAGCTGGGCAGCACGGACTACCGGCCATCCTGCCGACTCGCGGCTGTCGGGCAACTTTTCGGTGGCCCCGCCCCGCGATCCTCGCAGCGTTTGCGTCGCGATCCGGAAAAAAAGTCGCGCGCCGCAACCGATGCGCTCGGCCGCTCTTGACCGACGTCAAGTCGCTCACCTCGGCGCCGTGCTGTGGTTCGGGGCGTTGCGCGATCGGCTCGTCTCGATTTCACCCCATGGGGGTGAACGCCCCCGACTGGCATGACCCGTGCTGAAGGGATCGCCGTATGGGAGCTGCCGTGGGGCCGGCCGAACAAGACATCGTCGACGAGTCGGCGGTCCTGGAGTCACTTCCGACGGCCATGCTGGTGATCGACGTGGACGGCGTGATCGTGCGGGCCAACCGCCGGGCCCGCGAGATCCTCGACAAGCCCGACCTCGTCGGCACGCCGGCCGGCGACATCCTCGGTCCGTGGCCGCTGCCGCGGACCGCCGACGTCGCGCGCTCGGAGCGGACGCTGCCCCGGCGCGACGGCACCGCGATCACGCTCGGCTTCTCGATGTCGTCCTTGCCCGACGGGGCGACGACGATCGTGTTCCAGGACATCACGCCGTGGCAGCGGCTGCGCGAGGAGCGCGACCGGCTGATGCAGCTGGCGATGGTCGGCGAGGCGCTGCCGTCGATCCTGCACGAGCTCAAGAACCCGCTGGCCGCGCTCAACGCCGCCGTCGAGATCCTGATCGAGGAGACCGCGCCGGGGCCGGTCCAGGACCAGCTCCACGCCGTGCTGCAGGAGGCCCGCCGGCTGCGCCTCGGCTTCGACGGCGTCGGCGCGGTGGGGCGCGCGCTGCGGTCGCGGCGGTACCAGGCGGTCGACCAGGCCTGCCGCGACTCGTTCCGGGTGCTGGAGATCCCGGCGCGAGCGGCTGGCATCAACACCCGCTGCGACGTCGTCGACCTGCCGCTGTTGCCGCTCGACCCGGCGGTGGTGCGGGCGATCGTCTTCAACCTCGTCACCAACGCGATCCACGCCTGCAGCCCGGGCGACGCGATCAACCTGCACGTCCGGCTGGTCGCCAACGGTCTGGCCCTGGCGCTCACCGTCGCCGACACCGGCACCGGCATGACCCACGACGTCTACTCCCGCTGCACCGAGCTGTTCTTCACCACCAAGCGCAACGGCTCGGGCATCGGCCTGGCGCTGGTGCGCCAGGCGGTGACCGAGGCCGGCGGCGAGCTCGAGATCGAATCGGTGCCGGGGTTCGGCACCTGCATCACCGCGCTGGTCCCGGTCGTCGCCGCGCCGCGCATCTCCGCACCTACTCCCTGAGGAGGGAATTCCATGTCTCGCGTCGATGACCTGAACCGAATCCTCCGGACGCTGCAGTCCGGCACGCCCGACATCGAGGCCAGCGCGCTGGTCTCCGAGGACGGCCTCATGATCGCCAGCGCGCTGCCGCAGCACGTGCAGGAGGTGCGGGTCGCCGGCATGAGCTCGACGCTCCTGTCGCTCGGCATGCGCGCGGCCACCGAGCTGGGCCGCGGCAACCTCGAGCAGGTGCTGATCCGCGGCACCAACGGCTACGTCGTCATGGTCAAGGCCAAGTCCGGGACCATGCTGCTCACCCTCACCACCAAGGAGGCCAAGCTGGGCCTCATCTTCCTCGACATGTCCCGGGCGGTCGAGGACATCGACCGGATCCTCTGAAGGAGCACGTCATGGCCTCGATCAACCTGTTCGACACCGGCAACCACAAGAACGTGCTCCTCGAGGACTTCTCGGGCGGCCTCGCGGTGCAGGCCAACCAGCACCTGATCATCCACGGCGCCAACGCGATGCTGCTCGATCCGGGCGGCCACAAGGTCTACAACCGCGTGCTGTCGGAGACGCTGAGCCTGCTCGGCCCCCACGCCAAGCTGCGCTACCTGTTCCTGTCGCACCAGGACCCCGACATCGTCGCCGCCGTCAACGGCTGGCTGATGACCACCGACGCCGAGGCCTACGCGTCGAAGCTGTGGATCCGCTTCATCCCGCACTTCGGGCTCGATCGCCTGGTCGAGGAGCGGCTGCGGCCGATCCCGGATCAGGGCATGGACCTCGATCTCGGCGGCTGCCCGCTGAAGATCCTGCCGGCCCACTTCCTCCACTCGCCGGGCAACTTCCAGGTCTACGACCCGGTCGCCAAGATCCTGTACTCCGGCGACCTCGGCGCGTCGCTGGGCACCGAGGCGCGGATCGTCGAGAACTTCGACGGCCACGTCCAGCACATGGAGGGCTTCCACCGGCGCTACATGGCGTCGAACCGGGCGATGCGCGCGTGGGGCGCGATGGTGCGGCGGCTCGACATCGAGACGATCGCCCCGCAGCACGGCGCGATGTTCCAGGGCCGCGAGATGTGCGAGCGGTTCATCGCGTGGTGCGAGGCGCTGCCGTGCGGCGTCGATCTGATCGACGACCTGTATCCACAGGCAGCCGGGTGAGCCGGCCATGCCACGCGTGCTGATCCTCGAGGACGAGACCGTGCTGCGCGCGTCGATGGCCCGCGGCCTGGCCAAGCTCCCGGCCGACGTCGTCGAGGCCGGCACGCTGGCCGAGGCCGTCGCCGCGCTCGATCGCGCGTTGCCCGACGTGATCGTCTCCGACCTCGACCTGCCGGACGGCTCGGGCATCGAGCTGATCGGCGAGCTCGGGCGGCGCAAGGCCCGGGTGCCGGTGGTGTTCGTGTCGGCGTACCTGCGGGCGTTCCGCGCGCAGATCCCGCCCCACGCCGACGTCGAGGTGCGCGAGAAGCCGATCGCGCTCGAGGAGCTGCGCGCGCTGGTGCGCGAGCGGATCGGCGGCCGCGACGAGGCGGTGGCGCCGTTCGCGGTGGTCGACTACCTGCAGCTGGCCTGCCTGGGCAAGCACTCGGTGGCGATCGACGTGGTCGGCCGCGATCGCCGGCGCGGGCGCATCGAGGTGGTCCACGGCGACATCTGGCACGCCATCGACGATCACGGGGCCGGCGCGCCGGCGTTCAAGCGGCTGGCGTTCGGCACCGCGGCCGAGGTCACCTGCCGCACGCTGCACGGGGCGCCGGGGCCGCGCACGATCGAGGGCAAGTGGGAGGCGTTGTTGATGGACTCGGCCCGCGAGCACGACGAGGAGAGCTACAGCGGTGCGGCGCAAGACGCCGAGCTCGACCTCGCCATCCACGAGTTCGAGGACGAGCAGATCGCGTGGCCACCGGCCGGCGGGCTGGTGTCCGCCGACGCCGCGCTCGCGGCCCGGCCGGCGTCAGGGCCGGCGCCCACGCCGCCGCCGCTGGCCAGCGGCAGCGAGACCTCGGTGGCGCGGGTCGTCGCCGACGAGTTCACCGTGACCCGCGACCGCGCGGTCGACGCGCTGCTGGTGCGCGACTACGCCACCGCCGCGCAGCTGTTCGCGGTCGCCCATGCGCTGCGCCCCGAGGACGGCGCGGTCGCAGCCAACCTGGAACGCCTGGCCGCCCTCGGGTTCGCCAGCGCACCCGAGCAACCGGAGAAGCACGATGCCTAGACGGATCGCGATCGTCAGTCAGAAGGGCGGGGTGGGCAAGACCACCGTCAGCCTCAACCTCGCGCTCGCCTTGGCCGAGCGCGGCCGACGCACGCTGCTGGTCGACCTCGACCCGCAGGGCGGGGTCGGTCACTCCCTGGCCAAGGGCGACGGCGAGCTGATCGGCCTGGCCGACGTGCTGGCCGGCCAGGTCAGCGTCGAGCAGGCGGTGCTGCCGACCCACGAGCCCGGGCTGTCGTTGTTGCCGCGCGGCCGGCTCGATCCGGTCGACGTGTGCGAGCTCGAGCTGATGCTGCACGCGCCGGGGCGGCTCGAGGCGGTGCTGGCCGAGGCCGACGGCGGCTTCGACCTGACGCTGATCGACACGCCGTCGGGCCTGGGCATGCCGACCCGCGCGGCGCTGCGGGTCGCTGACTACGTGCTGGTGCCGCTGCAGACCGAGCGGCTGGCGCTGCGGTCGGTCGCGCAGCTGCTGCGCGTGATCGAGCACGTCAAGGCGACCGACAACCCGCGGCTCGAGCTGCTCGGCGTGCTGGCGACGATGGCCGACAAGACCAGCGAGCCGTCGGTGGCGGTGCTGGTCGACGCCTGGAACGACCTGACCGCGGTGCTCGACACGATCGTCCCGCGCCACGGCGCGTTCGCGCAGGCGAGCGAGGCCGGGATCCCGCTCGGCTTCCTCGGCGGCGCGCCGTCGCCCGAGGCCCGCCGCTTCGACATGCTGGCCGAAGAGGTCGAGGTCACGATGGCCCGCCTCGGTGGAAAGGAGCTCGGTCATGACCGCCCGCGCCGTTCCCTCCTCTGATCGCCAGGCGCTGCGCGCGCTGGCCCGCCGCCTCCGCCCCGAGGCGGCGACCAACCGCCTGCCGACGCTGCCGGAGCCGAGCTTCGTCCGCCTCTCGGCGCCGCCGCTCGCCGCGCCGGCGGTCGGGCCGGCCGACCCGGCGCCCGCGACCCGGCCGATGCCGGCGCCGCCCGACGACCTGGCCGGCTCGGGCGGCTGGGGCCGGCTGATCGAGTGGTGCGTCGTCGACCTCGGCGTCGACTCGGCGATCCTCACCGACGATCGCGGCCTGGTCATCGCCAGCGCCGGGCTGGTCGATCTCGACGACGCCCAGGGCATCGCGGCCCGGCTGGTGATCGCGTTCCACCAGGCCGACCGCATGGGGACGGCGCGCTCGCCGTCGATGGCGATCCAGCTGGCGACCGGCTGGCTCACCGGGTTGCGCATCGACAACGGCGGCGATCCGGTGACGCTGGGCATCATGGCGGCGCGCCCGCTCGACGACGCCACCCGCGACGTGCTGGTCGGGGCGATCGCGCACAAGCTGCGCGACGGCTGAGCGCGGCGGCTGCGGCTCAGCGCCGCGAGACGATCGCGCCGCCCGGCAGGCCGGTGTAGGTCGTCGTCGACAACAGGCCCATCCACGGGTCGTCGGCCGGCGCGTGGAACACCTCGGCGTAGACGAAGCGGTTGAGCGCGGCGAACGCCGGCGTCGCGCCGAGCTCGAGGTCGTCGAGCAGGCGGGCGCGGATCTGCGGCCGCAGGCTGAGATCGTCGAGCACGGTCTCGGCCAGGATGCCGCGGGTCAACCGCGCCAGCACGGCGGCGTGATCGCCGGCGGGCAGGAGCGACTCGATCAGCGCGCGCGCCGCCGGGTCGAGCACCGCCTCGGGCGTCAGCTGCCACAGCTGCGTCGCCACCGCCGTGCGCACGTCGTCGTCGGCCGGCAGCGCGCCGGGATCGACGCCGAGGTCGAGGTGGCCGATGATCGGCACCTCGACGTAGGCCTTGCTGATCGTCGCCCGCTGGGCGCGCGCCGCGGCGACCTCGAGCTGCGCCGGGGTGGCGAGCTTGCCGCCGACCGTCGGCAGCCGGCGCGCGCCGGCCCACTGCTGGGCCGCGCGCTTGGCCGCGCCCTGGTGGTAACGGAGCATCGCCGCGCGCCAGGCGGCGTCGTCGAGCTCGCGCACCCGCGCGGCCTGATCGGCGATCCGCGCGAGCTCGGCGGCGAACACCGCGGGCGCGTACATCCCGGGCAGCACGTCGAGCGGCCGGCCGTCGGCGTCGAGCACGTAGTGCGCGCTGTTGCCGGTGACGGTGGTGGCCAGCGTGCGGCCGTCGCCGTAGTCGACCGTCACCCGCGGCACCGGCCGCTCGCTCGACCAGTACAGGACGAAGCGCTCGCGCAGCAGGCGCGCGACGGCGCGATCGGGGTAGAGGATCGTGCGGAACATCCGGCTGTTGGCGCACGACAGCTCCTCGTCGAGGTGGCCGAGCATGCGCAGCGCCAGGATCGGCTTGGCCTCGGCGCGCGCCGCGGCCTGCGCGGCGGCGAGGTCGGTGTACCAGTACAGCCCCGAGACGCTGGCGTACCGCTGCGCCGCCACCTGGTCGATCGTCGCCGCCAGCGCCGCGCGCGCGCCGTCGCTCGACAGCGCCGCGTAGCGGACGAGCAGGCGATCGAGCGCGGCCGGCCCCTCGGCGCGCAAGGCGATCGCGTCGTCGGCGGGCGGCGGCGCCGGCGCCGCGGGGGCCGCCGCCGGCGGGGCGTCGGCCATCGGGCGGAGCGGCCCCGCGGTCGAGCGCGAGCAACCGACGACGGCGATCAGGAACGGTGCGACCAGCGCGAGCGAGAGCGAGAGCTGCATGCTCCCGTGATACGCGCCGCGGCCGCTGCGCGCGGTCAGGCGTGCGTAAGGCTAGCCGCTGGTACGGCGCAGACCCAGAGATAGCCTCGCTGGCGCTCGGCTAGCCCTTGGCCTGCCGGATCAGCCGCACGTACGCCTCGGACGCGCGCACCGCCAGCTCGTTGAGCTCGTCGACGTGGCCGCCCTCGAAGCGCTCGCCGCGCGGGTGCGCGTAGATCAGGTTGACCGCGCGGTTGCGCACCGCCACCGGCGCGACGGCGACCTCGGCGGCGGGCGGCACAGCGAGGAACTCCCACAGCGCCTTCTCGGTGGGCGCCGCGGCCGCCGGCGGCTTGCCGCGGAACGGGCGCAGGTCGTCGTTGGCGCACTGCAGCGACGACGTCCCGCCGATCGGCAACGACAGCGCGCTCACCGGCTGCGCCAGCGGCCGCTCCGTGTACGCCCGCCAGCCGAGCGCGTTGCCGTCGCGCACCAGGAACAGCACCAGCGCCGGGAACCGGCCCTCGGCGAACGCCAAGAGCGTCGTCGCGATCGCGTCGCGGTGGATCGCGGCGTCGATGCGATCGCACGCGTCGGTGAACGCCAGCGCCGGCGTCGGCGCCGGCTCGGGCTCGACGATCACGTTGCCGCTCTTGCGGCGCGGCTCGAGCCGCACCGGCGGCGGCGTGACGATGCCGCCCGCCGGCTGGGTCTTGCGACGATCGACGCTGCCGCCGCTCTTGCGGGTGCCGGGGCGCACGAAGCGGGCCTGCCGCGGCAGGCCGTAGTGCTTCTCCAGGTAGTACAGCGCGCGCAGCTCCGAGACGATGTACGGCGTGATCTCGAGGCCGGTCTGATCGGCCAGCTGATCGACCGCGTGCTCGTCGCGCGGATCGATCATCGCCACCGCGAGCGTGTCCATGAACGGCGGCTGGTGGCCCAGCGGGATCGCGCCCAGCGTCTGCGCGGTGCGCGCGCTGATCAGGCTGATCGCGTCGGGCGGCGCGGCGTCGAGCAGCGCCCGGGTCGCGACCGGGATCTGGTACAGCTCGCCGAGCTGATCACCCAGCGTGTCGATGTCGAGGAAGCCCAGCTCGACCAGGTTGGTGCCCAGCCGACCGCCGTACAGCACCTGCGTGCGCAGCCCGCCTTCGAGCTGCGACAGCGAGATCGCCGCGTTGCGCAGGAGCAACGTGCCGAGCTTCATCGAAGCGCGTAGCGTCCCCCGCCGATGGCCGGGGCGTCAAGTCGCGTAGCGCGTCGGGTCGACGACGCCGGCCTCGGCGAATCCCTTGCGCCGCAGGTGGCAGGCGTCGCAGCGGCCGCACGCGCGATCGTCGATGGGGTCGTAGCAGGAGTGGGTGAGGCCGTAGTCGACCCCCAGCCGGGCGCCGGCGAGGATGATCTCGGCCTTGGTCATGGCGATCAGCGGCGCGCGCACCCGGAAGCCGCCGCCGCGGGTCGCGACCTGGGCCAGCGCCTGGAACGCGTCGATGAACGCCGGCCGGCAGTCGGGGTAGCCGCTGGCGTCGAGGACGTTGACCCCGACGAAGATGTCCTGGGCGCCCAGGGTCTCGGCCCAGGCCAGCGCCAGCGCCAGCAGCACCGTGTTGCGCGCCGGGACGTAGGTCACCGGCACGTCGCCGGGGGCGCCGATCTCGGCCAGCGAGCGATCCTTGGGCACCGCCAGGTCGGGGCTGGTCAGCGCCGAGCGGGCCAGCGGGGCCAGGTCGAGGGTCAGCACGCGGTGCTCGGCGGCGCCCAGCGCGGCGGCGACCCGGGCGGCCGCGGCCAGCTCGCAGGCGTGGAGCTGGCCGTAGCGGACGGTCAGCGCGTGGCAGGTGAGGCCCTCGGCGCGCGCCATCGCCAGCGCGGTGGTCGAGTCGAGGCCGCCCGACAGGAGGACGACAGCAGATGGCATCGGCCTCTTGTAGCACCGGGCCGGCGCTGTAGGCTGCGCCGGTGTCCACCGCCCGCGCCCGCGCCGAGCTCGTGGCCCCGTGGCTGGCGGTGGCGGCGCTGGTCGCGTGGTCGGCGTGGCACCGCTGGCAGGTCTTGACCGCGTCGCCGCACCCGGTCGGCATCGACGGCTACTTCTACGCCATCCAGGTGCGGTCGCTCCTCGAGCGGGGCGGGCTGGCGTACCCCGCCGCGCCGCTGACGTTCTACCTGATGGCCGCGCTGGCCCACGTCACCGACGTCATCACCAGCGTCAAGCTGGTCGCGGCGATCGGCGGCGCGCTGGCGATCGCGCCGGCGTACGCGATCGGGCGCCGGCTGGGCGGCGTCGCCGGCGGGCTGACCGCGGCGGTCGTGATCGCCACCAGCGGCGGCTCGTTCTACCTGTCGCTCGAGTTCGTCAAGAACGGCGTCGGCGTGACGATGGCGCTGACCGCGGTGTGGCTGGGCCTGCGCGCGCTGGCGGCCCCGACCCGCGCGGCGATCGCGCTGGCGGTCGCCGCGGCGATCGCGGCGGTGGCGACCCACAAGATGGCCGCCGCGCTGGTGGCGGCGCTGCTGGCGCCGGCGATCGTCGTCGAGCTGCACGCGCGCTGGGGCCCCGCCCGCGCGCGGCGGGCCGCGGCGATCGTGGGCGGCGCGCTGGCGCTGGTCGCGATCGCGCTGGGCGCGCTGGCCCCGGCGCGCTTCATCGCCGGCCGCGATCTGGCCGAGCTGCGCGCGGCGCTGGGCGGCGACGCGCGCTGGTCGCTGCCCGCGATGTACGTGCCGCACCCGGGCGGCCGCGACTACGTGCTGGCGCTGGGCGACCAGACCCGGATCGCGCTGGCGCTGGCGGTGATCGCGATCGGCCTGGCGGTCGGCGCGCGCTTCACCGCCCGGCTGGCCGCCACCGCGCGGCCCGCCGATCGCGCCGCCGCGTGGAGCGCGATCGCGGTGGTGCTGATCACCGCGATCCCGGTGCTGGCGATCGCCAACCCCGACGGCATCGGCTTCCGGCTGCGGGTCGCGGTGTTCGCCCCGGCGGCGATCGTCGCGGCGATCGTCGTCGGCCGCGCCCTGGCCAGCCTGGCGCCGACGCTGCGGCTCGCGGTGATCGCGCCGATGCTGCTGGTGCGGCTGTGGGCGGTCGACGCGGCGCCGCGCGAGGGCGTGGTCTACGCGCACCCGGCGATGGTCGCGGCGATGGTCGCGGTGCCGGGCCGGCTGCCGCCCGACGCGGTGGTCATCACGTCGGAGCGCCACCTCGGCTTCATGATCGCGTGGTACGCGCGGGTGCCGGTGCGGATGCGGCCCGAGCCGGTGCCCCCGGCGCGGCGGTGGCGGCTGCTCGCCGGCAACCTGATCGGGCTCGGCTCGCCGCTCGACAAGGCGCTGCGCGCCGCCCACGATCGCCCCGGCCTGGTCGCGCCGGTCGGCACCCACCCGCGCGACCCCAGCGGCCTGGTGCTGGTGCCCGACGCGACCTGGGACTGGGTGCTCACCCAGGTGCCGCCGAAGCTTGCCGCCCACTGGCGGCGCTGGCCGACCCGCTAGCCGCGCGAGCGGCCCGCCGCGCCACCGAGGCTGCGCGCGGGGCCGCGCGGTCCCGCCTCCCGCCGCCACCTGATCAGGGTTGATCGCTCGGTGGGACGTCCCGGGACAGCCGCCGTCCCAGCGAGGCGTCGACGCATCGCGGAAGCCAGTGACGGTGGCCTTGCAATCGGCGGAACTTCCATGAAGATCCCGCCCATGCAGCTCGCCCGATTCCTCCCCGCGGCGCTCGTCACCGCCGCGACGCTGATCGCGTGCAACCCCGAGGTCCCCAAGACCACGTTCATCTACGGGGAGAAGCGCGGGACGCTCACGTCCAACGGCCTGCGCTTCGTGATCATGCCCGACAAGACCACGTCGCTGGTCGAGGTCGACGTGCGCTACGAGGTCGGCTCGCGCGAGGATCCGGAGGGCAAGGCCGGCATCGCCCACCTCGTCGAGCACATGATGTTCCAGCAGAAGCCGGACGGGCCCGACACCCAGCCGCTGATGCACTCGATCGGGCAGCTGACCAGCTTCTTCAACGCGTACACCAACTGGGACACCACCCACTACATGATGCAGGGCCGGGTCGACCGCATGGACGACCTGATCAAGATCGAGGCGATGCGGATGCACTTCCGCTGCCAGACGATCAGCGAGGACGAGTTCCTGCGCGAGCGCGAGGTGGTGCGCAACGAGATCCGCCAGCGCGGCGGCACCCCCGAGGGCCGCATCCCCGACCTGATCCTCGAGCAGGTCTACCCCAAGCACCACGCCTACTCGCGGATCATCGGTGGGGACGACGCCAACCTCACCAACATCACGCTCAAGGACGTGTGCGACTTCATGGACAAGTACTACACGCCCGACCGCGCGACGGTGATCGTCGCTGGCGGCATGGACGTGGACGCGGCCACCGCGTCGATCACGAAGTGGTTCGGCGGCCTCGAGAAGCGCGTCGGCGGGCCGCGGGTCGAGGTCGCGCCGGTGACCAGCGTGACCGCGGGCCGGGCCGACTACGAGCTCGACATCGAGCGGCCGTACGTCGTCGTGGCGTGGCCGCTGCCGGCGTCCAACACCCCCGAGGGCCGCGCGGTGCGCTACGGCATCAACCGGGTGTTCTTCGAGACCGCCGGCCAGGCGTTCGACTACAACTTCGCCTACAGCGTCGACCCGATCATCCTCGGCGGCGAGCTGGCCCCGGTGTTCGGCGTGTCGATCGAGCTCAAGGGCATCGACAAGATGGGTGAGGCGCTGGAGTTCGTGAAGAAGGCGGCGGCCAAGGCCCACCGCAACTTCGACGACGCCAACTGGCAGCAGACCGAAGACTTCAAGGCCCGCACCTCGGCCGGCTTCCTCCGCGGCCTCGAGACCCTCAACGCCCGCACCGTCCAGATGGGCGACGCGGTCCAGTTCGACACCGAGACCGACTTCGCGTCGCAGGACCTGTACCTGATCAACGAGCTCGAGCGGATCAAGCAGTTCGACGGCGGGCTGATCGAGCGCTCGACCAAGAAGGCGCTGGCCTGGGACAAGGCCAAGATCATCGTCTTCAAGGCCAGCAAGTCGGGCATCCACGGCGACCGCCGCGCCAAGGTGACGTTCCAGACCAAGAGCCACGACAAGCGCGAGATCCCCGAGGTCGACCCGCGCGAGGCCAAGGTGCCGCTCAAGGTCGCGGCCGACATGCCGGTGTTCGACAAGGTCGAGCGCTACCAGATGGGCAACGGCCTGAACGTCGTGCTCCTGCCGATCGAGTCGCCGATGCCGCTGGTGTCGACGGTGCTGGTGTTCAACGTCGGCGACGCCCATTCGGGCTCGGTGCCCGGCATGGCCGACTCGGCGGCGTCGTTCCTGTCGCCGGCGCTCGACTCGGACGCGCTGCAGCGCATCGGCATCGGCATCAACGGCTTCACCACCAACGACCACACGATGTTCGCGGCCAGCGGCCTCGACATCTACCTGGGGCCGATGCTGAAGGGCATGGAGCGCCTGATCAAGGCCGGCGTCTACAGCCAGGAGCAGGTCGAGGGCTGGCGCAAGCAGCTCAAGGAGCGCTTCAAGCGCAAGGACTACCAGGTCGAGGTCGAGTACCAGCGCCAGATCTTCACCGCGCTGTACGGCGCCGACCACCCGTACACCAAGAACGCCGTGCTGACCCCCGAGTCGGCCGACGGCATCGGCCAGGACCGGCTGATGTCGTTCAAGGACGAGCACTACTCGGCCGGCAACGCGACGCTGATCGTCGTCGGCAAGTTCGACCCGGCCCGGGCCCGATCGATCATCTCCGATCAGTTCGGCGGCTGGGGCAAGGGCCACGTCGACAAGCCGATCGAGCCGACCCCGCGGCCGCGCACCGGCCCCGAGTACATCGGCGTCGTCGGCGTCGAGAACCCGCAGGTCACCGTGACGATCGCGTACCCGGCGCCGGCCGGCATCGACGCCCAGGAGGCCGCGCGCCGCGTGCTGGCGGAGATGCTCAACATCCGCATGGGCGACATCCGGTTCAAGCTCGGCGCGACCTACGGCACCTACGCGCGGCGCCAGACCCAGATCGGCCCGGCCGCGTACACGATGGGCGGCAACGTCGACGCGCCGCGCGCCGGCGAGGCGATCAAGGCGATGCGCGACGGCGTCGAGCTGCTGCGCGCCGGCACGACGTTCGACATCGACTTCGTCCGCGCCCGCCGCGCGCTGATCGAGGACCTGCTGGCGCAGTCGACGGTGTCGAGCGAGCTGGCGCAGCGCCTGGCGACGATGGCGCGCTTCAACCTCAAGCCCGACTACTACAAGCAGCTGGTCAAGCAGATCGCCGCGGTGTCGCCGGCGCAGGTGAAGATGCTCCTGGCCAACGAGCTCGACCCCAAGGGCGAGATCATCGTGTGCCAGGGCGATCGGCCGTCGCTCGAGAAGGCCTTCGCCGGCGCCGGCATCGATCAGGTCAAGCTGATCGAGCCGGATTACAAGTAGCGGATCAGCGGGCGGTCGCGCGGGCGACGGCCTGGCAGCGGGCGACGGCGGCGGCGGCGCGGGCCTCGAGCTGGTCCGAGAAGCTGCGGTCGAGGGCGGCGACGGCGCACGGGGTCGGGGTGGCGAACAGCGTGAGCGCGGCGAAGGCCGCGGGCAGCGCGGCGACGGTGGCGGCGGCGCGATCGGGGCGCTCGAGCAGCGCGCCGACCGCCTCGGCGCGGATCGCCATCGGCACCGGCGAGTCGACGGCGTCGATCAGCGGCGTGACGTCGGCGGCGGGCAGCTCGGCCAGCGCCCGGCCCAGCGCGCGGGTCTGGGCGCGGCTGCGCTCGACGTCGCTGGTGGCCGCCGCGATCAGCGCGCGGCGCTGCCCGGCGGTCGCGCGGTGGCCGACGATCGCCAGCGCCGGCGCGAGCACCGTCGGCGCCAGCGCCGCGCCGCGCTGCCAGGCCGCGAACGTGCGCCGCGCCCAGCGCACCGTCGCGCGGTCGTCGCCGTAGTTCCCGGCCAGCTCGAGCGCGATCGCGCGGGCGGCGGCGCGGTGGTCGGCCTCGCGCGGCGTCGGCGCGCGGCCCAGCGTCGTCAGCGCGCGATCGGTCGCCGCCCGCACCATCCGCGTCAGCGCCGGCCGCCGGCGGGCGTCGGCCGACCCCAGCACCACCGGCACCCACGGCGCCGCGGCGCCCAGCGCGATCGGGTCGCCGCTGGCGATCGCCGCGGCCAGCATCGCGGCGGCGTCGGCGCCGCTGGCGCGGTCGGCGGTGACGGCGTCGAGGATCGCGGCCAGCGCGTCGACCCGCTCGGCGGCGCTGAGCGGCGCGGCCGCGATCGCCGCCCAGTCGCCGGGCGCGACCTCCCAGCGCAGGTAGGCCTCGCCGTCGGGCACCGCCCACGGCGGGCAGCTCGCGCCGGCCTCGACCGCGACGACGGCGTCGACCACGGCGCAGCCGCGGCCGGCCTGGGCGCCGCCCCAGCGGACGCACACCGGGGTCGCGCGCGGCGGGCCGATCGGCGACAGCCGCACCAGCGCGCGGCCGGCGTTGCACACCCGCTCGACCCGCACCGCCGGCACGCCCGGCTCCTCGATCGCGGCGCGCGCGACCTGGGCGATCGGCGCGTCGGGATCGATCGCGGCCAGCGCGTCGATCATCGCGTCGGTGGTGGCCACGCCCCACGGGCGGCCGTCGAGGTACGCGCGCAGCGCGCCGCGCACGGCGCCGTCGCCCAGCCACGCCGCCAGCATGTGCATCACCGCGGCGCCCTTCTGGTAGGTCAGCTGATCGAACACCTGCCGCCGGCCCACCAGCACGCGCGGGCGCAGCGCGCGGCCGTCGGCGCGGTCGCCGGCGGCGATCGTCAGCCGATCGGCGACGTGCTCGGCGTCGACGCGGGTCGGCGTCGGCAGCGCGCGCAGGATCCGATCCGACATCCAGGTCGCGAGGCCCTCGTTGAGCCACAGGTCGCGCCAGTCGGCGGGCGTGACCCAGCCGCCGAACCAGGCGTGGGCCAGCTCGTGCGCGATCACCAGCGCCAGCAGCGCGCGCCCCTCGGCGTCGCTCGGCGCCACCGCGATGTCGGCGGCGATCGTGATCAGCCCGGGGTTCTCCATCGCGCCGTTCATGTCGGGCACGACGATCAGATCGAGCTTGGGGTACGGGAACGGGCGATCGATCCACGCCGTCGCCGCCGCCAGCAGCGGCCCCACCAGCGCGCGCGCGTGATCGACGCGGGCCAGCGCCGCCGGCGCGATCACCCGGGTCGGCACCGGCGCGTCGGGCACGTCGACCGCGACGAAGTCACCGACGGCGAACGCGATCAGGTAGGTCGGCAGCGGCGGCGTCGGCGCGAAGCGGTGCACGACCCCGTCGCCCTCGCGGGTGGCGCTGACCAGCGGCGCGTTGGCGAACGCCGCGACCCGCTCCGGCGTGCGCAGCGTCGTGGTCACCGGCGCACGCCAGCGCGGCTCGTCGAAGCACGGGAACGCGTGGCGCGCCTCGCTCGGCTCGAAGTCGGTGTACGCGACCCGCGCGCCGCCGGCGTCCTGGACGAACAGCCCGTCGCGATCGCGGAACGCCGCCGCGAACGCCAGGTGCAGCGTCGCCGCGCCGGCCACCGGCGTCGGCAGCGTCACACCGACCAGGTCGGGCGCGTCGCTGGCGCGGACGACGGTGCCGACCGCGTCGCCGGCGCGGGTGGTGACGCTGGCGCTGGTCACCCGCAGGTCGGCGCCGGCCGCGAGCCAGACCGTCCGGGTCGCCGCGCCGATCGTCACGTCGATGTCGACGCTGCCCTGGTAGTCGGTGGCGGCGGGGTCGACGGTGACGTCGAGCCGGTAGGCGATCGGCAGGACATCGCTCGACAGCAGCGCGGGCGCGACCGGTGGCGCCGGCGGCATCGGCCGGACGACCTCGCGCGGGCGGGGCAGGGTCGGTGGCGGCGGGGCCGCCGCGCTGCCGCCACACGCCGCCAGGACCAGGAACGCGAGCCGACGGGCCACGCCGGGAGCTTGGCAGGTCCGGGCCGCGTCGCCTATCGGTCGCGCGGCCGGTTGTGGCAATAGTGGGACGTGTCACGCGCCCGCTTGTTGATCGGCCTGGCGGTCGGCCTCGGCCTCGGCGCGCTGGCGTACCAGTGGGCGGCGCACGATCGCCCCTACGGCGCGCCGTCGCGTCACCGCGACGCCGGCGTCGCCGCTGCGGCCGCCGCGCCCGACGCCAGCCCGCCGCCGGTGGGCGACGCCGCGATGACGATCGCCGTCGTCGACGCGCGCACCGGCGCGCCGCTCCCCGACGTGACGATCGAGCTGCGCCGCCCGGGCGAGGCGCTGGCCACCACCGCGATCAGCGGCGGCGACGGGCTGGCCGGCTTGCCGATCGCCGCGGGCCGCTGGCAGGTCGCGGCGCGGCGCGGCGGCGCGCCGCTGGTGCTGACCGAGGCCGCCGACTGGACGATCGACGCGCTCGCCGTGCCCGATCCGATCGTCCGCGCGCTGCCGGCGGCCGACGTGCCGCCGCCCGAGCTGCCGCCGGCGCCGACCGGCCACGGCACGCTGGTCGGCGAGGTGACGCTGGCCGGCGCGCGCCCCTACGATCTGATCGTCACGCCGTTCTTCCTCGGCGACTACGGGCCCGGTCGCCCGGTCGTCCGCGATCGCGTGCCGGCGCCGCTGCCGCTGCCGCCGCGGCGCTTCCTCGGCACCGCCGGCCGGTTCCGCTGGGACGGCCTCGCGCCGGGCAGCTACGCGGTGTGGCTGGTGGTCCCGGATCGCGGCGCGGCCATCGTCCGCGCCACCGTCACCGCCGACCTCGCCGGCAACGCCTCGGCCGCGCTGGCGCCGTCGGCCAGCGTCTCGGGGCGCGCCGCCGACGATCGCGGCGCCGAGCTGGGCGGCGTCACGATCGGCGCGGTCGTCGACGGGCTGACGCTGGCGACGGTCGCGAGCGACGCCCACGGCACCTGGGTCATCCCCGATCTGCCGGCCGGCGCCGCGCGGCTGGTCGCCAGCTCGCCGGGCTGCATCGGCGATCGCCCGACGGTGACGCTCACCGCCGGGCAGCGCACCGTGCAGGCGCTCGGGCTCTTGTGCAACGCCGCCACCTCGACGCCGTGACCGCGCGGCGGGCGCGGCGTCGAGGAATCGAGCGCGGATCGGGCACGGGCACGGGCACGGGCACGGGCACGGGGCAGGTCGACTTCGAACCGCCTCCGGCGTTTCTCAGCGACCTGCTACAGGGCCTCGATGACCAGCGAGATGCCCTGGCCGCCGCCGATGCACATCGTCACCAGGCCGTAGCGCTGCTTGGCGCGGCGCAGCCCGTAGGCGCAGGTCAGCGTCAGGATCGCGCCGGTGGCGCCGAGCGGGTGGCCGAGCGCGATCGCGCCGCCCTCGGGGTTCACCTTCTCGGCGTCGATGCCCATCTTGCCGAAGTCGCGGATCACCGCGAGGGCCTGCGGCGCGAACGCCTCGTTGAGCTCGACCCGATCGACGTCCTTGCCGCTGATGCCGGCCGCGGCCAGCGCGCGCTCGGTCGACGGCACCGGGCCCCAGCCCATGATCTTCGGATCGCAGCCGGCCACGCCGACGCCGGCCAGCCGCGCCAGCGGCTTCGCGCCGTGCTTGGCCGCGTCGGCGGCGGTGCCGATCACCATCGCGCCCGCGCCGTCGACCACCGCGCTGGCGTTGCCGGCGGTGACGATGCCGCCGGCCTCGAACGCCGCCGGCAGCCGCGCCATCTTGGCCAGCGACGCGTCGTCGAGGATGTGGGTGTCGTGGACGACCTCGAGCGGATCGCTGGCGCCGTCGAGCTGCACCGCGACCGGCACGGTCTCCTCGCGGAACGCGCCGGCGTCGCGGGCGGCCTTGGCCCGGCTCTGCGAGCGGAAGCCGAACGCGTCGGCCTCCTCGCGGGTGATCTGGTAGCGGCGGCCCAGCTCCTCGGCGGTGTTGGCCATCGCCATCCCCGCCGACGGGTCGTACAGGCTCATCAGCAGCATGTCCTGCAGGTGGGTGCCGGCCGGCAGCGCCTTGGCGTCGATCGGCCCGTACTTCTGCACCGCCTCGCCGAGCTTCTTGCCGCGCACGCCGTACAGCGTGAACGGGTACTGCATGCTCTCGGCGCCGCCGACCACGACGAACGGCCGCTCGCGGTCGTGGCGCAGCCCGCCGAGGATGATCTCGGCGCCGACCGCGACCGCCTCGGCGCCGCTGCCGCAGATGCGGGCGACGGTCAGCGCCGGCACGGTCTTGTCGAGCCCGCCGCGCCAGCTCATGCCGCGCGCCGCGTAGATCGAGTCGCGGTGGCTGTGCTGGGCCATGCCCATCACGACGTGGCCCACCAGCCCGCGATCGAGCTTGGTGTTCGCCAGCGTGCCGGCGATCGCGAAGCCGCCGAGCTGGGTGGTCGAGAACCGGCTGAACAGGCCCGGCTCGCGGTTGTTGATCAGGATGTCGGCGCGCGGCGTACGCCGTCCGCCGTCGAGGATGACAATGGTGCGATCGTCGGTGGCCATGGTGGTGGCTCCTCTACTCATGCATGAACGCGGCGGGGACCCGCGGACCGTTCTGGGTGAAGTTCTTCATGCCGATGTCCATGTCGACGGTGGCCTTGCAGCGGCCGAAGCCGTCGGCCTCGAGCGCCAGGCCCTCGGCCAGCGGCAGCGCCAGCCCGCGGCGCATGACGTCGCAGACGATCGCGTCGATCGCCAGCGAGCGGTGGCCCAGGTCGACCGCCGGCAGCTTGGCCGGCACCGGGATCGGCTCGGGGTTCACCGCCGCCAGCTTGACCTTGCCGGCCAGGTGGTCGGCGATCAGCGCCTTGGCCGCGGCCAGCGGGTCGTCGACCGGCGCGCCGTAGGCCCAGCCCCACGCGCACGCCTCGGCGGCGCCGATCGACGCGCCGGTGCGGATCAGCTGCGCGGCGCGCTCGACGCCGATCAGCCGCGGCAGCCGCTGCGTGCCGCCGTAGCCGGGGATGATGCCCAGGTTGACCTCGGGCTGCCCGAGCACGAGCTGCTTGCCGACGACGCGCGCGTGGCACGCCATCGCCAGCTCGGCGCCGCCGCCCAGCACCGGGCCGTCGAGCGCCGCCACCACCGGCTTCTTCAGCGCGCTGATCGCCGCGAAGATCGGGTGGGTCTGCAGGCACACCGCGCGGCACGCCTCGATCGACGGCAGCGCCGCGAGCTCGTTGATGTCGGCGCCGGCCAGCGCGCCGTCGTAGCTGGTGAGCACGACGCCCTTGACGGTCGCGTCGGTGCCCAGCGCCGCGAACGCGGCGGCCAGCTCGCCGATCGTGTCGGCCGACAGCGCGTTCTTCACCTCGGGGCGGAACACCCGCACGATCGCGACGTCGCCGTCGCGCTCGACCAGCGTGTTGGCGCGCACCTGCGCCAGCTTGCCGGCGGCCAGGGTCGGCGGCACCGGGAAGCCGGCGTGGTTGCGGGCGAAGCTCGTGACCAGCTCGTGCACGCGGGCCGCGCCGTACTCGGCGGCCAGCGACAGCAGGCCCTTGCGGAAGCCCAGCGCCATCCGGGTCAGCCAGTCGAGCTCGGTGGCCTCGCAGGTGCCGGCGTCGAGTACGGCGTAGGTCCGCCCGAACAGCACCGCGAGGATGCGATCGAGCACGGTGCGCGCCAGCGCGGCGTCGTAGCGCCCGTCGGCGGCGGCGCCCCGCGCGAACCACGGCGTGTTGCCCTGCGTCGTCAGGATCGCCGGCGCCTTGAACCACGGCGTGCCGGTCGGCGCGTGCTCCATCAGCTCCTGGCAGTGCGCGGTCAGCAGGTTGCCACGGGTCGCGTCCATGACGTTGAACGGGCCGCCGCCGCCGATCGCGTCGTTGACGATGCGGTCGACCTGCGCCGGCGTGGCCAGGCCGGCCTCGACGATGCGCGCGGCCTCGCTGATGTAGTTGCAGAAGATGTCGTCGGCGGCGAAGCACTCGACGTCGGCGGTGAGGATCGGCACCTTGCCCAGGTGCTTCATCGTCGCCATCATCCGCGCGCCCAGCGCGGCGTCGCCCGACAGCACGATCTCGATCGGCAGCGAGCGCCACGCCGGGAAGAACGGGTGGTTGACGAAGCAGCGCTCGGGGTGCACGGCCTTGGCCGCGATCTGCGCGCGGGGCAGGCCCGAGGTGGCGAAGCCGATCAGGCAGCTCGGCGCGACGACCGCCTCGAGCTTGGCCAGGATCGCCTGCTTGATGGTCAGGTCCTCGGACGCGGCCTCGAGGACGTAGGCGCAGTCCTTGAGCATGCCGAGGTCCTGCGTCGGCACCAGCGCGGCCTCCATCGCGGCGGCGACCTTGGGCGCGAGCTTGCCGCGCGCGACGCCCTTCTGCGCGTAGCCGCGGATGCGCGCGACGCCGGCGTCGAGGGCCTCCTGCTTGATGTCCACGAGGTACACCTTGGCGCCGGGCTCCCGCGCGACCGCGGTGAGGAAGCCGTAGGCGAGGTCGGGACCGATCGATCCTGAGCCGATGACACCGACGATCATGCGGGCAACTCCTTCGTCGAGACGTGGCCGTCCGTCGCGGGCGACCTGCCCGCTCGTGTACCAGGATCGCCGGTGGCCGCGCCAGCGCGCCGGGGGCGTGGCGGGCTGTGTCACGGCGTCACGCCCGGGCGGGTCGGCGAATTCGCGCTACGGTGGACGGTGATGCGACTGGTCGCCAGCTATCCAGACCGCGCCGCCCTGGAGGTCGACGTGACCCAGCAGCTGGCCAAGGGCGGGTTGCTGGTGCGCGGCGAGGTGCCGGCGGGCGTCGAGCTGTTCGCGGCGGTCGAACTCGAGGTGACGGCGGGCGACGCAGCGGTGACCGTCGCGGCGCAGGTGCTGCAGAAGTTCCCCGGCATCGGCGTCGCGGTGGGCGTGGACGCGGCGGCGCGCGCGCAGATCGAGGCGCTGGCTCGCGGCGAGATCGCCGCGGCGGCGGCGGCGCGCCCGCGGGCCAACCACGCCGCCGAGATGCTCGACAAGATCCAGCGCGCGCTCAACGGCGATCGCGACGCGCGGCAGGCGGTGCTGCGCGATCCCAACCGCACGATCCACGTCCACGTGCTGCGCAACCCCGGGCTGCAGCTCGACGAGGTCGCCGCGATCGCACGGATGACGACGGTGTCGACCGAGTTGCTCACCCAGATCGCCGGCCGCCGCGAGTACGGCCACCGCCCGGAGATCGCGATCGCGCTGGTGCGCAACCCGACCTTGCCGGTGCCGGTCGCCGTCGAGCTGGTCGCCCGCGTCAACGAGGCCGACCTCAAGCTCCTGGCCAAGGACAACCGCACCCGCGAGCCGATCCAGCGCGCCGCCCGCAAGCGGCTGTTGCGCTGAATACGCGTCGCGCTGGGCCGTCCAAGCGCCGCCATGTCCAGCCCGCGTCTGCCCGCCGAGAGGAGCCGCGCGGGCATCGGCGCGGGGATCGCCGTCGCCCTGCTGACCGCGGTCGCGGCGTGTGGCGGGGACAGCGGGCCGGGCCAGCTGGACGCCAGCGTCGATGGCGCGGCGGTCGATGGCCCGGTGGTCGACGGCACGGTGGTCGATGGCCCGGTGGTCGACGGCCCGGCGGTCGATGGGGCCGAGGTCGATGGCGCGGTGGTCGATGGGGCGGTGGTCGACGGCGCCGAGGTCGATGGGGCGCTGGTGGACGCCTCGGCGCCGGACGCCGGCCAGGTGGACGCGAGCGTCGACGCGCCGCCGCTCGACGCGCCGCCGCTCGACGCGCTGACGCCCGATGCGTCGGCGTGCGGATCCACGTCGGCGACCGACGTCTACGTGGACCGCGCCGCGAGCGGCCCGTCGCTCGGCACCGCGCTGTGCCCGTACCACACCATCCGCGAGGCCACGACGCTGCCCGCGCCGGCGGTCGGCGGGGCGCGCACGATCCACGTCGCCGGGGCCAGCCCGGCCGCGAGCTACGTCGAGGCCGGGCTGGTGGTCGTCGGCGCGCGGGTGACGCTGGTCGGGAGCGGCGAGGCCCAGGTGACGATCAGCGGCGGCGGCACGTGCGCGTACTACGCCGGGCCGTGCACGCTGTCGGTGCAAGATGGCGGCGCGGTGCAGGGCGTCACCGTCACCAGCGCCACCGGCCACGCGATCGAGGTGGGCGGCAGCGGCATCGGCGCGCTCGCCCACGTCACCGCCACCGACGCCGCGCAGGTCGGGTTCCTGATCCGCGGCGCCGCGACGCTCGACAGCGTCACCGCGCACCGCCCGCAGGGCAACGGCCTCGACGCCCGCAACGCGGCGGTGACGATCCAGGCGTCGACGTTCGAGTACAGCCAGGGCGGGTGGGGCGTCCGGATCGATCAGGGCGCGACGCTCACGCTGACCGGTGGCTCGATCACCGGCAACGCGCTGGGCGGCGTCCAGTTGCAGAACGGCAGCCAGTTCGTCGTCCTCGCGCACGCCATCACCGGCGCGCAGGTGCTGCAGAACCTCGGCTACGGCGTGCAGGTCGCGAGCAACGCCAGCCTGCGGCTGCGCGGCACGACGCTGCTGTCGAACGAGGCCGGCGTCGTGCTCGCGGTCGGCGCTTCCAACCAGCTCGATCTCGGCACCGCCGCCGCGCCGGGCGGCAACGTGCTGGCCGGCGCCAGCCCCGGCCAGAGCAACGTGCGGGCCGGGCTGTGCCTCGAGCAGAGCGGCGCGACCGCGACCCAGGCGATCGAGGGCGACAGCTGGCGCAGCTGCCCGCCGACGACGCGCAAGATCACCACGTCGTTCACCTGCCACGCGACCGGCGCCTACGCCGATCTGGTCTACCTGCCCGCGGTGGCGACCAGCGGCTCGCCGTTCCTGTCGCCGGCCGCCTGCACCGTCGGGCCGTGATCGATCCGGCCGGGCCTCACCCGCCGTCGAGGTAGTCGTCCCACGGGAAGCCGCGGGTGTGGAGCTGGAAGAAGCCGCGCGCCAGCAGCGCGTCGAAGTGCAGCATCGTCAGCGTCAGCGGATCGCCGCGGACGATCTGCCGCTCGCGCACCGCGCCGCCCTCGGCGACGCGCGCCCGGGCGTGGGGCGGCGCCTGGTGGTAGCCGACCTCGCGATCACCGTCGAAGACCCAGCCGTCGGCGACCTCGCAGTCGCCGCCCCAGAAGTCGGTGACGTACAGCGCCACCGTCGCACCGGTGGCGCGCGCCAGCGCCCGCGCGAACCGCCGCGCGGCGGCCCACGGGCCGTCGGGGTCGAGCGCCAGGCGCTGGTCGGGCACGTCGAGGACGCTGGCGTCGAAGGCGTCGGTGTCGAGCCAGTCGCGGCCGGGGTCGTCGGGGCCGCTCAGCTCGCGCACCACGACCAGCCCGCCGGCCGGCAGCACCGGCTCGTCGACGACGTCGCGGTACTCGGTCACCGACGGCTGGCCGGGCGGGCCGATCGTCACCGCGTCGACCTCGCGGGACGTCGTGCGGAACCGCGCCAGGTCCGGCACCAGGAAGCGGTGCTCGTCGAGGCGACGATCGGCGCGCAGCCGCGCCAGCACCGCCGGCGTCGGCGTCGCGTACAGGTGGCGCGCGTACCAGGTCATCGGTTGCTCCTCGGCGGACGTGGTTGGCCGCGACCGGCTCGCGGCGACGAGCCCCCGGCAGACTCAGTACTCGAAGCCGCTGGCGCCGATGAACTCGCGGACGATCGAGGTCGGCGGCACGTGGTCGGGGTAGATCGGGACGAACCGCTCGAGCAGCTGCTGCAGGCGGTACGCCATCGTGTAGCTCGGGTGCGTGGTCGGCACCTCGAGCAGGTAACGCTGCGCGTAGACCTTGAGCACCGACAGCTCGTAGATCAGCGAGGTGTCGAAGACCGCGTCGGCGCGGTGCTGGTACGGGAAGATGTGGCGGCGCTCGCCGGCGCGCACGCTCGGCCAGCGCGCGATGCTGGCCGCGGCGTCGTGGCCGCGGCTGTGGCGATCGCGGACGATCCGGCGCAGCAGCCGCACGTCGGAGGTGTGCACGCGCGACAGCCGATCGAAGGGCAGCTGGGTCAACGGACAGACGAACACCGCGAACACCGCGCCCGGCGGCACCAGCTCGGCCAGCCGCGGGTTGAGGCCGTGGATGCCCTCGGCGAGGAGCACGTCGTGGGCGCCCAGCCGCACCGTGCGGCCGGTCTTGCGCACGCTGGCGCCGCGGCGGAAGTCGTAGCGCGGCAGCTCGACCTCCTCGCCGCCGCACAGCCGCCCCAGGTGGTCGGTCAACAGCTCGACCTCGAGCGCGTCGAACGCCTCGAAGTCGTACTCGCCCGACGCGTCGCGCGGCGTGCGCTCGCGATCGACGTAGTAGTCGTCGAGCGACAGCTCGTACGGCGTCGCGCCCAGCACCTGCAGCTGGGTGCGCAGCCGCTTGATGAACGTGGTCTTGCCCGACGACGACGGGCCGGCGATCGCGACCAGGCGCGCGCCGCTGTGGCGGATCTGATCGGCGATCTCCGACACCCGGCGCTCGTGGTAGCCCTCGGCGACGCGGATCAGGTCCGAGACCTTGCCGCCGACGCACAGCCGGTTGAACGCGCCGACGCTGTCGACGCCCAGCGCCTCGAGCCAGCGCTCCTGGACGCTGGTCATGCGCTGCAGGATCGCCCGGGTCTGGCGCAGCTCGGCGTCGTCGACCGGCCGCGCCGCGCTGGCCGGCGGGTACACCAGCAAGAGCTCGCCGTCCTCGGGCAGCACCCGCGCGCCGCCCAGCGCGCCGGCCGACGGGCCGACCGGATCGAGCGCCAGCGCGTGGACCTGGCCGAACGTCGAGACCGGCACCAGCGGCCCCAGCCACGACTCGAGCAGCGCGCCGACCTCGGGCCAGCCGGCGTCGGTGAAGTACTCGCGGGCCTCGTCGACGTACCACAGCTCCTCGCGCACCGGCAGGTCGGCCGCCACCAGCGCCGCCAGCTCGGCCTCGAGCCGCGCCGCCAGCGCCGGCAGCTCGTCCTTGATCCGCCCGCGCACCCGGACCCGCTGGCCGAAGCCGAGCGAGTGGCCGAACGCCAGCTCGACGGTCGGGTCGACCCGGCGCGCCGCCTCGAGCAGCAGCAGCGCCAGGCCGCGGCGGTGGATGCGCTCGCCGTCGGCGGTGGCCGGCGTGATCGCGGCGATCGTGCACGGCGACGTGACGCGCTCGCCGAGCGACACCGGCCGGCGATCGATCAGCGCCGCCACCACCGGCAGGTCGCCGACGGTCGCCGGCAGCAGCGAGCCCACCGCGACGCCGGTCGGCACGTCCTTGCGGTGGCCGAGCACGGTGACCTGCAGCCGCGCCCGCCGCGGCAGCGAGCGCTCGCGCAGGAGCGCGCCCAGCGTGTCGGACACGTCGGTCAGCCGCGTGCGCAGGCCGGCGACGAAGCGCTCGGTCAGGCGCAGCGCCACCGCCGGGTGGGCCGCGGCCAGCGCGCGGTAGGCGTCGAGCGCCAGCGTCGCCACCAGCAGCGGCGCGGTCGCCGTCACCGTCGCCGCGCGCGGCGCCTCGACCAGCAGGCCGAGCTCGCCGAAGTACTCGCCGGGCAGCATCCGCGCCACCACCACGCCGCCGCGGCTGGCCTCGGCCTCGCCCTCGAGCACCAGGTACAGCGTGCGGTCGCGGGCGCCCTCCTGCACCACCACCGCGTCCTCGGCGAACGCCTCGCAGGTCAGCCGCTCGGTGAGCGCGTCGACCTGATCGGCGGTGAGCCCTTCGGTCAGCTCACCACCGGCGCGGCGCAGCTCGTCGCGTGAGATCGGCACCCACGGCGATCCTCGCACGCCGGCGGCGGCGGCGAAACCGCCCGGGCCCGGGAGCGCCCGCGGCCCGTCAGCGCGTGCAGCTGGGCAGCGGGGCGCTGGCGACGACCAGATCGTCGACCAGCACCGTCGTGCCGCTGGCGGCCTCGGCCGCGACGTACGACAGGCCGATCTCGACGTCGCCGTACTCGCCGGCCGGGCGGGTGTCGATGCCGAGGCGGTCGGTCACCAGCGCGCCGTCGGCGCGGACGATCACCCGGCCGCCGGTGTCCGAGGCGACCAGCTCCAGCTCGATGCACACCCAGCGATCGCGCGGCATCGCCATCGGGTAGTCGAAGACGCCGGCGGTCGAGACGCCGACGCCGAGGTTGCCGGCGGCGATCTCGACGTTGGTGCCCTCGAACGGCGCGACCGGCTCGCCGAGGTGCAGGATCGACATGCCGGTGGCGTCGGCGCCGGTCGGCAGGTTGAGGTGGAACTTCGCGTAGTAGCGATCGCTCGTGCCCAGGCTGCGGGCGCGCACCGCCTTGCCGCCGCCGACCGCCACCGTCGCGTGCAGCGCCTTCATGCCGCCGCTGGCGTCGGCGTCGTCGAGCACGACCACGCCGCGATCGACCACCGTGGTCCACATCGGGTCCTCGGCCTCGAAGGTGTTGCACGCGAGCAGCCCCTCGACCGCCCCGCAGTCGAGGACGTCCTCCGGCTCCGTGATGCTGCCGCACGCGGCGACGAACAGCCCGCCCGCGGCGGCGATGACGACCTGGCGCATCCGCCGACGCTAGCGCGGAACCCGCGGCCGGCGCGCGGGCCCGTGGCCGCGGTCACGGCGCCAGCTGCGCGGGGTCGCCGTTGGCGCCCGCACTGCGGTGCTTGACCTTGTCGAGCAGGCCGGCGAGCGGCGTGCCGGCGAAGACCTTGTCGATCACGTCGACGACGGTCTTGCCGCCCACGAAGGCCTGGACGCTCATCGCCTCGGCGACCTTGGCCAGGGTCTCGCGCGACGACAGCGCCAGCAGCGCCTCGCTGAAGCCGCCCTGCGCCGCGCCGAACCGCTTGACCACCGCGTCGACCTCGGCGGCCAGCGCCTCGAGCGCCAGCACCTGGCGGGCGCGGGTCGCGGCCAGCGACGCCTCCTCGGTCGCGCGCTGCCGCGCCAGGCCGGCCTGGTGGTCGACGTCGACCGCGGCGTTGTGCGCGACCGCGGTGGCCTGGCGGGCCTTCGCCTCGTCGAGCTCGCCGTGGATCTGCGCCAGCGCCACCCGCATCCGCGCGCCCAGCTGCTCGATCTCCAGCTCGGTCAGCTTCCGCTTGGTCTCGGCCTGGGCGTCGGCGGTCTCGCGCGCGATCTGCTCCTGGCGGCGGGTCACGTCGAGGCCGCGCTGCGCGCGCAGCAGCGTGATGTTCGACTGCACCGCCTCGTGCTGCGCGTGGTTGAGCAGCGCCGCGATCGCGTCGTCGTCGATCGCCACCTCGAGGATCTCGACGTCGGTGATGCGCATGCCGTTCTCGGCGAAGCGCATGCCGGGGCGGGCGCCGCCGTCGCCGGCCTTGCCCAGCATCGTGTCGCGGATGATCTCGACCGACGCGCCGTAGAACGCCTCGATCGACACCTTCTTGATCGCGCCCTTGAGCACGCTGCGCACGTGGTCGCACAGGAACTTCACGTAGTTCTCGACCTCGAACCACTTGGTCGGCTCGCCCTCGAAGTTGACCCGCATCGAGTACTCGAGCGTGACCGTCACGTGGTCGGAGGTCTCTACGACGCAGATGTCGCCGACCTTGTTGTTGAGGACGCGCAGGAACACCGTCTCGATCAGCTTGTCGGTGGTCTTGGGCTTGCCGGTCGACAGCTGGATCACCTCGAGCGTCTCGTCGTAGCCGAGCAGGAGGTTGATCGGCCCCTGCTCGACGCGGCGGCCGCCTTGCTTGTCGACCACCATCACCGCGTAGCCGACCCAGGTGTTGACCGACGGCACGCCCTGGAAGCGGGTGTCGAGCACGACCGTGCGCGGCTGGGTGAACTGGTTGGCGCGGTCGAGCACGTCGCCGGCCAGCGCCGCCGACGCCGCCGGCGCGCCCGCCACCTGCTGCGCCGCGGGCGCCTTCTTCTGCTGGCGCTGGATCTCGCTCTCCGACACCACGCCGGCGCGGCCGGCCGGCGCCGCGCTCTCGAGCTGGCGCAACGAGCGGTTGTAGGCGAGGACGCCGTCGTTGCCCGGGTACCAGGTCTGGCACTCGCGGTCGGTCAGCACCCGCCGCACGATCACGTCGTCGACCGGGTTGGGCAGGAGCATCGCCGGGCCGCGGGCCATGCGGATCTCGCCGGTCTTGCGGTTCATGACGTAGCGGGCCTCGCCGGCCGGCACCGCCACCGCGAAGTGCTTGTCGCGCCCGTCGTAGCGGACGATCGAGTGCTCCTCGCGCGGGAAGTAGATCGCGGTCTCCTTGCCGGTCAGGAAGAACTCGTCGCCCTCGCGGTGGCTCTTGCCACCCTCGGTGTACGGCGCGATCACCTTGACGTGGAGGCCCTGGATCTCGTTGAGCTCGATGGCCTTGAACTTGCGGTGGCCGTCCATCGCGATGAACGTCTCGGTCGGCTCGGGGAACACCACCTGCGGGCCGCGCTCGTAGCGCTTCTTGCCGTTCTGCTCGACGAGGATGCAGTACTCGAGGCGCTCGAGCGTGAGCGCGTCGCGGACGTAGCTGCCGTGCTCGTCGGGCACCACCCCGACGCCGGTCGGCGGGATGTAGAACGACACGTCGGTGCCCTTGATGATGAACAGCTTGCCGACGGTGAGCTCGGCCGGCGCGCGGGCGATCGGCTGGGTCGGGTCGGCGCCCTCGGCCGACGCCGGCTTGATCACCGCCTGGCCCCAGTGCTTGCGCGCCTCGTCCTCGTTGTAGACCCGCACCAGCAGGTACTGGTTCGAGCGCAGGTGGTGGCCGGGGACCAGCTTGACCATCTGCCCCGGCCACAGCGGGAACGAGCACGGGCCGGTGATGTTGATCTTGCGGCCGACCTCGAGGTCGGGCGACGGGAACACCCCGCCCGGCGGCGGGTGGTCGTTCTTCGCCGACGGGTTCTTGAGCACGACGTAGTAGCCCTCGGGGGCGATCGCGATCTGCTGCACCGCCTGCTCGAGCGCGCACGGCTCGAACCGCTTGTTCTCGGGGTTGAACACGACCGGCCGCTCCTGCGCGGTCGGGTTGATCACCGTCGGGCCGGTGTAGGTCTTGATGACGCCCTTGGTGACGTCCTGCATGTAGGCGTACTCGCTCGGCGCGAGCACGAGGTCGCGCTTCTGGTTGCGCTCGTCCATGAAGTCCCCCCTGGTGGTGTCGACGACGTCGACGGAATGCGGTCTGCCGCCACGGTCCCCGGGAGCGGCGTCCGGTGCAACCGCCCCGCTCCTGCGATGCCAGGCAGCGGCGCTTCGTCGCAGGCGCGGCGCGGTTGCATTATAGTGTCCAATGTACACCATGAACGCCGGGGCGCAAGGGGCCACCGTGCGGCGGCCGCCGGCCCGGTCAGCGCTCGACGATCGGCCGCGCGTTCTCGGGCAGGTCGAACATCCCGACCGCCATCGCCGCGTCGTCGACGCGGCCGGTGACGACGCCGCAGAAGGTGCCGGTGTCGCGCTTCACCAGCGTGCCGGTGCTGCCGACCGCGATGAAGCGCAGCGTGTCGCCATCGGCGGTGACCAGCGCGCCGGCGTAGACCGGGCGCTGATCCAGATCGCTGCGCGCGATGTCGAGCAGCCGGCCGGTGACGCACAGCCGCTTGCCGCGCTCGCGCGCGCCGTCCTTGAGCGCCAGCGGCAGCGAGGTCTCGGCGTCGGCGACGTGGAAGTCGGCCCAGGTCGCGCGCCCGCTGGCGTAGCGCGCCAAGAGCCAGGCGCCGTCGGCGACCGCGCGCTCGTCGAGGCGATCGCGGACCACCGCGGCGGCTGCGACCAGGCTCGGCGCGGCCAGCACCGCCTCCTCGGGCGTCGGCAGGGCGTTGGCGACCGCGGCGTCCGGCGGGTCGGGCTCGTCGACGGCGGCGACGTCCTCGGGGACCGCCACCGGCGGCGGCGGGGGCGGCGGCGTCCGCCGGCGGTGGCCCTGGTACTCGACCGCGCCCCACACCCCGAAGACGACCGGCACCGCCGCGACCGCCGCCACGCCGACGATCACGCCCGTCCGCCTCGACGATCGCACCGCAGGCGCCGCCGGGCGCGGCTCGGCCGCGGGCCTGGCGGGCGCCGGGCCGGGGGCCCGACCCTTGCGGCGGCGCACGGAGGGGTCGGTGCGGCGGGGCCCCTCGACCGTCAGCGCCTGCTTCAGCGCGACGCCGAGGCCGTCGATCACCCGGCCCCACTGGTAGTCGTTGGGCTCGTCGTCGTCGGCGCCCAGCCGATCGCGCACGACCCCGGCGGCGTCGACGGTGCAGCGGCCGATCTGCTCCAGCCCGTGGTGGCCGAGCGCGAACACCTGGACCGCGCCGTCGGCGCACGTCACCGACCAGGTGAACGCGTCGCGCAGCGGCCCCGCCTCGGCGGTCGCGCGCACGTCGCGCACCTGGCCGCTGCTCAGGTCCAGCTCGAACGCGACCTGGGTCACCACCCGATCCTACACGACGGAACCCGCGGCTGAGCCTCCCTCCGCGGTCGCCTCGCCGGTACCGTGCGCGCCATGCGCTTCCCGTTCCTGTCCGACGCGTGGTTCACCCAGGTCGACGCGCTGATCGCCGCCGCTGGTGACCTCCAGCTGCCGCCGGCGATCAAGGCGGCCAAGATCAACGTCACGATCGCCAGCCCCGCGGGTGACACCCAGGTGTTCCTGCAGGAGGGCGTGTTCGTCCGCGGCCACCAGCCCGCCGCCACCGCGATCACGCTGAGCGCCGACCTGGCCCGCAAGATCTTCGTCGACGCCGACGCCGCGGCTGGCATCGCCGCGTTCCTGGCCGGCGAGATCAAGGTCGAGGGCGACCTGGCCCAGCTGATCGCGATGCAGACCGTCGAGCCCAGCGCCGCCCAGCTGCGGCTGACCCAGCAGATCGCGGCGATCACCGCGTAGCGCCGCGCGGCTCACGGCCTGCGGGTCTCTCGGTCGAACACCGATCCGCGCCGTGGGCTCTCGCGTTTCGGGTTGGGGCCCCGTCGGGGCTTGCCCCGGCGGGGAAGGGGCGTTGCGAAGCCCTTCCAAGGAGCTCAGTGCGGCCAGCCGCCGGGGAAGCCACCGCCACCGGGCGAGGTCACCGTCACCGGTCGCACCGGGATCGTGATGTTGCTCGAGCCGGCGATGTTCTGCACCACCAGCGTGGCGTCGTAGCTCGCGTACCAGACGCGGCACGTGGCCGGCATCGTGAACGCGAACGTGGTCGCGCTGGTCGCGGTGAGCGACACCGTCTGCGACGCGCAGCCGGGGACGTCGAGCCGCGCGCTGGTGCTGTCGGGCGCGGTGTACGCGTCGCGGAAGGCCAGCGTCACGGTGCTGGGCACCGACGTGACCTGGGCCGGGGTCATCGTCGACAGCGCGGGGCGATCGATGAGGTCGACGCCGACCGCGTTGCTCCAGCCGGCGCGGTTCTTGACCCAGAAGTTGTAGTGCCCGGCGATGTTGTCGCGGACCCACAGGTCGATGACGCTCTCGTAGGCGTTCATGTACGCGACCGACGTGCTCAGCCCCCAGAACTGCGTGTACTCGTAGTTGTCGAGGTTGTCGACGCGCACGCGCATCAGCCGGCGGTAGTCGGTCGACGGCACCGACGGATCGATCACCGGGCGGCGGTACGAGGCGTCGCGGAACACCGGCACCGCGGCGATCGGGTCGCGCACCGGCACGGTCCACGTCGCGCAGCTCTCGCCCCGCGTGCACACCGCGAGGATCAGGTTGCCGCCGTGGCGCAGCGGCGGCACCTGGAAGCCCATGCTCGACGTGTTCCAGCCGGCGGTGCTCAGCCAGCCGTCGCCGGCGACGTGCCAGGCGCCATCCCACAGCGCGTACCGGGTGACGTCGGTGGCGAGCGTGTAGCCGGTGGTCGACGGCAGCGCCAGGTTGGACCCGTAGACGGTGATCGTCTGGTAGCTGCCCGGGCCGTCGGGGTACGAGACCAGGCCGCGGGGCTGGCTGTCGGTGATGACCGGCGGTGCCGCGTGGGCGATCGCGGGGAGGGCGGCGGCCGCGCTGGCCACCAGGAGGGCGAGGGTGAGGTGCTTCATGCCCCGTTCGAGCCCGACCGGCGCGGATGTGAGCGCCGGCGTGACACGTCGATCGACGCCCGCCATGGCCCGCTTGACCGGTCGCGGGCTTCGCGCATCATCCGGCCGTGCGGATCCCGCTGGTGTTCGACATGGAGACGCGCGACCCGGACGACGCGCTGACGCTGTGCCTGCTCGCGTCGCACCCGGCGGTCGAGCTGCGGGCGGTGACGGTGACGCCGGGGACGCCGGCGCAGCTGGGCGTGGTGGGCGCGCTGCTGGAGCGGCTCGCGGTGGCCGTCCCCGTCGGCGCACGCGCGCCGGACAGCCCCGCCGATGCGGTATCGCCGTTCCACCGCGACTGGCTCGGGGCGCTGGCGGGGCGCGCGCCCGACGCCGTCGCGCACGAGCTGCTGGCCGCGACGATCGCGCGTGACCCGGCCACCGTCTTGCTGACCGGCGCGCCGCTGCACAACCTGCGGTTGCTCCTGCGCCACCACCCCGGCGTCGCGCTCGCGCGCTGGATCGCGCAGGGCGGCTTCGCGGGAGACGACCTGGTCGAGCCGGCGGCGCGCCTGCCCAAGTTCGCCGGCCGCACCACCTGCGAGTCGTTCAACTTCGGCGGCGACAAGGCCGGCACCCACGCCGCGCTGGGCAGCCCGCGCATCGCGCGCCGCGAGCTGGTGTCGAAGAACGTCACCCACGGCGTGGCCTGGGACGCCGCGCTGCACGCGCGCGTGGCCGCGGTCGCCACGCTCACGCCCGGCGTGCGGCTGATGTGGGAGGCGATGGACGTGTACCTGCGCCAGCGGCCCGAGGGGAAGCTGCTCCACGATCCGCTCGCGGCGTGCGCGGTGTTCGCGCCCGAGGTCTTCGCCTGGCGCGAGGTCGAGGTCACCTACGCCGCCGGGCAGTGGGGCGCGGTCGCGGCCAGCGGGACGAACACCTTCATCACGGTCGGGCTCGACTGGCCGCGGGCGCTGGCGGCGATGGTCGGCGTCGCGCCGCCCGCGCTGGGTTGAGTTTCAGGAGGTGCGTCGCCGCACCTCCCTCGGCGGGGCCAGGTCCCCGCCGAGCCTCCCACCAGGACGCGAGACGCCCGGCGCGCGGACCGTTGCTCGTCCGAAAAACTGACAAGCTCTGAGCGCGGGCGCTACACCAGCTCGATCCACACGTCGCCGTCGATCACCCGGGCGCGGTAGCGGCGCAGCGTCAGCGAGCGATCGTGGCGGCAGGCGCCGGTGCGCAGCTCGAAGACGTAGCCGTGGCCGGGGCAGGTGAGGCAGCCGTCGGCGACCTCGCCGCCGTCGAGGCCGACGTCCTCGTGGGGGCAGACGCCGGCGGTGGCGATCACCTCGCCGGCGATCACGCCGGCCATGACCGGCCAGGTCACGCCGGCGACCGTGAACGCGCGCAGGTCGTCGATCGGCAGGTCGGCCAGCGCGCCCAGCCGCACCCGCAGCACTAGGCGCGCCCTCGCTGGCGCGGGTCGAGCCGATCGCGCAGGCCGTCGCCGAGCAGGTTGGCGGCCAGCACCACCCACGCGATCGCCGCGCCGGCGGCCAGCGCGTAGTGGCGGAAGCCCGGCTTCCACAGGAACGACGTGCCCTGCTCGAGCATCGCGCCCCAGGTGTGGTCGACCTGCGGGCCGAGGCCCAGGAACGACAGCGACGCCTCGGCGGCGATCACGTTGCCGAAGCTGAGCGACACCTGCACCAGGATCGGCGCGATCAGGTTGGGCGCGATGTGGCGGAACAGGATCCGCGGCGTCGACGCGCCCAGCGCCCGCGCCGCCATGACGTAGTCGCGCTCGCGCAGCGACAGCACCTGGCCGCGGGCGACGCGCGCGTAGCCGACCCAGCCGTTGGCGCACAAGGCCGCGATGAACAGCGGCAGCCCCGGCCGCGCCACCACCGCGACGATCGCGATGTTGAGCAGGAGGCCGGGGAACGCGAGGAAGATGTCGACGACGCGCATGATCGCCTCGTCGACGAAGCCGCGCGCGTAGCCGGCGATCATGCCGATCGTCACGCCGATCGTCGCGCTGATGCCGACGACGATCGTCGACAACAGCAGCGCCTCGCGGGCGCCGTGCAAGAGCTGCGACAGCGTGTCGACGCCGCTCTTGTCGGTGCCGAGCCAGTGCGACCACGACATCGGCGCGTACATGTGATCGAGGTCCATCGCCCGCGTGCCCACCGGGTACGGCGCGAGCAGCGGGCCGAACACGCCGAGCAGCACGAACACCGCGACCATGATCGCGCCGACCCACACGCTGGGCGACCACCGCCCCGGCTGCCACGCCCTCATCCGCGCCGCACCCGCGGGTCGATGAGCCCGTAGGCCACGTCGACGGCGATGTTGACCAGCACGTAGCTGGCGGCGATGACCAGTACGCAGCCCTGGACGACGGGGTAGTTGCGCTCGCGGATCGCCGCCAGCAGGAGCGAGCCCAGGCCGGGCCGCGCGAAGACGTTTTCGATGATGATCGAGCCGGAGAGCAGGCTGCCGAACTGCAGGCCGGCGACCGTGACCACCGGCATGATCGCGTTGCGCAGCGCGTGCTTCCAGACGACGACTCGCTCGGGCAGGCCCTTGGCGCGCGCGGTGCGCAGGTAGTCCTCGCCCAGCACCTCGACCATCGCCGAGCGGGTCATGCGCGCCAGCATCGCCATCAGGTGGGTGCCGATCGCGAACGCCGGCAGGATGATCGCCGCCGGGCCGACCTCGAACGGGCCCGGCAGCCAGCCGAGATCGACGAAGAACCACAGGAGCAGCAGCGGGCCGAGCAGCATGTTGGGGATCGCGATCCCCGACAGCGCGCCGATCGCCGCCAGCGTGTCGAACCAGGTGCCGCGCCGCAGCGCCGCGTAGATGCCCAGCGGCAGCGCCATCACGATCGCGAACGCCAGCCCGACCAGCGCCAGCGCGACGGTGTGCGGGAAGGCGTCGCCGATCAGCGCCGCGACGGTCGGCTTGCCCTTGGGATCGGGGCACTGGTGGCCGAGCGTGCGGTCGGCGACGTTGCCGAGGAAGTTCCAGAACTGCTCGGGCATCGACACGTCGAGGCCCATGCACTGCTCGATCTTCTGCCGCTGCTCGGGCGTGGCCTCGCCGCCCGCCAGCTGATCGACCGGGTCGCCGGGGATCACGTGCAGGAACAGGAACACCAGGATCGACACCCCCAGCAGCGACAGGAGGCCCAGACCCAGGCGGCGGAGGATGAATGCGCCGAGCGGCACGAGCCCGTCGAGGGTACGCGCGCGCCCGGGCGGTGTCGATCGTCAGCGGGCGGCATGCCACGCCCGGCCGCCCCGCCCTCAGGAGGAGGTGTCGCGCCGGCGCCGGCTGTGCTCGACGGCCACCGCGGCGGGGTTGATGCGCACCTCGGCCGCGCCGTCGGCGGGCGCGTCGACGGTGGCGCGGTCGCCGGGCCGCACCCAGGCGTGCAGCCCGCGGGCCTCGGCCACCGCGGTCAGCTCGTCGGCCCGCGCGATCGCCGTCGCCGCCGGCGAGGCGTCGCCCTCGACCACCACCGCGCCGGCCGCCCGCGCGCACGCCACCAGCGCGATCAGCCCGCTCATCCGCTCGCCGACCCAGATGCCGCCCGGCGGCAGCACGCCGGCGTCGCCGGCCATCGTCGCCACCAGCACCAGCAGGTCCTCGACCTCGGCGGCGCGCGCCACCGTGGGCGCGGCGCGGCCGGCCGCCGCCAGCTTGAACGGCGCGCGGGCGTAGTCGCGCGCCACCGTCGCCAGGCCGTCGACGGTGGGCGGCGCCGCCGCGACCCGCTCGTGCAGCCGGCCGTCGAGCAACAGCAGCTCGACCTCGTGGACCGCGGCCCGCACGTCGGCGTCGCCGTGCTTGCGCAGCCGGCGCATCGCGCGATCGAGCTCGGCCGGCAACCGGGCCAGCGCGCCGACCACGTCGAGCGAGCCGCGATCGCCCAGCGACGCCAGCGTCGGCAGCATCGCCACCCGGCCGACCGCGCTGCCCGGCGCGACGGTGGCCCCGTCGAGGCGGACGCTGCGCGCCAGCGCCGCGGCGCCCAGGCGGCGCTCGACCGCCAGCATCATCGGCGCGGCCAGCGCCATCGCCAGCGTGACCTCCGCGGCGGTGAACGCCTCGGGCGCGCGCCGCTGCAGCACCAGCACGCCGAGCGCGCGGCCGCTGGTCGTCAGCGGCACGCCGAGGTACGCCGGGAAGCGCTCTTCGCCCAGCCCCGGCACCAGCTTGAAGTGGCTGTCCTGGGGGCCGACCGCCACCGACACCGGCCGCAGGCACTCGGCGCACAGGCCGGTCAGGCCCTCGCCGAAATTCAGCCGCACCGCGCCGATCGTGCCGGCCGGGAAGCCGTGGTTGCCGCGCATCACCAGCCGGTCGCCGCCGTCGTCCGGTTCCCGGACGTAGGCGCTGACCACGTCGACGTCGGCGATCGCCGCGATCTCGCGGCACATCGCGGTCAGCGCGACCTCGAGCGGGGCGGGGTCGCTGGCCAGCCCGATCAGGCGGAGCACGCCATCGACCGAGTGGTCGCCGGCGTGGTGGATCTGGACCCCGGCGGGGAGCGCGCGCATGTCCCGAGTGTGCGCGATGGATGTTTCCGCGCGGTTTCGCCGCGCCCGGGCCGCGGTCCGGACCGGCGCCGCGGGCGTATCCTCGGAGGATGACGCCGCGTGTCGCCCTGCTCGCGCTCGGGCTCGCCGCCTGCGGCACCCGCGCCACGCCCCCGCCGCCCACTGGAGAGGTCGCGATGAAGCCGCCGCCGTCCTGCCTCGAGCAGCTCACCGTCGACCACGGCCGGTCGGTGCTCACCGAGCAGCGCTCGCTGGGCCCTGCCGCGTTCGACTTCCAGCAGCGGTTCGCCGCCGCCGACATCGATCGCGACACCCAGATCCCGGTGGCCGCGACCGCCGCCTACCAGATCGGCCAGACCCCGCTCCTGTGGTGGAACGCCGCCCGCACCGAGGCGGTGGTCAACGCCGCGGTGCTGACGGAGCTGCGCGTGATCGACGCGACCAACCTGGCCGCCGGCAGCACCGAGGCCGTCGGCCAGCTGTCCGAGCTCGGCGTCGGCCACATCGCCGGCCGCGACCTCGTGAAGTTCCTGATCGCCGCCCGCGTCATCGCCACCTACGTCCACATCGGCGCCGAGCTGTGCATCGTCGACGAGCAGGACGGCCCCGGCGGCTACCAGGCCCGGCTCACCGGCGAGCACACGTACTTCACCAACGCCAAGCACGTCGAGCCGCTCGCCTTCACCGTCACCGTCGACCCCGCCGGCGTCATCGCGGTCCGCGGCGACTGACCTCCAGGGGCTCGCCGCCGTGCCCAGGTGCGGGGGGCCGCCCGCACAGTCCGTGCGGGGGCTCTCGCGTTTCGGGTGGGGGCCCCACGTCTTGTGGGGGAGGGTCTTTTCGAAAGACCCTCTCAAATCACAGCGGCGCAGCCGCGCAGAACTTCTGCAGGTTGTCGCTGGTGAGGCGCTCGCCCGGCTTCGGCACCGGCTCGCCGCCGTGCGACACCATCAGCTCCTCGGTGCGGCACTCGTAGCGATCGCGGCAGTCGTCGTTGCTGTCGCAGGTGCGCATGCAGTAGCGGACCTCGGAGGTGCGCGGCACGCACTGGCCCTTCAGGGTGCAGACCTCGTCGAGCGTGCAGCGATCCTCGGTGAGATCCTCGGCCGCCAGGTCGCACGGCTTGTTGCCGAACGACGCCGCGTAGAACCGGACGCACACCGCCTCTTCCGGGCAGGTGTTCCAGTCGCAGCCCTGCTCGGTGCAGTAGCCGCCGGGCGAGGTGGTGTCGCAGATCAGCGAGGGGTTGGTGCCGTCGCCGCAGTCGAGGCTGCTGGAGCACTCGTCGCCGATCTCCTTGCCGCACGCGGCGGCGAGGACCAGGACGGACAAGACAGCGAGACGGCTCATGCGGGCGCGCATCCTAGCAGGCATTGAGGGGGACACAACCGGGACGGCGGTTGGACTGCGGGGGCCCGGGGTGGGTTGCCTTGGGCCCGCAACCAGGCGATGAGACGCCATGCGAGCCGTCGTCCAGCGCTGTCGCCGGGGGTCCGTGACCGTGGCCGGGGAGGTGGTCGGTGCGATCGATCACGGTCTGGTGGTGCTGCTGGGGGCCGGCCGCGGCGACACCGAGACTGACGTCGCCTACGTGGTCGACAAGCTGGTCAACCTGCGGATCTTCGCCGACGACGAGGGCAAGATGAATCGGTCGGTCCTCGACGTGGCGGGCGGGGTGCTGCTGATCTCGCAGTTCACGCTGTACGGCGACACCCGCAAGGGGCGCCGGCCGGCGTTCGTCGACGCGCTCGAGCCGGGGCCGGCCGAGGCGCTGTACGAGCGCGCGGTGGCCGCCACCCGAGCCGCCGGCGTGACCCGGGTCGCGACCGGCGTGTTCCGGGCCGACATGCAGGTCGAGCTGGTCAACGACGGCCCGGTCACCATCTTGATCGACTCGCGTAAGCAATTCTGAAACCGATCCGCCGCGGCCCTGTCGTACCGGGCATGCGGGTCGTGGCCATCGCCCTGTTCGCGACCGCGGTCGGCTGCGCCGCGGGGCGACCCGCGCCCGTCGACCCCGCCGACGACCTGCCCGCCGCCGACGCCGCGATGGCGCGCGAGGGCGACCCCGCGCCCGCCGGGCCGGCGCCCGACGGGGTCGGCGAGGTCTGGGAGGCCCCGCCCGCGGTGCGCGCCAGCCGGCTCGCGATGGTGCGCCAGCTGGTCGCCGCGAGCCGGGGCACCGAGCAGCTCGAGGCGCGCGCGCGGCTGTTCGACGAGCTCGACGCGTCGCCCGACCCCGACGCGCGGGCCGAGGCGCTGACCGTCGCCGCGGCGCTGGTCGCCGAGCCCGGGTTCGCGGCGCTGGCCCAGGCCGACGCGGTGCTGTACGGCCTCGGCGGCGCGCTGCGGCGGACCGGCGACGCCGCCCACGCCCGCGCCGCGTGGCAGCGGCTGGTGAAGGAGCACCCGGCGTCGCGCTACGTGCCGGCCGCGATCGTCGCGCTGGCCGACCTGGCGTTCGACGACGGCGACCTCGCCGCCGCGACCGCGCTGTACCCGCGGGCGTTCGCCGATCCGACGGTCGGCGCCTACGCCCGCTACAAGCGCGGCTGGTGCGCGTTCAACCTCGGCGACGGCGCGCAGGCCCTGGCCGACTTCCTCGACGTGGCCCGCGCCGGGCGCGACCCGCTGCGCACCGAGGCGCTCAAGGACGCGGTCCGCGTCTACGCGCAGATCGGCGACGCCGCCAAGGCCGCCGCGTTCTTCCGCGCGATCGATCGCGACCGCCTGGGCGAGCACCTGCTGCGCCTGGGCACGACCTACCTCGACGTCGGCAAGCTGCGCGACGCCCGCCGCGTGCTCGCCGACGCCCAGCCGCTGCTCGACGCCGCCGGCGCCTGCCGCGCCGAGGCCGCGATCGCCCGCGCGGCGTGGATCGACGCCGACCGTGCGGCCACCGCCGCGGCGCTGGCGGCGCTGGCCGGCCGCACCCTCGACCCCGCCTGCGCCGACGAGGCGGCGACGCTCGCCGTCGAGGTCGCCGGCGTCGTGACCCTCGAGGCGCGCCGCCTGGGCCGGGACCGCGCGGCGGCGATCGCCGCCTGGGCCACCGCGCGGACCCTCGCGCCGGCCGGGCCGCCGCGCCGCGCCGCCGCGCAGGCGCTGGCCGAGCTCACCAGCGAGGACGCCACCGCCGTCGGCACCGCCGCCGCGTGGGCCGCCGCCGCCGAGGCCGCGTACGAGGCCGCCGCGGCGGGGGTGCCCGGCGCCGTCGACGCCGCGCTCGGCGCGTGGGGCCGCGCGGTCGCGCTCGATCCTGGCCTGGCGGCGCGCGCCGCCGCCGGTCGCGCGCTGCTCGAGCGGCTGCCGTGAGCCCGCGTTCGTCGTGCGGCGCCGCCGATTCGCGGTAGCTTCCGCGCCATGCGCGTGCGCCTCGGTCTCGTGATCGTCCTCGTCGGCTGCGGCAGCCAGGTCACCGCGCCGCCGATCGTCGTGCCCAGCGAGCCGGTCCGCGAGGAGGCGCTCGCGATCGACCCCGCCGCGCCGTACGCCAAGCTGTTCGCCAAGGACGCGCGCTGGGAGTTCCCGGCCGCGACGTGGCTGGGCGCCGGGCCGGCGCCGACGATCACCTGCTCGGTCGAGTCGCCGCGCGGCTTCGAGCAAGCGCGGGTCGGCTACCTGCGCTGCGCGGCCGACCGCGAGCTCGGCGCGATGTCGGGCGCGATGCCGCGGTTCGGCATCATCGCCACCGCGCAGGGGCTGTGGTTCACCGAGCACCTGACCACCGTCACCCAGGTCCCCGACGACGAGGCCGCGGCGCTGGCGTGGGCCGCCAGCGAGCCGATGCGCATCGGCGCCAAGCCCGCGCCGGTGTCGTACCAGGCCCACGCCGACGCCACCGCCGACGCGCCCGCGATCGACGGGCGCATCGAGACCTTCGCGTTCGGCGAGCGCGCGTGGTGCACCGCGATCGAGAACGCCGCCGCCGGCGACGCCGGCCGCGTGGTGCTGTGCTTCGACGCCGCGCGCGGCCTGATCGGCGGCGGCGCGGCGATGGCCAGCCGCGGCATCGTCACCGCCGCGCTGACGTTCGGCGAGGCGCCGCCGCCGCCCGAGTCGGCGCCGTTCGAGACCGATCTCGACGTCGACGTCGAGGCGGTGACGCTGGTCGCGCCCGGCAAGGGCAAGCGCGCGCCGCTGGCGCTGACCGCCGCCGCCGACAGCGTGCAACCGGTCGCGTACCAGATCAGCGCCCACGCGATCTCCGACGACGGCGCCGGCAAGCCGGCCGAGGCCGACCAGCCGACCCTGTACCTGCGCGGCACCGCGGCGGTCACGCTGGTCGAGCCCAGCGGGCGGTTCCGCTACGACTTCGCCGTCGCGGAGGCCACCGCCACCGGCCCCGGCACGACGCCAGCGCTCACCACCGGCATCGCGACCCTGGTCGGCGCGGTGTTCTCGACCGCGGTCGATCCCGACGGCCGGGTCGCGGCGCGCAAGGTCGTGGTCGCGCACCCGATCGCCACGACGCCGCTGGTGATCGGCCAGGTCGCGCAGTCGATGGACACGTTCGTCGCGTTGCCGACGGCGCCGATCGGCCTGGGCGCCACCTGGACCTCGACCTACCCGACGACGCTGCTCGGCCAGGAGGTCACGGTCACGGTCCGCTCCAAGCTGGTCAGCCGCAAGGGGCCGATCGCCGTGATCAGCTCGGACACCGCGATCGCGCCGATCGTCCAGCCGGTCGACGGCGGCACCGCGCGCCTCGAGGCCAAGGGCACGATCACGACGGTGCTGACCGCGGGCCGCCTGCTGCCGACGCGCGCCGCCGAGCTGCGGCTGATCGCCTCGGTCGAGCCCACCGCCGGCGTCGCCAACCCGGCGCGCCGCGAGCGCCACGAGCTGCACATGCGCACGCGCGTGCAGCCGAAGTAGCGCGGCTACGGGCCGACGTCGACCGGGCCGGCCGCGATCGACTGGTTGAGCGTGGCGACGAGCGTGACGATGTCGTGCAGCGCGCGTCGGGCGCGCCGCGTGATGCGGGTCAACACGGGTGACTCCTCGCGGCGCCTCGGGTGCGCCACCTTGATCTGACTCGTTGGTCGCTCGGACGCGCGCCGGCGTTCATCGCGCGCGCGGGTTTCGATCGCGCCGGCTGCGAGCGCGCGGTCGCGGCCACGCCCGCCCGCGTCGGTGGTGCGCTTTACCGTCGCTGCGGGGCGTGCCAGACTCGCACACTTCGCTGGCGGCCCGACGTCGCGCGGCGCGACCACGATCCCCAAGGCTGGTGCCCATGTCGAACAGCAACCACGACGCGCTGGTGAAGGCCTCGGACCTGGGGCGGCCCTCGTGAGCGGCTACGATCTGGGCAGCGGCTTCATCGCGCCCGGCTCGGCGGCCGACGCCGGGACCGCGGTGGCCTACCTGCGCTCGCCGCTGGCGGTGCGGGTGCGGTCGACCAACGTGCTCGAGGCGGGGCTGCTCGGCGAGCTGCGGCACTTCCGCGTCGATCGCGGCCAGGTCGACGCCGTCGCCGATCTGGTCATCGCGGTCACCCGCGCGAACTATCCCAACCTGCGCATCCCGGTGCACGGTCGGCTCGGGCACTTCCGGGCCGGCGGCGTGGATCGCGTCGCCCAGCTGATCGAGGCGTGCGGCGGTGACGGCGTCGCGGCCGAGGCGCTGGTCGACCTGGTCGTGGTCAGCGTGCTGATCGACGCCGCCGCCGGCGACACCTGGCGCTACCGCGAGGCGGCGACCGGCCTCGAGCTCGCGCGCAGCGAGGGCCTCGCGGTCGCGAGCCTGCGCGCGTTCCAGGCCGGCCTGTTCTCGGCCGACGCGCTCCTGCCGCTGCGGGTCGACGCCGCCGCGCTGCGCGGCATCGACGAGGCCACGCTGGGCGACGCGCTGCAGGTGGGCCCGGTCGGCGACAACGCGCTGGTCGGCCTCGAGGGGCGCGCCAGCCTGCTGCGGCGGCTTGGCGAGGTGCTCGACGACAACGCCGCGCTGTTCCCGGGCGGCCGGCCGAGCGGCCTGCTCAAGGTCGTGAAGGATCGCGGCGGCGAGGTGCGGGCCGCCGACCTGCTCGGTGATCTGCTCGAGGGCCTGGGCCCGATCTGGCCGGGGCGCCTCGAGCTCGGCGGCGTCAACCTCGGCGACTGCTGGCGCCACCCCGCCGCCGGCGGCACCGGCATGTCGGCCGGGCTGGTGCCGTTCCACCAGCTGTCGCAGCGGCTCGCGTACTCGCTGTTCGAGCCGTTCGAGCTCGCCGGCGTCAAGGTCGTGCAGCACGGCGCGATGACCGGCCTGGCCGAGCACCGCAACGGCGGCCTCTTGCTCGACCTCGGCGTGATCGTCCCCCGCTACGACGCCATCACCCGCAACGTCTACCCGGCCGACGCCGAGGTCGTCGTCGAGTGGCGCGCGCTCACCGTCGCGCTGCTCGACTGGGTCGCCGACGCCGTCCGCGAGAAGCTGCAGGTCACGCCCGATCAGCTGCCGCTGGCCCGCATCCTCGAGGGCGGCACCTGGCACGCCGGCCGTCAGGTCGCCCGCGAGCGCCGCCCCGGCGGCGGCTCGCCGATCCGCGTCGAGAGCGACGGCACCGTCTTCTAGCCGCGCAGCGTGACCCGGATCGGATCGTGGGCGCGGCGACCCGGATCGTGGGCGCCGCGACTCGGACCGGGTCGCGGCGACTCGGATCGGGCGGAGCCGCCCTAGGCGTCGGGGGTCGGGTCGTGGGTGACGGCCCAGCCGAACTCGGGGGCGAGCGTGCCGTCGGCGTCCTCGACGACGCCGAACATGCCGGCGACGAAGCGCATCGGGAAGCGCTCGCGGGTGCGCACGTCGGTCACGAGGACCGGGGCGCTGGCGAGGCCGCCGGGGAGCTCGCTCAGGCCGGGGCCCGGCGTGTCGCGCCAGCCGCGCGGCGGTCGGGCGAAGTTCTCTTGCCACGCTGCCACGTGCGGGTTGGCGATCGGCTGCTTGGTGCGCCAGTCGACCAGGTAGGGGAACAGCACGTTGATCCAGCCGGTGAGCGCGGCGCCCATCGAGCCGCTCTCGTAGTGGAAGAACGAGCGCCAGAACGGCGCGTCGTCGGCGCCTTCGGCGGTCGCGACGATGCGGTCGAGCACTGGCACGAGCGCGCCGGTCCAGTGCTCGAGGCCGTACTCGGAGAGGTGCTGCGCCCGCCGCCGCACCGACCGCCAGTCGTCGGGCGTGCCGCGCAGCGTGATCTGCGGGATGCCGCAGCCGCACCTCATCTCGTACTCGAAGTACCCCTGGAACGTGTCCATCAGCAGCACCTCGGTGGCGGCGCGCTCCAGCGGGCCGGTCGTCGAGAAGTCGGCGACCACCAGGTCGCGCAGCTTGCCGACGTGGCCGGCGATCTGCTCGGAGAACGCGGCGAACGCCTCGGGCCATGGGTTGGGCTGGCCGAGCAGGAAGTCGGGACGCTCGACCACCAGCTTCGCCTTGCCGGCGTGGCGCACGAAGCGCGCGCGCAGCGCCTCGACGTTGGCGTTGACGTGGGTCGCGAAGCCCTGCGCGATCGTGAACCACAGCGCGTCGGGCGTCAGCGCGATCGGGCGGTGCTCGTAGAACGCGTCGTGCGCCATCTGCACCAGCGGCGAGACGTCGGTGCACGCCACCAGCCGCGCCGCGCTGGCGTACACCTGCTCGATGCGCGCCGCCCGCGGCCGCGGGTCACGCGCCTCGCCCGTCCGGTCAGCGGGCGCGCTCAGCAGCGACGCGATCGCCGCGCCGCGATCCAGCTCTGCCCGCGGCCCCGCCGCGCGCGCCACGTCCGATACCTCGAAGGTCCGCATGCCCCGACTGTAGCCGCGCGCACGCCGCGGCAGTGGACGATTGCGCGCCGGCGGGCGCGGCGGCGGCGGCGTGGCAGACTCGGCGCGTGACACGCCTGCGCGATCTGGCCCTCGTGATGTTGCTGGTCGGTGGCTGCGCGACGCGCGGCGCGCCGGCGGGAGGTGGCGCGGCGGGAGGTGGCGCGGCGGGACCGCAGGCGCCGGTGGCCGCAGCGCCAGCGGCGGAGGCGCCGGGCGGTGGTGGCGCGGGCGCGGGGGCGGCGCCGGTGATCGTCGTCGGGCGCAAGCCGGTGGTCGAGGTGGTGGCGGACGACGCGGCGGCGAAGCTGCAGGCGTTCGTCGACGCGCACCCCGACGATCCGCGGTTCACGCCCGACGCGCTGCTGCGCCTGGGCACGCTGGACATCGATCGCGCCGAGCGGGCGCTCGACGCCGACCCGGCGGCCGTGGCGACGCTGGCGGCGCGCGCGCAGGCGACGTTGCGCGACGCGCGCGACCGCTTCCCGGCCTATCCGCGGCGCGATCTGATCCTCTACCAGCTGGGCTACGCGAGCGAGCTGGCGGGCGACGCGGCCGGCGCGCGCGACGCGTACCAGGCGCTGGCCGCGATCCCGGGCTCGGCGCTCGCGGACGAGGGCTGGTTCCGGCTCGGCGAGCAGGCGTTCCTCGACGACGACCTGGCGGCGGCGCGCGCGGCGTACCAGCACGTCGCGACCGTGGCGCCGTACGCGACGATCGTCGCGTACAAGATCGCGTGGAGCCACTGGCGCGCCGGCGACATGGCCGCCGCGGCGCGCGCCTTCGACGCGTTCCTCGCGCGGCCCGAGCCCGACGCGGCGTCGCTGATGCCCGAGGCGCGGCAGTACCTCGCGCTGGCGCTGGTCGAGGCCGATCAGGACGGCGATGGCGTGCCCGACTCGACGGCGAGCGACGCGACGTCGGCCAGCGTCGCGCGGGCGCTCGCGTACGGGCGCGGCCACGCCGGCCTGCCGGGCCGCGCGGTGGTCGTGCTGGCCGCCGACGCGCTGGTCGACGAGGCGCGCTACGCGGAGGCCGAGGCGATCTACGACCAGCTCTTGGCCGGCGACCTGACGACGGACGAGCGCGCGCGCGTCGAGGCGAGCCGCCGCGGCGTCCAGGACCTGCGGCGCTGACCGTCGGCGCGCGTCACCACGCGACCGGCCAGTCGATGGCCTCGAGCAGCCCGATCAGCTCGTCGCGGGTTGCGGTCTCGATCACGATCTCGCCGGTCGGCTGGGCCAGCGCGTGGTGATCCTCCGGCATCCAGCCGCGGCCTGCCGCCAGGGCGGCGGTGCGCGCGGCGTCGGCCTCGGCGTCGTCGACGACCAGCCGGCGCACGCGGAACCGATCGTCCTGCTCGACGATGGCGACGAACGGATGGGGTGAGCCCATCCACAGGGGCAGCGTCCCCGCCCGCACGGCGGCGAGGGCACGCGCGCGACCGACCGGCGCGACAGGAGCCATGGCCAGACCTTCGCACGGATGCGCCCCGCGCGGTCGCGTCGTCGCCCGGCGCGTCAGACCCGCTCGTTGAACCCGCGGCCGGCGAGGATGGCCTCGGCGCACGCGTCGACCCGGCGTTCGCGGGTCGCCGGCTGCTTGGCGCCGGAGACGTGCAGGATGTGGCTGCGCTGGCGGCCCGGCGTCAGGGCGTCGAACGCGCGCCGCAGCTTCGGATCGGCGGCGAGGCGCCGCGCCAGCTCGTCGGGCACCGGCTCGGCCTTGGCGCGGGTCGCGACCTCGCCGCCGGCGCGCTCCAGCGCGATCGCCAGGTCGATGAGGCGCTTGGCGGCCTTCTTGTGCTGCTTGACCTCGGCCAGCGAGCGCACCTTCAGCATGCGCACGGCCTGCGAGTTGGGCCCCGGGGCCTCGAGCAGCTCGTCGGGATCGTCGAGCGCGGCGCCCTTGAAGAACTGCAGCGCGCAGTGCTCCTTGAACGCGACCACCATCAGCACGTTCTTGCCGGCGAGCGTGTAGCAGGGGAAGCCCCACTTCATCTCCTCGACCAGGCCGTCGGCCAGCGCCAGCGCGCGCAGCGCCTCGAGCACCACGGTCCACGGGTGCACCTTGCACGCCGGCGTCTGGAACCGCTCGCAGCGGCCGCAGCCGTCCTTGATGTACGACGCGAAGCTGGTGTTGTTCATCGCCATGCGCGCTCGCGCAGCGTAGCGCATCGGCGGTCGCCGGCGGTGCCGCTCCGGCGTGCGTGCGACCGTGGTTGGCGGGCCGCGCTCACGCGGTACGATCAGATCAGGGAGCGTCCATGACGATTGTCTTCGAGGTCGATGGTCAGCGCGTCGAGTTCACGCGCAACGGATTCACCGGGCGCGCCGGGCTGCTGGTCGACGGCGAGCACCTGTCGCTGCAGAGCCCGTGGAATCCGTTGACGCATTGGTCACTCGGCCGCGTGCGCACGTGGAAGGCGACGATCCGTGGGCGCGGCGTCGTGATCGAGAAGCGGCGGCCAGCGTTGTTCGCCGGCTTCAGGCCGCACGCGTACCGCGTGCTCGTCGATGGGCTGGTCGTGGCGGAGCGCGAAGGCCACTGACGCGCGGCCTCGCACCGACGCGGCGATCAGAACGCGCCGCCGATCGACAGCATGCGCGGGGTCGGCTCGTCGCTGGCGCGCGACAGGTAGGCGGCGTCGATGATCTGGGCGACGACCATGCCGGCGGCGACGCCGGCCAGCGCGCGGGGCCAGCAGCTCTCCTCCTCGTCGTGCTCGCCGCGCTGGCCGCTGTGCAGGCCGCAACCGATCGCGGCGCCGACCAGCGGCACGGCGAGCCGCACGCCGAAGCTCTGGCCGGCGCGCGCCCACTTGCCGTACGCGGCGTGGACGATCGGCGCGCCGAGCGCGTAACCGACCATGCCGGCCGGCGCGGTATGGGCGACGTTGAACACGCCGGCGGCGACCGCGGCGTCCGAGACGAGATCGATCGCGATCACCGGCGCTCGATCGGCGTCGTCGGCGCGCGCGGCCGACGGCGCGAGCGCCGTGATCGCGATCGCGAGCCCATACGCGCAGACCTTCGGCGGTGAGGTGTCGATGCGGCGACCCATGGATCGTGCGCATGCAGCTCGCGCGCCGCGACGTCGCCCGCGCGCGGGTGCGCTGGCGCGGCGGTGTCGAGGTCCTGACGTCAGGGATCGCACGGCGCCCGACGCGTGTGCGGCCGCGCACGATTAGACCGGGCCCGCCGGCGGTCCGTATGGACGAGGGTGACCCGCCTCGCCGTACCGACGCTTCTCCTCTCGATCGCTGCCTGTGCCTCCTCCTCCCCGGCGCCTCGCGCGGCCGCACCGCCGCCGCCGCTGGCGAGCGACGGCACGTCGGGGATCGCCGGCACGGTCGCGATCCTGGCCGGCAACTACATGCCCCCGACGCCGCCCGGCACCCCGGGGCCGCAGCCGGCGGCTGGCGCGCCGGTCCACATCCTGCGCGGCCCCCACGCGCTGATGGCGGCGATCGATCGCGGCAGCGCGGACTACGTGGCGACCGTCACGACCGATCGCGACGGACGGTTTCGCGTCGTGCTGCCCGCCGGCACGTACACGGTGCTGACCGAGCACGACGGGGCGCCATACCTCAACTGCTTCAGCGGCGACGGCACGTGGTGCACGGTGACGGTCGCCGACGGCGCCTGGAGCGAGACCCAGATCGTCGACTCCACCGACGCCACGTTCTGAGCCGCCGCTGTGCCAGGCACCACGGCACGGGCCCGGCTGCCTTGCGGCCGGGCGTGCGGCGCGCGATCGTCGCGCATGGCCGGACGAGTCATCCTCGCGAGCGTCGCAGTGGCCGCGATCACGACGGCGACCGCGCGCCCGGCCCGGGCCGAGGACGGCGAGACCTACCGCGGCACGATGGCGATCGTCGACGTGACCAGCGTCGCGGTGCTCGCGGCAGCGGCGGGGGGCGAATCGGCGCCCGGCGTTGGGCTCGGGTTCGCGGGCTATGCGCTCGGCAGCCCGATCGTCCACGCGGCCCACGGGCGCTGGGGCACCGCCGGCGCGGCGTTCGGCCTGCGGGTCGGGCTGCCGGCGGTGGCGGCGCTGATCGGGTGTGGCGCCGCCAAGGGTGGCAGCGGCGGCGTCATCGGCGACGCGGTCGGCTGCCTCGCCGGCGGCGCGCTCGCGGCCGGCGCGGCCGTGGTGGCCGCCGTCATCATCGACTATGCGGTGCTGGCCGCGGTCGACGACTCGCCCACGCCGATGATGCTGAGCTACGGCGTCGCCTTCTAGCCGCGGCTGGATCACGCGGTCGGCGGGCTAGCTCTTGCAGCGACGCGCGAGCAGCCCGGTGGCGAGCGCGAGGTCGAGGTCGGCGACGAGGAGGCCGGCCTCGCCGTAGGGCTGGTAGGCCAAGAGCGTGCCGTCGGGGTTGGCGATCGCCGAGGTCGTCGCCGAGCCCGCGCTGGCGTAGTTGACGCTCGCGAAGTAGCAGGTGTTCTCGGCCGCGCGGCACAGCACGGCCTTCTCGTGGAAGGTGTTGGCCGGATCGGCGAACGTCGTCGGGCGGTACCCGCCGGGCTCCGCGGGGTGGTAGTGCGGGTGAAACACCACGTGGGCGCCGCGGCGCGCCGCGAAGCGCACGGTCTCGGGATAGCGCCAGCCCTCGTGGCAGATCACCACGCCGAACGCGAGGCCGTCGAGCCGGAACAGCTGGCGCTCGTGGCCGGGCGCGTAGGTGTCGTCCTCGCTCGGGTCGAGCTGCACCTTGTCCTGGAAGCCGAGACGCGCGCCGCGCGCGTCGATCACCAGCGCCGTCGGCACCACCGCGCCGTCGACGAGGCGCTCGGTGCCGAGCACGACCGCGACCTCCGCCGCGGCGGCCGCCTGGGCGATCGCGCTCCACGCGCGCTCGAGGAACGCCGCGTCGGGCGCGGGCGGCGCGTGGCCCAGCCCGCGGTACCCGGGGACGTAGCACTCGGGGAAGCCCACCACCCGCGCGCCGGCGCGGCCCGCGCCGGCGACGGCGTCGACGACGAGCGCGATCGACTGATCGGGTGACGCGGGATACGGCAGGTTGGCGAGCGCGATCCGCACCATCGCTGGAGTCTAGCCGAGCGTCAGCGAGGCGACGCGCCGGGGCTCCGCGGCCCGAGCCGCTAGCGCGGATCCGCCGCGGGTCAGCGATCGCGGCAGCAGCGGAAGCCGATCTCGTAGAAGCGGAACGTGTCGCCGTGCACGAGCACGTTGCTCTGGCAGGTCCGCGCCTCGGCCCAGTAGCGGCCCTTGAGGTTGCCGTGGAACTGCGGCTGGCCGCCGTCGCGGCGCCGGGTCCACTCCTCGACGTCGCCGACCAGGTCGTAGACGCCGGCGGGGCCGACGCAGCCGGCGCGCGCGCCGCCGCCGCTGCCCTGGTACAGCGCCTCGACGTGATCGGCGGCGGCGGCGGCGGTCGGCGACACGGCGCGCGCCGCCGCGAGCAGCGCGGCCAGCGAGTCGACCGTCGGGCTCGACGCCGCGGCCGGCCAGCCGTTGAGCAGCGACTGCGTGTACGCGCGCCAGGTCGCGTCGTCGTTGCACGTCCCCGGGACCCGCGTCGCGCCGTACGGGTACGCGAGGCCGTCGGGCCCGGCGCACGCGGCCAGCCACTCGTCGTCGAAGCACAGCCGGCGATCGCGCGCGGCGCACCACGCCTCGGCCTCGACGAACGTGTACATCACCAGCGGCAGCGCGCCGGCCACGTTGGGCGCCTCGTACCGATCCATGCACGTCGCGCCGACCTCGACCATGTCGGCCGGGCAGGCGGGGGCATCGAGCGAGGCCGCGTCGGCGGGCGCGTCGACCGCCGCGTCGGTCGGTCCGTCGCTCGCGCCGCCGCACGCGCCCAGCGCGACGATCGTGGCGACGATCGCGGTCAGCGGGTCGGTCGCGCGCATCGCGCGATTGTACGCGCGCCGCCGCGCCGCGCGCGCCGCTTGCGCCGTCGGTGCGCGCGTGGTGACGTCGGCGCGTGCGCCTGGCGTGGCTGACCGACATCCACCTCGACTTCGTGACGCCGGCCGAGGTCGCCGCGTTGGCGCAGGCGATCGACGCCCGCGGCGCCGACGGCGTGGTCGTGACCGGCGACATCGCGACCGGCCCGACGGTGGTCGCGCAGCTCGAGGCGCTGGCCGCCCCGCTGGCCCGCCCGGTGTGGTTCGTCCTCGGCAACCACGACTTCTACGGCGCGTCGATCGCGTCGGTCCGCGCCGAGGCGCGCGCGCTGACGCAGCGCCACCCGCACCTGCGCTGGCTGCCCGCCGCCGGCGTGGTCCGGCTCGACGCCGCGACCGCGCTGATCGGCCACGACGGCTGGGGCGACGGGCGCCTCGGCGATCTCGCGGGCACCCGCGTGTTCCTCAGCGACTTCGTCTACATCGCCGAGTTGGCCGGGCTGGCGCAGGCCGCCTGGGCGCCGGCGCTGAGCGCGCTGGGCGACGAGGCCGCTGCGGCGCTGGCGCCGACGCTGGCCGAGGCCCTGACCTGGGCGCGGCACGTCGTGGTCGCGACCCACGTGCCGCCGTTCCGCGACGCGTGCTGGCACGAGGGCGCGATCTCCGACGACGATTGGCTGCCGTTCTTCACCTGCGCGGCCGTCGGCGACGTGCTGCGCGCGGCGATGATCGCGCACCCCGACGCGCGCATGACCGTGCTGTGCGGCCACACCCACGGCGCCGGCGTCGTCGACGTGCTGCCCAACTTGCGCGTCGTCACCGGCGGCGCCGACTACGGCGCGCCGGCGCTGCAGGACGTGCTGGCGCTGTAACGCTCACGCCGGCGGCGCGGGCGGCGGCGCGGTGCGCTTCCAGGCGTCGAGCTCCTGCACCCGGCCGAGCCACGCGCGCAGGTGCGCGAACGGCGCGATCGGGAGGCGCGCGGGCCCGGCGAGCGCGAACCCCGCGGCCAGCGACAGGTCGGCGAGGGTGAGGCGATCCTGGGCGACCCACGCGCGCTCCGCGAGGTGGCGATCGAGCACCGCCGCGTGCTGCGCGATCAGCGCCTCGCCGCGCGCGACCTCGGCCGGATCGGCCGCCTGGCCGGTCAGCGCCTTCACGAAGTTCTCGCGCACGACGATCGCGTTGGCCGGGGCCATGTGCGCCCCGCACCACGACAGCCAGCGCGCGACGTCGGCGCGACCGCGCGCGTCGGTCGGCAGCAGCGTCTGGCCCGGCGTGCGGTCGGCCAGGTACTGCATGATCGCCCGCGACTCCCACAGCACGAAGCCATCGTCGTCGAGCACCGGCACCAGGCCGTTGGGGTTGCGCGCGAGGTGGGGCGCGCCGCGCTGCTCGCCCTGGCGGAGGTCGACGACGACCCGCTCGACGGGGATGCCGAGGTGTTCGACGGTGAGCAGGACGCGGCGCGAGTTGCCGGACAGCGGATGGAAGAACAGCTTCATGGCGCCACCGTGCCGCAGCGCCGTGACAGCCTTCTGTCAGGTTTCGTGCGCGGTCACGCGGCGCGGGCGGCGCGCAGGTGCGCGACCAGGTTGTCGAGCGTCTGGGCGGTGCCGACGTCGACGCCGTGCTGCAGGAACTGGGCGAGGTGCTCGGCCGACGCGCAGCGGATCGTGACCCGCATGTGGGTCGCGCCGTCGCGCGCGCTCAGGCTGACCGTGCCGGCGGCGCCGAGCGCGTCGAACTCCAGGCGGGCCGGCCGCTCGACGACGCGGTAGGTGCCGGCGAACGGCGGGCTGTGGGCCGAGCCCTGGTTGACGAACTCGAACGCGCCGCCCGGGCGCAGGTCGACGCGGCACGACGCGAGCGGCGTGCCGGTGGGGTCCCACCAGCGCGTCAGGTGGGCGGGCTGGGTCCAGGCGTCGAAGACATCCTCGGGTGGCGCCGCGAACGTGCGCTCGAAGGCGATCGTGAACGTCTGGTGGTCGATCGTGGTGCCGGTCGCGGCGGGCGGGATCATGGTCGCTCCTTCTTGGTCGTCGTGCGCTTGGTCATCGTGGCGAGGTGGGCCTCGAGGTTGTCGAAGCGACGCTCCCACTGCTCGCGGAACGGTCGCAGCCAGGCGTCGACGTCCTGGAGCGAACCGCCCACGACGAGCTCGCGGGGGCGGCGCTGCGCGTCCTTGCCCTGCCGGATCAGCCCGGCCTCCTCGAGGATGCGCAGGTGCTTGGAGATCGTGGGCTGGCGCAGCCCGAACGGCTGGCCCAGCTCGGTGACGGTCGCAGGGCCGCTGGCGAGCCGCGCGAGGATGGCGCGGCGCGTGGGATCGGCCAGCGCCGCGAACGTCCGGTCGAGGGTGGCTGATTGCATCGCCGGAATGGAATATAGCCGATCGGCTATATTGTCAAGCGCCGATCGCCGCGCGGCTGCGCGTCACGGGCTGGGCGGCGGCGCGATCGGGCGCGCCGCACCGGGCGCCTCCTCGAACGTGCCGTGCCACATCAGCAGCGGCGTCCAGCCACCGGCGAGCGCCGCCAGCGCCACCGCGAGGGTCCGCGCGGCGGGCGTCGCGGTCCAGTCGTTCGCTGCGGACGTGGCGCCGTGCGCGTCGTGCTCGGCCCACGGGTTGCCGGTGGGCTCGCGGTTCGGATCCGTCACCGGATCGGCGTCGACGCGCCGCCGACGCCAGTCGTCGCGGGCGACGCCGGCGCCGAAATGGTGCGTGACGCACGCGGCGACGGTCACCACCAGGCACAACCCCAGGACGCGCACCGCTGCTTCGACTCGGCGCGCGCACCCCGGGTTGCCGCGATCGCGATTGCCCACGCGGGGCGCCGCCCAGGCCCGCCGCGCGATCTCCCACGTGGGACGCCGGCCGCGCGATCTCCCACGTGGGACGCCGCCTGGGCCGGCCGCGCGATCTTCCACGTGGGACGCCGCCTGCCGGTCCCGCGATCTCCCACGTGGGACGCCGCCTGCCGGTCCCGCGATCTCCCACGTGGGACGCCGGCGCGACCGTCGCGCGATCTCCCACGTGGGACGCCGGCCGGGCCG
>JAEUJY010000145.1 GCA_016794525.1 Myxococcales bacterium
CCGGCCAGCCTCATCGCGACCAGCGCGCGCGGCGGGGGACGTGCGCGGGGGCCGCGAGGGTGAGAGCCAGTCAACCCAGGAGTCACCATGCAGCGCGCGAGTCATCACGGCTCCGACTCCGGCACCGACGCCGGCTCCGACGCCGGCTCCGACTCCGGCTCCCGCTCCGGCTCCGGCTCCGGCTCCGGCTCCGGCTCCGGCTCAGACGCCCGGCGCCGTCCCCGGCTCCTCCTCCCACTCCGCGACCGGCTCCGGCTCCGGCTCCGACTCCGGCTCCGGCTCCGGCTCCGGCTCCGGCTCCGGCTCCGGCTCCGGCTCCGGCTCCGGTTCTATCGCTCAGCCGCGGCGGGCGGCGGCGGGGGCGCGGTTGCCCTTGCCGGGCGTGCGCTTCTTGGCGGCGGCCTTCTCGGCCGACGACGAGCGGGTGCGGGACGCGTCGCCGCGGCGGGCGCCGCCGGCGCGCAGCTCGTCGACGATGCGCTTGCCGCGGCGGGTGAGGGCGTGGGGGCGCAGCCGCTCGTTGCCGTCGGGCGCGGCGAAGCCGGCGACGAGGCCGGCCTCGCGCAGCGCGGCGAGCGCGCGGCTCGCGCTCGACTTGTGGCGGCCCATCGTCAGCGCGACCTCGGTCGGCGTCTCGGCGCCCTCGGCCAGCGCGATGAGCGCGCTCTTGTACGGCTCGGTCTTGGCGTAGTGCAGGATCTCGCGCTCGGTGTCTTCCTCGCCGAGCTCGGCCTGGAACGAGCGCAGCAGATCCTCGATCGCCGCCAGGTAGCCGGCGCGGAAGCCGGTGCTGGTGGTGTCGGCGACCCGCGCCCGCGCGACGTCGGGCGCGCGCATCGCGCCGGCGAGCGCGGCCATCGCGGCGCCGAGGTGATCGCCGCGGCGGCGGGTGAGCTCGAGGCCGAGCGAGCTGGCCAGGGCCCGCAGCCGCTCGGGATCGGCCGGCGCCTGCTCGAACCACACGATCAGCTCGGTGAACTCCATGGCGACCTCTGCTGCCGATCAAGCTAGCGGCGTTGCAACGGTTGCGCAATGGTTGTTCGGGCGATGCCGGCGAATCCGCGCGCTTGCCGCGCCGCGTTCACGGCGGATCGGGGCGCAGCGACAACAGCAGACACACCGGCGGGGTGACCTCGGAGCGGCGGACCACCTCGGACAGCCCCCACGGCACCGGCCGCGTGACGATCGCCACCGCGGCGTCCTCGTGGGCGCCGTCGGACGGATCGACCTGGTTGACGACGATGCACGTCGTCTGGGTGGTGCCGGTCAGCCCGAGCGCGTCGGTCTCGAACACCGCGGTGCGCTCGGTCATCGCCGGCACGATCACCACGCTGGGCCGCGCCGCGGTCAGGAGCTGGTGGGCGCCGAGCGACAGGAAGTCCTTGCAGATCAGCACCGCGACCGACCACGCGAAGCGGCCGCTGGCGTCGATCGCGCCGCGCACGTGGAGCTGCGCCGGCGCGCTGGTGATGCCCTCGACCAGATCGCCGACCGCGAACGGGTTGAACTTGTCGGCGGTGAACCGGTCGTCGCCGGCGATCACCGTCGCGCGGTTTCGGGCCTCGCCGTCGACGGTGACGTGCCGGCTGCCCGCCACCACCAGCGGGCGGTGCGGGGCCGCCGCGGCCGCGCGCTCGAGCTCGGGCAGCGCGCCGGCGTCGACTGCCAGCTCGGGGAAGACGACGATCGCCGCCTCCGACGACAGCGCCTCGGCGGTCAGCGCCCGCACCGCGGCGGCGACGGCGGCGGGATCGCGGGGCCGCACGCCGGTGAACCGGCCGCGCTCGCGGTCGATGTCCCAGGTCAGCTCGCGCAGCGGCGCGGCGATCGGCAGGCACACCGCGATCGCCGCGGCGGCGTCGGGCATCGCGACCCCGCCGTCGAGGTCGAGCACCAGCTCGACGCCGTCGGCCTCGGGCGCCAGCGCCAGCCGGCTGGTGCGATCGATCGGCAGGTCGCGGACGTCGGGGTGGGTGGTCAGGTGGCGGCCGAAGACGTCGCGCAGCGACGGCTCGCCGATCGGGAACGGCTCGCCGGGGCGCACCAGCCACTGCCGGCGCTCGCGGAACGCCGCGACGAAGCGGTGCCCGACCGCCTCGTCGAGCGCGTCGGCGCACACCCGCGCCACCAGCACCGCCGCGATGTCGGGGCGCTCGGGCAGCCCGGCGTGCAGGCGGGTCCACAGGATCTCGAGCGGCGTGCGGCTCTCGAGGTGGGCCAGCGACGCCACCGTCGTCCGCAGCACCAGCCGCAGCGCGTCGGTGAGCGTCGAGCGCCAGCCCGCGACCGAGCGATCGAGCCCGGCCGAGCGCGCCTCGCGCAGCGCGCCGGCGTGGCGGCGGATGAAGCGCAGGAAGCACGCGGTCAGGCGATCGAGCGGCAGCGGGCCGGCCGGCCCGAGGCCGGTCAGCCACTCGGTGAGCGACGGCGGGATCACGGCGGCGGGCGGGTGGCCGCGCCGCACTTGACCGGGCGCGGCGGCGGGTAGGCGAGGCGCGGCTGATCCGGGTTGAACAGATCGCCGACGTCGATCGTGCCGCCGCGCTTGCCCAGCTCGGCGGCGATGGCCTCGCGGATGATGACGTCGGTCTCGACCACCGCGCCGTCGGGCAGCTTGAGCCGCCCGATCGCGCCGTCGCCGCCCGAGGCGAGGAAGTCGCTGGTCGCCAGCACCAGCGTGCGATCGTCGGCGATCGGCTTGCCGCGCTCGTCCTTGAGGAAGACCTCGAGCGCGCCGCCCTTGCAGGTCGCGGTGACCCGCAGCCCGGACCACGAGAAGATGCCGCTGCCCGACTGCAGGTTGTTGGACACCAGCCGGCGCAGGTGCGCGCCGGTCAGCGTCACCCGCGCGAACCGGTTGTCGAACGGCATCGCCTCGTAGAGCGCGCCGTAGGTGAGCGGCCCGGCCGGCAGATCGGCGCGGAGCCCGCCGCCGTTGGTCAGCGCGACGTCGGCCTTGGGCAGCGCGGTGCGCATCAGGTCGGCGAACAGGTTGCCCTCGGCCGACTCGCGGTCGTAGGCCTTGGGCACCGCGGCGGTCAGCGTGACGCCGAGCGGGCGGCGCTCGGCGGCCGCGGCGTTGTCGAGGGTCGGCTTGATGATCGCCGCGATCTCGCCCGACGGCGTGACCGGGCGCCCCTCGTAGCTGCCGGCGACGCAGGCGTCGGCCGCGACCGGCGCGCCGTCGGCGTTGGGGCACAGATCCTGGGGCGGCGAGATCGACTTGCCGGTGACGACGCCGCTGGCGTTGACCCGCAGGTCGACCCGGCCGAACGCGCGGCCGCTCGAGTACGACTCGATCACCGCGGTCTCGCCGAGGCGGTGGGCCATCGCCGCGTGGGTGTGGCCGGCGACGATCACGTCGACCAGCCCCGCCGGCAGCGCGTCGGTCATCGTGAACAGCTCCTCCTCGCGATCGCACGACGACAGGTCGGCGGGGTCGTGGAGGTCCTGGCACTTCGAGCCGACGTGGGCCGCGACGACGATGATCTGCGCGCCGCGCTTGCGCAGCTCGGTGGCCTCGGCGGCGATCGCCAGCGCCGGCTTGGCCATCGCCAGGCCCAGGAAGTTGGCCGGCATCGTCGTGAACGGCGTCGCCTCGGTGGTCACGCCGATCACGCCGACCACGATCGGGCCCTTCTCGAGCATGACCGAGCCGAGGACGTTGTCCCAGGCCGGGCGCTTGCCGGTCTGGGCGTCGAGCACGTTGGCCGACAGGAACGGGAAGTTGGCCTCGGCGGCGCGGGCCCGCAGCGCGCCGCGGGGATCGTCGGTCGGGCCGCTGGCGGTGACCGCCGGGCCGACCGGGCCGAAGTCGAACTCGTGGTTGCCGATCGCGGCGGCGTCGTAGCCGATCGCGTTGTACGCGGCCACCACCGCGGCGCCCTCACCGAGGTTCGAGCCCAGCGTGCCCTGGAACATGTCGCCGGCGTCGATCAGCAGCACCTGGCCGCCGTCGGCTTCGCGCGCGGCGCGCACGTTGGCGACGTAGCCGGCCAGGATCGGCAGCCGATCGATCGCGCCGTGGAGATCGTTGGTGCCGAGGATCGTCAGCGTGAACGACCCGGCCTTGGGCCTGGGCGGCGGCCCGGGCGGGCGATCACCCTGGCCCGACGACCGCGGGCAGCCGGCGACCGCGAGGGCGAACGCGCTGGCGATCGCGAGACCGGAACCACGAGACAGCATGGCGCAGATACTAGCGCGCCCCCGTGATCGTCGGGCGCTCACCCGCCGGTGGTCGGGGGCGGGGCGTCGACGCCGGCGTCGGCCGGGTCGTCGTCGCCGTCGGGCTCCTCGCCCTCGGCCTCGTCGGTGTCGAGGGCCCGCGACTGGCGCTCGAGGTCGGCGGGATCGGCGGGGGCCCGGCGCGCGTCGGCGATCGCCGCGGTCAGCGCCAGCTCGACGTCGACCGCGCCGTCCACCGCCACGTCGACGAACGCCGCGCCACCGCCGGCCAGCGCGCACTCGAGCCGGTCGCCGCTGGCGCCGGCCAGGCGCAGCGGCCCGCAGTCGACCGCCTGCTCGGCGCCGACCGACGCCAGCGCCGCGTGGACCTCGGCGGCGATCGGCCGCGGGTCGAGCAGGTCGACGGTCTCCCACGCCACCGGCGACCGGCCGGTCAGCGTCACGGCGATGCGCAGCCCGGCGGCCGTCTCGGCCTCGCAGGCGGCGGCGCGGCAGCGCACCCAGCGGATCGGCTCGCCCAGCTCGCGGGCCAGGTCGCGGCGGATCGCGGCGGCCACCCGGTCCTCGCCCCGGCCGCACGCGGCCGTCGCGATCAGCGCGAGGGTGGGCGCGAGCGTGGCGGCCGGGACCCGCATCGGCCTCGCTTACCACGAACCGGCCCGTCAGTCGTCGTCATCGTCGGCGGTGGCCGGACCACCGCCCGCCGGCGCGGCGCGTGTGGCGACGCTCGCGGCGCCGTGCTGGTACACCAGCGCGCCGCCGGCCTGGCCGACGCGGTAGCCGAGGCCGAGCACCACCAGCGCCGCCAGCACCGCCGCCCCGGCCGCGCCCAGCGCCAGCGCCGGTGGCTTGATCACCGCGGCGGCGGTGATCGCGGCCAGCCCCACCAGCGCGCCGATCACGAACACCGTCGCGGCCTCCTCGTGGGCCTCGAGCGGCGCCTCGCCGACCACGGCCTCGACCCGCTCCTCGTCGGCCTCGCCGGTCTCGCGGGCGTAGAGCGCCGAGCCCACCAGCACCGCCTGCAGCGCGACCGCGATCCACCACGTGCGCCGCGGCAGCATGTCGCGCCACCACGCGATCAACAGTCCCGCGGTGATGAGCGGCATCAGCACCGCGAGGGCGATCGGCAGGTGGACGATCTTGGGATGCAGTGGCAGCGTGTCCATGACATGGCTCCTTTGGGTTGCCCCCACGCTGCGGCGCGCGCGCGCCCGGCGCCATCCGGCGGGTGTGAACACCAGGTCCGACAGACGTGATCGCCGAGGAGCCAGGCCTGGTTGCGGCGGCGGCGCGAGGTCGCCGCGGCGCGATCCTCGCCGCGATCGCGCTGGCCGCGGTGGCGGTCCTGGCCGCGATCGACCTCGCCACCGACGCGCGTGAAGGCGTGGCGCTCGGCCACGCGCTGCTCGAAGGCGCGATCGTGCTGCTCGGCGCGGCCGGCACGGCGGTGCTGGTCGGGCAGGCCCGCCGCTGGCGCGCGCAGCTGACCGAGGCCGAGGCCGCCAACCGCGGGCTGGTCCGCGACGTGGCGCGCGCCGAGGCCGACGCCGCCCGCTGGCGCGCCGAGGCCGGCGCGCTGGTGCGCGGGTTGTCCGACGCCATCGACGCGCAGTTCGCGACCTGGGGCCTGACGCCGACCGAGCAGGAGGTCGCGCGGCTCCTGCTCAAGGGGCTGTCGCACAAGGAGATCGCGTCGGCGCGCGGCGGCTCCGAGGCCACGGCGCGCCAGCAGGCCACCGCGGTCTACAAGAAGGCCAACCTCGCCGGGCGCGCCGAGCTGGCGGCGTTCTTCCTCGAGGATCTGCTCGCGCCGCCGCCGCCGCGCTGACGCCGCGCGCCGCTACTTGCGGAACGCCGCGGTGATCGCGTCGATCGTGCGGCCGGTGGGATCGGCCTTGCGCCGATCGACCACGACCAGCAGGCGGCTGCCGCGCGCCAGCGCCGCGCCGGTGGCGTCGCCGACCGCGGCCAGGCCGAGATCCTGCGCCGCCTGCGCGTCCTCGCCGCTGCCGTAGTTGCACAGCACGACGTCGACGCCCGACACCGTCCCGCCGCGGCACGCGGTCGCGCCGTACGGCTTGGCGTCGACGGTGGTCAGCGCCGACACGTCGAGCTTGGCTGCCTTCCACGCCGCGACCATGCCGTCGTCGCTGCTGGCCGGCTTGGCCTCGCTGCCGCCGCACGCGGCCAGCGCGATCACCAGCGCCCCGAGGCGCCGGGTGCCGATCATCGATGCCCCCGGCCGCGCTTCTTCCACTTGCCCTTGCCGCCGTGCCAGCCGTGGTCGTGGTGGTCGTGGACGATCACGCCGCCGCCGATGCCGATCTGCACCGTCGGCACGCCGATCTCGACGCGCAGGCTGGGCGCGGGCACGTGGACCTCGACGCCGGCCGACACCCGCGCGGGGCGCGCGGGCACGACGACCACCGGCGCCGGCGCGACGACGATCGCGCCGTACCAGCCGGGCGGGGCGGCGTCGACGACGACGGTCGGGCGCTCGTAGCGGATCGGCTGGTACACGACGTCGATCGGATCGTAGACCACCTTGCCCTCGGCGTAGGCCGGCGGGAACGTGCCGACGTACCAGTACGCGCCGGCGCGCAGCTCGAGGTCGAGCTTGGGCGGGGGCGCCCACGCGTGGAAGTGCGGGCCCTCGAGGTAGCAGTACTCGGTGTCGGGGTGATCGTCCTCGACGATGACGTCGACCGGGATCGGGTGGTGGCCGTAGTAGCTGGTCTTGGGGCCGTCCCAGCCGTACGCGACCGGATCGCCGACGAAGTAGTTCCAGCCGTCGTGGTCGCGGAACTGCACCTTCACGTCGATCGGCGCGTAGACGTGGACGTGGGGCGCCTGGATGTGGCAGACGCCGCCGCCCGCCGCCTTGGCGATCGGGTGGATCCCGACGTAGCGGTACTGCTTCTTGTCGGCCTTGGCCGTGCCGGCCCAGCAGACCAGCGCGATCAGTGCGGCGATGTAGGTACGCATCGACTCCTCCTGGGGAGGATAGGACAGCAAGCGCCGATCCAGGGGGGCAGGGCGCGCGATCGCGGACTTACGGTCAACAGAATGGAGCCGAGCGGTTCCATGGAGCCGATCGGTTCCGCTAGGCTCCGATCGATGGCGCGCCAGCTCGCGGCCCAGACCACGTTCGTCGGTCCCGATGGACCGCTGCGCGTGCGCTACGAGCGGCTGCGGCTGCGGGTCATCCGCGGGCCCGACGCCGGCGCGACCGTCGCGATGGCCGCCGACGATCTCGGCATCGGCTCGCACCCGTCCAACCAGCTGGTGCTGACCGACGCGCGGGTGTCGCGGTTCCACGCGCGGCTGACCCGCGACGATCGCGGCCTGCGCGCGCTCGATCTCGACAGCGCCAACGGCACGCGCATCCACGGCGTCGCGATCCGCGACGTCTTCGTCGGCGCCGGCCACGTGCTCGAGCTCGGCGACAGCGCCGTCGAGGTCGAGGCCGACGGCGGCGACGCCGAGGAGGAGCTGCCGCCGATCGACCACTTCGGCGAGCTGCTCGGCCGCTCGCTGGTGATGCAGCGGCTGTTCGCGACCGCGCGCCGCGCCGCGGCCGCGACCTCGACGGTGCTCCTGCTCGGCGAGACCGGCACCGGCAAGGACCTGCTGGCGCGCGCGATCCACGGCCACGGGCCGCGCGCGGCCGGGCCGTTCGTGGTGTTCGACTGCGGCGCGGTGGCGCCGACCTTGGTCGAGTCGGCGCTGTTCGGCCACGTCCGCGGCGCGTTCACCGGCGCCGACGCCGATCGCCCCGGCGTCTTCGAGCTGGCCCACGGCGGGACGCTGTTCCTCGACGAGATCGGCGAGCTGCCCCTGACGCTGCAGCCCAAGCTCCTGCGGGCGCTCGAGACCGGCACGATCGCCCGGGTCGGCGCGGCGACGCCGGTCGCGGTCGACGTGCGCATCATCGCCGCCACCCACCGCGACCTGCGGGCCGAGGTCGACGCCGAGCGGTTCCGCGCCGACCTGTACTATCGGCTCGCGGTGATCGCGCTGGCGCTGCCGGCCTTGCGCGATCGCGGCGAGGACATCCCGCTCTTGGCCGCGCACTTCGCGCGCAACGTGCTGGCCCGGGCCGGCGGCGATCTCACCTGGCTCCTGCCGCACCTCGACGACGCGTTCGGGCCGCTGCGCGGGCAGGCGTGGCCCGGCAACGTGCGCGAGCTGCGCAACGCCATCGAGCGGGCGATCGCGCTGGCCGATCCGTCGGCGCTGGCCGGCGATCCGCTGGCGCGGCTGGTCGAGCTGCGCGGCAGCCTGCGCCGGACCCGCCGCGGCCGGTTGCCGCTCGAGACCGCGCGCACCGAGTTCGACCGCGAGTACCTGCGCGATCTGCTGACCGACACCGGCGGCGACCTGCGCGCCGCCGCCGAGCAGGCCGGGGTCCACCCCAAGTCGCTCGAGCGCCTGGTGCGCCGCTACCGCCTGCGCGACGGCTGACCCGCCTGCTATCGTCCGCCGGTGCTCGGCAAGGCCATGACCACCCGCGGTCGCCAGACCGCCGCGCTGTTCGGCGTCCTGGTCGCGATCGCGCTGCCCAAGCAGGTGCCGTGCGAGATCCCCGGCGACACCTGCGAGGTGATCCGCGACCACCGCGCGTGCCAGCCCACCGACGTCGAGCCGCTCGGCGTCTACGCGATCGAGTGGATGCTGCACCGCGATCTGCCGATCGCGTACTCGCACCGCGTCCAGTGCCCGTGATCACGTCCGACGGCGCCGCGCGCCGCTGAGCGGCCGCGGGCCCGGTGCTACAACCGACGGGTGGCGGCGACCCCTTCGATCGTGGCGCGGGCGGTGCTCGCGCTGGTGCTGATGGTGCTGTTCTTCGTGGCGGCGGCCGGCGCGGTGGTGGCGCTGGTGCTGGCCGGCAAGTTCCTGTTCGAGCTCGCCGCCGAGATCCACGGCCGCGGCATCCTGTTCATCGGGCTGGCCGCGCTGGCGTGCTTCGGCGCCGCCGCCGTGGTCGCGTGGTCGGTGCTGCCGCGCCCCGATCGCTTCGAGCCGCCGGGACCCGAGATCTCGGCCAACCGGCAGCCGACGCTGTTCGCCGAGCTGCGCCGGGTGGCGGTGGCGACCGGCGAGGCGATGCCGGCCCACGTCTACGTGGTCAACGACGTCAACGCGTTCGTCACACAGCGCGGCGGCATCATGGGCCTCGGCAGCCGCCGCGTGATGGGCCTGGGCATGCCGCTCCTGCGCACGCTCACCGTCAGCGAGCTGCGCGCGGTCATCGCGCACGAGATGGGGCACTTCTACGGCGGCGACACCAAGCTCGGGCCGTGGATCTACAAGACCCGCGGGGCGATGGTGCGCACCGTCGTGAACCTGTCGAAGGCCGGCGCCGAGGCCGGCAGCATCCACGAGCTGATCCCGCTGATGTTCGCGGCGATCCGCGCGCCGTTCCTGTGGCTCGCCAAGGGCTTCCTGCGGGTGTCGCAGGCGGTGAGCCGCGCGCAGGAGTACTCGGCCGACGGCGTCGCGGTGCGCACCGAGGGCGCGCCGGCGCTGATCAACGGCCTCAAGAAGACCCACGCCGCGGCGCTGGCCCACCGGCTCTACCTGCAGAACGAGGTCGAGCCGATGATCGAGCGCGGCGTCCTGCCGCCGGTGGGCGAGGGGTTCTCGCGCTTCCTCGGCAACGCCGAGATGGGCAAGCTGCTCGACGGCGTGGTCGCCGCCGAGCTCGCCGAGGGCACCCAGGACCCGTACGACTCGCACCCGCCGCTGCGCGATCGCATCGCCGCCGCCGAGCGGCTGACCGGCGCGCGGCGCACGCCCGACGATCGACCCGCGATCGAGCTGGTGATCGAGCCCGAGCAGTACGAGACCGAGCTGGTGCGGTCGATGGTCGATCGGCCGCTGGCCACGGTCAGCTGGCGCGACACCGCCCGCCACTGGGAGGCGACGTGGCGCGAGCAGCAGGCCAAGGCCCGCGCCGCGCTGGCCGACCTGACCATCGCGACCCTGCCGCGCGGGCTGCGCGAGCTGCGCGCGCTGGCCCGCCGGATCCACGGCGAGGCCGCCGATCACGTCGACGACGACGACATCCGCGGCTGGGCGGTGGGCGCGGTCGGCGCCGCGGTCGCGCTGCTCCTCGGCGAGGCGGGGTTCGAGCTGGTCGCGACGCCGGGCGCGCCGCACCAGCTGGTCGCGGGCGACGTCGCGATCGAGCCGTTCCGCGAGCTGTCGGCGTGGTGGCGCGGCGAGACCGCCGCCGACGCGCTGGTCGAGCGCTTCGCCCCGCTGGGCCTGGCCGATCGCCCGCTGGCGTGAGCCGGCGGGCGTGAGCCGGCGGGCGTCGCGCCGCGCGGCGTCGGCGCGATCGAGCGGATCAGGGCGTGGCCTGGAACAGCGCCCAGGCGGCGCTCGCCGCGAAGCTGGGCCAGCCGTGGCCGCTGAACTGGGTGTCGGCGTGCTGGCACCAGCGCACGGTGCGGCCGCCGGCGCAGCCGTCGTAGGCGACGCACGGCGCCGGGGCGATCGGCGTCGACGTGGTGGCGCAGCCGGCGGCGCTGCGCCAGTGATCGCGCGAGCCCTCGCCCTGGGCGATCGGCACGACGGTGTCGTTGCTGCCGTGGATCACCGTCGCCGACACCGGATCGCCGGGGCAGGCGCCGAACGGGCCGCCGCCGGCGACCGGCGCGATCGCCCGGACCTCGCCGGGATCGGTCCCGCCGCGGAAGCAGGCGACCGCGTTGCTCATGTAGCCGCCGAAGCTGTGGCCCATGCTGTACGCCGCGCCGACGCAGTAGGTCGCGCGCAGCTGCGCCGACAGCGCGTCGTAGAACGCGATGTCGCGGCCGTTGGCGGTCAGCTCCCAGCCGGTGTCGTTGGGGTCGGCGGTGACCGGCAGGCCCTGCGGGTACACGACGATCGCGCCGCCGCCGCTGGCCGCCTCGATGCCGAAGTACGCCCGCGCGTTGGCCGCCGTGCCGGTGCGGCCGTGCCACGCGAAGATGAGCGGCGTCGGCCGGTCCGGATCGTAGCCGGCTGGCACTGACAGCACGTAGGTGCGCGGGGTGCCAGCGACGGTGATCGTGCCGTTCTGCACGCCGGTCGCCTGCGGGGTGCCGCAGCCGCCGGTGGGCGCCGCGTCGATCGCCGCGCCGGCGTCGTCGCCGCCGCCACCGTCGACGTAGATGCTGCCGTCGTCGGGTGGCGTGACCGCGTCGTCACCGCCGCAGGCGCCGAAGCCGAGCCACGCCAGCGCGCACAGGCGGGTGAACCTCATCGCGGCAGCGTAGCAGCCGCCGCGCGGCGGGTGGGCGCCGTCCACGTCACCGGCCGAAAGGAGCCAGCGCCGCCTCGAGGTCGCGGTAGAGGTCGCGGGTCCAGCCCGGCGCGTCGGCCGGCGGCGCCAGGCCGTGGTCGCGCAGATCGGTCGGCGCCAGGATCGCGCGGACCCGCGGCCGCGCGCGGTCGCCGTCGTGCCACAGGCCGGTGTCGGCGACCAGCGTGAACAGCTCCTCGATCGCCGGGTCGCCCATCGCCAGGCAGCCGATCGACACGTCGCTGCCATGGATCATGATCGCGCCGCCCAGCGCGCGACGGCCGTCGACGGCGGCGTGGGCGCGGTCGAACGCGTTGGGGTAGTCGACGTGCAGCGACAGGTGGTAGTCGCTGCGCGGGTTGAGCCAGTCGATCGTGTAGACGCCCTCGGGCACCTGGCCGTCGCCCTCGCGCAGCTTGGGGCCGGCGCCGCCGCTGGCCGCCAGCACCGGGTAGTCGGCGATCCACGCCCAGGCGCCGTCGCGCCGCGCCCACACCTCGAGGCGCGCCTCGTCCTTGACCGCCACCAGCGTCACCTCGGCGGGCGGGTAGGCGACGCCGGCGGCGCCGAAGTCGTCGGCCAGCCGGGCCCGCGCCGCGCCGCCGTACTGCGCGAGCCGGCTGGCGACCGTCGGCCCGCCGCCGCCGCGCTCGAGCAGCGCGCCGAAGCCGCCGTCGGCGCCGCAGCCGAGGCCGCCGAGCATCGCCACCACGAGCAGCCGCGCGCGCATGCGTGAAGCGTGCGCGGTGCCCCGGGCCCGCGCAAGCCGCGCCTCATCGGTCGAGGGTCCCGAACACCCAGTCGGCGATCGGGAACGTGATGTTGAAGTTGGTCCGCTGCATCCGCCGCGGATCGTGGTGCGCGGTGTGGTGGCGGCGCAGCACCCGCACCACCGCGCGCCGGCCCAGCCAGCCGTCGGCCGGCAGGTGATACGCGAAGTGCAGCCACTCGTAGGTCAGGAAGTACGCCATCGCGGTCGCGGCGAACAGCCAGCCCACGTTGGGCGCGAGCAGCGCGCCCAGCGCCAGGCCGATCGGCGTGGCCAGCGCGCCGAGGAAGAACACCAGCATCGCCGGCGGGAACAGCACCATGTGGAAGTCGCGGTGCGACTCGGCGGCCATCGCCGCGTCGGTGTAGAAGCGGTGGTGCTGGCGGGTGTGGCGCTCGTGGAGGATGCCCAGGCCCTTGCGGCGGTGGTGCATCGGGCCGCGGTGGCCGGCGTACTCGCCGAGGTTCGCGACCAGGAACGCCGCCGGGATCGTGAGCAGCTCGCGCCAGGTCGGCGCGTCGACCATCACCGCCGCCACGACGATCGCCGCCAGCGCGCCGACCGTCGTCGTCGCCAGGTGCCGCCACCCGCGGTAGCGCGGGCCGACGTGCGCGGCGCGGTACGCTGCGCGGAACGCCGCCACGTCAGCGGGGATCACCCCGGGCCGGTCATCGCCGTGGGTCACCCCGCGAGCGTACCGCGTGACGGCGGTCGCGCGGTGTGGCCGCGGTCGGCGCGGGCGCGTACCGTCACCGCATGCCCTCGACCTTCCGCCTCGTGCTCCTCGCCGCCGCGCTCGCCGGGTGCGGCGGCGGCTCGTCCGTGACGCCGCGCGGCCACCGCACCGCCTCGGACTGCGAGCGCCTCGTGCGCCACACGATCGACGCGCTCGCGCGCGAGAACGGCGCCGGGGCGCCCACCGACGAGCAGCGGCGCGAGATCGACGCGCTGGTCGACGAGCGGTGCGGCGACGCCAGCTACCTCGCGTGGGTCGACGACCTGCCCGACGCCAGCTACGGCTGCCTGATGCGAGCCCAGACCATGGCCGAGGGCGACGCGTGCATGGCCGCGCTGCCGGCGGCGGCGCCCGCGCCCACGCGGCCCGCGCCGCCGGCCGGCCCGAAGTGCGCGGCGTTCGACGGCGACGCCACCGGCAGCGCGACGCTGATGGGCGTGGTCACCACCGCCGACGGCGCGCCGTTCGCCGGCGCCACCGTCGTCGCGACCAGCGGTGATCAGGGGGAGCTCACCGCCGTCACCGACTCCAAGGGCGGCTACCTCTTCATCGACCGCACGCCCGGCATCTACGAGATCACCGTCTACGCCGGCGAGCAGATCATCCCCCACCACTGCGTCTCGGTCCCTGGCGCCGACGCCACCACCACCGTCGACGTCACCATCCCCGCGCCCTGAGCGGCGCGGATCAGCGGCGGCGGCGCGCGGGCGCGGCCGGTTCGTCTTCGAACAGCATCCGCGGGGCGACCTTGTCGGCCCCGATCGCCGCCGCCAGGCGGTCGAGCGCGCGGACCAGCTCGGCGCGCTGCGCCGACGGCAGCGCCCGGATCGCGGCGATCATCTGCGCCTGCGGGGCTCGCGGGGCCCGCGCGACCATGCGCTCCCCGGCCGCGGTCAGGCGCAGCTCGGCGCGCCGGCGATCGACGGGGGAGGGGGTCCGCCGGACCAGCCCGCGCGCGACCAGGCGGGCCACCACCGTCGACACCGAGCTGGGGTCGGTCAGCGTGCGCTGGGCCAGCTCGCCCACCGAGGCCGCCGGCTGATCGCGCAGCGAGTGCAGCACGAACAGCTGCGCCGCCGACACCTCGGCGGTCGCCTCGGCGTCGCGGTCGGCCAGCCGCAGGAACCGGACGATCCGGCGCAGCGCGGTCAGCACGGCGGTGGCGTCGTCGGTCGGCGCCGGGCGCGCGGCGGTGGGCATCGCGCGCCGACGTTAGCCGATCGCGGCGAGCTGCGCCGCGAGCGTGCGCGCCAGCTGATCGACGTGGGCCGGCAGGCGGTGGCCGGTCGCCGGCGGCTCGAGCGCGGACACCGGCGCCGCGTCGGCGGTGCAGGCGTGGACGAAGGCCAGCTCGCCGAGCACCAGCCAGGCCAGGTCGTAGACGTCGCCGGGGGCCACGTCGGGCGGGGCCGCGCCCAGCGTCAGCGCCGGGCCGGCGTGCCGCGCCGCCGTCGCGGCCACCATCGTCAGGCACGCCGCCAGCGCGCGGTAGCAGTCCGCGGGCCGGCGCCCGCGCGCGAACGGCGCCAGCGCGGCGACGCCGCCCAGCCGGGCGGCGTAGCTCGAGGCCCGCGCGACCACGCCGTAGACGTCGCCGGGCGTGATCGGCCGCTCGAGGGCGCGCGCCAGCTGGCGGTTGACCTGGACCAGCGTCGCCAGCACCGCGCTCGGCTCCTGGTCGGGCGCGACCGCCGGCGGCGCGACCGCCTCGGTGATCTGCAGGTGCTGCTTGATCGCGTCGACCCGCGCCAGCGCCGCGTCGATCACCTGGCGGACGTGGCCGGGCACGATCGCCGGCGGCGGCGGCGCGGCGTGGGCGAAGCGCGCGCTGGCCACGCCGAGCTCGGCGGCCAGCCGATCGAGCTTGTGCCAGGTGGCCAGCGCGACGGCGTAGCAGGCCCGGGGGCGCGCGCCGGCGACCGCGAGCGGGGGGCGGGCGTCCTCGGCGCGGCCCAGCTCGGCGCGGATCAGGTCGACCTCGGCCAGCAGGCGCTGGGCCTGGGCCAGGCAGTCGTGGGGGCGAACGTCCTCGAGCTTCATCAGCGGAACCTCCGCCTCCAGCCTAGGACACGTTGCCGCACCGATTCCATTGGAGCCCATGCAATTCGACGCATGGGATCCCATCCATGTTACCTGGCGAGCCATGGACGACCTGACCGACCTCGGCGACTTCACGGCGACCCGCCGGATGATCCCGATCGCGGCGCTGGCGATCGCGGTGGGGATCCTGGCCACCTTCGTCGCCGAGCTGCTGCTGCTGCTGATCGCCCTGTGCACCAACCTCGCCTACTTCCAGCGCTGGTCGCTGGCCCCGGCGTCGCCGGCCGCGCACCACCTGGGGCTGGTCAGCGTCGTCGTGCCGGTGGCCGGCGCGCTGATCATCGGGCTGATGGCGCGCTACGGCTCCGAGCGGATCCGCGGCCACGGCATCCCCGAGGCGCTCGAGGCGATCATGACCCGGGGCAGCCGGGTGCAGGCGCGGGTGGCGTTGCTCAAGCCGATCTCGTCGGCGATCTCGATCGGCTCGGGCGGGCCGTTCGGCGCCGAGGGGCCGATCATCATGACCGGCGGCGCGTTCGGCTCGTTGATCGCGCAGCTGTTCGCGCTGACCGCCGCCGAGCGCAAGACGTTGCTGGTCGCCGGCGCCGCCGCCGGCATGGCCGCGACGTTCGCGGCGCCGATCGCGGCGATCCTGCTGGCGGTCGAGCTGCTGCTGTTCGAGTGGAAGCCGCGCAGCTTCGTGCCGGTCGCGCTGGCGAGCGCCACCGCGGCCACGGCCCGCACGTTCGTGATGGGCGCCGGGCCGCTCTTCCCGGTGGCGGCCCACGGCGGGGTCGGCGTCGAGGTGCTGGCGTGCTGCGCGCTGGCCGGGCTGGCGGCGGGGGCGTGCTCGGGGCTGCTGACCGGCGCGGTCTACGCGTGCGAGGACTGGTTCAAGCGCCTGCCGTTCCACTGGATGTGGTGGCCGATGCTGGGCGGCCTCGCGATCGGCGTCGGCGGGTTGATCGCGCCGCGCGCGCTGGGCGTCGGCTACGACGTCATCGGCGACCTGGTCCGCGACGACTACCCGCTGCAGGCGGTGCTGGTGCTGGTCGTGGTCAAGGCGCTGATCTGGTCGTTCTCGCTGGGCTCGGGCACGTCGGGTGGCGTGCTGGCGCCGCTGCTGATGATCGGCGGCGCGCTGGGCGCGCTCGAGGGCCGGCTGTTCCCCGACGCCGGCCTCGGCTTCTGGGCGCTGATCAGCATGGGCGCGATCCTCGGCGGGACGATGCGCGCGCCGCTGACCGGGATGGTGTTCATCGTCGAGCTCACCCACGACCTCGACCTGCTGGTGCCGCTCGCGGTCGCGGTCACCGTGGCCCACGGCTTCACCGTGCTCGCGCTCAAGCGCTCGATCCTGACCGAGAAGATCGCGCGCCGCGGCCTGCACGTCAGCCGCGAGTACGCGATCGACGAGCTCGAGGTGCTGTTCGTGCGCGACGTCATGGCGACCGAGATCGAGGTGCTGCGCGCGGGCGATCCGGTCGCCGCGGCGCTCGCGACGCTCGGCCCGGCCGACCACGAGCGCAGCCCGCACCTGTTCCCGGTGCTCGACGACGCCGCCGAGCTGGTCGGCGCCGTGACCCGCCGCGAGCTGCAGGCGTGGGCCGCCGATCCGGCGCAGGCCGGGGTCGCGCTGGCCGCGCTGGCGCGGTCGGCGCCGACGGTGCGCACCGCCGCGACGTTGCGCGGCGCGGTCGCGGCGATGGCGGCCCACGACGTCACCGCGCTGGTGGTGGTCAATCCGGCCAACCCGCGCCACGTCGTCGGCACGATGCAGCTGCACGACCTGCTGAAGGCGCGGGTCCGCCACCTCGAGGACGAGCAGCGCCGCGAGCGGGTCCTGCCGTGGGAGTACGTGCTGCCGCGCTGGATCCGCCCCCGCCCGGCGGCGGCGAGGCCGACGTGAGCCCGGCGGCGCGGGCGCTGGCGCTGCTGCGCCGCTACGGCTGGAACGCCACCGGCTTCCAGGTGCTCGAGCCCGGGTACCGCTACTGGTTCGATGGCGACGACGCCTGCGTCGCGTACGTCGACACCGGCCGGGCGTGGGTGGTGGCCGGGGCGCCGATCGCGCCGGCGACACGGCTCGCGGCGGTCGCGGCCGGGTTCGCGGCGGCGGCGAGCGCGGCCGGGCGGCGCACCACCTGGTTCGGCACCGAGCGCCGGTTCGGCGACGCCACCGGCTGGCCGGCGCTGCAGATCGGCGAGCAGCCGGTGTGGTCGCCGGCGGCGTGGCCTGCGGTGCTGCGCGGCAGCCGCAGCCTCCGCGAGCAGCTGCGGCGGGCCCGGGCCAAGGGCGTCGTCGCGCGCGCGGTGACCGCCGCCGAGCTGGCCGCGGGGCACCCGACGCGGGCGCAGCTCGATCGGCTGATCGCCGCGTGGCAGGCGGCGCGCCCGCTCGCGCCGATGGCGTTCCTGGTGCAGGTCGACCTGTGCTCGTTCGCGACCGAGCGCCGCTGCTTCGTCGCCGAGCGCGCGGGCGTCGTGGTCGGCGTGCTCGGCGTCGTGCCGATCTACGCCCGCGAGGGCTGGTTCTTCGAGGACTTCCTGCGGGCGCCCGACGCACCCAACGGCACCGTCGAGCTGCTGGTCGACGCCGGCATGCGCGCCGCCGCCGCGGCCGACATCGCGCTGGTCACGCTCGGGCTGGCGCCGCTCGCCGGCGACGTCGGGCGCTGGCTGCGGCGGGCGCGACGGCTGGGCGGCGCGCTGTACGACTTCGACGGGCTGCGCGCGTTCAAGGCCAAGTTCAAGCCGGCGCGCTGGGACCCGATCTTCGTCGCGTATCCACCGCCCGGCAACCCGGTCGCGGCCGTCCACGACACCCTCGCCGCGTTCGCTGGCGGCGGCCTGGTACGGTTCGGCCTCGCGACGCTGCGCCGGAGCCCGGCCCTCATCGCCGGCGCCCTCGCGGTCACCGCGGTCGCGGTCGCCGGCCTCCTCGCGCCGCCCGTCGTCGCCGTCGCCATCCTGGTCTCCACCCTCGCCGCCGCGCTCGCCTGGCGCCCCGCCGACCACCGCTGACCGCTCCCGCATGCACCCCGCGCTGAACCCTCCGGCCGGTGGCCACGCCGCCCCCGCGCTGAACGCTCCGGGCCCGCCCCCGCGCTGAACGCCGGACCATCGCCGGTGGCCACGCCCACCCCGCGCTGAACGCGTGGCCGGTGGCAACGCCCAGCCCACGCTGAACGCTCCGGGCCGTCGCCGGTGGCCACGCCGCCCCACGCTGAACCCTCCGGGCCGTTTCAGGTGGGGGGCCCCACGTCTTGTGGGGGGAGGGCCTTTGCGAAAGGCCCTCCCAAGGAACACGGATCTCAGCTCTCGACGAACGCCTTCAGCCGCTTGCTGCGCGACGGGTGGCGTAGCTTGCGCAGCGCCTTGGCCTCGATCTGGCGGATGCGCTCGCGGGTCACCTCGAAGTCCTGGCCGACCTCCTCGAGGGTGTGGTCGCTCTTCTCGCCGATGCCGAAGCGCATGCGCAGGACCTTCTCCTCGCGCGGCGTCAGGGTCGCCAGCACCTTGCGGGTCTGCTCGGCCAGGTTGACCGAGATCACCGACTCGCTGGGCGAGGTGATCGACTTGTCCTCGATGAAGTCGCCGAGGTGGCTGTCCTCCTCCTCGCCGATCGGGGTCTCGAGCGAGATCGGCTCCTTGGCGATCTTCAGGACCTTGCGGACCTTGTCGAGCGGCAGCTCCATGCGCTCGGCGATCTCCTCGGGCGTCGGCTCGCGGCCGAGCTCCTGCACCAGGTAGCGCGACGTGCGCACCAGCTTGTTGATCGTCTCGATCATGTGCACCGGGATGCGGATGGTGCGGGCCTGATCGGCGATCGCGCGGGTGATGGCCTGGCGGATCCACCAGGTGGCGTAGGTCGAGAACTTGTAGCCGCGCTTGTACTCGAACTTGTCGACGGCCTTCATCAGGCCGATGTTCCCCTCCTGGATCAGGTCGAGGAACTGCAGGCCGCGGTTGGTGTACTTCTTCGCGATCGACACGACCAGGCGCAGGTTGGCCTCGACCAGCTCGCTCTTGGCGCGCTCGGCCATCCGCTCGCCCTCGCTCATGTCGCGGTAGGTCGAGCGCAGCTCGGGCGCGTTCGTCTTGGCCTCGGTCTCGAGGATGACGATCTTGCGCTGCGCGTTCTTGATGTGCTCTTCCATCTCCTCGAAGTCGGCGACGGTGAGCATGGCCTTCTTGCCGACGGCGCGGGCCTTGGCCGGCGAGGCCTTCATCTCGCGCAGGGTCTTGCGCAGCTCGGCGGCCGGCATGCCGGCCTTGCGCTCGGCGTCCCGGACCTCGGCCTCGGTCTTGTCGAGCTTGAGGATCAGGTTCTTCAGCTGCGCGACGATGCGGTCGACGGTCGGCTTGGACAGCCGCAGGTCCGACAGGTCGTCGAACATCTGCTCGCGGTTCTCGCGCAGCTCGTCCTTGATCTTCTTCTTCTTGGGCTCGGTGGCGCCGCGCTCGTTGAGCTTCTCGATCAGCTTCTCGTTGTCGCGCTGGGTCTTGCGGATCTTGTCGATGACCTTGCAGACCCGCTCGGTGTGCCACTTCTCGTCGAACTCGCCCTCCTCCTCGTCGATGTCCTTGACGACGTCCTTGACGCGGGCCTTGCCCTTGCGCAGGCGCTCGCCGGTCTCGAGCAGCTCCTCGACGGCGACCGACGAGTTGAGCACCGCCTGCAGCATGCGGCGCTCGCCCTCCTCGATGCGCTTGGCGATCTCGACCTCGCCCTCGCGGGTGAGCAGCGACACCGAGCCCATCTTGCGCAGGTACATGCGCACCGGGTCGGAGGTGCGGCTGTAGGCGTACTCCTCGTCCTCGCCGGCGGCGGCGGGGCTGCCCTCGCCGGGCTCGGCGCCCTCCTCGTCGTCCTTCTCCTTGCCCAGCTCGAGCGGCTTGTCCTCGCCGGTGGGGCGGGGGCCGGCGCCGTCGACGATCGCGATGCCGTGATCGCCGAGCGACGACAGCCAGCTGTCGATCTGCTCGGTCGACACGACGTCGTCCGGCATGTGGTCGTTGATCTCGTCGTAGGTGAGGAAGCCCTTGGCCTTGCCCAGCTCGATCAGCTTCGACTGGTTGGCCGGCACCGCGCCGTTCTTCTTGCCGGCGGGGCGCTTGGTCTCGGCCTCCATCGCGGCGGCGTCGGCCGCCTCCTTGGCCGACGAGCGGCGGGGCGCGTCGTCGTCGTCGTCGACGTCGAGGTCCTCGCGGACCGGGCGGTCGAGCTCGTCCTCGTCGTCGAAGTTCGACGGCTGGCGCTTGGGCGCCGACTTGGCCCCCTTGGCGGGGCGCATCGGCTTGGCCATCGGCTCCTTCTTCGCCACGTCCTTGCTGTCCTTCGCCACCTCGACCTTGGCCTCGGGCTTGACCGCCTTGGCGGCCTCCTTGGCAGGCTTGGCCTCCTTGCTCGCGGGCGCGGCCGGCTTCGAGGGCGGCGACTTGGACTTCGACGGGGCGGACTTGGCCATGGCTAATCGACCTGCTTCCTAGTGTTCATCACTTCGAGGACGAGGCGACGGATCTCCTCGGTGTCCCCGATGTTCTTGGCCTGTGCGAGCTGACGTTCGAGCGCGATCGTCTTGCGTTTGTACGCGGCGACCTCGAGCTCCTTCACCTTGGCATCGAGGACGGCGTCTGGCTTGGGGTGCTGGGCGTAGCTTCCGGCGAGAAGGATCTTGATGGCGGCGGGCGGGAGACGATCGGGCGCAAGCACGGCGAGGGACGCCCCCGCGCGCGCGGCGGAATACATGTCGCGAAGGCGGTCATCCGTCAAGAGCGAAAAAGCCCTGTTTGCTTGAGGAGTTGCTAACAGGGTCGGATGATCGGCCACCAGGGCCAGCAGGTCGAGTTCGTGCTGCGGGACGGGGCCCTGGGGCGGCCGCGGGGCAGGGTCCACCGGCGCGGGTCCGGCGCTTTCTGAGGGTCCGGAGTGCGGCGGCCGCTGGGCGTCGCTGCCGGCGCGGGCGGCGCGGGCCGCGGCGCGGGTGATGGCCTCCGGTCGGACGCCGAGCATCGTCGACAGATCCGAGGCCACCACCTCGAGACGGTTGGGGTTCTTGATGTTGGCCACCAGCCGGGCCAGGTCCTCGAGCACCGCGCCGCGCTGGCTGGCCGAGTCGCGGGCCTCGTCCCACAGGAGCATCGCGTAGTGCGCCAGACCGTCACGGGCGTGGTCCAGGCTGGCGCCGACGTCGACACCCCCGCGCAGCAACGAGTCGGGGTCCTGGCCTTCGAGCCGCACCCCGTCGCCCCGGGATCGCCACGCGATCCGCACCGGCACCTCGGCCGCCAGCATCAGGCTCAGCGCCGCCCGGGTGGCGGCGCGGCCGGCGCGGTCGCCGTCGTAGAACAGGATGACCTCGTTGGTCTGGCGCCGCAGCAGCTCGACCTGCTCCGGGGTCAGCGCGGTACCCAGCGGCGCGACCGTCTCGGTGAAGCCGGCCTGGTGCATCGAGATGACGTCGAAGTTGCCCTCGACCAGCACCGCCCGGCCCTTGATCCGCATCGCGTCGCGGGCCTGGGCCAGGCCGAACAGCAGGCGCGACTTCTTGTAGACCGGGCTCTCGGGGCTGTTGATGTACTTGGCGCCGACCGGGCTGTCCTTGGGCGCGTCGGCGACCAGCCGCGCCGAGAACCCGGCGACCTCGTTGCCCGGCAGGATGATCGGGCACACCAGCCGCTCGCGGAACCGGTCGTAGAAGCCGCCGGCCTTGGGCTGCCGCGCGATCAGCCCGACCTTCACCGCCGCCTCGAGATCGGCGCGCTTGGCCTGGAGGTAGTCGGCCAGGCCGTGCCAGTCGGCGGGCGCGAAGCCCAGCTGGAACGCGGCGCGCTGCTCGCCGCCGATGGCGCGGCTGTCGAGGTACGCGCGGCCGGCCGCGCCGCGCGGGCTGGCCAGCGTCTCGACGAAGAACTGGGTGGCGAGCTTGTTGATCGCCAGCATCGTCGCGCGCTCGCCGCGGGCCCGCGCCACCTCGGGGTTGTGGGTGGTCTCGGGGATCACGACGCCGCACTGCGCGGCCAGGGTCTCGGCGGCCTCGAGGAAGCTCTTGCCCTGCAGCTCCATCACGAAGGTGAAGACGTCACCCTTCTTGTGGCAGCCGAAGCAGTAGAAGAAGCCCTTGTCCGGGGAGACGTTGAACGACGGCGACTTCTCGCCGTGGAACGGGCACAGCCCCTTCCAGTTGCGGCCGGCGCGCTTGAGCTGGACGTGCTGACCGATCACCGACACGATGTCGGCGCGGGCGCGGATCTCGCTGATGGTCTCGTCGGGGATGAGCCCCACGCAGCTACCGGGCCTGGTGCGTGGCGTCGCCGTGGTCGGCGGCGGGCGGCGTCGGGCCGCGGCCGGCGTCGACCATCGCCCACAGGAGGGCGATCAGCGTGCCGGCGATCCACAGCCCGAGCAGGCCCTGGATCGCGCGGGTGGTACCCGCCGCCATGACCGGGCCATGATCCTCATGGCCGAGATCGTGGCGGTGCTTCTTGACGGCGCCGTCGGTCACGGGCGGACCATGCCGGGAGGCGGGCGCCGGGTCAAGTGTCACCGCGGCGGTGACACGCGATCGCCGCGATCGCCGTGATCGCCCGCCGGCCCCCGCGCCGCCTCGAGCGCGGCGAGCCGGGTTCGCAGGCGCTGCCGGGCCCGCAGGATGCGGGTGCCGACCGTGGCCACCGGGATGCCCAGCCGGTCGGCGATCGCGCGGTACGAGGCGCGCTCGACGGTGAACATCCGGAACGGCGCGGCGAGCGCCGGCGGCAGCGTGTGCAGGTGGTCGCGGACGGTGTCGAGATCCAGCTCGTGCCACCACGGCGGCGGCGGCTCGGGGGTCGCGGCGGTGGTCGCCGCCAGCGCGGCCTGGCAGCGGCGGCGGGTGGCGCGGCGGCGGCACCCGTCGAGGAAGCGCCGGCGGATCACCGTGGTCAGCCACGCGCGGGCGTCGTCGACGGTGGGCAGCGGTTGGTCGCGGCGCAGCGCGGCCAGGAGCGCGTCCTGCATCAGATCGTCGGCGTCGGCCGACTCCCGGCACAGGTGGCGGGCGTAGCCGCGCAGGTACTGGTGGTGGTCACGCGCGACGTGGGCGATCAGCTGGTGCGAGGCGGCTTGCATCGCCGTCGCGAGATTGCAGCCACCGTGCCCGCGTAACCGCGCGATCCGACGCGCCCCGGTGTCACCGCTCGGGTGACGGATCGCCGTCGCCCCGGCGCAGCAGGCGATAGAACGAGTAGCGCGCGATGCCGGCGGCGCGGGCCGCGGCCGCGACCTTGCCGCCGTGGGCCTTGAGCACCGCCTCGGCGTAGCCGCGCTCGAACTCGTCGAGCATGCGCCGGCGCGCCTCGGCGTAGGGCAGCGACGGATCGATCGCCATCGCGCCGCCCGGGCGGTCGCCGTCGGTCAGCGGCGCCAGCGGCGCCGGGCCCTCGAGCACCAGGCTGCGCTCGAGGTAGTTGCGCAGCTCGCGGACGTTGCCGGGCCAGGCGCTGCCGGCCAGGCGCGCCAGCACCTCGGGCGTCGTCATCGCCGCCAGCTCGGCGGCGCTGGCGCCCAGCCCGCCCAGGATCGCGCGGCACAGCGCCGGCAGGTCCTCGGGGCGCGACCGCAGCGGCGGCGCGGTGATCTTCACGACCGCGAGCCGGTAGTAGAGATCGGAGCGGAAGCGGCCGGCGTTGACCTCGCCGCGCAGGTCGCGGTTGGTCGCGGCGATCAGCCGGAAGTCGACCGGCCGGCGGGTGTTCTGCCCCAGCCGCCGCACCTCGCGGTTCTCGAGCACGCGCAAGAGCTTGGGCTGCAGGTCGAGCGGCAGCTCGCCGATCTCGTCGAGGAACAGCGTGCCGCCGTCGGCCTCCTCGAACGCGCCGACCCGGGCCCGCTCGGCGCCGGTGAACGCGCCCTTCTCGTGGCCGAACAGCTCGCTGTCGAGGAGCGTCGGCGACATCGCGCCGCAGTCGACGATCACGAACGGCTTGTCCTTGCGCGCGCTCTCGACGTGGATCGCCTCGGCCATCGCGCCCTTGCCGGTGCCGGTCTCGCCGTCGATCAGCACCGTCGCGGTGGTGGCGGCGGCGCGCTCGAGCATCGCGAAGCACGCGCGCAGCGCGGTCGAGTCGCCGACCAGCCCGCCGAACCGCGCCTTGGTCGACAGCCGCAGCGCCTGCGGCTCGGCGGCCAGGCCGATCCGCACCACCGCGCGCCCCAGCCGGACCAGGCTGCCGTCCTTGGGCTCGGCGTCGTGGACGCGCACGCCGTCGAGGATCGTGCCGTTCTTGCTGCCCAGGTCGCGCACCCGCACGCCGCGGGCGTCGCCGACCAGCTCGCAGTGGAACCGCGACACCGTCGGATCGTCGACCACCAGCCCGTTGAGCGGGTGCGAGCCGATCGCGCACTGGCCGCCGCTCGAGCGCACCGACGCCGGCGGCGCGCCCTCGACCACCTCGAGCGTGAAGCCGCGCACCGTCAGGTCGCGATCGCGCCCGAACTCGACGGTCTCGGCGGGCGGCGGCGTGGTCGGCATCGGGCGGGCTCAGCGCTGCGCCGCGCGCAGCAGCCGCGAGAAGGCGACGCCGGACGCCTCGGCCATCGCCACCACCATCGTCGCGGCCTCGGTCAGGTCGACGTGGCCGTGGCCGTAGAGCATGCACACGATCTGATCGCCGATCGAGATCGGCGCGATCGTCGCCGCGGTCGGCGGGCGCCCGCCCATCACCGACCACATCTGGCGATCGACCTCGGCGGTGGTCGCCGGCGCGAGGCTGACCGTCAGCGGCCGCTGCTCCTGGTAGCACCGCGCGACGACGCCCTCGCCGTGGAGCGCCAGCGCCAGCGACTCGATCGCGGCGCTGCCTTCGTTGCACACGCCCTTCCAGCCCATCGCCACCCGCTGCCGCACCACCAGCAGCGCCACCGCGTCGAGCGGCACGCCGGGCAGGTCGGCCAGCGACGTCAGCACCAGCTCGGCCACGCGGTCGCGGCTGGGGGCGCGGCGGATCGCGCGCAGCAGGTCGTCCTTGGTGCGCGGCGGCCCGTCGCCGAGCTCGCTGACCGGGCGCAGCCCGACCTCGGTGATCACCTGGCGCACGGCGATGCGCGCCAGCTGGTTGGTCGGCTGCGGTTGACCCAGCTGCGCGACGAACCGGCGGCGGGCGCGGCCGACGTCGTCGTCGACCGCCGGCGCGGTCTGGTAGTCGAGGGCCGCCGGCTCGACGTCGCTGCTCGGGGTCACCGGCGGCGGCGTCGGCGCCGCCGCGTCGCCGCTCCACGCCGGCATGTCGACGTCGGAGTCCTCGCTGGCGGTCGGCGGCGCCTGGGGCACCGAGATGACGCCCGAGCGATCGCGATCGACGCGCAGGAAGCGGTTGGCGCGCGGGATCTGGTACGCCAGCTCGAGGTGGTAGTAGAGCCGGAGCTCGGGCGCGACCGCCTCGACGAGCTGGTCGGGCTCGACGTCGAGGTGGAACGCCAGCTCGCCGCGGGCGTGCTCGCTGAGGCGATCGCGCACGGCGATCGCGATGCGGTCCGAGTCGTGGGCCAGCTTGCCCAGCGGCACCGCCTTGAGCTTGGCCGCGAGGTCGGCCGGCACCATCGCCTGGATCGCCAGGTCGCGGCGCTCGAAGTGGCCGGCCAGCGCCGCCGGCAGCTTGGCGCGGCGGGCCAGCCCGCGCGCCAGGTTGTCGAGGTTGATGTGGCCCAGCTCGATCAGGTTGGTGCCGAGCCGGGCGCCGTACAGCACCTGCGCCGCGAGCGCGCTCTGCACCTGCTCCGGGGTACACAGCCCGAGCTTGACGAGGATGTCACCGAGGCGTGCCACGCGGCGATGATCGTACACGAGGCCGGCCCGCCGCCACCACTTCGCGGGGGCGCAACCGTCGGCGGCGACCGCCGCCGGCCACCCCGGTCGACCCGAGGGACCGATTCCTGAACTGTTTGCAATCAGGCCCCGGCCTCGATACAACGCAGGACGCGCGGGGGGGCTCCGCCGCGTTTGTTCGACTGCCTTGTGGAGGATTCATGCGCCGTCTCGCGACTCTCGGTTTCGCTCCCCTGTTCGCTCTCGTCGCCTGCGGCGACGATGGCGGCTCGACCACCATCGACGCGCCCATGCTGGAGAACCCGGGGTTCCCGGTCCCGACCGCCGTGACCAAGGCCAACTCGGACTCGACGGGCTCGTGGGTGGAGATCGGTGACGCCGATTGGACTTGCCTCAACACGCCGTCGGCTGACCAGCCGTCGACGCAGACGATCGCGCTGACCGGCAAGATCCGCGACTTCCAGACCAGCAGCAACTCCATCGGCAACGCCACCGTCACCGCCTTCGCCGGCTTCGACACGACCGGCAACCTGGTCCAGGCCACGTCGAGCAACGTCGCGCAGACGCGCGGCGACTACTCGATGATGGTGCCGGTGCTGCCGTCGGGGCAGACCCGCGTCGGGTTCAAGATCGAGGCCGCCGGCTGGCTCAAGACCTACCTGCTCAACCAGTACCTCACGCCGAGCAACCCGACCCAGAACCTCAACATCAGCGCGGTGTCGGAGTCCACGGCCAACGCGCTGCCGGCGTTCGTCGGTGTCACGCGCGATCCCGCGGACGGCGTGCTGGCCGGCGCGATGCGCGATTGCCAGGGGCGCGAGGTCTCGAACGCGGTGGCGACGGTCAGCTCGACGATGGGCACCGTGGCCCACCTCCCGGGCGCGGAGACGTTCTACTTCTCGGCCGCCTCGACCAGCCTCCCGGTGCGTCACAGCCAGGCGCCGACGACCAACAAGGACGGCCTGTTCGTCGTGCTGGGGCTGCCGCCGCAGACCGCGCCCGCGTACATCCAGGTGTGGGGCTTCCCGACCGCCGCCGATCTGGCGATGGGCGCCGCGGGCCTCAAGCTGCTGTCCGAGATGCCGTCGCCGGTCGAGGCCAACGCGGTCATCACCGGATCGTTCGAGCCGAAGCGGCAGTGATACAGAGAGGGTCTTTCGAAAAGACCCAGGTGGTGGCAGGTGGCGCGCCAGGCGTCATGCGCCACCACGGTGTGGCGGGGACGTCCCCCCACCCGAAACGCGAGAGCGTGGTGCGCGGGTCGGGTGGATGACGTGGGGCCCCCACCCGAAACGCGAGCGCGTGCTGCGCGGGTCGGGTGGATGCCGTGGGGCCCCCACCCGAAACGCGAGCGCGTGCTGCGCGGGTCGGGCGGATGACGCGGCGAAAGCCTCGTGACGGCGACGCCGGGTGGCCGAAAGCCCCCGGCGTTTCTGTTATGGTCACGGCATGTCCGGGGGACTCATGAACCGCCGTCTGCTCTCTGTCGTCACCGGTGGGGCGCTGCTGGCGCTGGCCGCGCCGGCCCACGCCGATCTCACCGAGCTGAAGTGGGCCAGCGAGGGCTACTTCCGCACCCGCACGGTGACGCTCACCAACCTGGCGCCGCAGCCACGGGTCGTGACCACCTACCCGGGCAACGGCGAGCAGCTGATCATCCCCGACATCCGCTCGACGAGCTACATCGTCAGCCGCCTGCGCATCATGCCGTCCCTGCAGTTCGGCAAGCAGGTCCGGATGAACTTCCAGATCGACGCGCTCGACGACGTGCTGTGGGGCGACAACAACGGCCTGTCGACGGCGCCCTTGTTCGCGACCGACGGCTCCAACCAGGGCTACCTGGGCGGCCCCGTCGGCGACTCGGTGACGATCCGCCGCGCCTGGGTGCAGTTCCCGGTGCCGGTCGGCCTGATGCGCGTCGGGCGGATGCCGTCGCACTGGGGCATGGGCCTGCTCGCCAACGGCGGCGGCACCGGCTGGATGGATCCCGAGAGCCCCAAGGGTGAGCCGCAGCGGCGCATCCTCGACAACTTCTTCGACGACGACTTCGGCGACAACCACTTCGGGTCGAGCGCCGATCGCATCCTGTTCATCACCAAGCCGATCACGATCTACCGGACGCTCAAGAAGCTCGGCAAGGTCGACCACCCGCTGGTGCTCGGCTACGCGTTCGACAAGCTGTCGGAGGCGCCGCTCTTGCCGTTCGAGGCGTTCGAGCGCAAGTTCCGCCCGTTCGGCCAGCAGGGCTTCATCTCGCGCGGCTCGGACGACGACGTCAACGAGCACGTCGTGCTGGCGGTGTGGAACGACCCCGACTGGGACAAGAAGTCGTTCCAGGACGAGCTGCGGGTCGGCTTCTACGGCGTGCTGCGCACGTCGAAGGAGGGCTCGACCCAGCCGTCGCGCCTGACCGACCCGACCGCGGTGTGCGGCACGTTCGACGGCCAGCCGTACCCGTGCGTCGACACCGGCTCGAAGGTGTGGATCGCCGACCTGTGGTGGCGCATCCGCTACGGCAAGATGTTCACCGAGGGCGAGGCCTACTACATCGGCGGCAAGACCTTCGGCGGCGTGCCGTTCCCGTCGCGCAACACCAAGAAGGAGGCCGCGATCAACGCCGGCGTCGCGCGCTTCGCGTGGCTCGAGAACAAGTACGACGCGGTGCTCGAGCTCGGCCACGCGTCGGGCGACGACATCCTCGAGGACGAGCACTTCAAGCAGCGCGCGATGCACCCCGACTTCAACGTCGGCCTGATCCTGTTCGAGGAGACCCTCCGCGAGCTGACCGCGCGCGCCTACGGCGTGCCGTTCTTCTCGGTCGAGAACCCGCAGGGCGCGATGGGCCTGATGTCCAACGGCGGCGTGATCAACGCCAACTACGTCTTCCCCAAGGCGCGCTGGCGGCCGACCCCGGTGGCCTCGACCGAGCTCACCGCGGGCGTGCTGCTGGCGTGGGTCGACACGCTGGCCACCGCCGGCACCGCGCTGTTCCGCGCGTGCTCGGGCCCCAACGGCGAGTGCGCCGCCGACGAGACCGACTCGAAGTACCTGGGCACCGAGATCGACGTCGCGGCCAAGGCGTCGTTCGCCGGCAACATGCGCGTCTCGCTCGAGGCCGGCTACCTGATGTACGGCGACGCGCTGAAGAAGCAGCTGACCGAGGCCGACCACTCGTTCACGTTCCAGTCGTCCATCGCGTTCGTCTGGTGAGCGCCCCGCGTGAGGCCGCGCCGTCGCCCGAAGCGCGGCGCGCCGGGCGCGACGCGCTGGTGGCGTGGGCGGTGGTGGCGGCGCTGGTCGCCTCGGTGGTGCGGATCGACGTCACGCTGCCGCTGATCGGCCACCTCGGCAGCGCGCTGGTGGCGGTGACGCTCTTGTACGCGCCGGTCGTGGTCGCGGCGCGCCGCAAGGAGGACCTGCTCGACTACGGCTTCGCCACCGCGCCGGTCGGCAAGAACGTGCTCTACGCCGGCGTCGCGCTGGCGATCATCCTGCCGCTGTTCGCCGCCGGCTACGCGCTGTTCTACGACACGGTGTGCGACGTGCGCTCGCTGCGCGAGCTGGCGCCGCCCGGCACCTGCCGCGGCTGGCACGGCTTCGTCCCGCACTGGCCGCGCCACCCCGGACCGCTGCTCGAGTTCGCGGCGGTGCAGATCGTCGTCGTGGCGCTGCCCGAGGAGCTGTTCTTTCGCGGCTGCGTGCTCGGGCTCCTCGAGCGACGCTGGCCGCCGACGCGCCGCTTCCTCGGCGGCGGCGTCGGCTGGGCGCTGATCCTGTCGTCGCTCTTGTTCGCGGTCATCCACCTGCCCAAGGCCGGCGACCCGCGGGCGCTGGCGACCTTCTTCCCCGGCCTCCTGTTCGGCTGGATGCGCTCGGCCACCGGCTCGATCGCCGGCTCGGTCGCCGTCCACGCCGCGTCGAACATCTGGGTGCGCGTGCTCGACGAGGTGTTCCTGCGCTGACGCTCAGCGCCGGGCGGCGATCAGCCGCAGCGGCAGGGACCACGTGCGGGGCACCTCGTGGACGTCGCGGAAGCCGGCGGCGGCGACCCACGCGATCGCCTCGGCCGCGGTCATCGGCAGGCCGCCCGAGCGCGCCGTGCGCAGCGCGATCACCGCGTCGGCCAGCGGGTCGTCGGGGCCGGCGTAGATGCCGAAGCAGACGACGCCGCCCGGCCGCAACGCGGCGCGGGTCCCGTCGAGGATCGGCGCGAGCGTGGCCGCCGGCAAGAACGGCCCGGGCACCCACGCGAGATCGTAGCGGTCGCGCTCGTCGAGCGCCGTCGCGTCGCGGGCGGCGATCGTCACCCGATCGCCGAGGCCGGCGTCGGCGACGTTGGCGCGGGCGCAGGCCAGCGCGGGTGGCCAGACGTCGACGCCGGTCACGTGGGCGTCGGGCAGCGCCTCGGCCAGGCCCAGCGCCAGGTGGCCGGCGCCGGTGCCGATGTCGAGCACGTGGCGGTGGCCGACGGCCGGCGGCCCGAGCCGGGCGAGCTGCGCCGCCAGGATGGGCCCGAAACCGCGCGACGCCCGGCCTTGCTCGTCGAGCATGGCCGGGTCGTCGTAGCTCCATCCGGCGGGGCGGGTCGGCGCCGCGACCAGGTCGCCGGCCTGGCGCAGCAGCGCGCGGATCGCGCCGAGGGTCGCGCGCTGCACCGGCGCGGGGGCCTCGCCCAGCCCCGGCGCCGCCACCGCCGCCACCGCCCGCGCCCGCGCCGCGATCTCGGCGGGCACCGCCGCCCCCTCGAGGCGGACCGCCAGGTCAGCGGCGATCCCGGCCACCGCCTCGGCGGCGGTCAAGAGGCGCATCACCTCGGCGACACCGGGCGCGGCTGCGATCATGGCGCTCGTACGACCGTCGCGCCGCCGCGGATCAGGAGCCCAGCGAGTACCAGCCGGTCCAGCCGTTCTCGTAGTAGCGATAGAGCAGGGCGCCGTCGGTGCCGCGCGCGAAGACGATCAGCCGCGAGCCGGCCATCATCGCGGTCGGCGCCGAGCTGACCGCGCCATCGAACGCCATCCAGCCCGACCAGCTCGCGCCGGTGTTGTCCGAGAAGATCTGGTGGACGATGCCCTCGTGGTTGGTCACGTAGACCGCCAGGCGCGTGCCGACCATCGTCGCGGTCGGCGCCGACTGGATCAGGCCGCCCAGCGAGATCCAGTTGCTCCAGCCGTTGGCGTAGTACTTGTAGACCAGCGAGCGATCGGTCGCGCGGGCGAACACCATCAGCCGGCCGTTGGCGACGACCGCCGCCGGCGCCGACGCGAGCACGCCGCCGCCCGGCACCGCGATCCAGCCGCTCCAGCTCCCGGTGAAGATGTTGTGCGACAGCGAGCCGTCGGGCATGCGCGCGAACACGACGATGCGGCCCTCGCTGACCACCGGCGCCGGCGCCGAGCCCAGCGGCGTCCAGTCGACGAGCTGCCACGTGCCCCACGCCGCGGTCGCCGGGTCGTAGACCCGCTGCAGGAGCGCGTTGGCGTACGCGCCGCTGTAGCCGCTGCGCGCGAACAGGTAGGTCTTGCCGTTGTAGACCACGGCGCTCGGCTGCGAGGCCACCGCGCCGCCGCGCGACGCCCACGGCCACCAGCCCGATCCGGCGTAGTAGCGCTCGCGCACGTCGCTGTTGGCGCCGCGCACGAAGACGTCGAGGTTGCCGGCGCCGTTCATGATCGCCGCCGGACCGCCGGCCATCGGATCGACGCCGGGATCGACCTCGCAGTGGCACGACGTCGCGCCGACCCCGTCGAGGATGCGCACCGAGCCGGCCGGGCAGGTGTCGAGCGGGCCGCAGGTCAGCTCGGACTGGCGCAGCACCATGTCGACGCAGGTGCCGATGATGTACGGCGCGGTGTTGACCTGGAAGTGCCAGGTCGGGTCGCTGCCGTAGCCGCACGCGGTCTTGGCGCCGGCCTGGTCGTTGGCGCCGTGGGTGTAGCCGTGCTGGTGCATCGACTCGTGGGTGATGATGCCGGCGCCCCACGGGTTGACCACGCAGGTCGTTCCGTCGCCGGCGCTGCCGCCCAGCGGGCACTGCGGCAGCAGGTAGAAGTTGCGGGCGGCGTAGAAGAACCAGTTGAACAGGTTCATCCGCTCGGGGCCGACCAGCTCGTACGTGCCGAGGCCGGCGCTGGCGTTGGCGCCTTGCACGTCGGAGCAGCTGAACGCCAGCGAGTTCGAGCTGCGGGTCGCGGCGAGCGCGCGCGCGACCTGGGTCGCGATGTCGCTGGCGTAGTACGGGTCGCCGTTGCACTTGCGGTACGGCCCGATCGACGCGCCCGCCATCGTGATGCCGGTGCGCATCGCCTGATCGAGACACTGGCTGAACGCGGTGCTGGCGATCGCGGTGCGGGCGTGCAGCATCGTGTCCTCGACGTACGCCTGCACGTCGGCCGGGCAGGTGTTGTCGAAGCTGGTGCCGCCCATCACGGCGGCCTCGTCGGCGCCGAGGTCGGTGGCGTCCTCGGGCGTGGTGCAAGCGGCGGCGGTCAGGAGCGCGGCCGAGAGCCAGGGGAGCAAGGAGAGCGGAGCGGTCGAGCGCATGGAAGTCCTCGTGCGAGCGCCGCCGGCGCCCGCCCCCGCATGGGGCGTCGTCCGGCGGCGCCGAGGCCTTTCGCAAGCCCGAGGCCAGCCGCAACCCCGCGCGACGACTGGCGCGCCCGCCGCTCGCCCCGCCCGCGCGCGCGGACCGCCCGCGGGCGGTCACACGCCGCGCACGTCTCAATGGATGATGTTCACGCGCGGGAACGCCGGGATGTCGTCGCGGACGTCGTTCTTCTCGCGGATCTGCAAGAGCACCAGGTTGGCCAGCACGTCGTCGTCGATCTTGGTGCCGCGCTCGGGCAGGTCGAAGCCGGTGCCGCTGTACTCGGGGCTGAACAACAGCGCCACGCCGTTGCCGTTGTAGCCGAGCTGCACGAACGTCTCGGGCGTGAACTCGACGCACTTCTTGCTGCAGCAGTGGAAGGTCTTGGCGACCCGGTAGAAGCCCTCGCGCGGCAGCGGCTTGAGGCCGGTGCCGTCGAACCCCTTGGGCGCGGTCGTGCCGCGGGCCGAGAACTGCGCGCGGTTCTTCACCCACTTCTCGGGGAAGTAGAAGCCGGGGCCGGGATCGCCGTGGTTGTGGAAGTAGACCAGCCGATCGGCCTCGCAGTCGCCGATCTTGGTCGTGGTGCGGTACAGGCCGCAGGGCGGGAGCTCGGTGGTCGCCATCGCCGCGAAGCTTGTCAGGTGAACCGGGGGGAGGGAAGCGTGCTACGCCACCGGCGATGCGGTCCGCGGCGCTGTTCGACCTCGATCACACCGTGCTCACCAGCGACACCGGCATGAGCTGGATGCGGTTCCAGCGGCGGCGCGGCGAGCTGTCGACCGCCGGGCTGATGCGCGCGATCGGCTGGAGCCTCCTGTACAAGGCCGCGGTGCTCGACCTCGAGGCGCTGGCCACCAAGCTGACCGCCGAGCTGACCGACGAGCCCGAGGCGCCGATGATCGAGGCCGCGGCGGCGTGGTACGCGCAGGACGTCGTGCCGATGATCGCGCCGGCCGCGCGCCACGCGATCGCCACCCACCGCGCCGCCGGCGACGTCGTCGCGCTGGCCACCGGCGCCACCCAGTACGCCGCCGAGTCGGTGGCGCGCGGCCTCGGGATCGATCACACGCTGTGCTCGCGGCTCGAGGTCGTCGACGGCCGGTTCACCGGCAAGCTGGCGGCGATGTGCTTCGGCGTGCACAAGGTGACGCTGGTCGAGGCGTTCGCCCGCGCGGCCGACATCGACCTGGCGACGTCGACGTTCTACTCCGACAGCTACAACGATCTGCCGATGCTGGCGCGGGTCGGCACGCCGGTCGCGGTCAACCCCGACGTGCGGCTGTGGCGCCACGCCCGCGCGCACGGGTGGCGCATCGAGCAGTGGCGGTAACCCGCGGCAGCGGGCATGCTGCCGCCATGTCGGAGTCCTCCCTGCGCGGCCTCGCGCTCCTCCCCCACGTCCGGCGGCTGATCGAGCTCGCGCTCGACGAAGATCTCGGCCGCGGCGACGTCACCACCGCCGCCACGGTCGGCCACGCCGACACCCGCGCGGTGGCGGTGATGAACGCCCGCGTGCCGCTGACGGTGTTCGGGCTCGACGTCGCCGCCGCGGTGTTCGCGCTGGTCGATCCGCGGATCGCGGTCGAGTGCCACGTCGTCGACGGCGCCCGCGTCGAGGGCGGCCGCACGCCGCTGCTCACCGCGCGCGGCCCGGCCGCCGAGATCTTGATGGCCGAGCGCACCGCGCTCAACTTCGTGCAGCGGCTGTCGGGCGTCGCCACGCTCGCCAGCCGCTACGCCGCCGAGGTCGCCGGCACCCCGTGCCGCGTCGTCGACACCCGCAAGACCACGCCCGGCTACCGCGTCCTCGAGAAGGCGGCGGTCGCGGCCGGCGGCTGCGGCAACCACCGCTTCGATCTCGGCAGCGGCATCCTGATCAAGGACAACCACATCGTCGCGTGCGGCGGGGTGCGCCCGGCGGTCGAGCGGGCGCGGGCCCGGGCGCCGCATCCGCTGCGCATCGAGTGCGAGGTCACCGACGAGCGCGAGCTGACCGACGCGCTCGACGCCGGCGCCGAGGTCGTGTTGCTCGACAACATGACGCCGGCCGAGGTCGAGCGCGCCGCCGCGCTGGCCCACGCCCGCGGCGTCAAGGTCGAGGTGTCGGGCGGCGTCACGCTGGCGACGTTGCGCGCCTACGCGCTGGCCGGCGCGGATCTGGTGTCGGTGGGCGCGCTGACCCACTCGGCGCCGGCGGTCGACATCGGCCTCGACTTCGAGCCGGCGTGAGCTGGCTCGGCGTCGCCCGCCAGGCCCACGCCACCGTCGGCTCCACCAACGATCTGGCGCTGGCGTGGGCCCGCGCCGGCGCGCCCCACGGCGCGATCGTCACCGCCGAGGCCCAGACCGCGGGCCGCGGCCGCCACGGCCGCGCCTGGGCGTCGCCGCCGGGCCGCTCGATCTACCTGTCGATCGTGCTGCGCCTGGGCGCGACGGTGCCGGTCCCGCCGCTGACCTTGGCGATCGGCGTCGGCGTGTGCGACGCGATCCGCGCCGAGGGCGTCGCCGCCGCCGCGCTCAAGTGGCCCAACGACGTGCTGGTCGGGGGCGACGGCGGCTGGCGCAAGCTGGCCGGCGTGCTGTGCGAGAGCACCGGCGACGCGGTGGTGGTCGGGATCGGCGTCAACGTCAACGGCGCCGCCGCCGAGCTGCCGCCCGAGATCGCCGCCCGCGCGGCCACGATCGGCGACCTGCTCGGCCGCTGGGTCGAGCGCGACGCGTTCCTCGAGCGCCTGCTGGCCGAGCTGGCGCCGTGGATCGAGCGCTACCAGGCCGCCGGCGTCGCCGCGATCGCGCCGGCGTGGGAGGCGCGGATGGCGGCCGGGCTGGTCGTGCGCACCGATCGCGTCACCGGGCTCGCGCGCGGGCTCGATCGCGACGGCGCGCTGGTCGTCGAGGCCGACGGTGCGCGTCACCGCGTGCTCGCCGGCGAGGTCGAGTGGATCGCCTGATGCGTCGGTGCTAGTACCCGTGCATGCGTGCTCGTCTGATCGGCGCCGTGGTCGCGCTGGCCGTGATCGCGATCGCCGTCATCTGGTGGCGCAGCGGTAGCTCCTCGTCGTCGCCGCCCGCCGATCCACCCGCCGGCTCGGCCGCGCCGCGGGCCGGCGCGACGCCGGCCCCGGGCCGGACGCCCGTCGGCAAGGTCGAGGTGCCCGACGACCGCCCGGCGGCCCCGGGCGACGTCGCCGGCGGCGCCCCCGCCGATCGCGGCACCCGGACGTACGTCATGGACAACGGCGCGGTCGTCCAGGATCACCGCGGCGACGGCTACGGCCCGCCGATCGATCCGCCGCCGATGCCGCCCAGCAAGCGCACGATGAACTCGGCGGTGACCGCCAAGATCTACTTGCAGCTCAAGCCGATGGTGACCGCGTGCGGCGGGAAGGTCGACCCGGCCGACCGCGGCGAGGACCCCTTCGTCTACGTGACGATGACCGTCGCCGTGACCAAGGGCACGCTGGCGCCGACCGACATCTACCCGACGCTGCACGATCTCGACGGCGCCAGCGCCGATCGCTTCACCGATTGCCTGCGCACGCAAGCGATGACGATCCGGGTTCCGGACTCTGGTGAGCCGGATCGCACCGACTACATCGTGCAGTACCCGATCAGGTTGAAGTGATGGACGCCGCACCGCGTCGGGCCGTCACGTCGTCGTCGGCGCTGGGACATGTGTGCGATGCGCGGTCGACGCAACCCGGCGGGGTGCCAGGGCGTTTTATGGCGCGAGGGCATCGTGCGACGGCGCGCTCGTGTATCCCTTGCGGGGTGCGGAGCCTCTTTACGCGTGGGGACCACTTCTGTACAGTGCCGCGGCTTATGAGCCGGCCGTCACTTCCGACGAGTGTGTCTGCGACGATCCTGATGGCGCTCGCGCTCGTCGTCCTCGGCGGCTGCAACGAGCTGTCGGCGCGCCGCGAGGTGCAGGAAGGCAACGCCGAGTACAGCGAGCAGAACTACGACAAGGCGGCGGCGCACTTCGAGAAGGCGATCGCCACGGCGCCCAACCTCGAGATCGCGCACCACAACCTCGGCATCACCTACAGCCGCATGTTCAAGCCGGGCGTCGACACGCCCGAGAACAAGGCGCTGGCCGACAAGGCCGCGGCGCAGCTGTCGTGGTGGCTGGCGAAGCACCCGGACGACACCAAGATCCGCAAGCTCATCACCGGCATCTGGATCGACGCGGACGAGTACGAGGCGGCGCTGGCCTTCTGGAAGAAGGAGCACGACCGCGACCCCGCCTCGCGCGACGTGCTGCAGACCGTGGCCGGCATCTACCTGAAGTCCGGCGACTGGCGCTCGGCCATCGAGTGGTACCGGAAGGACGTCGAGGCCGCCAAGGACATCCCCGGCAAGATCGCCGCGCTGTCGGCCATCGCCAACGTCTCGTTCGGCAAGCTGTTCGGGGGTCGCGAGAAGGTGTTCGGGGCCGAGCGGTGCGAGATCGCCGAGATCGGCCTCCAGGCCGCCGAGGAGGGCATCAAGCTCGACCCCAAGGCCATCGCGCTGTGGGGCACGTCCCAGGGGCTGTGGGCCAACCGGTCGGTGGCCAACGGCCAGTCGTGGGCGTACCAGATCGATCAAGCAGAAGCTCAGGTCTTTGCCCAGCAGGCGCGCGTTCTACGGGAAGAGGCCAAGAAGGCACAGGCAGCCGCAGGCGGGGACGCCCCCGCTGCCCCCGCCGGAACTCCCCCCGGTAGCGGAACCTGACCGTAGGACCTCGAGGAGCCTGACATGTTCGAGAACTACGCGGAATCAAAGCGATCGAAGGGCATGACCTGGGCGATGGGTGTGCTCATCGTCGTGGTCGCCGGCCACGCAGCCGCCGGGACCGCGCTGGTCGTGAAGTCGTTCTGGGACATCAAGAAGCTGGACGTGCCCGGGTCCGGCGTGGACCTGGCCATCGCGCCGCCGCCCCCGCCGCCGCCCCCGCTCAAGGGCGGCAAGAAGCTCGAGACGCAGAAGAAGCCGGTCGTCAAGAAGGTCAAGCCGACCGAGCCGGTCCAGCCGACCATCGCCAAGCCGGAGGACAAGCCGGCCGAGGCCAGCGACGGCGCCGAGGGGCCGCCCGACGGCGATCCGGATGGTGACGAGAACGGTGATCCGAACGGCGTCGCCGGTGGCGTGGCCACGGGTGGCCCGCCGCCCCCGCCGCCCCCGCCGCCCCCGCCGCCCCCGCCGCAGCCCCCGCAGATCGTGCCGCCGACCGCGTTCGATCAGCAGCGCGTGTCGGGCGACAAGAACATCTTCCCGGACGACGTGACCAAGACCGAGATCAGCCGCTCGGGCAAGACCCAGCTGATCATCCCGGTGAAGGTCTGCGTCAGCCGCGGCGGCGCGGTCGACGGCGTCACCGTGCTCAAGTCGTCGGGCTTCGCCGCCTACGACGAGAAGCTGAAGCGCGAGATCCGCCGCTGGCGATACAACCCGTTCATGATCAACGGGTCGCCGGCGCCGGTGTGTTCGATCGTCCAGTTCATGTACCGGCAGAAATAAGAGGAGGGTCTTTCGAAAAGACCCTCCCCCCGCCAACCCCGGGGCCCCCCCCCCCACCCGCCCCCACCCCCCACCCCACCCCAAGGGGGGCCCCCCCCCCCCCCCGCCCCCCCCCCCGCCCCCCCACCCCCCC